>QZKW01000081.1 GCA_003599885.1 Desulfobacteraceae bacterium | reverse complement strand
GATGCTGAACGTCTTCCTGTTTTTCAAAATTTAACAAAAAACTATGTCAAGAACTTTTTTTAAAAAATTGATTTTTTTTACTGAACAGTTACAAAATTTCTTTGATAATCGATTTTTCTACAGGATCGGATTTAAACCCCCGGATGCTCTTTCTTTCTCGAATCGCCTCGGTGATGTCCATAATAGTCATTTCCTTCTAATTTATGAAAAGATTAAACTTATGCCGCTCAATCTTGCCGTTTTGCAGCAGCCCTTTGTAGGCACCGCTGGGATTGCCCCAAACGTCTGCCAAGCACAAGCTTTTAAGTATTTTACAATTTGGGAAATCGACTCAAGACTTATTTGCCTTTAAATTTCGGCTCCCTTTTTTCTTTAAATGCCCGGGGTCCTTCTTTTGCATCTTCACTTAAAAACACAGGGATACCTATCTCAAGTTCTTTTGCCAGACCTTCCTCAAGTGATAATCCAATGCCTTCCTGAACAGATTGTTTTACTGCCTTGACAGCCAGGGGGCCGTTTTTCGCAATGATTTTTGCGTTTCGTTCAGCTTCCGCCATCACCTGGTCTTTTGGAACTATCTTGTTAATAAACCCGTACTTTAAGGCTTCTTCCGCGCTAATGAGTTCGCCGGTCAACATAATTTCCATGGCTTTCGCATAGGGAATCTGACGAGGAAGCTTAATGGTGGAGCCCATTAATGGGAGGATGGACCATTTGACTTCCTGGAGGCCGAACTTAGCGCCTTCAGCTGCAATCCGAATATCCGTTGAATACAGAATTTCCATTCCCCCGGCAATGGCGCTTCCGTTGATCGCTGCGATTACAGGTTTATACAGTTTAAAATTTCTTAAAAATGCTTTCTGCAAAAGCATAGGATCTTTCTGAATTATTCTATCTGCCTCGGTTTCTGGTTGCCGAACGCCGGTGATTAAAGGAATGAGACGTTTCAGATCCGCACCTGACGAAAATGTGTCTTCGCCCGCGCCGGTGATAATGGCACAGCGAAGACTGTCATCGTCCCGGTAATCTTCCCATGCGCTGACAATCGCAACAACCGTTTCCGGATCAAACGCATTCTGGGCTTCCGGACGATTTAAAGTGATATACGCAATGCCGTCTTTTTTTTCATAAATCAGTGTCATGTCCGAATCCTTTTTTTAATTACTCTGCACTTTGGATATCTATTATTTTAAAAAACTGCTCTTCAGGGTCAGTGGAAATATCTGTCAGGTTTCAGCCGCGTCTTCCGAATTCGGTTTCGGTGCAAAATAAGTGTTTTTAATGCGAAAGTAGCTTCGCAGCAAAAAGGCAAACTGTCTTCGAAATGGATATATTTTGGGTGGAATAAACGTTAATTTGTTCAGCATGTCAAACCCGTCGATCATATTTTCAGATTCCCACTCAACCGTTTCACCTGTTTGTTTGAACTTCCACCTGTTGAATTTATCGGCAAGCAGCCGGGTGCGAAAAACAGCTTCAAAATGAAGCGGACCGGGTATGACCAGAGGCTGCATCTTAGATGCATTACGGACAGCTTCTTGTGCAGTCTGCCTTAGCATCGCTCTGCCTTCCTTAAGATAACGGAGACTTTTTTCACTTGAGGTATAGGCTTCTTTCCTTTTATCAACGACAACAGATCTTGCCCAGGGCAGCGATGCTAACGCCTGTTTTACGGCAATATCTTCTCCGGAAACAAAACCGATGGGAATACCCAGTTCACCAAGATAAGCCCCATAAATATCCATCTCGCAGACACGCCTGTTGTTTAGCCTGACTTCAGAAAAAATACCATAATGTGTGTGGGGAAAAAAGGCGCCTTCTGTTCCGGAAGCAGCGTGAATGGCCACATACAGGACCAGGTCCAGGTCTGTAATCTTTCCAAACAGGGATGGACTACTATAATGACCTCCAATATATTTTGCTCTGGAATCCAACCTGTCAATCAGGCAGTTAAACCCGACTTCATGAGTGTCTTTAACCGTGACTTTATCGGCACCACCGTCAAAAGCACCTTGAATGGCATGATTGACATCTTCGGTTAAACAGGCGCGTCCATACTGCCACTCCCGTGTTCCCATACGGCACTGACGCATTCGCCATATCCCAAAACTGCCTTCAATATCTGCAAAAATTCCAACATGCATTGATTCTGCTTTGCTCCTTTTGTTGATAGTTTCTGTTAGAAACGAAAAATATTAAACCCGTCCTTAAAGTCGACACTTCCCTTTCTGTCGATGAATTCGGTTTCCATCATTGCTGCCAGCAAGTCTTTGTCCTTCTCGATTTTTGCCAAAAACCGCGCACCGTTATCCAGCCTGCCGATAACAACCGCATCAATCGGTTGTCCGGACCGGTCATGAAATAATGTGTATGTTTCAACAACGGCATCTCCGGATGCCTGATCAATTAACGGCGGCCCCTTTAATTTCTTAAGCTCTGCCTGGTAGGATTCCGGGGGGATCTGACGTTTTGGCATTTCTTTTCCCTGGCCGGCATATATTCCAATAGAATGCTTGCTGATAAACCAGCTGAGCGAATGAATCAGCCCGATCTTGTCTTTGTCCTGCCGAAGCAGTTCCACCATTTTACAGATGGCATGAAGCGTATAGTTGTTACCCGGACCGCCGAAATACTGCATGCCGCCTGTCACCGTCAGTGGTCGCGGATCATTTTTGGGAATTTCAAGCATATTCCGAACGATTCTCGGAGCGCAGGGAAAGCAGCTATAGAGATCAAAAAGATCGATATTTTCCAATGATACATTCGCCTGTGCCATGGCTTTTTCTGCAGCCACTTTTACGGAGGGCGATGAAAAAAAGTTTTTCCGTTCAGATACGTGCCAGATGCCGGAAGCATCACCGGAGCCCAGTAGATAAATCCATTTGTCCCTGGGAACACCGAGTTCCATGGCTGTTTGTTCGTTTGTCATAAAAAGCGCTGCCGCCTGATCCACCTGCATGATAGAGCACATGGACCTTGTGTACGGGAACGCAGCCATGGGATTTGTATCAGAAGGAATTTCAATTTCCTCTCTGCTTTTGGGTGTCTTAAACCAGGCATAATCATTTAAAGACGCAACAGAAGAAAACCCGGCGCAAAATTCTCCCAGCTCTTTTCTATGTTCTTCAATGGAGAGGGACTCATGATGGCGCAATGCATTTTCAAAAAGCGGATAAATATGTATCGGCAGGATTAAACCGTATTTCAATTCCGCCGGGGTCAGCGGATCGCGAAGATCTCCCGCCATCCAGGGTTCTTTCACAGGAAAATTCCATTGTTCAAAGGGTGTGCCCTTGGCTTTGGCTTCAATTTTTTTGGAATGGATTGCCTCGCCACCGCAGATCAGGGCAACCTTTGCCTTGCCGCTGATTATCTTATCCGCGGCCTGATTGACAAACCACTGCGGCGCGGTTGCACCAACCCAAGTGTACAACTGTTTGTCCGGTCGGATATCGAGGCGGTTGCAAAGTTCGGCAAGGTGATTTCCATGCGGCATGGAAAATATATTTACCAGACATAACATATCCACCTGTTGTACAAGAGAGGCTGCCAGGGAATCCTTTTCTGCCAGCCGGATGGCATCATCGATCAATTCCATGGCTGTCTTCGTATCATCCGGATCATTTGATCGGTTCATGCACTGGCCGACACCGATTATAACCGGTCTGTTACCACAAGGATATGAAATCATTCAACCTCCGACATGCTATGGTTATTTACAATTCGTTCTTTCATTCAGATGAATTTTCGATTCTTTTTAATTTTTTCTTTGTTTTCTTCGCCATACCTGATACCGCCTTACCATCGCATAAACAGCCATGGCCCGTTCCGTTGTTTCAAAAAAGGGAATTCCTGCCCGGCAAAACGTTTGGGCCAGATCCGTATCAAACCCGGGTATGTTTATAATGACAAAAGGCTTTCCAAGCTCCCGGTGTGCCTGAATCATAGATTCCGTATATAATTCATTTGTTTTCCGGTCCATCCCGACCCCGATGACGAACACGGCATCCACACCCGGGTCCGCCGCAAGAGCACGTGCGGCCCGGGTATAAATTTCCATTTCCAGAGAGGCGGTCAGTCCGACATCCACAGGATTTGAAAGACTGGTGCCGGTTTGCGGAACAAAACCAGATAATTCTAAGCGCGTCTTATCTGAGAGTTTCGCCAGTTTTAATCCTTCGTCACCGCAGGCTTCGGCCGCCGCAACCGCCAGACCTCCCGGGCCGGAAAGAATGGCTATCCGATCACCGATGCCGTCGCCAAGCATGGAAAAACCCATCAGAGCATCTGTCAGAAAATCAAATCCTTTGACCGGCACAGCGCCTGTCTGCCGTATAACCGCTTCCCATATATGACTCTGACTCGCCAGGGCACCCGTGTGAGAGCTGGCGGCTTTTTGTCCTTCCGGGTTCAATCCGACCTTCCAGAGAATAACCGGTTTTTTTTCAGATGCCTTTTTCAGGGCTTCTAAGAAATATGGTCCGTTTCGGATACTTTCCAGATAGGCGCCAATGACACCGGTATTCGGGTCGTTTCCTAAATAGGCAAGCATGTCAGCGCTGGAAATGTCGCATTCATTCCCCAGGCTCACGGCGCTGCTGAAGTAAATCCCTTTTTGCGGGGCAACTCGGCCGAGAATATTAGCCAGCGACCCGCTGTGGGAAATAAATCCAACCGGCCCTGACTTTTTCGAAAGTCCGGGAAAGAAAGAAATGCCCGATTCCGGAACATATAATCCCATGCAATTCGGCCCGAAAAGCCGCATGCCTGAAGATTGCGCCACCCGGGTCAGGTCAGCTTCCACTTTGCGCCCTTCCTCTGTTCCGGTCTCTTTGTATCCTGCGGTGAAAAGTACCGCTCCTTTGACGCCCTTGGCCGCACACGCTTTGACGATCGGTAGCGTTTGGTGGTGTGGCACCAGGATAATTGCCAGATCAACGGTTCCGGGAATTTCTGCGATACTCTGATAGGCTTTTAATCCGTCGATCTCTTTTGCTTTGGGATGGACCGGATAAATGCGACCGGCATATTTTAAATCCAACAGCGCCATGAGAAACAGTTTTCCCGCCTTGAATCCCCTCGGAAGTCCGATGATCGCAACGGACTCGGGGTGAAAAATTGCATCCAACTGTGCAATCAATTCATGTGTTTCCTTCATCATAGCCTTTATTTCTATAAAGATTTGAGAACGATCATAGCATCAACAGCGATGCCCCTTCCTTTTGAAATGATGATCGGATTGATGTCTATTTCCTGAATCATTTCATTTTCCATACCGATCTGTCCGATGCGAACTAAAAGATTACTTAACTGTTCACGGTCCACCGGTTCCAGTCCCCGAACGGCCTCCAGAATTCGTTTCCCCCGGATTTCTTCCATCATGCCCAATGCGTCGGATTTATCGATGGGAGCGATTCGAAAAACAACATCATTGAATATTTCAGTAAATATTCCGCCGATGCCGAACATCACGGATGGGCCGAACTGGCTGTCCCGGATTAATCCGGCAACCAGTTCGCGTTTTCCCATGATCATCTCCTGAACAAGAACGCCACCGGAGACTCCCGTCATGCGCGCCTGGATGTCATGAAACGCCGCGATCGCTTCTTTTTCATACCGAATATCCGTTCGAATCAGGTCTTTTTCGGATTTGTGGACAAATTTTGGATCACATCCCTTGATCACCACGGGAAAACCGATGTTCCTAACCGCATCCATAAGGGCCGTCTCGCTATCCACAAGGATTTCCTTTGAAACCGGGATGCCATACTCAGCAAGGACTTTTTTGGCTTCATATTCCGTCAGGACAAACCTGTTCTCGCTTAATGCTTTATTGAGAATGTTCATTAACAGCTCCTTGTTATGAATATTTCTTTTTAACTTTCCAGTAATCGCGGTTTTTGCGCAAAGCCCGAACGCTTTCAACGGGATCGTTGAATACCGGAAAAACGTTCGATTTTTTAAATGCGTCGATATATCTTCTTTCGGCGAAAAAGCTCAGCGCAATCGGTTTATTGAATCGTTGGCTGATTTTGGATAAAAACTCGAGGATGGTATTATACGCCTCATCCTCTGTTCCAAAAAGACGGGCCATGTCAGGATCATACATTAAAGACAAAACCATACCGTCAATAAAATCGAGCGCCAGGCATTTTTCCAGCGTAAAAATCAACCCTTCGTAATTATGGACATCGCCAAAATCCATCGGATTCGACATTTGAATCACGCCGCCACGACGAAAACTTTCAATGTCACTGATCAGCTCCGGTGGTAGTTGCGGACAACTGAATCCGTAATTTTCGCATGCATCGCCTAAAATAACGGAAAACCCGCCTGATAATGAGATAACCACCAGTTGATCTCCGGTTAGCGGCTTAAGCTGCAACGCTTTAGCGCATACAGTCATATCATGGATACTTTCGGCACGTATAATTCCGGTCTGTCTAAAAGCGCCATTGATAATACGGTCATCGCTTGAAAGGGCTGCTGTATGAGATCTTGCAACCTCTGATGATGTTGAACCGATATTGGATTTGTAAACGATTATCGGTTTCTCGGTTTCTCGGGCAAGCTGCATCAACTTACGGCCGTGATCAATGCTTTCCAGATAGAAATGGATCTGCGAGGTTTCCTGGTCTTCCAAAAGATACGAGAGGTAATCGGTTTCGTCTAAATCGAGTTTATTGCCAATGCTGATGATTTTTGAAAAGCCGAGATGTTCCTCTGAAAAATGGTATGCGATTTGGATGGAAACCCCGCCGCTCTGGCAAACTAAACTAACATTGCCTTTTTTGAAATTTTTAGGCTGAAGAGGACTAAACGGCGTGCAAAGACCTGAATTTGTGCAGATAACCCCAATACAGTTCGGGCCGATGAACCGTATGCCGTATTGTTTGGCGATGGCAACAACATTTTTTTCAGCCGTATTTTCATTTTTGCTAAATTCTCGAAAACCACCGCTTGAGACAATCGCATATCGAATCCCCTTTTGGCCACAAATTTCAAGCGTTTCCGCCACCATATCAGCCGGCACCAGAATCACAGCAAGATCAATATCCTTTGCCAAGGCATGGGGGTCTGTGATGATTGTTCTTCCAGATACCTTTCCAGTGCTTCTCCCAACCGGAAAGATATTTCCTTTAAATTTCATTTTATCACAGTTTGCGATGATATTTTTGGCCAGATTTTTAGGGTTATCCTTTACGCCAAACACCGCAATACTTGACGGGTAAAAAAATTTTCTCATCATGGTTCAAGTTTTCCCAGCAAATATTGAAGCTGTTCCCATTCTTCACCTGTGAAGCGGTCCTTAAATGATCCATTAATTTCATTAAAAATTGCTACGAACTCCTTTTTGTGCTTTTTTGCTTTTGACGAAAGATATATTTTCAAAGCCCGACGATCTGGCACGTCTCGGTGCCGTTCCACCCATCCATCCCTTTCCAGACGATCAATAAGCCCTGTAACGGTTGCCCGGTCTATATAGCTTTTTTCAGCCAGATGGCTTGGCTGTAATCCTTCACATTCAAGAACCGCCATTAAAACGAAAAATTGGGAATGGGTAAGATTATAGCCTGCAATTTTGTTCCTGTAATCCAGTGTAATTTTTCGACTAATCGTGCCAAGTTGAAAACAAATACAATCCTGAAAAGTCATGGTTTTTCCTTTGTATAATCAATCTTTTTATGCAAAATAATTTATATGCATATAATTAGCATGCAAATTATATAAATGCAAATTTTTTGCAAAATTTTTCTTGATATAATACGCCATACTTTATAATATAGCGTCATATTTTTAAACCATATGTCTAAAAATATTTACAGTTCAGTGCTCTGACTATTATCCCTTACAATTTAAAGGCATTACTGAGGATTTATGAATAAAGACGGAAAAAAGCTAACGCGCCGGGAAAAAGACCGGTTGCGCCACCGGGGCATGATGCTTTCCGCGGCCTTGGAGCTTTTTTCGGAAAAAGGATATCCCAATGTTTCGATGCACGAAATTGCCCATCATGCCGAGTTTGCCATCGGAACCCTCTATAAATTCTTCAAAAACAAAGAAGACCTTTACAACTCACTCCTGATTGATACCGCAGAGCAGTTCCAGTCATCCCTTGACCAAGCCCTCAAAGAGAAAGGCGACTGCCATCATAAACTCAAAAAATATGTCCGATCATACGGGGAGCTGTTTATGGCCAACGCCATGGCGGTCCGCCTTTATTTTGCCGAAACGCTCGGCGGGAGTTTGAATTTGAGGGCAGCACTCACCAAGGACCTGCAGGCATACTATGATGACATATTAAACAAGCTGAGCGATGTGTTTAGCGAGGGGATCGAAAAAGGTGTGTATCGTCCGATTGATCCGTATGCCCTGGCCTTGTCTTTTATGAGCAATATCAATGCGTTTCTTTTTTATTGGCTGGATGATCCAAAAAAGCATCCGTTTGAGGAAAGTATTTCCATTATCGAGACGGTTTTCTTTGAAGGCGTTTTATTACCAAAGGGAGAGGCTTGTGATTAAATCAAAAATAATTATGTTTTCAGGGTATTTTGCCTGTTTTAGCTGGGTACTTGTTTTGATGTCCCTGCTGTTTTTTGGCGTAAATCCATGCGGCGCACAGGAGAATCCCCTTTCTCTGGAGATTGCGATATCAGAAGCCATTGGAAATAATATGCTGATTCAGGAGGCAATTGAGAAACAGCGGGCCGCAATGGAAAATGAAAAAAGCGCAGCAGCCGATCTGTTTCCGAAATTGTCCGCCGGTTACTCTTATGCCCAGTTTAAGGAAACGCCCATTGTTATTTTCGGCGGTGTCGATCTTCCCATATCTGATAAAGACCGGTTCGCATGGGATGTCAGCATCGCCCAACCTCTATTCACCGGGTTTGCCCTGACTACCCGCCGCAAAATCGCCGAACTGGGCATCCGGATGTCTGATATTGAAAAAGATCAGGCGGTGATGGATGTTACCCGGGATGTCAAGGTCGGATATTTTAATATTCTGCTGGCCAAACGGTATCTGGGCGTTTCTGATGAAGCGGTGAAACAGCTTTCCGCCCATGTCGCGGATGCACAGCAGTTTTACGACCAGGAACTGATTCCTCAAAACGATCTGCTAAGATCCCAGGTGGCGCTGGCCCATGCCCGGCAAAACCGGGTCAGTGCGGAAAGCATCCTGAATGTGGCGGTGGCCGCGTTTAATACCATTTTAAAGCGGGATATTGCCCAAGATACAACCATTATGGAGATCGCCCCCTCTCCTCCCTTTCATTACGATATCGCCGAACTCTTTGACCTTGCCATGAAATATCGACCGGAACTCAAACAGCTTGAAACCGCCCAGGCCCAGGCCGGCCTTGGCATAAAGATGGCCCAAAGCAATTATTATCCGAAAGTTTATCTTACCGGCCGTTATGAGCAGATCGGCGATAATCTGCGAGCTACGAATAATGATTTTGGAAACAGCTACAATACGATCATCGGCGCCCAGGCCCAATGGCAGTTTTTTGAATGGGGAAAAACCCGTGCGGACGTTAACAAAGCTACCTATGAGATGAAAGCCCTTGAGGCAAAAATCGACGGCATCAGAGACAGTATTCGTCTGGAGGTTAAGAACGCCTATGAAAAACTCATGGTTGCCGGTGAAAATATCAAAACAGCAGAAACAGCGCTGGCTCAGGCAAAAGAAAATTTTCGGATAACAAACCTGCAATATCAGCAGCAGGTGACAACATCCACTGATGTGCTTGACGCCCAGTCCTTCCTGACTCAGGCGGAGATGAATTACTACAGTGCCTTATACGGATACATGATTTCAAAGGCGACGCTGGTCCGGGCCATCGGATCAAACGATGCATGTCAAAGTGCAACACGGTAACAAACAAGGAGATAGTTATATGAGTGACGGAAAAAGCGCAAAAAATAAAGTCACCGTCGTGGTCAGTCTGCTGATCCTGGCCTGTCTGGCCGTTGTTGTTATTAATGTATGGCGGGCCAAACATCGTGAAGTGACAAGAGTTGAAAAAACGACAGTTATTCCGGTGACCATAAGCCCTGCAATAACAGGTGAACTGGACTGGTTCACGGATGTGACGGGAGACCTTACCCCCATACAATCGGCGGCCCTGTATGCCAAAGTGCCGGGTAAAATCATCGAAGAGATTTTTGTGGAAAAGGGAGATTGGGTGGAAAAAGGCCAGCTGGTCGCATCTTTGGAGAAAGATCAGATTACTGCGAACCTTAACCGGGGACGGGCTGTGGTGGAGGTAGCCCAGACCAGTGTAGATGTACTGGAAAAGGATTTTCGCCGCATTGAAAATTTGTATAAATCAAAAGCGGCCCCGAAACAAAAGCTGGACCATATCCAGGCGGAGCTGGATGTGGCCGGAGCCCGGCTCAAGGAGGCGCAAGCTGCGTTAAAGGAACTTGATGTCCTTTTTCGGGATCATGATATTTACGCCACCCAGTCCGGCATTGTGGCCGACCGGTTTGTGGATCCGGGAAATATGTCAAACAGCAAGGCGCCTATATTAACGATATCCAATGAAAAGGTGCTCAAGGTCGAACTGACGGTACCGGAAATAGAATTTTCCAATATCCGGGAAGATCTTGCAGTGACGTTTGTGACAGATGCCTGTCCGGGCCGGACTTTTACGGGAAAGGTGGCGCTTATCAATCCCACGGTCGACCCCATGACGCGCACCATCAAGGCGGAAGTGCATATCAAAAACGATGACATGCAGCTCCGATCCGGTATGTTCGCGCATGTGAGGCTTTATTTCGGGAAAAAACAGGCGCTTTTAATCCAACGGGAAGGCTTGAATAAAATGCCGGGAACCGGAAATTATTATGTTTATGCGGTTAAAGAGGGGAAAGCCCGTATAAAAAATATCGAGACCGGAATTTTTCAAGGCAACCGGGTGGAAGTTTCATCCGGCCTGGCTGAAGGGGATCAGGTAGTCATCCAGGGACAAAACCGCTTAAGGGATAATACGCCGGTGGAAATCATTCAAAATAAGGACGTTGAAAAAAATCCGGGGGATATGCCATGAGACTCCCTGAATTTTCCGTTAAGCAGCCGGTTGCCACACTGATGCTTTTACTGGCGCTTGCATTGCTGGGCTTTGTTTCTATTTTTAAATTAAACATCGACATGCTTCCCGACATTGAACCGCCCGTGGTATCGATTCTCACCACCTGGCCCGGTGCCAGCGCGTCGGATGTGGAAACAGAGGTGACAAAAAAGATCGAGGACGAGGTCAACAGCGTTAATAATTTAGATACGCTGACCTCCAAGTCTTTAGACAATCTTTCCGTGGTCGTATGCAAGTTCAACTGGGGAGCGAGTCTGGATGTAGCCACCAATGATGTCCGGGATAAACTGGAACTGGCCAAGCGGACGCTGCCCGAAGACATTGAGCAACCCATGCTTTATAAATTCAGCAGCGCCACAGCCCCGATCCTTTTCGGGACCATCACCGGAGATGCGAGCTGGCCCAGGATGTATCGTATTGCGGATAAAAAAATCGCCGATGAGCTGAGGCGCGTTCCCGGAGTGGGTTTAGTTAACCTCTATGGGGGCATGCAGAGACGCATTAATGTCTATTTTGATTTAAAAAAAATAGAAGGGTATCGCCTTTCACTTCCCATGATTAACCAGGCGCTGGCTGCGGAGAATCTCAACCTTCCGGCCGGCAACATCAAGACCGGATTAAATGACTATTTTGTCAGGGTCCCCGGCCGATACAGGACCGTTGAGGAAATTGGAAATACCATTATCGGCAGTTTCAACGGCAAATCAATATATCTGCGGGATGTGGCTGACGTTAAAGACGATTATAAAACCCAGGACATTAATGGATGGGGAGACGGCAAAAAAGGGATCGTCATGATTCTTCAGCGGCAGACCGGGGAAAACACCGTTGAGGTCATTAATCGGGTCAGGGAAAGACTCACTGAGCTACAATCAACCCTTCCATCTGATATAAAGATTAATTTTGTCATGGACAGCTCTGAAAACATCCTCAACAGTATCAAGAACCTCAGCAACACTCTGGGGTGGGGAATTTTTTTTGTGGTCCTTGTCACCTTTGCCATGCTGCGGCGGTTCCGGCCTGCATTAATCATCGCTCTATCCATCCCTTTTTCTTTAATGATTTCTTTTACCTTCATGTATTTTTTTGGATATACGATCAATATGGTCTCATTGATGTCGCTGGCCATCGCCACCGGCATGGTGGTGGATAACGGCGTGGTGGTGCTTGAAAACATTGTCCGGCATTTAGAGCGGGGAGCCCGCCCGGGGATGGCGGCCATGTTCGGGACCAGTGAAATGGGACTGGCCATCACGGCTTCGAGCTTGACCACCGTGGTGATCTTTGTGCCCATGATGTTTCTCACCGGGCTTGCCGGCATTATTTTCAAACAGCTTGCGTTTGTTCTTTCCATTACCATTCTGGCCTCCCTTTTTACCGCCCTGACCCTGACCCCCATGCTGTCTTCCAAATGGATTTCCGGCCATGGGGACGATGATGAAAAGGGATTTCTGGCCGGATTCCGACGGGTGAGCGAAAACGGATTTGTGGCATTGGAACGCGGCTATGAAAGCATTCTGGCCTGGGCGCTTTCCCACCGGAAGATGGTATTCGGGCTGGCCATTGCCGTGTTTGCCGGCAGCCTTTCCCTGATTCCGTTTTTATCCTCCGCGTTATTTCCGGCCGTGGATAGCGGGGACATGGCCGTTGCTTTTCGCATGCCTGAAGGAACACGCATCGAAGAAACCAGCCGGGTGGTCCAACAGATCCTTGATGCCATCGATACCGTCGTGAAACCCGAAGAATTCAGGGCGTCCTATGCGTTTGACGGGCAAACCGAAGAAGGAAAGGGGGTTGCATTAGGCTTTGATGAAGGGCCCAATGTGGGGCAAATCGGGTTTAAATTGGTGGATTGCGACAAACGGGATCGCAGCGCAAAGGAGGTTGCCAACGCCCTGCGGGATAATATTGAAAAAATACCCGGTATCAGCCAGCTCAAGGTCATGTCCCAGGATCCGATCATGGGAATCCTCATGGGAAACGCCAAGCCGCTGATTGTGGAGCTTCAAGGCTCGGACCTGGACCAGTTGCTTGATTTTGCGAATCAGTTGAAATCAACCATGGAAAGCATCCGCGGCCTGGTGGACGTCTCCATCAGCCAGAAGGCCCCCCGTCCTGAATTGTGGGTGATGATCGACCGGGCCAAGGCGTCCGAGCTGGGACTGAGTGTCGCCTCTATTTCAATGGTGCTTCGCAATTATTTTTACGGAAACGAAGCCACTCAGTTTCGTGATGCAGGAGATAATTTTGACATTTTTACCCGGCTTTCAAAAACAGATAAAAACAATCTGGATAACCTTCTAAATGCGCCGGTATTTACGCAAGACGGACGGAAGGTCCGATTAAAGAATGTGGTAAGCGTGATCGAAGGCAGCGGCCCCATCGAGATCCAGCGAAAGAACCGGCAGCGGTTCGTCAAGGTCGAGGCCGACCTGTTTAAGAAATCCCTGGGCGAGGGACGGGCGGACGTGGAACAGGCGCTTTTACAAATGGGCGTTCCCGAAGGGATTTCAACGCATTTCGGGGGCGATGTGGAAGAGCAGCAAAAGGCATTTCATGACCTGACAAATCTACTGATTTTAGGGATTATTCTCGTGTATATGATCATGGCCGCCTTGTTCGGCAACCTAAGGGATCCCTTTATTATCATGTTTTCGGTGCCTTTTGCGTTTTCCGGAGTCTTTATCGTATTTTACCTGTTTCACGTTGAACTGGGGCTCATGAGCTTTATGGGACTCATCATGCTCATGGGTGTTGTGGTGAATAACGCCATTGTTCTGCTGGATTATATCCATTTGCTCCAGAACCGCGGGGAAAAGCTGTTTGACGCCATTACGCATGCGGGAAGGAACCGGCTGCGGCCGGTTTTGATCACCACTCTGACCACCTTCTGCGGTTTGTTTCCCATGGCTGTATCGAAAAGCGTTGGCGCGGAAGCGTGGAATCCCCTGGGGATTACCATGTTGGGCGGTCTTGCGCTCTCCACCCTGGTCACTCTGGTGCTGGTTCCAACGATCTATTTCCAGCTTGAAAATCGAAGATTAAACAAGGTGAGATCATGAAACTCTTTCTGACGATTTATGATGTGACTTATGATGATGATGTAATGGAAACGTTAAATGATTGCTGCGTAATCGGTTTTACAAAATGGGACCGGGTGCACGGCAAAGGGCCGAACTCTGATCCCAAAATGGACACTGCCGTGTGGCCGGGCTATAACAGTGCCGTTGCCGTGGTTGCCGACGACGACAACGAGGAAATAGTCCGGGAGGCCTTGCGTGCCGTCGCAAAACGGCTCCATGGGTCAGGCATTATCATTTACGAATTGCCGGTGAGCGAGGTGGCGGTTTCGTAAAAAGCTTTTCATGGCGACGTGTCTCCCAGTTATGTTTTCTTTGGGCCTAAAAAAAATCTTTACCGGGGAGGATGGAAGATGAGAATTAATCTTTGCGCGCTACAAGAAAAACGTCTCATTGATCGTCTTTGTTCTCTGAGGGTCAAAGGTGAAGTGATCGAAAAAAGAAGGATGGAATCATTTGGCAGCCAGCCCGAAAAGAAAATAGTCGTTGTCAAGTTCAGGGACAGGATAATTGAAACGAATCTTGATGATTCTGAATTTGAGAGGACGGAGATCGGGGAACAGATTTGGTTCTCTCCCTCAGTTCCTGAGCGTGATCCGTGCAACTGCCATATGTTCGTCTGGCTGATTGTTGCGATCGCGGCATGTACGCTGGCAATCTGGGCCATTACAAGCCATTCTTATGGAAGAACCGCTGCCTTCCTTTCTTTTGCCGCAGCGGGGTGGATCGGCGTTATAGCCTGGGCCAGGATATGTTCGCACGAGCAAAACAAACGTTTTCGGGACCTTGATGCAGAAATCGATTTTTTTGACCCCGAAGATGAACGCAAGCAGGGAGACCGAGATTGAGATTACCCCCGCTGGTATTATTAGATAATGATTTATACGATTTTCTCGGTGTATTTATTCGTTTACTTTTGTGGCTGAGCGCAAAAAGATAGGCAATACCGTTTACGTTCAAGTCACTTTTACACAAAAAGTATTAAACATCAATTATTTAATCAAACTAGATGTTCAAACACGATCCGGGCGCCGTCCCCGGGGCGGCCCAGAATGTTTTCCTTGGGCACCCTGGTGTCGGTGAAGAAAATCTCGCCGGTGGGGGAGGAATGGGACCCCATTTTATCCAGGCGCGAGGTCTTGATGCCGTTAAAAAATGGTGTAGGCCGACCCGATTCACTGCCTGTTCACCTGCACCCGCAGAGATGAGGACACACGGGCGATTTCCTCGGTTATTTTTCTGTTGACACCAGTCGCTTGTCATAGACACAACATATTGATATTCTGAGATCCTCACTTGATCATCGCATCCTCTTCGGATAGGGGATACGGCATGGAGTATCCAGGTGATTTCCTATGCGCAATACGTGTCCCGCCCGAAAATCGGTCGATATCTTTTAATGGCATGTTCATAGCTGTTGATCATAGTCCCGATAATTGATCTTTTGATTTTTTCTGTGTGAGAATCTGTGTGAGAAAATCTTTCCAAAGCATGCAAAAATGACATAAAAGCGACTAAGATTAAAAAATGGAAAAGCCCCGAATAACGGGGCTTTTCATGGTAATGAGGAGTTCAGGAAACTCTGAAGGCTCTGACTTCTAATCCGTAGGTCAGGGGTTCGAATCCCTTCAGGCGCGCCAATAAAAATCAAGGGGTTACGGCCTATGTCGTTAACCCTTTTTCTTTTTTAAAAAAATGGTCCCCACTGTAGTCCCCACACTTTTTGGGGGTATGCTTTACCAGTGGCCTATCCCTGACTTGCAAAGGGGCGCATACGCTTGGTTTAATATAATCAACCGCTTTGGGCAATACTGCTTATGCCTCGAAAAGTCTATTCAAAAAAAAATATTCTTTTTTAAATAAAGTGTTGAGCCACCAGCGAACTGCCGATGGCCCCTTTTCAGAATCAGTTTAAATCTCAGAATTGCCGGGAGAGTATTGACCTGTAGTCTTCAACGATACCATCCTCATGGATATCTTCGCCCCCATCAGCTTGAATTTCATCCTGAATGATCGTATCTTCGCCTCCATCGATTGTGTGTTTCTCCTCTTCTTTATCGAATTCATCTGCGGCATATATTCCCATGGCTGTGAGTAAACCAACTGTAATTCCGCCTATGAAGGTTAATATGTATTTCATTGTTTTTGACTCCTTTTTTTAAATATTTACCGGGCAAATTTAATTCGGCAACGATTACAGCGATATTTGCAAATCACATGGCGATCTATACGTTCTCCAACCCGATTGCCCACAGCGGAGCCTGCGAAGAACCCTGCTAAAGCACCCGTAAATCCGCCAGCGATGATACCGACTCCAGTGCCAACTATTGGAACGAATGATCCGATAACAGCGCCTGCCGCAGCACCTGTCGATGCTCCTGACAGCGATCCAAGATAGCCTGCGACACCTCCGACTGTTCCGCCAACCGCAGTGCCTATTTTTTGTGCATAATTTATTAAAACAACATGTGATGGGGTATTGCATTTTGGGCATATTGGAATTCTAAGCATTTTTCTCCTCATGGATTTTATATGGTTAACTGTTTATTTAGAAAAACCCGCTTAAGGAAACCGGATATTGCAGGTATCAGCTTTCGTAAATTGTGCTTAAATAGCGCTTGCGTATAGATACCAGAAGCATTGATTTTCAAAACATGGCGGGTGCTTATGCGGCTTCTTGCATAAACCATTCGTTGCAGGCGGTTTTGTATGAACAGTTATTGCATTTCCAGCTCAGATCATTCGGAACAAAAACACCCTTGGCCATTCCTTCCCAGACTGATTGAATTTTCCGGATCATGCGCTGTTCGTCGTTTTCGGACCTGGTGGTATAATATTGCTGGAATTTCGGGGTTTTTGTTTTAATCAGACAATCGAATTTCAGCATGATCTCCCGGCTGGCATACCCATTGGCCTTTGCCGCCATCTGATAAATGGTTAACTGCTGGTTTATGTGAACATCCTTTTCCGCCATCGCTTTTGCCGGGGTTTTGTGATCAGTAATGATGATCGTACCGGACGGATCTTCTTCAACCAGATCCATTCCGCCAATGATGGGTACCGGAACCCCTGGAACTGTAAAACTGAATGGTTCTTCCACGGCAATCAACCGGTATAACTCACCCGGTCGGCTGTCATACCACGTCGTTAATAGATTGATGCCCATTTCAAGCAACGAGTGATAATCATTTCCTTTCGTAAACCGGATATTTGCCCTGTCATTGCCATTGACGGATTCACACCAGTGATTCTGGAAAAGCTCAGATAATTCCAGCAAAGACATTTTATAACCTTCCAGAAACCCCTGATAATACATCTCCAGAATACGGTGGATGACGCTTCCAAATACCAGAACATCCGCTTTAAACTCCGGTATCAGGCAGTCCACCCGCGAAAATCGATATAAGAGCCCGCAATCTATATATGTACTGATTGACGATATCGATAAATGCGCCTCTTTCCGCAACTCCGATAAGTTCATAAGAAAATACCTCTTTATATAAATGGGATTGAATAGGGAGATTGAGAATGGATTTTATAAAGATATGGCGAGGTTTGTGTTATGCGGTCTGTAACAGTTGAATAAACGCCCCGGCATTGACTGAAGACAGGTCATCAATGCTTGAGCCGAAAGTATTAAAGACCTGTTTCTCGATCTGATCCTTTTGGAGCTTTTTTCTTTCGCCCAGGTTATAAATCGCCCGCTTCTGGGCCTCGGAGATCTTTGGTTGATTACCGGCAGGTTTTTCATGGCCTGTATTTGAGGGCTTTGCAGGATGTTTTTTATTGGCAGGCTTTTTATACGGGGGTTTTTCATCACGATGCGGCGGCGTATTCTGGGGAATCACTTCTTCAAAATCTCCAAGCTCTTCCAGGCAAGCAATTCCGATATTGCACATGTCGCGCAATGCCCGGCCTTTGGCCCTTGTAGATGCGACCCGGATGATATGCTTGGAAACCAGTGCGGTGCAGTTTCCCGGATTGGCATCACCAAAATCAGCATAAACAGCGCCTGTTTTTGAAACCGCTGTTGCTTTACACACCGCTTCCATATTGTTTTCTTTTGACGGGAATTGAACCAGATCGACTTCCAGCTTGATCAATCCCTTTTGTGTGGCCAGATCCAGGACACCGGCGTATAAGACGAAATCCTTACCTTTTATGTCCAGGATAAATCGCTCATCAAGCTGCGGCTGGTGCTTTTCCAGATATATGACGGGTCCGATGTCTTCAGAATTCAAAACCGCCAGGATATGTTTGCATTTGAATTCAGCATCCGTCTTGATGTTCAGTGTGTAATCCCCGCAGGTACAGATGAATTTATCGTTATGCCGGGATACGTGATACAGGACTTTGCCGTTACTGCTTTCGACAAAATACTGTCCGTCTTCAGATTTTAATACCTTGAGATTTTCAGCTCGGGCTTGTCGTTTCTGCATTTCTTGTGCTGTCACGTTGGTTCTCCTTTTCAATAGATGGGTTGATGGCTTGGTTGAAGGGCTTCCGCAAGGAATCTCCGGATCAGTATCCGCACTGGGAACAGATTATCCTTACATGCTTCCCATTCCGGATCGTGATGTCATTGCCCAGAAAGTAACCAAAGGTTACAACGTGGCCACAATCCAGATTGAATTTCATCCCACGCAGCCGGTTGATGATATCTTTTAAAGCCTCCGGATTTTGATACTGTTGTTTTTGTGCTTTTGTCATATCGTCTCCCTGAAATAAAAACCCCCCTGGCCAATTTCTTGACCAGAGGGTTTTGAATGAATTTATGTTTATATGGGAATGGTTTAATTCATGACAATCCGTCTTCGGGGTGCTGAAAAGAGTGCATCCAGATTCGATTCAATCGCGCTCATCTCCTGACTGATCCGTTCCTTCAGTTGCGTATCTGAACGGATGGCATCAGCCGTGTGATTGCTTAATACAGCCTGCGCCTGAGTCACCAATTCCTTGAGATCCTGATCCTCGAATATGTTCCGCTGCTTGAAGGTCTCAAAGAAATCATAGAAATTATTCACCGTGCCGTTCTTAAATATCCGGGGCTTTCCGTCCGTATTGGTACTCAACCTGTCGGTTAAATTCTTAACATGCTCGGTGAACTCCACTCGCAAAGCCTTGATCGCCATTTGACGGGCTTCTTCCATGGTTTCAACAAACTTCTGCTTTTCCCTCTCGTAGACTTCCGGGGCCAGCAGCCGGGTATTGCCGTTGGGCACGTTCAGCGTTAAAAACCGCCAGGTGAATGAAAATCTGGATGAGATATCCACCGGGTAATCGGATTCATTGAACAATTCCCCAAGATGGACAATGGCGTGGTCCCTTAAAAACGGATATGCGAACTTGAACTTTTCCACAGCATCCTGGAACTGGAGTTTATATTCATTCAGGTTGTAATCGATGGAGTTAATCATTTCTTTTGGGACAAAGACCATTGCCTGGATCGGAAACGGCAGACTGACCTTGGCCAGATAATTTTTTGCATTGCTGATAACGTTGAACACCGGCCTCAATGATTTCGGGTCCACCAGCTTCTTGTGGGCATTCAGCCATTCTGAGCCAGCCCCCATTTTTTCCACATAAGCGGAATGTATTTTTCTGGTTGCTCCCCACATGCTGCTGCTGACTTGAATAATACAGCCCTTATCAAAGGCATTTTCCATAAGACTCTCCTTTTAAAATGTTTATTTTTAATGATGATTGGTGATTCTGGTTGATGAAACAGACGAATTGAAAATGAGTGTGGGATTATCCGCAAAGGGGAAGGTGTTTCTTGATGTGGCTCTTTTCGGATTCATAATAGGCAGGGGTTAACTGATTGGCTTTTTCCGTCCCCAGCATATCCTTTAAAAACTGAGATTCTTTAATGCAGGCTTTGCCGGTAAATCCTCGGGTTTCGATCTTGATTTCCCCGTCTTCAGCAATATCAATGATGATTTCTTTCAAGTGGTCCTCCTTTTTTATTATGAGATGAGATGTTATGGGATGGTATGAGCTGTTATGAAATAGAGATACGCAGTTGAACCTTGGATTCATTGAGCCTTTCAGTTACCGAATATCCGCGTATTCTGGCTGCCTGACGGGTTTTCTCAATAGCGTATGACTGTTTCAACCTCCCGCCATTTTCCCCGATGGCCTGGGTCAACCGGCGGTCATAAAAATCACAATTGAGTTCATACTGACCGTTTTTCTTTGTCACACCGATTTCATATTCAGCGCCCGGTATCGATATCGCATGATCACAAATCCCGTCTTTACTGCCGAACCATTTATGCGTTTTCTGATCCCGGATCAATTTCAACCCCATCCGGTTACATGCCTGGGACAGGATATCGAGATCCTTGACCTCAAGCTCAATGGTGCTCATATGCGACATGTTATTTTATCCTCCGTGCCAGTTTATTTTTGGTTACCGGGTCCGCAGTATTTGCCTTCCTTGCTCTGGATGTCGCCCATTCCTGAAGCGCTGTAATGTCTTCTTTCATGGTTTTGGATAGCGGAACGATATTGGCATAGGCGGTTTCGAGTCCGTCAAAAAGACTGTCTTTAGCAAGTTGCTCAATCTCCGCGCCGGTCCAGCCGATGAGTTTTTCCGCATAGTCTTCCGGGATGGCGGTATGATATTTCCGGTTCATGATCTGGATAATTTCCAGGCGTTCACTTGCGGTGGGAAGGTCCACGAAAAACAAGGCGTCAAACCGGCCGGTCCGCATGAATTCCGGGGGCAGTGCTGAAATATTGTTAGCCGTAGCCATGACCAGAATCGGGCTTGTGGTTTCCTGCATCCAGGTCAGGAAATGCCCGAACATTCCGGCAGTGGTGCCGCCATCGGTATTTCCGGAGGATTTAACACCCGCAAAAACCTTATCAATTTCATCCAGCCAGACAACCGCTCTTCCAAAAGCGTCAATGGTAGCTGTCGCCTGCCTCATGCGTCGTTCACTCTCACCGACAAGAGATCCTTTTAATGCTGAGATATCCAGTCGGATCAAGGGCCAGTTCAGAATGGATGCAGTGGCTTTACAGGATAAAGACTTGCCGGTTCCTTGGATGCCCAGCAACAGGATCGCTTTCGGGTTGGGCAATGTGACATTATCCGGATGAAAAGCGGCGATGCGGTTTTCAATATAAGTTTTGAGCTGATTTAATCCTCCAACAGACGCTATCGGCACCGGTGGCCAGAATTCCATCAGGCCGGTTCTTCTGATCATTTGACGTTTCTGTTGCACAATAACGCCCGGTGAAAACCGTTTCTCCTGAACCAGGCTGAAGGCAAAGGCGGTTTCCGCCTCAAATTCGGTTAAACCCAATGCAGCATCAACAGATTCATAGCAAACAGGAAGACCAACATTTTCTGCAAGGTCTGTCTGGATTTTCAGCAGTTCAGAACGTGAGGGAAGGCAAAAATCAAGAATGGTGAAATACGTGGATATCTCGGTGGGGAGTTGAACCGCTGGGCCGACCATTGCAAGACAGCATCCATTTGCTTTCCAGTTGGGGATATTATTCTGGATACCTTGAACGATCTCGACCGACTCAATAAAATAATGAAAATTGGAAACAAACAACAAGGTTTCACTCTGTTTTGCCAGCCACTGCAAGGCGTCCAATGGGTCTTTGACGAAATCGATAGTTTGTTCAGCCTGGCAATCGACAATGCCGCGAAGACAATCCCATTTAAGGGTTTTCCATCCATCGGGGCGGATCGATTCAATGGCCCGGTGAGGTTCGAGGGTGCTGATAAACAAGGCGGGATATCCTGCTTTTAAATACGGTGTAATTTCCATGGTCAATTCATCTCCTGTTTTGTATGGGGTTACTGGGGTATAAATAAAAGAAGCCATCTGGTCAGTGACCAGATGGCTTCTTGGGTGTTTTTTATTTATATATGTTTATGGGGTGGCAGGTCAGTTCAGGGAGGTATGGGCGGCTGATCAGTCGCCTTGTAACTTTTTATGATTTAGAAATGGGTGGTGGGTAATGATCGGGGCGATGGGTAAAAGGGTGAAATTGAGTCCGCTTATTCATCGGGATGAGGCTCTTCCCGGATCATTTTTATTATATATATCTGAAAATGTATGGAGATTCAGTTTTAAAAATAATTTAGTTACAAGTGCTCAAGGATGGTAATGTCAGGGTGATCCTCTTAACATGTACTCCTTGTTTTTTAATTTTGACAGTTATGACTTTGAGTTATTGATATCAATTTGTCATTATATTCCTTCGTGTGGTTCCCTTTTTAGGTAAAATCAATAGAAAATACTTGAATTGAATTAATCCCGGGACAATTTTCCACAATTTCCTTGGCTCGATGTTTGACAATGTTCACTAATTCTTCAAAGCCTATATCTCGCTTTTCAGTTGGATGATTCCATCTCTGTTTATTACCGATAAATCCAAGCAAATAAATACCATAGCGAATATTGTCAGCCTGCATGTATTGACCAAAAAGCTGATTCTCCAATCGTTCCAGAAGATTTGCGGCAGTCCAATGTTTATCAGCCCATTTAATTTCAACGGGTATGCCTGAATTGATATTAGGATTTTCAAACAGTAAATCTGGTTTTTTTCTGCGATCCACTTCAGCTTCTTGCGGGATTGTATAGCGCTGTCTTGAACGATCTTCCAATTTTCTTTTTAGCCATTTTCTCAAGGCGGCTTCGTCCCAGTCTTTGAGAACCTCATCCCGGAGACTATTATCAGAACGTTCCACTTGGGATTTAATATCACGTAGGCGCTGGCATGCGATACGATATAAATCAGCATCATTGCGGGGGTCGAATTCAAAATCATTCTCAAAATTTCGAATATCATCTTCCTGCCAAGGGGACAGATCGATCATACTTTTCATGTGTTGTTGAATAAGGTGTGAAATCAACTCTTTACGCACTGACAATTCTGGCAAAGACTGCAATCTCTTTAATATCGATATCACAGTTGGATCTTCTGTTTCCGCCAGAATTGATAAAAGATTATCACGAAACTCCTGAGCTTTATCTCGTGAGGTTGGACTGTAGGAGCCTTCCCCATTTCTCACAATATCATTTTCTGGTTGAATATACATATGTGCAAGGGGTATAAAAATTCTGAGAAATTGAGGTGTTAAATATTTTTTACGATCACGATGAAGCTGTCGAGATAAACGTTCACCCTTTAATTCGCTACAGATGCGAATTAATAACCCGCTTGCCTCTTTAAAACCCAAATCAAGGAAGTAAGCTGAAAGAAAGCTAATCGCACCGTTCCCCATTAATTTAATCCATGTAACAAGCCAAATGATAAAGAAGTCACTTTTGTAAGGATAAATTGTTACCCTCTGTATTGCTATTGAAATCAATGGGTCCTTCGACATTTCAGTTTCCGGCAGTCGCATTAATATTGATAGTGTTTTTTCAAGAATTTTTGGGTTATAGGGATCTTGTATTTTTAATTGCCATAGCAAATCATCTTTTGTTATTTGCCAAAAGAATTCGCCCTGCTCTGAAATTTTTGACAAGACCTCATGGACACTATCTCTTGAAGATGGAAACCGCCATTCACCTTCAATACACTGTTTAAATATTTTTATTACAACTTGCCTTAGTTTACTGGCGAAATCCGGAAACCATTCTGGAAAACCATTGAAGTCGGATAAACCGTATCTCGCAATAATTTCAGCATCGCGCTCTGAAAGTTTATCAAAAAATAATTTATTTTTTTTCCAAAGAGAGTGCAACCCGCATAACCCAATTATGGTTTGATAACTTGTTGTGTTTGAATTCTTTTCATGTGGCAGAGGTGGAATATATCTCTGCCAACTTATTTCACAACCATGCTGCACAGCTTTTGCTATCCATCTACTATATTTTTTTTCTAACAACGACCAATCTTCGACAGACCATCTACAAAAATCATTGGAGCTCACTGCTTCATGTAATAAGCTGCCTAACATCATGATATTTTTTCCTGAATTGATCGAAAAGATATAACGGTGAATGTAATAATAATCACTAATTCGGTTTAATTTTCTCTTTATATTCCACCAATGATTTGTCCACCAATATTTATGAAAAAGTTTCATTTTAATTTTTCGAACCCAGAAGCTTTTGACGGGAGAGATCAAAGATTGACAAAAATATTTTAGCGAAAATCCGCGCAAACCCTGGCAAGTAAATAACATCCTCAACATGATAAGAGTTGCCTGCCATTGCAGTCGATATGCCTGCCAAATGTAAAAAGCGAATCGAAGTGCGATTTTTCTATCACTATCTTCTTCTTTTTTCTGAGCTTCGTTCAATAGCCAGAAAATATCATTTTTTTCAATTTTGAAAAAACTATCGCTTATGAAAAGCAATGGAAACCAGTCGGGTTCTTTACCATTTTTGATGCGGTATCTTTCAATTTTATGCCAAATATACTCAACTTTTATCCCTTTGTGACGGCATAGCGCATCTTTAAAATATTGAATTTTAGTTTCATTATTAAGGCCAGTATAATCTTTAAATTTTTCTAATATCGGGATACACTTTGCAGCCAGAATGGTTTCACTTTGTTTAAGGCTTTCTTTTTCAAAGAGCCTCAATAAAATGCCGGGAATTAATTTGATCAACCATAGGCAGTATTGAGAAATCTTAATATCACGGGATTCCGTAAAAGGCTCTGTTTCAAGTAAATCCATCATATATTCCAACAGAAGGATCGATTGGTTAATCGTGAGTATTTCATCAAGATGTTTTTTCAGCGAATACCAGTGATATTGAATTATAGAAATATCTCTGGTTTTTCGCAGCAAATTAATAAAACATTCTTCATCAATTGAATCGGGATAAAGAGTTTCGCATATTATACTTGAAAACTGAACCGATAAAACCCGCATCGAAGATGCTATTTCGGTTAATTTATATTTAATTTTTGAATCAGCATCTTCCATCAATGCTGCCACAGCATATGTTTTTAAGGTATCCTCTTCATCTGAATCAGCTATAATTTGCAATGCTGACTCATAACAATCTTTAATTTGCTTATGTTGTACCAATGACAACATAAATATTCGAAATTTGGCGGGCATATTTTTGTTTAACATCAGATCAGAAATATCTGGCGAAAGATTCACGTCAGCAAGGCGACTGAGAGCTTCCTCATCCCGATCAAGCCATATATTGCGGCAGCCTTCATAACGGTTTGACAAAGTTCGCAAGACTTTCCGTTTATACTCAAGTGGGAGCTGCGCTGGGTCACCCAATTGGAAATGAATTTCAGGCTCAGTTTTCAATAATGTTTCTCTTACCAGCTTATTATGAGATTCATCGCCGTTTGCAAGCCAAGCCGCTACAGGCGCGAGTTTTGGGCGTAATAAATATTGTCCTTTATATTTTTCAAAAAGCAGATCCAATAGATTTTTTTCGGGACACCCATCTTTGATGCGCTCATTAAGCCAACATGCACAAAGATATTCCATCGTTCTGCGATGATGAAAACGGATACAACCGTAAGTAGCGGCATCAAAGATCCGACGTGACAACAATGCCCGTCTTTCCTTTGTTGTCCAACTCGATGGAAGAATTGCAGAACTATTTAATGCTGCGTTTTTCACTATGAAGGCATCGTCTGGGACTTTGAAATTAAGATTCTGGCATAGCACAGCAGCAGCTGCCAGAGATTCAATCCCTTTGCGTGCAATTTTTGGAGATAATGGATCAAGAGTCTCTCGACCTTCGCTTTCTTTCAAGCAAAGAGATACACTGTATTCGATTATTTCATTTAGTGAGCCAAGGCGACCATTTGAATTCCAAAATTCAATAAGGCCATTGACATCTAACGGACGTCTAGTAAATTCCCATGCATGGTTTTCATCCAAAGCGAACAATAGATTTTCCTGATCATAAACATTATGCCAATTAATGTATTTTTGAACACGGGTTCTATCAAGTGGCGCTAAATATGCTACTATAAGACCATTATCTTGAATATTTTCTTCAGACTCAGATGTTGAGGATTTTTCAGAAATTGGAAAACGCTTTATAATTTCAAAATAATCTGTTGAAGGCCGCCACTCAAAAATGCGAGAGCTAAAAACCAGTGTTGCTCTGGACAATTCTTTTAAGTCGATGACTTCGCTTATTTTATCGAGTGCGATGAAAAAGTCATCTGGTTTCCGAAGCTTAGATTCATCAACGGAATCAAAGAAAAAATAGGCTTTGCTATTATTTTTTTGCCATTGTTCAAATATTTGCAATTGTTTTTGTCCAAGAACTGTTCCGAATGAATCGCTTACTAAACGATCAAGGGGGATATAAAAAGCCAATACTGAATTAAAATTCAATTTTTCAGATTGTGCTTTAAATTCCTTGCTCTTTCCACTACCAGGTTCACCTAAGATTACTGTTATTGGATGTTGTAAGATATCTTCCCAGTTAAGGTCTGTCTCACTCCCCAAAAAAGAGGAAATGTAACTTTCTTTGGCTAATTCCTCAGCAGTTTTATGCTCAGAAACTTTTAAGAATCGGCGATCCAAATCACAATATTGATCTATGAAATTATCCATTACACCCCATGAATTATATTTCTTTGAGTGTCCGTAAACCAGCTTTTCAGCCAAATCGTAACCAGCTGATAGTGCTAAATTGATTATGTATTTTGAAGTATGACCCATAATAAGTCAAGGCAGGGTTTATATTTATCAAAAGAGATAAATCTTTAACATTATTTAGATTTAATTGTAATGTGGGCCAAAATGTTGTATTAGAAGGACTTGATAAAATTCTGATTAAAATCATTGATGTAAAATAACGATAAATCTACAATTTCAGATATATAGAAATTCTGAATTTTTATATAAGGGTATTTATGATTTCAAATGCTGTTATTGATAATATATTGGCATTGCAGATTACTGTTGCATGGGCGGGTGAGGGTTTGTCTGAACCCAAACGTTTGGATTGGTGGAAAACCGATCTCGTAGATGCGGAAGGCGGGGGTGATTTTTTAAAACGATTGTTACCCAAAACCTATCCGTGGGCTTCTGTTGAAGCTGTCAGAAAAGCTGCCATGTCTGTTGATGATCAGGCCCGTCAATCAATGGCAAAGCCAGATGAAATCAGAACTCTTTTTTTCTGGGGTTTTGAAATAGACGAAAAAATTCAGGAACGGTTGGATTATCTAAGGCATAATTTGAATCCACCGTCAGAAGTTTTACCCATCCCAATTGACCTTTATTCTAAGTTTAATAGATCTGAGTTTGAAGAAACTATTCGTATTCCTGGAAACACGATAGAGTATAAAATTGTACCTGGTGGTCGCGAGCTTAAAGGCCCAATACCGGCATCTCATGAATTAACTGCAAGGCATCTTGCTGCAGCACTATTGCCACTTGATACCCAATACCCTGTCCCGTTTTTTAGGGTTTAGACTGACTCAATTATGGGAAAACAAGAAATTAACAATACTCCTGAAATTATGAAAAAGGATGCTTTGGTTATAAACGCTGAAGCAACAATGGAGCATACGCTTCTTTTAAGGATGGCTCTCTCTGCTGAAGATAGCCGTGCATACTGGGAAAACCTCCGGCCAGAAATTTCAAGAAAAGAAATCGCTAAAGTGGCGTTTGAGGAAAGATGGTTCGGCAATAAAAGCATGGCCCGTATTCAGTTGCTGCTGACCAACTTCCGTAGACGTTTTGATTTGTACCCGCAGGCTTTGAAGGTTCTGTGTAAATGGCAGCCGAATGAAATCAAAATAAGGAAAAATCTCTGCCATTGGCATCTTCAGTTAGCAGATCCCATATATCGGGATTTTACAGGCGCTTTTTTAAATGAAAGGCGAATGCATCCCGAACCGAGAGTTGATCGCGATATAGTGGCCCGATGGCTTTCACAACGCATTGAAAACAAGTGGGCAGCATCAACCATCAACCGGGTATCAAATAATCTGATTTCTTCAGCCGCAGAAGCCGGGATGCTTTCCCCTGTGCCTGGGGTTCGCAAGCTGCAGTATCCCCATGTCGATGATCTCAGCCTATCTTACATACTTTATCTTCTTCGAGAAGTGAAATTCAATGGGACCATTCTTTCTAATCATTATCTTATGTCGGTAGGCCTGATTGAAGGGAACCTTTCTCAGCGGTTGCGAAGGTTAAAGGATTTAAAATTCAGTCTAATGGGTGGGCTACAGGAATTTGATTGGGCGTATAGTGATTTAATGGATTGGGCAAACCATATATTTTCTATTCATCCGGAGGCTAACGAATGAACGATCTGTTATTTCCGAGAACTTCCCTAATCTCTTCTGTTCATGCGCTCCGTAAGGATCTTCTTTCTGAAGGCGGGCCGCGGATCAGTACCATGCGAAATTATCGATTTGCCATTTTACCATACGATCCGCGCAAGGAATTTGAACTTCGTAATCACATCCGCAAACTCAGCGATGAATTAAAGAGCATGGGGTGGAATGTTCTTTCAATTTCCTTGAAACGAATTCTGATGAGTCGTTTGAAGTCAGAGGATTCCAGAGTCATTGAAAGTTTTATGAGAAGAGAACACAAACTTTACCAGAACGATCCGAATCGTGCTTTGAGCTATCTTAAAGATAAATTAATGCCATATATTGAGGAACCGGATGGGGTGGCAAGCGCCGTTGTTAAATTGATCGGGGAATTTGCCGACCGTTATTCTGTTGAAAAGGAAAAGACACTTATTTTTGTTGGCAGGGCTGGTGCTTTGTATCCATTTTTTCGATCTTCTTCTCTTTTAAAGCATATTGATGGCAAAACCCGCAATATTCCAGTTGTGTTGCTTTATCCAGGGGAACGTCGCGATTTGACAGCTTTGTCTTTTATGGGAGAGCTCCCTGCAGATCGGGATTACAGACCCAGAATTTATGATGATAATATACATGAACAGTAGGATTTAAGGGGTATACCATGTTGATAAAGGATATTTTCTCAGCCGATGTAACCCGTGATATTGCGCCAGTTGTTTATTTCCACGAAAAAGCACCTGAAAAAGTTGCAGAAGAGGTTTCCGAATACATTATCACCGGAGGGTATCCGGAGTCCGATCCCCGCCATAAACGCATCGAGTCCGGTATTCATGAACAATTTGTCAGTTTGTTAAAAGCCCTTTCAGCCGAACTAAGAAAAGAAAATGGTGTGGAACTTCCCGCTTCATGGGTTTCCGGCTTTTATGGCTCCGGTAAATCCAGTTTCGCAAAGTTATTAGGTCTTGCCTTAGACGGCTTAGTGCTGCCGGACAGTCGTCCGCTTGCCGAAGCACTGCTTTCGAGAGATGATTCACCTAAAGCACAAGATTTTAAAAAAGTTTGGGAGGACGTTCGAAGCCAGATTGATCCTATTGCGGTTGTTTTTGATATTGGGTCCGTTGCTCGGGATAACGAACATATCCATTCTGCTGTAAAACGTGAAATCCAGCACAGGCTTGGTTATTGCACAATAAGTAATCATGTGGCCGAACATGAGCTTAAGCTTGAAATTGATGGCTTATGGCAGGATTTTCTCGTACAGGCTGAAAAAACGCTCGGCAAAACCTGGGATGAGGCAAAGACGCATCAGCTCGCAGAAGAGGACTTCTCTGAAGTCCTCCATGCGATGCATCCTGAGAGATATACTGATCCTATGAGCTGGATTGACAGCCGTGCCGGATCACAAAGCACAATCGGTTCTTCTGTTTCGGAAACGACCAAAGCCATCACTGAAATGCTCAATATCCGCGCACCAGGCAAGACCCTTTTTATCATTGTGGATGAGGTTTATCAGTATATCCACCAAAACGATAATCGTGTGCTCAAACTCCAGTCATTTGTATCCGATCTAGGCCAGAAATTAAAAGGCCTGGTCTGGTTGATTGCAACAGGCCAGCAAAAATTAGAAGATGCGGATGATGAAGACAACATCGGAAAATTAAAAGACCGTTTCCCGAACAAACTGAGAGTGCATCTCTCCGTGACCAATATCCGTGATGTCGTACACAAACGGTTATTGAAAAAAGATCCCTCAAAAGAGTCTTTACTGAGAGATCTTTTCCACACAAACCGAAGTGATTTGAAATTATATGGATACTCCTGCGGAGCAATTACCGAGGAGGATTTTTTAGAAGTATACCCAATGCTCCCCGGTCATGTGGATCTTTTGATGCAAATCACATCCAGCTTGCGAACACGATCCAGTCGGATAAAGGGAGACGATCATGCGATTCGCGGTTTACTCCAGCTTCTTGGCGAACTTTTTCGTGATCAGGCTCTGGGCGAGAAAGAGCTCGGAGCCCTTGTAACCTTAGATAATATTTATGAAGTCCAGCAAACAGCTTTAGATGCTGATATCCAGAACACCATGATGCGGATTCTTATCCATGAAGATATCACAAATGATGAACTGGCTGTAAGAGTCGCCAAAGTGGTTTCGCTTCTGGAATTAATTCAGGAACAGGAGCCGACAACGATTCAGCTGATCAGTCAGTGTCTTTATGCCCGTATCGGCATGGGCAATATTGAATCTGAAGTTCAAAAAGCGCTCGAAAAACTGACCCGCTTGGGGTTGCTTTCATATTCTGAAAAGCTGGGATATAAACTGCAAAGTTCTGCGGGGCAGGAATGGCAAAAAGAAAGAGACTCTTTTGGTATCACAGCCGATGAAATCAGTTCCATTGTCGGTGAAAAATTAAAAGACCTGATGGGAACCCTGGATCGTCCAAGACTAAAAAGAAAAGCCTTCCCATGGACAGCATATTTCAGCGACGGGAAACAAAAAAAAGATGAGCTTATTCAAAATCCAAATGATCAAGCGTCAGTATATGTTGATTTTCGATATTTTACTAATAATGATGATCGAAGCTCGAGTATCTGGATAACGGAAAGTGATTCACAGCACCTCAAGAATCGAATGATATGGGTCGCAGGAAGTGTTGGCACTCTTCCTTCTTTAATTCGAGATCTGGCCCGATCGAGACATACGGTAAACAGATACGCACCTCGTGTTCAATCCCTGTCGAAGAATAAACAACGGCTGTATTATGAGGAACAAAGTCGATGTGAAGAGCTGGAAAAACAGACGCAGTCAGCCACAGCTCAGATATTTATGGATGGAGAAATTTATTATAAAGGCCGTATCATTGATAAGCAGGCACAGGGTTCCACGTTTGCCACAGTAATCCACGGGGCTGCCGAGAGTATCCTTCCGGAATTGTATAATATGTTTGTTGATATGGCAGTAACGCCGGGAGAGCTCAATCAATTGCTTGAGCCAACCCTTTCCGGGCCGTCGAATAAATTTATGAACGGTGAGCTGGGTATTCTCGAACTTGATGCTGGAAGATATATTCCCACATGCAGCGGCGAAGTTCCCAGTCGTATTCTGCGATATATAGAAGATGAGGGCGGTTCAGCCGGAAATGTATTGCTGAATAAATTTGGCGGCCCGCCATGTGGATATCCTGCGGATGTGATCAAGGCTTGCCTGGTCGGTCTTCTCAGAGCAACTAAAATACGTATACGCCCGGATGCCGGTCCGGAAATCACATCGGTCCGTGATCCCGGTGTTAAGGATATGTTTCAGAAAGATCGAGACCTCAAACGGGCGGACGTTCTGCCGCCGAGTGGAACAGGAATAGGTCCCAGAGACAGGAATGCCATATGTAATTTTTTTAAAGACAGCCTTGATATTGATCTTGATCGTGAAAATGATGCCATTGCGGATGCTGTTTTTCAGCAGTTTCCCGGCCAGGTCAAACGATTGCAGGAACTGGAAGCAAAGTTTAATCGTTTGCCCGGTCGTCCTGAACTTCCGGAATCCCTATCCAAGCTCAGGCAAGCCCTTGAAGACTGCAAGCGATCCAGGCACATTGAACCAACCGTTCTTGAAATGAAAAAAAATCTGGATGTCTTAAGAGATGGTATGCAGCAACTTGGCATTCTTTTGACTGAATTGACGGATCAGAACCTTGAGGCTGTCCGGCGCGCCCAGGATATTCAGAATTTTCGTGTAAGCCAGCTCCAGGCAATTGATGGTTTGGGTGAGGCTGAAGAGGCAGCCCGGATTCTGGATAAACAACTTCTGCAAGAAAGGCCCTGGCGGGACATATCAAGTATCGATCCCCATTTAACAGTTATACAAGACCGATACCGTGAGGTCCGCTTGGAGCTGATAGAGCGTCAGGAACAGATGGCTCAAAAAATCAGGGAACGCATTAAGCAACGGACTGGGTTTGAAAAACTCAGCAACGATCAGGTCTATAATGTGCTTCGCCCTATAACGCTCAAGCTTTATGATACAACACCGGATGCAATTAATCCGACGCTGGAATTACTGAAGGATTCGGTCGTTTCAAGATTAAGGGAAGCAGAAGAAGAGGCAAATGATAGGCTGGATGATTTCCTTTCCGAACTGACCGAAAAACAGGTTGTACGGTTTCAAATTAATCTTAAGGGACGGGAAGTCAGCACCTCTGAAGAGGTTGAAATGATGATAAATGAACTTCGCGAGAGGCTTTTGGCTCAACTCAAAGACAATATGCGTATTCGCCTGATATAGACTGCTCAGTAAAAAAGAGAAATATCCTATGACTTCAATGACCCCGGAAGCCAAATCGAAGCTGTCTGCTACCATCGAAAAGCTTCGAGAAAGACTGTTAAACGATTTTCATAATGCTGCCGATAGTTTTTATCGGTTTTCCATGCCCATAGGAAAAGCAGATTTAAATGAATTAGTTAATGTAAAGCGCCAACGGCTGGAAGCTTGGTTGGATGAACAGGCGAGAAGTGAGTCCAGAGGTAAAAAAGAGACGCATTCACAGGCAAGGGGCCGGCATTATCAGACTGCTGTTAAGTTAGCAGCAGCCACTTTTTTAAACCGTATAGTGGTCATTCGGTATATGGAGGCCATTGGCCTTATTAGACCCGCTGTGGTAACCGGCGGTTTAATGAGCTCAGGATATCGGGAGTTCCGGGAGTTTGCACCGGCACTGCTCAAAGATGAAACTGAAGGGTTTGAGACCCTTTTAAAATTATTATTCAATGAGCTTGCCGTGGATTTGCCAGGACTTTTTGGTGATATGGGGATATCGGAACTCTTTCCTGTTCCGGCAGTAACGATCAGGGCTGTGATCGAAGCATTTGACGATAAGGATTTAGATAGCGTCTGGGCGGATGACACCACCTGTGGCTGGGTATATCAGTTCTGGAATGATAAAGAACGCGAAGCGCTTGACCAAAAAGTCGCTAATCAGGGAAAAATTGAGAAACATGAGATCGCGGCAAAAACCCAGCTTTTCACTGAACGGTATATGGTGGAATGGTTACTTCAAAACAGTTTGAATAACCAATGGCTGGCCATATGCGAAAAAAACGGATGGACATGCCGGGCGCAATCCGATGGTACGCTGGCTGCCCTTGAAAAACGCAGACAGGAGTGGCGCACCAAAAGAAATTCCGGAGAAATTCCTCCTGAAGCCATCATGCCGATTGAAAGTGATCAGGAGCAGAAATGGAAATATTGGGTAAAACAGCCTCTGCCTGAAGCTTTTATAGATTCAGTTCCGGATTCCATAACCGAACTTAAAATATTGGACCCGGCAGTTGGGTCAGGGCATTTTCTGATTCTGGCGTTTGACTTGCTGATTAATTTTTACCGTGAAGAAGCACACCATAAAAAAGAAACCTGGACGGACAGACAGATCGCTGAACAGATTATTGAAAATAACCTGCATGGCGTGGACCTCGATCCACGAGCCGTCCAGATCGCCGCTGCTGCTTTGATGATAAAAGCAAAATCATTCTGTAAAACTGCTTCTCCCAAAATAATCAATCTGGTCGCATCCAACTTAGGGCTGGCTTCACTGCCGGATGATGATCCTGCAATATATGAACTCAAGCAAGAAGTGGAACTTGCCACAGGCATTCCTGAAGATCTCACGGAAAAGATCTTACATGCATTAAAAGGCGCAGATCATCTGGGCAGCCTGCTTAAAGTCGATGAATGTGTGGATGAGGCAATCAGGGAACATGAACGCATTGGCGGGTTGAAACGAACGGACCCGCATAGCCCTCATATTCAGAGAAAACTTTGGGAAACACGTCAGCCGGAACAAACACTGCTGACATTTGATCAGGCAAAGGTCTCTTTTCTGGAGCAGCTTGATAAGTTTCTGGATAAATGCACCAGCGGACATGATCTAGGATTGCGGATGCGTGGAGAACAACTGGCTGCCGGGGTCCGGTTTATCCGTCTTGTCAAACAGGGACAGTATGATCTGGTGGTTGCAAACCCGCCGTATTTGGGCGGCGGTAAAATTGCAGATAAACAATATATTGATGCATACTATCCGGAAGGGAAAGCTGACCTTTATGCGGTTTTTTTAAAGCGAGGTATTGAACTGACAAAATCTTTCGGTTTGTCTGCGATGGTAACAATGCGTGGGTGGATGTTTATTAAAGATTATGAAAATCTACGGTATTATATAGAAGATCAGAAATATCTATACTCTATTGCTGATCTTCACTTTGGTGCTTTCCCTGAAATGAGGGATGTTTCGGTCGCAATGTGTATAATCGCAAACACATCCCAAAATGATAGAGAGACACTATTTTTGCAGCCAGTTAAATATAAATTAATTGTTCGAGATGTTAAACAGATTTTTAGAAATATTTCAGGCCTTATTGCGCCATATGGATATTATATTTGTCTACTCAAAACTTTTAAAGCTATTCAGGGGCATCCCTTCATCTATTGGTGGGATGAGGAATTTGTCCAGCAGTATGAAAAAACTCCAAAATTAGGTGACGAAACTGAGGTAAGGCAAGGTATGGCCACATCAAATAATCCTCGGTTTTTAAGATTTTTTTGGGAAGTGATTAATTTAGACATTACTGCACAATTATTTAATTCAACGATAGAGTCTCTCAAAGACATTAAATGGGTCCCTTACATTAAAGGTGCGGTAGGTCGTAAATGGTTTGATACCTTCTCTACAATTATAAATTGGAGTCGGAATGGTCTTGAACATAAAGTATTTCATGAAATAAAATATTCATCTTATTCAAAACGGATACCCAGTGAATCATTTTTTTTCCGTCAAGGAATATCATACTCCACAATTGGTTCAACTTTTTTAGCAAGATTAATGCGATTTCAAAGTATCTTTGACGTATCAGGTTCGGCTGTATTTCCGATAGATGTCTTTAATACAGTCTGTTTAATGAATAGTGAAATTACGACTAAGGTCATTACCGCATTGAATCCAACAATAAACTTTCAGGTAGGTGATATTAATCGTCTAGCTCTATTCAATATAGAATCATCTGATATTATTTTTGGTGAACTTGATGAAACATTTTCTGAACAAGAAGAAGCTCGAGAAACTTCCATTGAATTTAAGCAGCCCGGCCCTTCTGCTTGGAAATACGCCCAGAAATGGGCACAAAAATCAGTTAATCGACCAAACGGATCACCTTTACTAGAGTATAATCCTAATTATGAAGAACCAAATAAAACGGTTTATTTATCCTATGCAATCGGCATTGTTTTAGGTCGTTTCGGTGCGAGCGGTGAAGGTATTTTAAATATTGCTCCGGATACGGCTTTACCGGCCGGCATTTTATATTTGTCTGCCAGATCGGATAAAGACAGTTTAAGGCATCCGGCATGCCAGGGACTCAAATCCTCATGGGAGGAAAATGGCAGTGACATTGCCGCGGGAGTAACCTTAAAAAAATGGCTGATGCATTCTTTTTTTACAGATGTGCATCTGGATATGTATGAAAAACGTCCCATCTATTTTCCGCTGTCATCCCAAAAGAAGAATTTTGTAGCCTATATCAGTATTCATCGTTGGGCGGACGATACATTAAAGACGCTGTTGGCTGAATATCTTATCCCGGAGTTAAACCAGATTGACGGTGAAATGAAGGATCTTTTAGAGTCTCGAAAAAAGGGCGATAAAAAAAGCCAGACGAATTCTGAAAATCGGTTTGTGGAAGCCAAGTCCTTTTATGACGAATTAACGGAATTTATCAATATAGTGAGACAATGCGCCGAACAGGGGCCACCCCCAGCAAAGCCAATCGATCCGCCGCGTGAGACAAGTGCCCATTTTAAAATGGATTTGGACGATGGGGTGATGATCAATAGTGCCGCGCTCTGGCCGCTCTTGGAACCCCAATGGAAACAACCCAGAACCTGGTGGTCGGAACTTTGCGTGGCAAAAGGTCGAAAAGATTATGACTGGGCGCATCTGACGGCAAGATATTTCCCGAAACGTCTGGATGACAAGTGTAAAAAAGATCCTTCCCTGGCCGTGGCGCATGGTTGTTTTTGGAAATTTCATCCGGAAAAGGCATATCAATGGGAATTAAGACTCAAGGATGAAATTGCCCTTGATTTTACAATAGACGAAAAGGATTCGGATCAATTACGGGCTGATTTTGAAAAAGAAAATCCGAAAATTGTAAAAAAGCTTGTCAAAAATGAATTAAAGCGACGGAAAAAAAAGTACAAAAACGATTCAGATCCATTTGATAAGCAACAAGATAACCTAAGCCTGCCTTTTGCTGATGGAGGTGAGTCGTCATGAGCAAAATAGGTCCCATCACTGCTCTGCTTGAAGAGGATGTTAAGCGGGAACTCCGTCAAAGAGGCATTGTGGTCTGGTTGGATAAACATGCCGTTTATTCCGAATATGTGGATTCGCTGGCTGAACGGTATATGGCAAAAGATTTTCCTTTTCCGGTGGTTTCGTTTCGCGGAAGCTTTCTTGAGATGATGTTTGCACTGGAAGGTTATGAAAACGGGCTTGATCAGGAGCCGATTTTAATTCATATGCCTGGGCACACTGAAGAGTCCGTCCGCAAAACGCCGGTTCTTGAATTATATTCTTCTGGCTATCGGTATCGAAGAGCTTTGGACACGTTGATAAGAGAGGCGGCAACCGGTAGGACTGAGCCGGATAAAATCGAAGCGTTTCTTAACTCGGATGAGGGGAAAAAACTCGAATCTGCGGACGCTTGGCTTAAAGAGGCAAGCATTAATGCAAAGGAGGGCCTTACAGGATTTTTAGAAAGTTTAACCCTTGAGTGGGTGGTAGAAGGCCTCCTGTGCAACGAAAAAAAATTGCAGGAGAAATTTTTTGATAAAGAATCACTGTCCATTTTGATTGATCACCTATACCGGCACACAGGTTTAAATACCGATTTTATATATTTTTATAGCAGCTCCGATGAACCCAGTTTTTCAGATACCGGCGATATATTTGCCGCATGGTTAATGTGCGTTGAATATGTTCATGATCTGAAACGTTCGCCTTATCTGGGACATCTGAATTCCATTAAAACTCTATCAGATCCATTAAGAAAAACATGTATCCGACTGGTTACATATTTAAGGGATACACATCCCAATGTATACATCCTGTATGCTGAATTAACAGAATCCCATCTTGAAGAGGAACTTGAAGCCATCGCTCCGGAAGATCTGGGCCAGGTAGATACGTTTAAAAAAGAAGAGGAACGGATTCTGGAAGGGGCGGTTCGGGCATTATTGAATGAGAATTGGATTCAAGCGCTTAACTGGGCTGATGTTAGGCTTGGTTCAGGCTCTTTCTGGTTAAAGCAGGAACCGACACGAAGACTTGTGTGGACGCTTGTGGCTGATGCAGCAAAACTGGGAGAAGAACTGGAAAAATCATCCCACCCATTAAAAAAACTGAAGAATCTTGAAGCAGCTCTGGATTACTATACCAGTGAGGGATATCAGGTTGACAAAGCTCACCGATGGTTTGAACAACAACGACTCAATCTGCTGGATTCAAAGCTGCCGCATTTTACCCAGTTACTTGCAGCTGCTGATCTCTTGCGTCAATTATATCGCAAGTGGGCTGATGCATTGGGTATCGATTTTGCCGATATTTGCGACAAAGACGGCTTTACTCCCCAAAGTCATCTTCAGCAGCGTAATTTGTACGATCAAATCGTACATCCTTTGATCCAGCAAAATGAAAAAGTAGCTTATTTTCTCATTGATGCTTTTCGCTTTGAAATGGCTGCTGAACTTGTAAAAGATTTGGAAGGCCCGGGAACCACGGTAAATCTGAAAGGGCGTTATTGCGAATTGCCCAGCGTCACATCTGTTGGGATGAATGTGTTGGCGCCTGTAGTGAAAAACGGAAAGCTGGTATTGGCTGGAGGAACGGGATTTAATGGATTTAAAACTGGGGAATATACCGTCCACAAGCCCGATGAACGGATACGGGCCATGGGAGACAAAAGCCTTGATAACATCAGCTCCGGAAGAAAAAAGGCTCGCGGTTTTCCAATAAATGATATTTGCAATCGTTCGAGTGCCAGTCTCAAAAAAGGTATTACAGGTTCAAACCTAATCGTGGTTTATGGAAAAGAAATCGATGATGCCGGTGAAGCCAACGTCGGTCTGGCCAGTTTTGAAACGTGGCTGCGACAGATCAAGACGGCATGGACACAACTTAAAAATATTGGAATTTCAGAGTTTGTTTTTTCCGCAGATCATGGGTTTTTACTTCAGGACCAAACAACAAAAGAAAAGCCTTACGGAAGCAAAAGAGATCCTAACCGTCGGTATGTGTTGAGCACTGAACCCCGTCGTGAAGAAGGAATGACAAATGTATCCTTAAGTTCCCTTGGTTATGAAGGCCAAGAAGGATATCTTCTTTTTCGAAAAGATACAGCTATCTTTGCAACGGGGAAGCCCAGGGCAACATTCGTGCACGGTGGAAACAGTTTGCAGGAACGTATTATACCGGTTCTGACGGTATCTCACAGGTTTGCACCCACTGTTTCCGATTCAAGTTATGTGATTAAGGCAGAAGTGTTGCCGGAAATACTTGGCTACAGTCGAATTCGTGTAAGTGTGGGCGTGGCCGCCAATTCTCAATTAAATATTGCCGGAACACAGAGCATCAATCTTTCGTTGCGTGTTGCAGAACGATCAGACGTGAAGGTATCCATCAAAGAAGCGGGCGGCGTAAATCTTAATAATCAGGTGTTTGGCGTTCTTGTGGATAACAAACCGGTTGAAGTCCTTTTTGATCTGTCAGGCCCTCGCGATGAACGAGTAAGGCTGGAGGTTTTCCATCCGGACGGGGTTGAAAATGTGATACCGGAAATCGTGAACACTTATTTTAATGTTGCAGGTACGGTGCAGGATGATGAGTCTGCTGGGCGTGATGTTTCTGCCGATGATCAGACCTGGAGTAACAATTTTGAAGACGAAGCGGTCGGCACCGTTTTTATGCATCTTGATGAACATGGCTCAATTACCGAGTCCGAACTCAATCAGATACTTGGATCACCACGAAAGGTAAGGAAATTCGCCCTTTCTTTTGAAACACATTTAAGCAAGGTGCCGTTTTCAGTAAAAATTGAGACGCATAACAGCGGGAAACGATATGTTAAGGAATAATTTGTCTGAATTGATAATGCATACTTAGGGTAAGAAAAATGGGTATAAGCGAAAAGGATATTGAGCATGTGTTTGAACGTTTACGCTCTGGAGTGGTTCCCGAGCGGGGTTTGGAAACCTTTGCCGTTGGTATTGATAAGCCGAGATCCGAATTAAGACGTCAGCTTAAGTTGGCTGAAGACGGGGAAGGCGCTTTTAAGTTTTTACGCGGGGGATACGGCTGTGGCAAGACGTTTATGTCTCGTCTTGCTGTCGTTGATGCCCAGGCCAAAGGTTTTGCGACCAGTTTTGTTGTCGTCTCAGATAATGATCTCCATTTTCATAAATTCGATGATATTTATCGTAAGGTTTTGCAAGAACTTGGGACCAGCTCCTGTTACAGAGGCGCACTTGGGGACATTTTGGACCGCTGGATTGCTCGTGTTGAGGATGGTCTTATTGATGGCGGGGCAGACGAAGACAGTCCTGACTTTGATGAAATTGTCCAAAAACGAATGGATGAAGATCTGGCCTCTCTTACACGAGGAAAAGCGCCTGAAGATATGGGGCGTGTTCTGCGCGCGATTTTTAGATTAAAGCAACAAGGCAAGCCCGCAGAGGCAGGAGCGCTATTATCATGGTTGACTGCCAGTGAAAATGTGGCAGCAAATGCAAAAAAAATAGCCGGGATTAAAGGTGATATCAGCAGCCGTGATGCCATGAATTATTTGCACGGGATTTTAGAAATTATTAAGGCGGCCGGGTACAAAGGGCTGGTTATCGTTATTGATGAGGCAGAAACCATTCTTCGAATGCGCCGTGATGTGCGCGGTAAATCTTTAAACGGTATTCGTCAAATATGTGATGCGGCCAATCAATTCAAAGGCTTGTTATGGATATTTACGGGAACTCCTGAATTTTTTGATACCCGAAGAGGCGTTGCCGGACTTCAGCCGCTTCATGATCGCATACAGTTTTTATCACATGGCGGGTTTTCCAATTTAAGACAGCCTCAGTTAGAGCTTAAGCCTTTTAATCAGGAGCGTTTAAAGGAGGTCGCGGTAAAGCTTCGCGAAACCTATTCCACAGCTGATCGTATCAGGTTATCAAAAAAAGTCAGCATCGAGTTTATCGATCGCCTGATTAAGAAAGTCACAGAAGGTTTCAAAGGGGATGTCGGAGTCGTTCCCAGACAATTTCTCAGGCAGTTCGTTGATGTGATGGACCTGGCTGAAGAACATGAAGAGTTTGATCCAATCGCAGCAGAAGGATTTGCTCCTAAAGAGCCTAATGAGGACGAACAGCGCCTGATTGCCGGCAAAGATCCTTATGATGTCGAACTAGAAGATGTTAAAGGGTATGATATATTGGAATTTTAAACCATGAATGCCTTTGAGAGATTTGAGCCTCGTTTGCAGGATGCTATCGTTTCAAGGCTGGGTTGGTCTTCATTACGTCCGGTACAGGAATTTGCCGCTCATGCTCTGCTTGACGGGAACAATGCTGTTATTTTGGCCCCCACAGCCGGAGGGAAGACAGAAGCTGCTATTTTTCCCATGCTGACGCAGCTCATGAAAAATGAACCGGAAAACGTGGGATTGATTTATATCGCGCCTATCAAGGCTTTGTTGAACAACCAGTCCGGTCGGATTGGTGAATACGCTGAAATGGTCGGATTAAAATGCTTCATGTGGCATGGTGATGTTAAACAGTCTCAAAAAAATAAATTCCTTAAAGCACCCACGGATCTTCTGCTGACAACACCGGAATCTCTTGAAGTCATGCTGCTGTCCCCGCGAGTCCCCCACTTGAATCTTTTTAAAGATTTCAGGGTAGTAATCGTTGATGAAGTTCATGCCCTGGCAGGCACTGACAGAGGCGCCCACTTAATGTCTGTTCTTGAAAGGCTTGTACAAAATACAAAAAATGATGTTCAGCGCATCGGGCTAAGTGCGACGGTTGGAAATCCTGATTACATCTTAAGTTGGCTGCAGGGAAGTTCAAAAAGAAAAGGCCAGGTCGTTGATCCCCCCAAGATAAAATCCAAAAAAAACATCAAAATATATCTTCCTGAAACTATTAACGGTATTGCTCTGGAGGCGAGCAAGCAGGCTTACGGTAAAAAAAGTCTGTTTTTTTGTCAGAGCCGTTCTCTTGCTGAAAAAATTGCAGAACAGATGCAGGGCGGTGGCACTGATGTATTTGTCCATCACAGCTCTGTTTCACACGAAGAGAGAAAGGCTGCCGAGGATCGTTTCCATCATGGATCAAACACCAGTATTGTATGTACTTCAACATTGGAGCTCGGCATAGATGTCGGGGATCTGGATCTTGTTTTACAGGCAAATGCGCCTTCAACTGTGTCATCATTCTTGCAACGTCTGGGACGGACCGGAAGGCGGCCAGGGCAAATATCAAACACAACATTTTTTTGTGAAGAGTTTGAAGCTGTTTTACAGGCAGTCGCTATTGTTGAGCTTGCAAAAGAACACTGGGTTGAGTCAGCCCCTCAAAACAATCGATGCTGGCCGGTTTTAGTTCATCAGGTGTTTGCGCTTGCGCTTCAGTTCGGGGCAATTAGTGATGAACGTTGTTGGGCAGCACTTCACATTGTTCCAGACTTATCAGGAATTATTAAACCCGAGTTTGATGCACTCTTGGATCATCTCATTGAAAACGACTTTCTTTTTAAGTCTGGCGGTCTGTTGTCATTAGGAGATGAGACAGAGCGCATTTTCGGACGTAAAAATTTTATGGAACTTTACGCTGTGTTTACAAGCCCCCAGCTCTACAAAGTTAAAACGAATACAGGGTATGTTCTGGGATCATTGGAGCAGATGTTTGTGGACAAACTTGTTGCTGAAATGAGCTCCTTCCTTTTGAGCGGAAGGGCCTGGACTGTCGTACATATTAACCATAGTGATCGAACCGTCCGTGTAGAGCCCGCACCAAGAGGAAAGCGTCCAAGTTGGGGAGGGATTGTTCCGCAAATACTTGGCTTTGTAATCTGTCAAAAAGCAAAAGAGGTCATCGCGTCTGATGATGAGATATCATACATAGATGATCGTTCACGTAACTCCTTAAAAGACATAAGGGAAGATCTTGGCCCACTGTTAAAGCGTTCCGGGATTAATCTGCAAATGGAGCCCGAGCGCGCGCTATGGTGGACTTTTGCAGGAGGTCAAATTAACCATACCCTTAAATATGGCATAGAGATCCAGTGCGATTTTAAAGTTATTGCCGATAATTTTAAACTTAAAATTGAAAGTAATGGATCGTCGTTTGAGCCCCTAGAAAAAATGATCCGGAATTTGAGTAAAAAAGATTACTGGGAGGATTCCGAAACAGTTAAACTGATATTACAAAAATTACCTGAATACCGACTCAGTAAGTTTCAACAGGCTCTTCCTAAACAATACGCTATGGAAATGATCAGCAATATGCTTCTGGATGTGGCTGGGACTATAAAATTCTTAATAAAATTAAAGTGCTGATAAAATACATTTTTTAACCATTTTTTTACTGGGTTCAGATAGTGGTTGAACTCTTCCTGCTGAAAATCTATTCATATCATGCTCTCGCAAAAAGCTCTCTGAGGTAACTTCCTCAAAATATTAATTTACCTTGTGCCTGTTTCCTTAGACCCCGCAATTCAAAACGGATGTAGAGCCCCAGCGAATTCTTAAATAAAAAAGCATTCACAAAAAAAAGATCGATCAGTGGCCGGCATCATCCGGAATATGCACCCGAAGATGCTTAATCCCGCGATCCTGCCCCGTCTTGCTGCGAAATACCTCAAATATCCGCATTGCAAACCAAATGTTTTCAAATCTTTCCGGCTGATGCGCTTATGAATCCAGAGTTATTGGCTATTTTGCATGGTTTTCTGTGTGACGCACGGCTATCCCTATGGAAAATAACTTTCGGAAGGGTTTTAAGGCTTTTTAGCCGGTACTCCTTTTGTCAAATTCAAACTCAATGGGACGGGATAGAGGCCATATTTCGGTAGGTCTTTGGTAGTGTCTTATGCTTATTAATTATATTATTATAAATAAGAGTAATCTATATAGCTAAATAACAAGATATATATGCGTATGCGTATATAAATAAGCTATAGCCTAGTATATATGCGTATGCGTTTATATTTTATATAAATATAAGAAATAGCTAAATTAGCATGATTAATAAGAGAAAGGCATTATATCGCGTATGTGATTTTAAATATTAGAAATATCCCCTATTCTGAGACACAATCTCAATATCCAATATGGCCTTTCGCATGATTTTAAAAATAATAACAAGAGAATTCAAAGCGACTAAGAGCGCACATAGGAATTATTAAAAAACATAAGCTCATGATTATTTATAAAATACAAGATGCAATAGCGTTATGCGTATACAGAAAAATCTTTACATGAGTTTGACCTAAAGAACGAGCGCATATGAATAGCCCAAAGAGATATGGTCGGCATCTAAGTGATTAAAAATATTTATATACTCTTGACATGAGAGATAACTTGGATATGCAAGCAGCAGGTGAATAGAAAACATCAACGCCTTTAGTTTAAAAATAACAAGTTGAAGATATGTTATGAGATTAAAAAGAACAAGAAGAGTAAGGGTAACGGTCGATAAAAAAGAAAAACGCCCCCATTTAACATCGCCAGGCATCGCCAAGACTTGAAAAACAGTCGACAGCCTTGATTAAAACATCCCCAGATAACAGTCGTCAGCCATTGCAAATCATCGATAGCAATCATAGCCGAGACTTGATCCATAACTCGAAAACTTGGTTAAAACATCTTCATTTTCACTTTCAAATAAGCTTGATATCATTGATTCCGATAGCCCTATCTCCGGCAATCCCTTGATCCACGGATATTCTCCTCCAAGTTTTGAGTCATAATCCAGAAGTTAAGAGACAACTTTCGTTATAATAATATGCGAAAGATAAACTTAATTTTCTATTAACCAAACTCAAAAGGAGAATTACAATGAACTACCAAACTAAAACCAATGCCCCTGAATTTAATAATCTCCCGATTAACACAGGTACAGATGGGCAATATTTCTGCTTCGAAATGATGCTTCACAAGATTCAGGAGCGCTTGTTTCACATGATAACGAAGCACAACAAAGTTCTTTTTATACGATTTGATCTGACGTTTCCCAAAAATTATTTTTCTGACGAGAGTAATGACAAAGTCTCGAGGTTGTTTAAGATACTGAAAGAGAATGCCACTTATAAAGGCATCGACTTGCAGTTCATTTGGACCAGGGAACAGAGTCGAGAGAAGCATCAACATTATCACTGCATCCTGCTGATTGACGGAAATAAAGTACAAAGTTATTATTCGGTACTTAAAATTGTGTCTAAAATTTGGGGCAGATTACTTCAATGTGATCCTGCTGGCTTAGTCGATTATTGTGACCGTAAACTGGAAGGAGAATCTGTTCCAAACGGAATTATGCTCCGCCGGCCATCTAAAGAAGCCGATGAATTCGAGTATCGGGATCAGGAGAATAATTTATTTGCGGGCATTGATAGATCATTCCGATGGAGTTCATATTTGGCGAAGGTGAAACAGAAGTCGAATACACCAGAAGGATTAAGGAGATTCGGCGTTTCCCAGATTAAGTAAGCAGCGAATTGATGTGTACCAGATGATGATCAGGGAAAGGGAGAACAGGGCTTCAAGTCAGCTTGTGTATCTGATTTGAAGCCCTTACCCTTCCACTGAATACAATCTTACTTTTAAAATACCGCAGAGGCTCACTTGGATTGATTATCAAAGTACCCAGAGAAGCGGCGGTCTGATATGAGTCGGGTTATTTCAGACAAGATGAGATGGAACCCTGATTCATAGTTACTGTTCCAGGTCTTTTAATTCATATACCGGATATTTTTTAGGTAATTTTCATTTTGGGTTTGAATAACGGGGCTTGAATGTCTCGGATCGCGGTATATTCGTTCAAATTTGATTTGCCGTCATCATGCTTTTTCCCAGGCATGGCGATGCGTTTTGAAGAGGGCTCGGGATATTTTATCGGAAGGCTGAAAAAGAAAATCAGTTGAATCTTTTATGAAATGAAAAATGGGATCTGACCTGGAAAAAGAACCACCGGGTTATGATACACATAGAGGGCTTGGAGCCGATTTCTCGTTATGGGGAATCCGGATTTAACACACACTCTGAGAAGGAATTCTTAAATGCTTGGTAAAAGATCAAAAGGATTCATCTGCTGAAGATTCTGTATAAATAGGATAGAATGAGGCAGGAGGAACGGAGGGAGTGGATCATTTTATCTGCTTCACCGGAATACGATTCTCGCGACTGGAATCCACCTTCGGCATCAAAAAATCGATTGTGTCCAATTGTGTCCATATTTTTTTGGTCATAGCTATGTAAAAAAGTCAATTTTATGCTTAATATTTCATGACCGCCAATATTTTTTGACCATTAAAAGACAACAAAGCCATTGAGTTATGAAAACCCGAGAGGACTATTGAATTCTATTTTTTTGTATTTGCTGTCCCTTGATGAAACCGATCATGTCTATAATCTTTGCTTTTGTGTAACATCGCTCCGTCTCGGCTCCAGAGAAATCAAACGTAAAAATCACCGCTGCATCAATCTGACCTTTGTGGTTCTCATAGAACCCTTTGATCATCTTGAGGTTCTTTTTGCCAAAAGAGTGGCAACCGAAGCCTTTTCTGAAATAGTCATCGAAGGCAGGTACATTCCCGAAGACCCCAAGCATAATTTTGGTGATTAACGTATCTGTTGGGCCATTGGATTTTCCACACTTGTCTGAAATGATGCCAGCACATTTGATTAGCAGATCAATATTTTCATCTGTATAATTGTCAGCATCCACATTCCAAATATTTTCATCCATGGAAGAAATAGCTGTTATGAGGGGCTCAAAAAACTTCGCACTTCTTTCCAGCAGGAATGATGAGCCCCGAAACATGCCCCAACTTGCCAAGTAAAAAGCCAAATGGAGACAAGACATCTCCATATGCTCATCATCAGCCATTTTGCCAAAGGTTTTTGCGTCTCTGAATTGCTGAAAATAGTTAAAGCAATAATCAAAAGAGGCGTAACGTTCCGTGGGTTTCCGTCCACGATTCTTGCCATTGCCATTTATGAATTGAGATACGTAATCGTTGATATTCATATATTCGAGCAAACGTATACTCCGATATCGAGATGAGTGGATTAATTTATCCGAAGATGTTTCTGGTGTCCAGGAATCCTCAATAAAATGTTGTTGAACGAAATCGAATGTTTACTTTTCACGGCATTTCTTCAAAACGATGCAAAACATCCCGCATATGAAATTTAATGTTTGGGTTACACGTCATACCTAATCACGGTTAACGAATCCGCCCACCTCGCAAGGAGTTGCGCGACGGCCCGATGATTTCCGTCTTCGATATATGCTTTCCCCTCTTCGAGACGATCTACGGTACATGCTGACCCCGTGTTTCCGGGGCCAGAACGATGATTTTTGCGGGACGACCTCTGGCTATTGGATGGCGCGACCGCCAAAGAGGGTAGCTTGAGAATGAATGGGAGATTACGCAGACGATGCACTTTGTCATAGAAAGCGGGCGCGACACTTCGTTTGTCAGGGTCGCGGACGAGAGAAACGACGTCTGCCAGAGTACCGTGCGTAATCTCATGCGGAAGGTCGCCAACCCAGAGCACTGTAACGAGTGACGAAATGTCAGCAGTCCACCAAGAAATTCGATCCCGCGGCAACCGCTTGAGCGAAGGGGTTAAAACCTTTTCCGGATCGAGGGTGTCCGTGAGTTTCTCATCGGAAAGCGCTTGAGCTTCCTTGTGAAGTTCACCGACGATGTTCGCCAATTGATCGTCCGTGAAATCGCTATAGCGACGGTGAGTTTTCTCTTTGAGTTTCCGCTGAACGAAGTTTGACCGAAGATAAGCGGTCAGCGGATCTACATCTTTGGGCATGAGATGCTTACTCCTCGCCGCAAGACAAGACCCGCGGCCCAACGACAAGTTCAGCGGAAACCGTTCTCTTTGCTGTTTCCGCTCGAACAATTTGTGCAATTATTATAATCCTAAAATCTTCCTTAATTCTGATGAAGCCACGCCGGGATTTCCTGGATTTGCGTTAATCACTCCATGAACGACCAACTCCCTCATCATTTTTGTCCCTTTCAAATTCAGTAAATCTTTATTCTTTGCTATGCTCATACCAATCATCATATTTTCTAATGCTGATATGGGTCCATTTGAATTTATAGAAGGTTTCATGAACGAACCATTCCCCGTTATCTTTGATATTAAAAATAAAATTGGAGTGCCCTTGAATTTACCAACTATATCATTATAATAATTGATTTTGTGCGGCTGAAAACACTCTGATCGGAAGCTTTGCTTTTCTGCTTTCCCAACATACCAAGGCTTTTTACTTCCACTTGCACTCATAGCAAATAAATAACATCCACAGGAATTGGATAATCCCTCTTCGCCTTCATCAACTCTTTCCCAGAAAACCTGCTTGCTGTCATTGTCGTGAGCAATTAGACCACTGGCAGGATTTCTTTTCATTATAAATGGTCCGTATACATAGAATTCCATTTCAGAGTTTCCTTTGATGGTTAATTATTTGTTCAATTCACAACGTTGCTAATCAGCCGCACGTTTTTTTCGTCGGCAGAATTAGCAAGGTTAGGCTTTCTCGTTCCAATCATTTCCTATCATTCATTCTGTATTTATTTCATGCTCTTGGTAGGACTATTTTTTGCTTGTTTGAGCAGGCAAATGTCTCAAACATTCGCCACAGTAGCGGCAACCTATCTCTACCACTTCTTCAACGTAATGCCTCGCATCTCTGACACTTCCTACGACCTCCCACTCTGTCGGTGAGGAGCCATGTGTGGTTTTTAACATACTGGGTCGGCATATTCTAAGCTCACCTGATGATCTATCAGGGAAAACGATATGAACAGCCTTGTCGCTCTGGTTTTTTAAGGCAATTAGATTGTTCTCATTGATTAGGGAAACGCTATATTGCTTTTTTGTCATGGGATTCTTCTCTTGATTTTTCTGCTGCGATGGCACTATTCGCGCTATCTCAACCTTTCGCCGCAACAATTCGTTGATATAGGGAAAGTTCATGCCCTGTTTCTTTGTAAACGGCTCACCCTGCCTTTTGGCCTCGATAAACCATGCCAGTTTCGGGTTATGGTCGAGAAATGCAAAAACGTCAGGATCTCCTCCCGAGGGGGCACGCAGCAATAACTCTTTTATTTTCTCGGTACCAAAAATATTTTCTATAATCTTGAATCCATCGTTTGTGTTATGGTGTCCGCGCTGCCACATGAGGAAATAGTCTTCTTCTGATACCAAGACATGAAAACCCTTGTCCTTGAGGAAACGCTTTAGTACCATTGCAAAGAAATTTCCTTCATTACTGTGAATCCCCTTAGGCAATCCAAAAAGGTCTAAAAGTAAGCCTTTCTTGCGGTATTTTCTTTCTATTTTATCTCGGGATTTTCGAAGTTCAGGTGAGTGATGTATTAAATACTTAGCAGCCTCTTCAAGCTCCTTGGTTGCTTCCATATAAAGTTCTTTCTGTTCTGGGTCATATGGAATAACAAGTTCATCGTCATCATTATAGAATTGTCTCAACTGATTTATCATCCCTATTCTCCCATTCAAAGCATAACAAGTTATTCTAAAATTTCTGGTGAACTCCTGGGCCTATAGACAGCCGGTATCGATCATTTTGTTGCGAGCCTTGAAGCGATGGACAGCCCGATCCCCTTGCCCAGATTTAACTATCCTGAAATACATATAAAACCCTTGACATGGATTTTGCAATCATTTTCGTTATTCTTGTCGTATATCCTTGCGAAATAGAGATTATCAGGAAAGTGGAGGATTCGTCTTGCGCCACTGGGCAAAAACTGGCCCCGTCAGATGCGCGAGATTGCACGATAACCGGAAGCGGCAAGATTACCATTGCCCGTATGTAGACGTTGCCCATAGGCCGTTCTGGATCTTTCGGATATGAAACCGATTTGACTGGATATAACGTTGACATTCTTCTTAAATCGCTTTAGTGATGAGATTCATTTTTTTATCATCACAATTCGCAAAATCACCCAATGACCCGAATATACAAAGACAATATTTGAATCTAAGGAGCGGTAAATGAGTTCTTCAACAGACGAAAAACCAAAAAAAAGTAGTGGAAAAAAAACAGCGACCAAACAACCCCATGAAAAAGAACAAGATACTGGTAAAAACCTAAGAATAATTTCCAGACCAATAACCGTCAGCGAGTTATTGCCGGAAAAAATAATGAATGTAGAATCTGAATCGGATGAGCACCTCGTAGATGAGGCATTTAGCAAAATCGGCGAAATCTTCACAAAACATTTTGGAAGTGCGCTTGAAGAAGTTGGTGTCTATTTATTTGAAAAATTTTATGAAAATAACGTTGAGGATGCTCAGAAACAAAAGCCGACTAAAGCGCTTGAATGGAAAAGTTTAATCCGCAAAATTACAGAATTTGATGATCGAGCACCATCACAATCGTGGTTTTATGATGCAGTAAGCATAGCGGCGGACAAGCTTCAATTCCAGAAATTGAACTATGAACTTTATAATGATGCTAAAATTACACCAAGCCATAAAGTTCATATAGCCCGAATTAAAAAGATAGAGGACAAAAAGGCAGCTATACAAAAAACAATTGATGAGAATCTCTCTGTGAGGGCATTAAAAAAGTTGCTTGAATCAGGGAAAAATAAGATGGATTTGCTTCAATCAACCGAACCATCCAATCTGATCACAATGCAACCAAGCGAGATAAAAAGTTTTCTTCCACGAATAGACAAAAAAATTACATCTCTTGAAAGGGAAAAGAAAGCGATAGAGGATAAAATTTCCCAGTATGAACAATCCAAACGGACAGTAGAAGAAACTATCCAAAAAAAATTAGAAGCATCTAAAGAAAAATAAGCAAACGCTTAATACCACGTCGGTCCATACTCATAATGGATTTGATCATCTGGCAAACCACATTATGGATAACTTATAATCAAAGCAGATAAGCATTATATAAAATCCATTCCAGACGTCTGGAATGTGATGTAAAGAATGTCAGAAACAAATATCTGGGATTTATTAATTTTTTGGTAACGTTCTGAAATATCGACATAGCGCTTTTCTAACAGCACCGGGAGTAAGAAATTTCATTGAAGTTTTTGTAATTGGTGTTGCCTAAACCAGGGCATGGTGATCGAGAATGTGCCCCTAAAAAAGTTCGGCGATAGATCTTCAAGATGGATTTTGCAGATGGATTGGATCTTTTATTTGAACGCTGGAAAAAGGAATCCATAGAATCTTTTATGAAATGGGGAAATGGGATCTGACATAGAAGAAGAACGACCACCTGGTTATGATATCCAGAGATGGTTTGGACCGATTTATCGTGATTGGGAATGCGGATTTTTCATGCATCCTGAGAAGGAATTCTTCAACGCTTGATAAAAGATCAAAAGGATTCATCTGCTGAAGATTCTGTGTCAATCGGCCAGGATCGGTCATTTACATATATTCAAAATACTGAATGCCTGTGATTATTGAAACCATGATTCACATTTATTTGAAGTT
>QZKW01000009.1 GCA_003599885.1 Desulfobacteraceae bacterium | reverse complement strand
AAAGTTACAGACTGACCGTCAGCACATCCCGCCGGGCATCCACATGACTGATGGTCACCCGCACCAGATCCTGGGGTTTCAGGCTCCAGGCGCTGGAGGAATGGAGGGTGCACTCCGCAAGGTAGGAGGTTAACAGAATCACATAATGGTCCCGCCGCTTATCCAGAACAATGGCTTCTTCCGCATCGCCGATCTTTCTTTCAAGATATTTCAGCAGCCAGTAGTAATGACGTCTGCGCTGGACCAGGGCGGCATTGGTTAACGGTTCTTTAATAACCTGAATCAGACGGTCGATTTCGTCGGCCGTATAAGGCTGTTCCAGTCCGAAACACCCGCGGATCTGCCGCTGGGTCACGAGATCGGTGTATTTCCGGATGGGGGATGTGGCGGTCAGATATTTGTCCAGCCCCAATCCCGAATGCGGCTCCGGCTTGGGGGAAATGATCACCCGGTTGAGCATGCGCCGCTGCATCCAGTTTTGAAACAGGGTACTTTCTTTTTTCTGGCTGAAAAGCCGGGCTTTGGGGTCATGCTGGGCCCGGAAAATGGCCGGCATGTTTTTTTCCGCCAGAAACCGCGCCATCAGCCAATTGGCCAGAATCATCATTTCCGAGACAAACATCCGGCCGGGACTCTCCCGGTCTGATTTCCGGACGCTGATATCCCCGTTATCAAACACCCGGACGCTGACCTCGGGAATCGCAATGTGGACCGCGCCGTTTGACAGGCGTTTATTCCTGAAATTACAGGCAATTTCGTTCAGAAGCCAGATGGACTCATCCGAATCCACCATCATGTCCACATCATTATACGACAGTTGCCGCCCCACCTTGATAATGGACGGCACCACCTCAAATTCAAAAATTTCCGCATACCGGCTGATCTTGCAGAATATACTGATGGCCGGACGGATTTCACCGACCTTCAGGCTGCAAATATTTTCAGATATCCGGGGCGGCAGCATGGAAATCTTCAGATCCGGCATATAGATGGACGTTCCCCGGCCAATCACTTCCTGGTCGAGTTCCCCGCCCTTCTGCACATACGCCGCCACATCCGCGATATGAATCCCCACGCGGCAGTAGCCGTTTTCGGATTCAATGCTGATGGCATCGTCAAAATCAAGGGTCCCCTGACCATCAATGGTCATCATGGGCAGGTCCGTCAGATTTCTCCGGCACGGATCCAGTGATTTAAAATCGACCCTATCGGAAATCTCCTCCGCCTTTTTTAAAATCGCTTCGGAAAACTCAACGGGGATATGATACCGCTGAAGATCCACCAGTTCGTTGGGCGTCCACACGCCGACCTTCACCAGAAGATCAAATATCTTTTCCACGTTCTCAATGCCGGCCCCCGCAAGAAGGGTCCGGCCCGCAGTCGCATCCGGACTGTCCTTGCCGAACAGGTAATAGGATTTCAGTATTTCGACAACGGGTTTCCGGTCTTCCGCCACAGGGGGAACAGCGCCTTCCAGTACGCTTTTCAACCATTGGCCACCGTTTTCAATGAGCTGCCTGCGGCGTTCTTTTTCCTTTTCTGTTTCGATGTTCTGCTGGACCTGGTCTTCGTTGTGGGGGAAAAACGCGTCATGGTTGAATTTAAAATAAATCCGGTTTTCAAAACAGGCCCGGATCACGGCGGATTCGTGATCGCCGTTCGGGTTGTTCGGAAAGCACAGACCCGTCATGGTCGCCAGATCCACCCATTCTCCCACAGGGCTCAGCACTTCCCATAGTTCTTTGATATCGATGTCCGCGCTCAGGCATTTACGCCGGACAGCGGTTTCCTTTAGGGCGGCGACCAGGTTGTCCCTGCCCCGGCCGACATTCAACCGGGTCCGGGAAACGTGGGACAGCCGGCTGATCCGCTGGCTGACTTCACGGTTTTCCTCCGTCAACAGGCGCACCCGCTGGTCGGCAGCCTCCAGAATGACCGCGCAGAAAATCCGCTGCTGGTCGATATATTCGACAATCGTTCCATTTTCCATAGATTGACTCGATAACAGGGGGAAAAAGTAAAGTCAATGAATCAGATTAATTAAAACCGGTGACAGGCGCCGTGTCACGACAGGAAACCGCCGCCGGTCATCGGCGTTTCACGATAAACGTTTTAATGCGGTTGCCGTCCATTTCATTCACCGTAAGGAGGTACCGGTCGATAACGATCTGCTCTTTTTCAACAGGAATTTTTCCGATCTGTTCCAGCACATAACCGGAAAATGTCTCATATTCCGTGGAAGCGGGGATGTTCATTTGAATGGCCTGATTAATGGTCTCGATATCCGCAGCACCGAGCACCAGCCATTCCTTATTGCGGATCTGGACCACCGGCTGCTGGATGATATCGGTTTCATCCATGATATCACCCACAATGACCTCCAGCACGTCTTCCAGCGTGACAATCCCCGTGACCTCTCCATATTCGTTCACCGCAATGGCCGCATGGTCCTTGCGACTCCGAAACTGGTTGAGCAGCTGGTCAAGTTTTTTGTTTTCCGGCACGAAATGCGGCTCCCGCATGATTTTTTCCAGGTCAATGGACCCGTCCCCCTTGGTATGCTGCCGGAACAGGTCCTTGATATGCACCATGCCGACGATATGGTCTATGTCGCCGTCAATCACCGGGATCCGCGTGAAACCGGATTCGATGATCTGGTCCAGATGGGGTTCATCGGACTTGTCGATGACAAACATGTCCGCACTGGGGGTCATGATATACGACACACTGATGTCATCGAGCTTGATGATGTTGTTGATGAGTTCTTTTTCTTCCGGGTTGATCTGGCCCTCATCGTGGACCACCTCCACAAAGGACATCAACTCTTCTTCAGTCACGCCCGGCGCGGACGCCACCCGGCCCGCCAGCTTGGGAATGAAATTTAAAAATATAATGACCGGATAAAAAGCAAAGGACATCCAGTAAAGCGGAAATATCACCACCCGCGCGATCATGACGTTGTTCCGGGCAGCCACGGATTTAGGAAAAATTTCCCCAAACACCAGAATGAGCATGGTCATCACGCCGGTGGCGATACCCACTGCATTGCTGATTTCATGGCCGTTTGTTTGGGCTGAAAAAAAATTGATGGAAATCGCCGTGGCCAGGGATGAAGCGCTGATATTGACGAGATTGTTGCCGATGAGAATGGTCGTGAGAAGCGTATGGGGATCTTCTTTCATTTTAAGTATCAGATCCGTGGCCGGGCTCGACTCTCTTGCGAGATATCTGGCCTTGGCCTTGCCGATGGAAAAAAGGGCGGTCTCCGACGCTGAAAAAAAACCTGACAGTATCAAAAAAATAAATAATAAAAAAAACTCAACACCCATCTAAAATACTCCTGCGCCAGGACAGCGCACTAATCCAATTCTTGATAATAAATAATTCAATTATCAGGTTAACGCCAAAATATCAAAAGCATAAATTGCACTTTAAAACATCAGCCGGTTGATAACAATGGACAAATAAAAGAGATTGACATTTTTTTTCAAAAAAGATGTTTCTATGGTTTTGACACTTAAAAGAAATTGATGACTATAGCAAAAAAAATCGGATGAAATCATTTAATTTAATCAAGCCCTATTTTTATCAGCGCCGCCATTTAATCCTTTGCGGCGTCCTCTGCCTGATGGTGGTGGATACCCTTCAGCTGCTTATCCCGAGAGTCATAAAATGGGCGGTGGACGATCTGACCGCTTTACAATTCGACGGCCTCCGGCTTGCCGTCTATGCAGGCCAGATCCTTGCGATTGCAGGCGTCATGACCGTATTGCGGTTCGTGTGGCGGCGGCTGCTCATCGGCACCTCGCGAGTGGTGGAAAAAAAACTGCGGGACCGGCTGTTTTTTCATATCCAGACCCTTTCCGCCAACTATTTCAACCACACCAAAACCGGGGACCTGATGGCCCATGCCACCAACGATATCAACAACATCCGAATGTCCGTGGGCATGGGGATGGTGGCCCTGACCGACGCCGTATTTCTGGGAAGCATGGCCATCTGTTTTATGGCCTACATCAACGTCCGGCTGACCCTGTTCGCCCTGATTCCCATGCCGTTCATTGTGTGGATGGCCCGGAGTTTCGGGAAAAAAATGCACCGGCGGTACACCCGGGTCCAGGGAATTTTTTCAGACATCACCGAGTCGGTCCGGGAAAGCTTTTCCGGCATCCGGATTGTCAAAGCCTTTAACCGCGAACAACGGGAGGCCGACCGGGTCCGGGATGTTTCAAAAAAATACGTCCGGGAAAATCTCAAACTGGTGAAAATCACCGGCGCTTTTTTCCCGTTTATGGTGCTGTTCACCAACCTGAGCCAGGCCATTGTCCTGTTTCTCGGCGGACGGCAGGCCATTACCATGGAAATTTCACCCGGCGACTTTGTCGCGTTTATCAGCTATCTCAATCTGCTGACCTGGCCCATGATGGCCATGGGATGGCTGACCAACCTGATCCAGCGGGGAGCCGCCTCCCTTGACCGCATCAATAGAATCCTTGATACCCGGCCGGAAATCCTTGAAAATCCGGCTCCCCAATCCAGGAACCCAGAGCCGGGAAAAATTGAATTTCACCGTGTTTCCTTCACCTTTCCGTCCTTATACTATCTGGCCGACCCGTCGGGCCTTAAGAGCCAGCCGGAGCCGAATAAAAAGCCCATCGTGTTAACGGATATCAGTTTCACTGTCCCCCCCGGTTCGGTTCTCGGCATCGTCGGCCCCCAGGGCAGCGGCAAAACCACCCTGCTCCAGCTGATTCCCCGGATCTACGACATATCTTCCGGCACCATCACCATAGACGATATTGACATCCGGCAGTTAGCGCTCACGGGTCTCAGAAAAAACATCGGGTTTGTGTCCCAGGAACCTTTTTTGTTTTCCGGCACCATCCGGGACAACCTGACTTTCGGCGAACCGGTGGCTGAAGAAAAACTCATCAAAGCCACCCGGGCCGCAGCGCTTTACGACACTATCACCCGGTTCCCCCACGGATTCGACACCATAGTCGGGGAAAAAGGCGTGGTCCTGTCCGGGGGCCAAAAGCAGCGCATGGTGCTGGCCCGGGCCCTGATCCAGGACCCGCCGTTTCTTCTGCTCGATGATCCGGTCGGCCAGGTGGATGCCCAGACCGAAGCCGCGATTATCGACACCATCCGCTCGCTTGCAAAAGTGAAAACCACCCTCATCGTTTCCCATCGGATTTCGGCTGTTTCCTTTGCCGACCGCATCATTGTGCTCGAAGACGGCCATATAGTGGAATCCGGCGCTCACAGCGAACTGGTTGCCGCCAATAACTACTATGCCGCCTCCCATGCCATCCAGCGGGTTCAGGAAAGGAGTGTGCAAGAATGAACTCGCCCTCATCTTTTTTTGAAGAAAAAAAACTCGGTAAGGCTCAAGATTTCGGCATGTTAAAAAAACTAACCCCTTATCTGAAGCCCTACCGGAAGCTGTTCACCTGGGCCTTCGTGCTGATTGTCCTGATCACGGGCACGGAAATGAGCATCCCTTACATCACCAAAATCGCCATCGACCGCTACATCGTTCCCGAAAATATCATGACATCCGGCCAAAACGCTGATCCGGTCCCGCTCCCGGCGCGGCAGCTCACCTTCAGCCTGTCCGATCCCGGAACCCATGACATTGTCCGGGCACATCCCGGTCTTTTCCAGATCAAAGGCCCTGAAGCCGTCATCGCTTATGAGAAATTCCATGAACTGGCGGCAGACGAGATGGTAATCCTTCGCAAAAAGGACCTCGCCGGCGTTGCCTGGGCATCGGTCTGGCTGCTGGGAATTGTCATCATCAGCTTTTTTTTAAATTTCATCAATACGCTCATTATGGAATATGCGGGCCAGATGATGATGCACGACCTGCGGATGGAGCTGTTCACCCACATCCAGCGGCTGTCGGTTCAGTTTTTTACCCGCAACCCTGTGGGCCGCCTCGTGACACGGGTAACCAGCGACACCCAGAACATGCATGAAATGTTCACTTCTGTTCTGGTCTTTGTCATCAAGGACCTGTTTATGCTGACGGCCATCACCGTGGTGCTGTTTTCCATTGACTGGCGGCTGTCGCTCGCGGTCTATACGGTGTTCCCCTTTGTTTTTTTCGTATCCTGGAAATTCACCACCTCCGCCCGTCAGGCGTTCCGTACCCTTCGCGTCAAAATCGCCGAAATCAACACCAAGTTCTCGGAAACCATCGGCGGCATGCAGGTCATCCAGCTTTTCGGGCAGGAAAAAGCCAATCACCGGTTATTTCAAAAAATAAACCAGGAACATTACCGGGCCGGCATGCAGCAGATAACGGTGTTTGCCCTGTTCATGCCGCTGATGGAACTGATGAGTTCCATCGCCCTGGCCATCGTCATTTATTACGGCGGCGGCAGAATCATTGACGGGCGCATTTCCCTGGGCACTCTGGTGGTCTTTATTTCCTACATCAAGATGTTCTTCCGGCCCATCCGGGATATCGCTGAAAAATATAACATCACCCTAAACGCCCTGTCTTCAGCGGAACGGATGTTTTTAATCCTGGATGACAACACAAGAGTCCCGGAACCCAAAGCCGGGGCTCAGGCCCGGGTACCCGACCGTTCCCTGTCGTTTCACCTGGACAATGTTTCCTTTTCCTATGTTCCCGGTGAAACGGTTTTAGACGGCATCTCCTTGTCTATACGCGCCGGAGAAGCCCTGTCCATTGTCGGCCCCACCGGGGCCGGAAAAACCTCCCTGGTGAACCTTCTATTGCGGTTTTATGATCCGGATTCCGGCGCGATCCGCATTAACGGAACCGACATCCGGAATTTTAAACTCGCGGACTTGCGGTCACGCATCGCCATCGTGACCCAGGATCCCTATATTTTCTCCACCAGCATCCGGAACAATATTTTCCCGGAGACAAACGGCTTTACGGACAAGGAAATGATTGAAATTCTGGAAGCCGCTTATTGCAAAAATTTTATTGACCGGCTACCCCAGGGTCTGGACACCCTGATGACCGAAGGGGGGTCTTCCCTGTCAAGCGGGGAGCGCCAGCTTCTCTCCATTGCCAGGGCCCTGGCCCACAGCCCGGACCTGATTATCTTTGACGAGGCCACGTCGTATGTGGACTCGGAAACAGAAATCAAAATCCAGAACGCGCTGGGAAACCTGATGAAAAACCGGACATCGGTCATCATCGCCCACCGTCTCAGCACCGCCCGGACCGCCGACCGGATTGTCGTGATGCATGGCGGCAGAATCATCGAAACCGGCACCCATGACGAGTTGATGGACCAAAAGGGGTTTTATTACCGGCTGCATCAGTTTCAGGGGTAAAAAAATTTCAGGTTCAACCTGAGCGACAACCATATTGCCCTTGTCAAAGACCTTTTTAAATGGTACAAGGGATAAATTTTATCATAGCAATGCGTAACTATTCAATAATATTGGAACTTAGCGTATTAACCCTGAACAAAAGGAGAAAAGAACAATGGCTTATGATGCAACAAAAATGGCCGACTGGCAGATTTCCGAAGAAGCGGAAAAAAACATGCCCATGCCGGAACAATGGAGAGAAAAACTGGGACTCGAGCCGGACGAAATGCTGGCCATGGGCCGCCTGTCCAAGCTGGACTTCCTGAAAATCATTAAACGGCTGGAAAACAAACCCGACGGCAAATACATTGAAGTAACCGCCATCACCCCGACCCCTCTGGGCGAAGGCAAAAGCACCACGTCTCTGGGCCTCATCGAGGGCTTAGGCGCCCGCGGTAAAAACTCCGGCGGCGCGCTTCGTCAGCCTTCCGGCGGACCCACCATGAACGTAAAAGGCACGGCGGCCGGCGGCGGAAACTCCCTGCTGATTCCCATGACCGAGTTCTCCCTGGGCCTGACCGGCGACATCAACGATATCATGAACGCCCACAACCTGGGCATGGTGGCCATGACCGCCCGCATGCAGCATGAACGCAACTACAATGACGAGCAGCTGGCCCGTCTCACCAAAATGCGCCGTCTGGACATCGACCCCACCCGCGTTGAATTCGGCTGGGTCATCGACTTCTGCGCACAGGCCCTCAGAAACATCATCATCGGCATCGGCGGCCGCACCGACGGGTATACCATGCAGTCCAAATTCGGCATTGCCGTGGGCTCCGAGCTGATGGCCATTCTGGCTGTCGCCACCGACATGGCGGACCTGAAGGAACGCATCAACAACATCACCGTGGCGTTTGACAAGGGCGGCAAGCCGGTTACCTGCGGCGACCTCGAAGTCGGCAACGCCATGGCCGCTTTCATGAGAAACACCATCAACCCGACCCTCATGAGCACCGCCGAATATCAGCCCTGCCTCGTGCATGCCGGCCCGTTCGCCAACATCGCCGTGGGCCAGAGCTCCATCATCGCCGACCGCGTGGGATTGAAACTCTGGGATTACCATGTCACCGAGTCCGGCTTTGCCGCTGACATCGGATTTGAAAAATTCTGGAACGTGAAATGCCGCTTCTCCGGCCTGAAACCTCATGTCTCCATTCTGACAGCCACCATCCGCGCCCTTAAAATGCACGGCGGCGGACCCAGAGTCGTCGCCGGAAAGGCCCTTGACGAAGCCTACACCAGAGAGAACCTGGAACTGGTGGAAAAAGGCTGCGAAAACATGGTGCATCTCATCGGCGTGATCCGGAAATCCGGCATCAACCCGGTGGTCTGCGTCAACCGTTTCTATACCGATACGGACGCTGAAGTGGCATTGGTAAAACGAATTGCGGAAGCCGCCGGCGCCCGCTGTGCAGAATCCAACCACTGGCTCAAGGGCGGTGAAGGCGCTCTGGAATTTGCTGATGCGGTTATTGATGCCTGCGAAGCCGGAAATGATTTCAAATTCCTGTATCCGCTGGAAATGAAACTGCGCGACCGCGTAGAACTCATTGCCAAAGAAGTATACGGTGCGGACGGCGTGGACTGGTCACCGGAAGCGGCCACCAAAGCCGACATGCTGGAAAAAGATCCGAAATATGCTGATTTCGCCACCATGATGGTAAAATCCCACCTTTCCCTGACCCATGATCCGGTCAGAAAAGGCGTTCCCAAGGGATGGCGTCTGCCCATTCGCGACGTACTCATTTATTCCGGCGCGAAATTCCTCTGCCCCTGCGCAGGCACCATCAGCCTGATGCCCGGAACCGCATCTGATCCGGCTTTCCGCCGCATTGATGTTGATCCGGAAACCGGCAAGGTATCCGGTCTGTTCTAGTTTTTAAAAAGAACACCCGAAGTTAGATAAGTAAAAGCCCGGCAGGGAAACCTGCCGGGCTTTTTTATTTTGGGCCGTCAGAATAAAATGAACCACGAAGGGCACGAAGTCGTAGATGACCCGATTCGTTTTCAGGTTCACAGTCCACGGTTGCACAAGGGATCGGGTGAGGATTTCAAGGCAACGTGTCCTTAAATTATATAATGATATTATTCTGAAATGTTTCATAAAAGCATGGTTTTTGAATTGAGAAAATGCTATAAACCGCTTTTATGGAGCTTTGCCTTGTGATGACGATCAATCGAATCCGGTGCAATCAGGATGCTCATGTTCTCAACTATTTATTGTTAGGTATATCGAATGATGTGTAATTATAAAAAATTATTTGAAGAATTACTCACATCAAGAAATGGAATTGAAGTGGATTCTATCCATTTCGTATCTGACGAAATTTATGTAAAAGATGAAAGAGAAAAATTGTCATATATTGGATTAGAATCATATGAGCCAATATATTTCTCTAATAAAGAACTTCAATATCCCCCCAAAATGGGTCTGAAATCATTATCAAACATGCGTGGTGCAACTATATGCATTCGGAACGATTCCAAAATTAAGCAGGTAATTTTTTTACCAAAAGACGTTGCCATAATAGGAACAAACCTACATGCAGATTCTTATGAAGAATTAAAATCTCTGTTTCAATTGTGTTCATTACTTCACGAACTTGGCCATGTGGAAGACATGCAAAAATCCATAAACTTTTCTTTAGGAGATAAACCTACTATTCAGCTATTGAAAGCTGAAGCTTATGCTCATGCCTATGCTTTGAATTTCCTTAATCAAGCAGGCGCGACAATAGCACGCAATATGCTTGCTGATGCACTTTATAAGCTGAATCAATCAAACAGAAAATTTGATAAAAATCTCTATCAACAAATATCTGTTTCTATTGGCAAAGGTCGCTTAAAAAAATGGATGAAAGCCTAACAAGTTTTTTGCAGCTAATCGCAAAAAATCGCACCCGTTGAAAAGAAACTTTGAGCAACTGGAGATTAAATCGTGGAGTTCATTAAAAAGCTATTCAAGATCTTTATCTGGGGATTTCTTGGTCTGATTGCATTTAGCATAGCCATAGGCATCATCTTTGCGCCTAGCGATGAAGATATTGCAAAACACCGCGAACAGGAGAGAATCCAAAAACAGCAAGAAGAAGCGACAATGAAAGTTCGGGTTCATGCCAAGCTAAAAGCAGAACTTGAAAGCAATCGTACCGGCGTGATTCAAGAAATTCAAAAACTGATGAAGAAGCAAGACTATCTGCTCGCACATCGTAAAGCCGACCGCTTTCGCGAGTTTGATGATAAAGAGATAAAACAGCTATCGAAGACCGCCCTAACACGACACAAGGAAGCCGAACGAGTTAAAAAGGCCCAAGAGGAACGTCGCCTCGCTACCGCACTCCAGAAGATGACTAAGAATACCGATAAGATAGAAGGAATTGATTGGTACAGAGACAAATCGTCTCCTGCCTATAACAACCAAAACGGGTTCTTTCTTTACATGGGCAAGAGCGGTACAGTAGCTCCTTGGCTGCGACTTAGAATCCAATACTACGCAGAAGACTGGCTTTTTATAGAGTCATTTATTATTGTTGCGGATGGCCAGCGATTTGAGCGTACCGGAACCAAATTCGAACGAGATAATGACAGCAAGATATGGGAATGGTATGACGAAAATCTGTCAGCATCCGACTTGCAGATGATAAAGGCAGTGATTGACTCAAAGGAGGCCGTTATTCGTTTCAATGGGCGTCAATATCGAAAGGACAAAACGATTACGTCCGATCAAAAGACAGCACTACAGAATGTCCTTTATGCGTACAAGGCTCTTGGAGGAAAATAACCAGGCCCAACCAGCCATCGTCGCACCGGCCTTGCGGCTGAATTTCAGGGGACAGCTTACTCAATAGCGTCTAAGGGAGATAAACAAAGGCTAATCCTTTCCCGGCGAAATCACAATAAGCCTTAAACCTCAACGTAATCATCGATAACTCTTTGTCATTTTTACTTTTCTTGATGGGCAAGAAAAGTAACAAAAGATAACCAATGGAAGGGAAAAATGAAAAAACCTGCCCTTGTTAACTTTTCACATCAAGTCAATCGGGTTGCCACGTTTTAGAAAATCCTTGAACTCATCCGAAATCCGTTCATCACTGGCCACTCTTTCCCAAAAATCGCGGGCCATAATTTTTATGAAATTAACCGTATCCTCGGAGATATTCAGCCTTTTAGGCTCAGGCGGCACAAAGTCATAGGGGGGAACCTCACCACCGCTCTTTGGCGCAAATCCCATGGAGCACATGTCATATACTGGCAACAATTTGAACATATTCCCACCTATTGCCAAACTCACATTACCCAAATGCATGTCCGTGTTATGAATCAGACGGCCAAAGCACCACAAGGCTTCTGCATCCAAAACATGCTGCCGACTGACCCGTTCTTTTTTTGACAGCGCATCCATGACCTGCGGCCAGCCCCCCCCTAACCCGGTAAACTCGGCATCAACAGACTGAAGGGAAATCATTGACATTCGTCCATATTCCCCGGACCTGTCAAACCGCTTTGACTCCAGAAAAAGTCTGTCACCCATTTCCAAAAGCCTGGTTTCCGCAGCAGGCCAATTCCGGGCATGGATAGCTTCTGCAGCGTGATATTCAGTGATCAGAATATCCCGCCATCGCCGGGCAATATCATTATCCTTCCCTTTGGGAGAAAATTTAACGATTACATGGGCCGAATGATGGCCGCTAAACGCTGTAAATTTTGGCTGTTCTCCACCGGCAGATGATCCGGGGATGACACCCTTCATGGCGTTGTCCGCAAGTGCCGGATAGTCTTCATCAGCGGCCATGACGGGTTTGCGCCGGACGCGAAGTAATGCCTGCTCGCCAAATTTAAAATTGCCGGGAAGATCATCCCCGTTGGATATCAGATAACGGCCAATATGATTTGTATTCCAACGCCTCGGGTCACTGGGAAAGTCGTCTGATTGCGAAGCCATCTTTTCCGCTATTTGCCGGCCAATAAATCCCTGCGGTTTCAAATCAAATAGAAAATATGGCAAATCATCATAAAGCCCATTCCTGTTTTCCCCTGACAGCAACGGGGGCATACCTGTGGCGGCCTCTACAAAAAAACCGCCATTCACCAACGGACGGATGTATGCCGTTATAACGGTATTCCCATGAGCATCGACCATGCTCAAGGGCAATTTATCATTAGCGCCAAAGGCATTGCGTGTCGCTGCATATCTTAGGGTTCGCCCATCCTGCAACCTGATAATATCGTTGCCCAAACTTCTAAGCTGCCGTGCCACAGAACTCTGACTCAGCCCTGTCCCCGCCTGAATTTCCTTTGAAGTTGCGGGACCTCGGGCTAAATATTCCCGGATAGATAATGGCATATTATAACCTCCTGACAAACATAACAGCTAAATAAATGACTAATAACTTTTTCTCATATATCAGAAAAATATTATTAAAATCAAGATATTTATGTTTTATTAAAAATTAATTTCGAATAGATTTATGAGTAATAATGTGAATAGCGCGCTTCAAGCGAGTTTTCCCCTGCCACAAAAGACCGATGGCACAAACGATTTCCATAAATACCTTGACTTCACCCGTCGCTCGTGTTTTTTAAAAACCTGAACAGGCGCTCAGAGATGAGCCACAGAGGGAACCCCGTGAAAATCGGGGACGGGCCCGCCGCTGTAACCGGGAACGATGTCAGCATGCATGCCACTGATCCAGTATGCCGGATTGGGAAGGCGCTGTTTCATCGGATGATCCGGAAGTCAGAATACCTGCCTGAATCAAGAACAGCCAATTTTCCCGTGGATCAGGAACGGCTGGGCGACTCCGTGCGACAGATGGGCACCCCGGATCGATCGAAAGATGGATCCGGGATTTTTTATTTCAGAACCCCGGATCGGGCATCCCCCGATGGCGGGGTTTTTTGTTTGGGAACGACAATCACTCTATATGAAAGACAAAAAAAGGAGGCTAATATGTATTTATACTGGCGCGTGCAGCAGGACTTAAACTGCCTGGGAGAAACCATCATCTTTCATGAGCCCTCCCTCATCCGGTCCTTACGGCAATGGGTGCGGAAAAACGCCGCCGGCATTGCCCTGTCCGGAGATTTTTCACCTGCGGAACCGGTCCGGCCGTGCATGAACTGAAGAGTCTGGATCTTCAATTTTAAAGCGGTGATGCGGATGATGGAAGAATGCCGGATTACGCGCTGTGAGAATTGCCGCTATCATGGAACGTTATAGTTGCCGCGCTAATCCGGCATTCTTTTCGCCCCACTTGTTCAGCACATCAAAGATGGCGGTGGTCAATTTTGAAAGCTGGCCGCCGGTGATGATATACGGCGGCATGATATAGACCAGTTTGCCGAAGGGCCTGATCCACACCCCGCGCTCCACAAACTGGGGCTGCATCCAGGACATTTCCACGGGCTCCCTGGTTTCCACCACACCGATGGCCCCGATGCACCGGACATCCGCCACAACCGGCAGGCTTCGGCAGGGTTCCAACTCCCTTCGCATCTGGGCCTCGATCCCAGTCACCCATTCCTGCCAGGGGGATTCCAGCAAGAGATCAATACTTTCCGCAGCCACCGCGCAGGCCAGTGGGTTGGCCATAAACGTCGGGCCGTGCATCAGCACCCCGGCCCCGTCAGCGGAAATGCCTCTGGCGACTTTGGCAGTGGTCAGGGTGGCGGCCAGGGTCATAGTGCCGCCGGTGAGTGCCTTGCCCAGACACAGAATGTCCGGGATCACGTCCGCATGCTCATAGGCGAACATCCGGCCTGTTCTGCCGAATCCGGTGGCGATTTCATCAAAAATCAGCAGCACCTCGTTTTCATCGCATAACCGCCGCAACTGCCGGACATATTCCGGATGATAGAGGTTCATGCCACCGGCCCCCTGGACCACCGGCTCGATGATCATTGCCGCGACTTCATCCCGATGGCTTTCGAGCATTTGCGTGAGGGCATCCATTTCAGACGGATCCCATGGTTTGCTCGCAGGCAGGGGTTTGGGGGCGAAGAGATGGCTGGGCAGGATGCCGGTAAACATCTGGTGCATGCCGCTCACCGGATCGCAAACCCCCATCGCGCCGAAGGTGTCCCCATGATAGCCGCCCTTAACTGTGAACAGGCGGTTTTTCCCCGGCACACCTTTCGCAAACCAGTATTGAATGGCCATCTTGATGGCGACTTCCACGGAAACCGACCCGGAATCGCAAAAGAAAACATGCTCGATGGGCTCGGCGGTCAATGCCATCAGACGTTCGGTCAGGGCGATGGCCGGGCCGTGGGTCAATCCGCCGAACATCACATGGGACATTGAACGGAGCTGGCGCTCGATTGCCCCGTTCAATCGCGGATGGTTGTAGCCGTGAATCGCGGCCCACCAGGAGGACATGCCGTCAATCAGCTCGCGGCCGTCGGCCAGATGCAGCATCACCCCGCTTGCTTCTGCCACGGGATAGACAGGGGCCAGCCGGGTCATAGAGGTATAGGGGTGCCAGATATGGTCCCGGTCATAGGCGGCCCAGAATTCCGGATGGGATAGTATGTTGAACTCAGGCATGGGCACAACCCGGAAGCTGGAAGCGACAAGAGAGAAGAATGAAATCCCCTTGCCTCATTTGTGTGAAACCTGTTAAGGTCGGATTAAAGTCAATCGGATAGAACAATATGAAAATACCCCTGAACCTGAAAAATCACTGCGTGCAAACGGAGATCAAAAGACAGTACAACCGATTGATCGCTCATTATTTTAAATTAAAAACACCTGAAGACACCGCGGAAGCGGAAGCGGGTATCAGCCTGCTTCAAACCGCTTTGAAATCCCTTGATTTCGGTCGGCTGCGGTCATCATATCCGGAACTTCAGGGCGGCGGGGAGAATGAGATTTTCCTGACCACCGGCCCGGATGATACCCTGCTTATTTTAATAAACGGAAGGCAAATCAATGCGACAGATCCGAATCACCCGGTTTGATAACAACCCGCCCCCTTTCGGGCAGGGCGCGATGCCCCGGCTTTTCATCAAATGGCTGTGCCTGACGGGAGCGGTGCTTTTTGCGGCCTATGCGCTGGACGGCATTTCAGTTTCCGGATTTGACACCGCGCTTTTGGCGGCCGCGGCTTTAGGCCTTTTAAACATGGTTTTCAGGCCCATTCTCCTGATCCTGACCCTGCCCATCAATGTCATGTCTCTGGGGCTGTTCACCTTTGTCATCAACGCGCTTATGCTGAAAATGGCTTCCGGGCTGATCTCCGGTTTTACCGTGACCGGATTCTGGTCAGCGGTTTTCGGATCTCTCCTCATCAGCATCGCCAACTGGGTCCTCTCCCTGATGATCGGAGAAAAACGGATGTATTCCTATTCGGAAACATCAGAGCAGCCGGGCCATGCCCCGGACGAAACAGCCAATGATACCATCGACCTGAACAAAAACAACGACAAATGGCAGTGACCCCGGTTTCCTCCACCGGTTATTCTGTTAAATTATCCGAATAAATACGAGCAGCTTATTACCGCAAAAACCACGCCCGCCATATCCGCCGTCAGGGCTGCGGCCAGACCATGGCGCACCCTTTTTATCTGAACCGCACCGAAATACACGGCCAGCACGTAAAATGTCGTTTCGGTGGAGCCCTGAAGAGTGCTCACCAGATAGCCCACATAACTGTCCGGACCAATGGCCGGGTCGTTAATCACCGACGCCAGAATGCCGTATGCCCCGGACCCGGATAATGGCCTCAGGAGCGCCATGGGAAGGGCTTCTGCAGGCAGGCCGACCTTTCCGGTCCAGACCCCGAGAAAATTCACCATCACATCCAGCGCGCCGCTGGCCCGAAACATGCCCACCGCCACCAGGATCGCCACCAGATAGGGGATAATCTTAACGGCCACCTGAAACCCTTCCTTGGCGCCTTCCACAAACGCTTCATAAATGCGAACCCCCCGGATGACGCCAAACAGCAGAAAGCCCATCATGATGGAAGGAATCACCCAGGGTGAAATCACTTTGCCGTAAATGACCGTGAGCGGAATAAAGGATACCAGAGAACCCAGCGCAAGGATGCTGACCCATAACGGATAACTGCCGTCAGCTTCCGTGACGGACACACCGGCCCCGTCGGATGGTTGGGTTTCCGGCTCTGCAATGTCGACAACCTGGGTTTTGGCGATGGACTTGCGGTCTTTAAGCCGCAAAAACCGGCCGTACAATTTGGCGGAGATGATGGCCACTGCCGTCGATCCCATGGTGGCAAGCAGGGTGGTGGGCAGAATGCCTGCGGGATCAGCGGAGCCTGCTGCGGCCCGGAGCGCGATGACGCCGGTGGGCAGCAGGGTGACACTGGAGGTGTTTATGGCCAGAAACAGGACCATGGCATCCGTGGCCGTTCCCTTTTCAGGATTGAGACGATCCAGCTCCTGCATGGCCCGGATGCCGAAGGGCGTGGCCGCATTTCCCAGCCCCAAAACATTGGCGGACAGGTTTAAAATCATGGCACCCATGGCTGGATGATCTGTGGGCACATCCGGGAACAGCCGCGTCATCAACGGCCTAAGCAGCCGGGAAATCACTTTCAGGAGCCCGCCCTCTTCCGCGATTTTCATTAGTCCCAAAAACAGGGTCATGACCCCCACAAGACCGATGGCCAGATCCACTGCGCCCTTGGAAGATTCCACCATGGCCAGGGACAGGGCTTCGATGGGTGATGTCACGCCGGCGGCAGGAACACTCATGATTTCGTGCCATCCGGCAAACACAAAGGCAATCAGAACAATAAAAAAGAAAACCAGATTCATAATGGGCCAGCCTGAGTTTGTATGTGATTTATTCTGTTACAATTTCAATTCCATCTGCTGACATTTTTTCCCTTTTGGCTTTTCAGCTACTTCCTTTGGCTGAGTATTCCTCTGCCCCGCTTCTTCGGAATAGACTGCCTCAAATTTGCCGGTTCCTGTTTTTCGAACGGTTTTCAACGGATAAAACGCCAGATTCTTTTCCTGGTTCATGACCACGGGAAATCCATAATGGGAATTAACGTGCTTAAAGGGCCCTTTTTCCTGAATCCGCGCCGCTGCGAATGCTTCATGCCTTGCAAGCCGCTCCTGAATCAGGGTATTGGTGTAATCCACAATGCCGTTGACCTGGTTTTCGATGATATCGGCAAACTGAGGGTCCAGTTCAAACCCCATACTGTTGCGGCCCGAAGCCATGGCGGCCAGCATCGTGGTCCCGGTCCCCATAAACGGATCCAGCACCCGGTCTCCCCGCACCGAATACATATTGATGAGCCGATACGGCAGCTCAAAGGGAAACGCCCCGCTGCGCTTCCGCACGTCTTTTTCGAGCAGGTCCTGACGCGCGCCCTTGAGATCCATCCAGACATCGGAAAACCACTGGTTCCGCTCCTCCCAGAACAAGGCGCTCTCCTGGCGGTGGACGCGGTCTTCCTCTCTGTCAAAAGACCTTTTTCCGCCTTTGCGCAGGATCAGGATATATTCATGCTCCAGAGTCACGTAAGCCCCGGCAGGCAGCACCCCGGAGCCCATAAACTTGTTGGGGGCATTGGTCTGCTTGCGCCAGATCACCGCCGGCATAGGCGCCAACCCTCTCTGATGCAGGGCGGAAAGAATGCGGGCGTGATTGGGATACAGCATAAAATCGCCGTTCAGGGTCCGGGTGGCATCACCGATATTGATGCACGCAAATCCCCCGCTTTTCATAACCCGGACCAGTTCATCCCACACGCGGTCGAGTTCCCTGTGCATGAGTTCAAACGCGGCGGTCCCGTCATTTTTGGCCAGGGCGGAACCGATTCCACGGTCCATCGACGAAAACACCTCATCCCACATGGCGATCATGGGATACGGCGGCGATGTGACCACCAGGTCAATGCTGCCGGATTCAACGCTCTTCATTTTCCGGGCGTTTTGAAAAATTATCTGATGGACAGTTTGCGTCATAACTCCACTAACTGAAATAAACAGGGCTATTCGATCCAGGCCGCGACTTTTTTCACCGCCCGCAACACATCCATTGGATCATCCGTAATCTTGATGATATCCAGATCATCCAGTGATATCATATGTTCTGCCAGCAATCGGGCTTTGATCCATTCCACCAGCCCGGTCCAGTATTCCGAACCAAACAGAATCACCGGAAACGGCTTCACCCGATGGGTCTGGATCAGCGTGACCGCCTCAAACATTTCATCTAATGTCCCGAATCCGCCCGGCATGACGACATAGGCCATGGCATATTTGACAAACATCACCTTGCGAACAAAAAAATAGTTAAATTCAATCTTAATGTTTGAATAAGGATTGGGTTCCTGCTCCATGGGCAATTTAATATTGAGGCCCACCGATCGCCCTTTTTTTTCAGCCGCGCCCTTGTTGGCCGCCTCCATAATCCCGCCGCCGCCGCCCGTGATGATGGCAAATCCGTTTTCCGCAAGCATTCCTGCGATTTCAACGGTTTTCTGGTAATATAAATCCGTTGGTTTCAACCGTGCGGATCCGAAAATGCTGACCGCTGGTCCCAGGTCATGCAGTTCCTCCACGCCTTCAACAAATTCTCCGAGGATCCGGAAAAGCCGCCAGGATTCCGCCAGCCCCATTTCATCGATCACGTATTGTTTTCCCATTTTGCCTTTTCCCTATTTTCGGGCCCGGTGCCCCTTTGGTTTGATTCCGGGCTGATTTATTAAAGAAAAAATTATAAAATCAAATATTTGTAAAAATAAAAAGTGAACGAAAATTATCAGCCGCCCCTGCTTTTGTCAATGATTTAGTTTGACAATAAACACACCAGCATGTTAGCTTTATAGAATTTAATTATATGAATTTATTTTAAATATGAACATGTTAGACAACAAACTGAACAAAACCGCCACCGTAATCAACGAACTGGGGCTTCACGCAAGACCCGCAGCCCGGATCGCCGCCATTGCCAATGAAGCCCAGTCCGATGTCTGGCTATACAAAAACGGGGAGCAGGCGGACGCGACCAGCATTATCGACATTCTGTCGCTGGCTTGTTTTAAAGGAACGGTCGTCACCCTTGAAATAAGCAATCCGGCAGACGCGCCTGTGTTAAATAAAATCATCGATTTTTTTGAACGGGGTTTTGAGGAGTAGACCAAATCCATGCAAACTGACGCCAGGGAAATTATACTGAAGGGGATCAGCGGTTCTCCGGGAATCTGCATCGGAAAAGCCTATCTGGTGGACAAAGAAGGCGTTGATGTCATCGAAAAATACACCATCCCGCCGGAAAACATCCGACAAGAAACCAATCGGTTCAAAACAGCGGTCACCAAAGCCAGAAACGAACTTGAAGATATCATTAAAGACGTTCCGGAAGAACTGCGACATCATGCCGCAATTCTCGAAACCCATCTGCTGCTCCATAAAGACAAGATGTTTTATGGAAAAATCATCGACATGATTAAAGCAGAACGGATCAATGCGGAATGGGCGCTCAAGGAAACCACGGCCCAGACCAAATCCATGTTTAACAACATTCCCGACCCCTATCTCAAATCACGGGCAGCCGATATCGAGCATGTGTCTGAACGCATTATGAGAAACCTTGTGGGGATCAAGGATGTCAATATCGCGAGTATTGATAAACGCGTTATTCTGGTGGCCCATGACCTGTCGCCTGCGCAAACCAGCCAGATTCAGCTTGAAAAAATCATGGGATTTATCACGGACCGCGGGGGACGCGCGTCCCACACCAGCATTATCGCCCGCACGCTTGAACTTCCTGCTGTCCTGGGCCTTGACAACGCCACCCGTATCATTAAAACCGACAGCATCATTGTGGTTGACGGCGCGAAAGGCATTGTCATCGTCAATCCGGAGGACGAGACCCTCATCAGATATGAGGAGCTTGCCAAAAAATACGCCCTGCGGAAAGCGGATATTCTCCGCACCAGCGACCGGCCAGCGGAAAGCGCCGACGGGCAGACATTCAGCATCATGGGGAATATCGAACTGCCCGAAGAAGTGGTGGCGGTCAAAGACCATGGCGGAGACGGCATCGGCCTTTACCGGACGGAGTTTCTGTACATGAACCGGGATACCTTTCCCGATGAGCAGGAACTTTTCATCCAGTATAAGGAGGTGGCGGAGCTCATGTACCCCCAGCCGGTCACGATCCGGACATTGGACATCAATGGGGACAAAGCCATCTCCACAAAAGCTGCAACAGATGAAACCAATCCGGCCCTTGGACTCCGGGCCATTCGTTTCTGCCTGCAAAACCCCGGCATATTTAAAACCCAGCTTCGGGCGATTCTGCGGGCTGCGGCCTTCGGCAATATCAGACTTCTTCTGCCCATGATATCCGGATGTGAAGAAATTATAGAATCGATCCAACTCCTGAACCAGGCGGCCAGCGACCTGGAAAGCGAAGCGTTGCCCCATAACCGGGACATCAAAGTCGGCATTATGATTGAAGTGCCTTCCGCCGCCGTCATTGCGGACCAGCTGGCAGACCTGGTGGATTTTTTCAGCATCGGCACAAACGATCTGGTTCAGTACACCCTGGCCATCGACCGGGGAAACCGCCATGTCGCTTACCTGTATAATACGTTGCATCCGGCTGTCATCCGGATGATCAAGTTCATTGTGGACGCCGGGAAAAAGAAACAAATCAAAACCTTCATGTGCGGAGAAATGGCATCGGAAATCATCAATCTGCCCATCCTGATGGGCATCGGCATTGATGCATTCAGCATGGCGCCCCAATCCATTCCGTCCATTAAAAACATGATCCGGAAAATCAGCGTTTCTGAATCCCGGCTGTTTTTAAAAGAAGTTCTCAAACAGACATCGGCCGCAGATACCATGCAATTGATTACCGATACCTATGGAGACACGCTGACAAACGGAATTTACACCAAATGAATAAAGACGAAAATCATATTAAACTGGTAACCAAAAACCGCAAAGCCTGGCATGATTACACCATTGAGGAAGAGATCGAAGCCGGAATGGTCCTGCTGGGCACGGAGGTCAAGGCCCTGCGCTCAGGCATGGCTAACCTGAAGGATTCATACGGTAAAATCCATAACGGCGAACTGTTTGTCTATCAGATGCATATCAGTCCTTATCCCTTCGCCTATTATGACAATCATGACCCTTTACGCACCCGCAAACTCCTGCTTCATCAGTCAGAACTTCACCGGCTGGAAGCAAAAATCCGGAACAAAGGCCTTTCGGTGATTCCCTTAAAAGTTTATTTTAAAAGGGGAAAAGCCAAAATGGCCATCGGGCTTGCCAGAGGCAAACACAAATACGACAAGCGGGAGTCCATCAAATCCAGGGAAATGGACCGGGAGATGGACCGGATCAGGAAGAGGAATTATTGATCGGATTCACCAGATGAACCTTTTTTAAAAAATGGATGGCATCCTTATGAAGAAAAATGACCATCACCGCAGTTCTCTGAAAATTAATACCGTTCCTTGGCTTCGCCGGATCATTCTTTTGACTGTTCCGGCGATTTTGTTTTTTTGTTTAAGCCCCGGCTGCCGAACCGCCACGGCACCGCAGCCTTATCAGGCACCGGCAAACGCCACCGCAATTTCCGGACGCCCCATTGTTTTCATGACCGCCTCAGAACTCGCTGAGGCGATCCGGTCTGGAAAGCTCACATCCGTTGAGGTGGTTTCCGCTCACATCAACCATATCCATAAATATAACCCAGACCTCAATGCCATTGTTTTCATTGATGAAAAATCGGCTCTTGAAAAGGCACGGCAGGCGGATGAAGCACTGGCCAGAGGCGAAATCCTGGGGGCGCTGCATGGTGTGCCGGTAAGTATCAAAGACCATTTTGCGGTAGATGGTATGCGGGTCACCAATGCATTTCCACCCCTGGCGGACCAGGTCACGGATTTTGATGCAACCGTGGTCAAACGCCTCAAGGATGCCGGCGCCATTATTCTGGGGATCACCAACATGCCGGTGATGGCCATGGATGTGCAGACATTTAACCCGATTTACGGCCGCACCAACAACCCGTGGGACCTGACACGGACACCGGGGGGCAGCTCCGGCGGCGGAGCGGCGGCGGTTGCCTCCGGGATGTCGCCGCTGACCATCGGCAGCGACCTTGGCGGTTCCATCCGGATTCCTGCCGCTTTTTGCGGGATTTACGGCATCAAACCCACTGAAAATTTTGTTTCAGGATACGGCATTTTTCCGGGAATCAGCGATGCAAACAAAAGGACTGTTCGCGCCATGGCTTCTCTTGGCCCGTTGGCGCGTTCCATAAAAGACCTGAAACTCTGTCTGCCGATTATTGCAGGACCGGACGGATATGACGCCATGGTGCCTGCTGTCGACCTGTCCCCCAAGCCAAAACCGGCTTACACGGATTTGCGCATCGCCTGGTCGGATAATTTCGGGGATGTCCCTGTCTCCAACGAAACTCGAAAAGTGATGGAACAAGTTATTCAGAAACTGACTGACAAGGGCTGCACGATCAAACAACTCAATCCCCCGCACTTTGATTTTCCTGAAGTATGGGAAACCTGGGGAAAAATGGTGGACCTGCAGATCAACATCAACCTCCCCGCTCCCGCAAGATTTTTAATGTACGCGCTGGGCGGATTGGAAAGACGCCAATCGCCGCTTCTCCAGATGGTATACCCCGCAACATATGACAAATTTATTGAGGAAAGCTCAAGACGGGAAATCCTCATCGCACATTTGGAACAGTTTCTAATGAAATGGGATGTTTTCATCTGTCCGGTCGTCACCCGGTCCGCATATAAACATCATGAGCCCAATGATGTTATTTTCGGATACAATATTTATCGTGACCCCATCCCGGTGGGTGACCATCAACTCAATTATTGGACGGCGAATTCCGCTTACACGGCCCCGTTTAACGCCACCGGCAATCCGGTGATCACTATTCCGGCCGGATATTCAGAAGACGGGATGCCGATCGGACTGCAAATCGTGGGGCGGCGCTGGCATGATATGGAACTGCTCGACATGGCCGAAATGATCGATGCGGCAGCCGGGGCCTACCGCGAACCGCCGGGATATTAACAGCCCGGCGCAAAAAATGCCAAAGAACACTTCCCGTCTTCAAGCAATGATCTTGACAATACAAAGGCCAGGCATTACTTTAAGGACGTAAACGGTTCGGCGACAAACACTTCATGCGGTTCAATCAACAACACCAATATCAATTAATAAGGGGGCGAAACGGCTTCGACGGGGATAAAGAAGCAATGGCTGCATACCGAGTTTCTGCTGACTCGTTAAACAGGCGGAAAAAACATAATCGCAGACGATTATAACTACGCAGTAGCCGCTTAGGCTACAGCCGTCCAGCCGGATAATGCCTGCGGATCCGGTATGGGCGTCGACTAGCAGGAAAGCCAAACCCGAGTGCCTGTATAGGGTGAGGTTAAATCTTACAGGATAGTGGTTGAAGCATCCTGCCTGAAGGAGTCTTCAGTTGCGAAAATCAAAATTCAGGATATGTATGTAGATGCCCTTGTGGAATGTTTTCGGACGCGGGTTCAACTCCCGCCGCCTCCACCATTTTTTTATTAAAATATCAAATAGTTATAGTCTGAAAAACAGACAGGAAGTAGACAGGAAACCAATGGCAATCATTTGTCTTTGGTTTTTTTGTTTATATACGCTTCTCCTCTTTTTTACCTCAAAACCTCCTCCATAATATTAAATATTAAATCAGTATATTATATCGTTTTAATCTTTTGAAAAGCATTTAATATTCAAAATATGGAGAAAAAAATATGGGTAAAGGACGAAGACTTAAAAATTTAAGACGGATGGGAAATTCATTCAGAATTATAATAGACGAACAAGTTGACACGGAAAGCGATTTTTTCAAGCAAGTTGTTTTAGGTGAAGGCAATGAAAACATAACAGACGAATTAATAATAGAATTGATTGCAGATAACAGTTTTACTGAAAAGGATTTAAGGGATTATCAACAACAAGGTGCAAAATATTGTAGACCTCGTAAATCGTTTATTTTCCCCCCTGAATTTGGTTCTTGCAGTGATTGATTTAATCTGATTCAGGCCGTCAGAAAAACACGGCTTGCCGGAATTCAGACAGCCTGAATCATTGGCGTTAAAATTGAAATAATAATATGAGGTTTTGAATGGCTAAGACAAAAGAAATCAGAACAGCAATGCCGGCAGAATTTGTTAAAAAATTTATGGCTGCGGCAGATGAACTCGGAATGACATCACGTCAATTTGCTTCAGTTTGTTTTTCCTTAGGCTATCAGTCTTTTCTGTCTAAGGCTTCGTCGTCCCTGCCTCCGGAGCCATCCCCCATTGAGGCGCAAATACCGGAAAATTAGCCGGTGTCAAGGGTCGGCGCAGCCGACGACGCGCAGCGGCGCTTGCCCTTTACACCACAGGCTAATTTGGAGGTATAAGCCGAAAATAAAGGGGGATGGCGTAGAGAGCAGGGAACCCTGCCTTTGGTGAATCCTCTATTAAATAATATCTTTTGAATTATACTTTTTATTTTTTTTAAGGTAACTTATCGTTTTGGATTTAATCACGGCACACCAAATGTTTTTCTTTGATAAACTTCAACTATCAAATTTTTGATGGAAAAAATTATTATGGGAAATAAAAAAGTTTCGCAGGATAAATTGATTGAATATTGCAACTATACGGATTCTATAAAACAGGAACTTGCAACTCAAACAGATCGAGGCCTTGCTGTTTTAAGTATTACTTTTTTAGACGTTCTTTTAGAGAATATTTTGGATAGTTTTTTTATATCAGATTTAAATTTTCAAAAAACCTTATTTGGACCAGATAAGCCTTTAGGATCATTTAATTCTAAATTATTACTTTCACATGCGTTGGGTCTTATAAGTGATTGTGAGAAGCATGAACTTAATAATTTAAGAAAAATTAGAAATATATTTTCACACGACTTTTCTATTGATTCTTTTGAAAAAGATTCAATTAAAGATAGATGTATGGATTTAAAAATTCCTGAAATTTTATATAGCCCAAGCTTTGCAAATATTTTAGAATCTCAAGGGATTCTTGTTAACAAAGTTGATGGTGATTATAAATCTCCTTCTGATTTAGGAGCCAGAGAACGTTTTGTGGAATCAGTCAACAATATGGCCGTTATTCTGATGCTGAGATTTGGTCAGAGTTGCAAAAATCAATGTGTTAAGTCAGATGAATTCAAGTCATTAGAGGATTTATATGCTAATTTATTAAAACATTCCGAATGGCAACAAAAAAAACACCAGATACTAGTTGATAAAACAAAGCAGCAAAAACTTAAATTAGAAAATTATAGGAAAGAATATGAAGAAAAAACAGGTAAAAAGTGCAAAGATCTTGAAAAAATCTTTCAAAATGAAAATGACACAGTTTTTATTAAAAAACCAAGTATTGGTCATGATGAATTAATAGAAAGATTAAAAAAAGTATTTCAAATTTTATCAAGTAAAGCCAAGTAAATGTTATTTTTTAACGAGAGAGAATGTTCAACAAAACAAATCCAGCGAATGCAAAAAGCCGTGCCGCTGATTTGAAAGTTAAGCAGATCAAAACAATTATATTAACGCTTTTTTTATTCTACCCACTGCCGGTCTAAGACAAGCAAGGAGATTTATTTTTTCCCGCCCTGCCGGGAAAAACAAATAAATAATCCACATCTTATGCCCACCTCTCTACTATGCAAAACTTGTCCGGTCATGTATCCACCTCAAAATCCGATTTCAATTGCGCTAAAGACCCATCCAACCACCTGAATGATTTTTTTGGGTTGATTTTATTAAAATTCACTTGACAATGCCTTCTTAAATTTTTATACAAAAAATGAATAGCAAACTAATCAAAAAGAGAGCTTAAAATGTCTAAAAAACTTTCTAAAGGTAAAAATATTTCTGTTTGGATTAATGATAATGATTTGATGGAAAAAATTAATAAATTTTCCCAAAAAGCAGAAATTGAGCCAAGACAATTCATTAAAAATTCAATCGTGGTTGGCATCGAAGAAATGACAATATTAGATAATATCGGATATATAAAGACGACTTTGCTTTTAAAGAATTTTAGAGAACAACTTGCAGCTGCATTAGACATTCAAGAGTCAACCAATAGTGACTTTACTGAAAAAATAATGCCTTTTACCATAATGTTAGATCATGATGTTATTTCTAAACTGGATTATTTTAAAGATAAGCTTTCTTTGAAATCTCGAAGTGATTTAATTGTAAAACTTATTACAATGAATCTCAGGGATATGGTTTACTTTGAAATAACTGGTTTGCTTCAACTTTCAATTTTTTTAAAGAAGCAATGGCGCAAAAGATTTAAGGAAGCAGAAGACGCAATAAAAAAGGGAGAAATTAAGCTCGATATAAAAAAATAACGAAAGCCCTGCAAGCTATGGGGATAGCAAAACAGGGCTTAAGAACAGCGTTCCTGAGAAATGTCGGCCTCGCAAGCTTAAAGTCACCGAAACGCTTATTGAATTATATCACTTATTCAATAGCTGTCAACAGACCTTCTCTTGGAATGCACAAGGGAAGGTTTTTTTATGCTTCAAGAACATGATGCTTCTAAGAGTCAACTGCTTTCTGATCACCACTCTATTCTCAAAAACTGTGGCAGTGGTTTCGGCTCAGTTCCAAAGGGGCAAGCCCCTATAACATGCCCCCCCCAAGTAGTCAGTCACAGTTCAATCGATACTCTTCATCTCTCTTTATTTACTGATGTTTCAAGGACTGATCTTCTTGATAAAATTGAGAAACATCGTGAATTAGCCCGCGACCAGGAACTTGAAAAAATCCCTTTTAAATATTTTTCTGCTGATTTTAATGTCCATCGCTCAGGACGTAGATTTTTTACTTACCAAATATCAACGGCTGATACCCATATCTTTTTTAACCGTCGCAATCCACATGGCACTTTTCCAACTTGTTTGATTGAAATTGGTTCCCAATCTTCCTGGAATCCAGGCGTTTTTGAAATTTTTAAAAACATTGAATCATATTTTCAATTCGCCGGTATCGAAATTTTAAAACATACCATTTCAAGGGTTGATTTGTGTACAGATTTCATTGATCAGCCTTTTAAAAAATTTGATTTCGGAAACGTAGAAAAATGGATATGCCGGGCAAATCATTTTGGTGTGTTTTATTCCGGCCGTATTGCAAGCGGCATTTCATACGGCAAAGGTAATCTTATTTTACGTGTTTATGATAAGCGCAAAGAGTTATCTGATAAAAAAGCGACGGCAAAACAAGAATTTTTCAATCATATCTGGCAAGAGACTTCATCACCTGTAACCCGAGTTGAATTCCAACTAAGACGGGAAGCCATTAATGAATTGCGATACGGGGCAGGTAAACAAAAAATTGAAACCATATATGATTTACTCTATGCACAAAATGCAATCTGGTCTTATTGCGTTAAACATTGGGCCAGACACACCGCTATTGCTGTTGATTGGGAAAATAAAAACCATCAACGGACACCCGTTTCTGATTTCTGGAAAATGGTCCAGGACGTAAAATTTCTTAAAAACAATCCTTCCGATATCGCCAGGATCAAAACAAAAAAAGATTATGTTGACGCTGAGGCACTTGTAAATCAAGGCGTCGGCTGTCTTCTCGCTGCTTCGGCCTGCTCTATTGAATCCACGGACCAAATAGAAGAATTGTTGGACATTGCATCTGAGCATTTATCTATTCGTGTAAAGAATCAAATGAAATGCCGTTACCAGGAGCTTGAACAGAAAATCCAAACTGTAATTAATTCGAATCGATTATCAATTTAAAATTAGGAGTCTCAAATCAGCCTGTTCGGAAGTAATAGGATTCAGGTTGATTAACCCCCCATATGTTGACGCATTTAAACATACATGATAATTTTCGTCAAAAAATCAATTTTGGCGGAGGTGATTATATGGGCGGGTCACTTATTCAGGATAAACGTGATAAAAAATGGCATATCTCAGTATATTGGCAAGGAAAACGATACCGAATTTTTATAAATCCACAAACCAAAGAACCTTTTTATGACAAAAAGCAGGCTGAAAAACAGCTTTCAATTATTCGCGGGGAATTTGATAGAGGAGAATTTAACCCTAAATCATGGTTTCCAGAATCGCCGTTGTCAGTCTCTGTATATGCAAAAGAATGGCTGACACTGTTAACAGTTAGCCCAAAAACAAAAGCCGGATATGCAACAGCCGTTAACAAATATATTTCAGTATTTTTTAGAGATATGGATATCCGACATATCAGGCACAATGATCTTTTAAAATTCAAGCTATGGCTTGATAAGATACGTGAACCGAAAGGAGTCTATAATATCTTTGGCGCACTTAAAAAAATGATGAGGGATGCCTGGAAAAATGAAGATATTGTCCGTGTCCCGCCGTTTCCGGTTGTTCCAATCGGTGATGAATCTGACGAGGTTGAATATTTAACATTTGACCAGCAACAAAAAATTCTTGAAGCGATCCCGGAATGTCACCGGGCATTATTTGAATGTGGTATGGAATTTGGACTCAGAACTCAGGAAGTCAGGGCATTACAGAAAGATTGTATCGTGGATGGTCATATTGTTATTAGGCGAAAATTTTCTGAAAACAAGCTGGCTGAAACAACAAAGACAGGTAAAAAAGGTATTCGCAGGATTGGTATAACTCAATATATGATGGATGTATTTTCATCCTTACCGGTGAATCTATCACCGTTTATTTTTGTCCGGAAGGATGGCAAACCATATACGAACAAGGATTTAAATAAAATTTGGCATGATGCAGAAGTGAAAGCCGGAATAAAATGCAAATTACAAAACGCATTCCGTCATTCACTTGGTTGCCAAATGCTTGATCAAGATGAAAGTATTGATCTTGTACAAGGGATATTGGGTCACACCAACCTTAAAATGACCCAACGATATGCGAAGAGAAAAATAGCTAAATCCACTGAAGCGTTAGAGCGCAGACGTGGTAATGTTGTGAATTTTAGACAGGGAAAAGACAGGAAATAAGAAACTGATGATTAAAAGCAATAAAAACAATAATTTAAAATCAAGACGCGCTTTCAACTCCCGCCGCCTCCACCATCTTTTTGTAATAAATTTAAATAGTTATATTTTTTTACCGCTACTGAAATGTGTAGCGGATGTGTAGCGTTTTTTTTGTTTTTTAATACGGCCAATCAGTCAGACACCCTTTTCATGTCAGCTGATTAGCCGCAGGATTTTACTCATTTTATTCGTTTCGCCAAAAAGGAATTTCTTACCTTCCTCTGACTTAATAAAATTAACCATTAGCTTCTTCAGCTCATTTAAAGTAGTGAGTTTGGTTTCCAATTCCTTTATCTCGCAGAGAATATTTTCACTTTGATCATCAAGTTTATTTCCCAGTTCCTCACAACTTATAGTGGAAGCAAAATCAGGTTGCAAATTATTATGAATCAATTCATTTCTTTCGGAAACCATTCTGGCTAATGATTTTTTTTTATTTTCATAATAAAAAGAGTCGCACTCAGTTTGGAAACCAAAAGAGATAAATGCATCCTTTAGCTCTTCAGGAGCGGATGGGTATTCTTCTTTGCAGCCTGGATTAGATTGTTCAATATACTGACCAACCAGCAGCCCCATTGTTTGTTTATTAATGATAGCTGTTCTTTTAGCTTGTAGTATCTTCAATTCAGTTGCGCAACCTGAAATCTTTCCTTCCGCAACAATACGCTTTAGCAATTGCTCAAGTCGTTGGAAGAGTATTACATTCCGTCCAATCTTTCTTAATACTTCATTTTGAGCCTCTTTTAAGGCCTCTTTGTATTCCATAATACCCAAAATTTCTCATATTTTTAGCGGTATTCGATGTTTTATGTTTTAAAACTCAAATTATACTCAATAAGTTATGTGATTAATTCGATGGACGCCTCCTTAACCATTTATTTTTAATAATTTTAAATAGTTATTATTTTTTTACCGCTACTAAAAAGTGCAGCAAATGTGTAGCGCCCTTTTTTATTTATCGACATAAGGTGGGCGGCTTTCTGCCGATGACTTTAATGCAGTTGTTCGGCTTGATCTGCTTGGGAATCCCTTAACTTGGCGGTGGTTTCTTCACCGTGCTCAGCCCACCACGTTTCAATATAATCAGATGAAAAAACATCCACCCTCTCATATCCAGTTACAAGCTCGAATGACCTAGTCGCGTTCTTAATAACTTCAAGATTTCGATCATCCTTAATGCACTTCACTAAGGCCTCTGGAACTCCTTTCTCCTTTCGTTTGTGCAAAGCTTGAGCGGCCAAAGCTCTTACACTCCATTCAGGATTTGATAGCATTTCTTGGATAAGTTCGGTGGTTGCCAAATCGTCATCTTTCTTGATCTCACCGTTCTTTATAAAATTTAGCCCTTTAAGTCTTGTAACCCCAATCCAGAACGATTTAATGCGAGCGATCTCTGAATTTGCCGCTGTTTTGAGAGAAGCATCTTCTGATTCGAGACTAATCTTTTCAAGTTCCTCCAGCGCTGATCTATCAGCAGACTGCGTGCCAAGATCACCAAGCTTCAAAATTTCGTTTCTCTTTTTCAGAATCGATACTTCTGAAGACAGTAATGAATAGTCTTGTTCGTACTTTGTTTTCATTTCTGTCAGATATTTGTCAAATTCATCTATATTGATTTTGACCTCATTTTTGAATCGTGTAACTTCAGGATTAACTTGCTGCTCTAGTATTGACGTAGATTGCTGTTCTGCGACTTGCTTCACCAGACTTGATATATAAGGTTCCTCAAACTGCTTAGCAATCCGCTGTATGGCAATCTTTTCGACATGCTTCTTAATGCCCCATAAGCTTAGCCCAGTCACACCTGTAAAAATGGCCAGAAATACAAGCCCCCAAGTTAAAAGTTGCTTGCGCAATATGGTTACAACTTCTTCAGCTTGGCCTTTGCTAAAGGTTTGGGGTTTTCCTGCCATTATATTCTCCAGTAGCACCTAACATAAGTATACATGGTTTCATTTTTCAGAATTATTAGACAACACTCAACATTAAAATCAATAAATACTTAACATTTTAAGGATTTTATATAATAATTTCATTTATTTCCACTTTATGTCAAATATTCATTTAAAAAATCTTTTCTTTCTATAAGTAAACATTCTCCGTGAGTATCTATCTGATAACTGCGCAAAAAGCGATCTCTATGTTTCTTCGGATTGTTGAAAAAGCTTGTAATTAAAAACAGACCATCACTATTTGCCCTTGTGCCAGCAGTCTCTTCTTTATTAATTCCTAATTCTCCAAAATCGATATAAATTTTACGGTTAGAATATTTCCAACATTGGTGCAAATGTTTCCAAATGAATTCATGATCTGTTATCGAGGCTATAGACCAAAAAGAGGAAGCAGGCCAAAAAAAATGCTGGGCAATTTTTTTTCCATTGATCACCCATATCATGTTTTTACCATAAAATTCTTCTCTCTTTTTAATTTCCTCAGCAGATATTGATGAATTTTGAAACTCAATAACTACTCCATTTTTATTATAAACATCTGCACGATGTCCCTTAAAATTATATTCTACGCATTCAGAGCTAAATTGAGATTTCCAAGATAAATGCCATTCTGTTTCAGGCTCATACCACAAATCACAATCTTTTTTTGACTCATGCGCCCAATGCCAAATTTTTATTTGGCCACATTTAGCGAGCATAGGAGATCCACATAAACCACAAAAAGCTTTTTTTTTCTTTTCGGCCCTTATTTTTTCTCCGCTTGTACTAATTGCATATAGCATTCAATACGCCTCATTTGGTATTGCTCATTGTCCCAGTGTTACCATTAAAATCAATCAACTCTCCCCGCACATCTTTTTTCAATTTCTTTATCGCAGAAATAACCCTGACATCTTCCCTTTTTTGTGGCTGGTAATACCTGTCAAACGCCTTGTTTGTTCTGGAACCAGTTCCACCCCTTTTAATTTCTTCAGGAGTGAGAACTTGCCCTAACGCTGTTGCAACTGTGTGTTTTGTCCCGCCATAAAGCCCGACACCTTCGACGCCCAAATTTTTACAAGCCTGATCCCACCAAACTTTAAAATATTTCGGCCCGAACTGATCACCGGCCTTAATTCCGGATCGTCCTTTTAAATGCCGGAAAAAGAACATATCCGGAAAACCTTTCGGCATTGATCGAATAATCTCAATATCCTCTTCATCAAGATAAACATATTTCCCATGGTCTTTTATGCCCTCTTTCGGCTTTCTGATAAGAATAGAGCCAGCTTCCAGATTGATATCTCTTTCCTTTACCATTCTCATTTCACCTGGGCGCACCTTGATATAGGTGGATAAAAACTTGATACCAAGCCAGATTTTGGGATTCACTGACCATGATATTTTTTTGATTTCATCAAGAATATTTTCAAGTGTACCGATATCGGTGATATTTCTCCAGCCAAGCGTATATTTTATCTCCGGAAAGGACGGCATATCTAAAAAACCAATTCCGTTTCTTTTTTCTCTTTTTACCGCCCATGCCCAAAAATCATGAGGGCAGGACTTCATGTTATTTCTTGTTTTATGGGAGGCGATCTTGTTTTGAGGGGTTTTCCATTTTTGATCTAATAAAAGGCTAAGTTTGTTTATTCCAGTATTCCGGTTTCTTCTTGGCATGAGCAACAGCAATGATCCGAATATGATCAGGCTCAATGGTATAGATTATCATATATGGAAAGGTGGATATGAGAAAACGTCTGAAAGGGGTTTTTAAAACACGATATGTCAAAGGCGTTTCGCAGATTCTTTTTCAAGAAAAACATCCTGAGCATCAACTCCGGATCTTTCGCCATTTTTATACCCATGATACCGGCGTTCTGCTTCAACGATCCATGCCTGATCAATATCTGAGATTAAGTCCCCGTCTAATAATCCTAATAATCGGTCAGCTAAAAAAGTACGCTCCTGATTATTCAATTTAAGGATATCTTTTTCTATTTTGTCCAATAAATCAGACATATAATGCCTCCTGAAGTTTATTTTTATCAGGATATTAAACTTCAGTATCTTAATCAATCAAATAAAAAGGTTTTGGAAAATCAGATCCCATAACCGATTCACGACAGGTTCACGACAACATTTGCGACATGGCTGTTATCAGACTTGAGTTTGCAGAATGAAACACCGGGTATTCGAGCGGGAATCAAACCAACTCCCGTTCTCTGCTTCGGGAAAATGTAGGCCCTCCGCCAGTTTAAAAAACCGAATAGTTACAATTGCAAATCCGTACAGGAAACCAATGGCAATTATTTGTCTTTGATTTTTTTGTTTATATACGCTTCTCTTTTTTAACTCAACCTCTCCTTCACTATATTATCTATCATATCAAAATATTGCATCTTAAAAGTCAATTTTATCCATTTCTTCACTTATTCTTATAATATTTTTTGTATAAGGCGACCGTATCCGGGGCCGACCACAACCGGCGGATGAGATATTCGCACACATGGCCAATCACCCAAAGCGCATTATGAAACCCGGCTTTCTCCCATCGCCGTATGGAAACCAGCGCGCCACCGAACAGAAACGTCTGTTTCCCCAGCCGGTGGAGCCTGATGGACAATTCCACATCCTCCATCAGGGGAATGGCCGGGAAAAGGCCCCGATCCACCACCGGCTGTCTACGAAAAAACTGTATCTGATCGCCAAAACTGATCTTTAAAAACGCGGCCCGGAAATCATTGGCCAGTTCCAGAAGCCGAAACCTGAATTTCGGGGAATCAAACCGGCAACCGGCTGACCCGCCGATGATTTCCGGATTCCGATTCAGCGCCACGATCATCCGGTCAAATATCCCTTTTTGCGCAATGGCGTCCGCGTGCAGAATCGCCGCCACATCCCCGCAAGCCGCCTGGATCCCGGCATGGATCTGTCCTCCGCGCCCCCCTCCGGCATCAAGGGGCTTGGCAAGAACGATTACCCGCGCCCCCGCCTCTTGCGCCAGCTTCCGGGTCTGATCACCTGATCCCGCATCCACCACAATGATTTCACAAGCACAGCGGTTGCCGGAAACCGACCGGATGCACCGGACAATATTCTGCTCCTCATTCAGAGTGGGGATAATCACAGATAGGGAGCGGCATTTTGAAGGCGGACCCGCCATCCGGCGGCTACGCCCAGAAGTGAGTGCATCAGCGGCGAACAGAAACAGGAACGGGAGCCTGGCTGTCATTCGCATCCACAGAGGCAGCCCCTGCCCAATGGTCTTTAAAGGATGAATCATATATTTTTTCATTTTTCAACCATCCGGCTAAACATCGCTCTTATGAAGGAATTTTTTTAATACAAAGCAATCAAAACTTCAACGCGCTTTTGCCCCCTCCGCTTCAAGGCTCTCCTTATATCATAAAATAACTTGCCTTTTAATATTATTGCCGGTCATCTGCGCCTCCCCTGCTGACTCAAAAATTTATCTTGAGTTACCGCCTCTTCCAGAGGATATTGGCTTATAATAAGTGCAATAAGGCAGGCTTTTAAAATGAGGGCATAGGGAAAGGAGATGAAATGGAACTTCAGGACGCTATCAATGGGCGCAAAAGCATCCGGCGCTTTTTGCCCAAAGCCGTACCCAAAGAAACATTGAGAAAAATTCTTGAACTTTCCGCCAGAGCGCCTTCGGCTGAGAATACGCAACCATGGGAATTTTATGTGCTGGGCGGTGAGACACTGGATAAAATCCGGACGGACAATGTGGAAAAGGTCAGAAATTATGAAATGCCGCCGCCCGAAATGCATCATATCATGGTGGAAAGGCCCAAAGGCAGCGTCTTCCGTGAACGGCAGGTGGAAATCGGCAAACAGCTTTACGGCCTGATGGGTATTGCCCGCGAGGACAAGGCGGGACGCGCCGCCTGGGTAGAGGAAGGGTTCCGCTATTTCAAAGCCCCTGCCGCGATCATTATTGTTGCTGAAAAATCCCTGCCCATCGAAGGCACATATCTGGATGTGGGGGCTGTCATGCAAAACATTTGCCTTGTGGCACTCGATTTCGGGCTCCATACCTGCATCGAAAACCAGGGCATCACCTATAGCGAGGTGCTTCGCAAGCATGCCGATATTCCGGAAACAAAACGTTTAATGGCAGCCATCGCCATCGGTTACGCCGACCCTGACTTCCCCGCCAACAAGGTGGAAAGCAGGCGGGAACCGATTGATCATATAATTACCTGGTGCGGCATATAGAAATAAACAACAAAACCCCACGCCATACATAAGCAGGGGGCTTTGTTGTTTATGTGTTTAATATTATGATATTTTAACTTTTATTTCACCACGGTCACCCGGATTTTAACCGGCGCCCCTTTGCCCGGCATTAAATCGGATTTCGGAAAATACCGGCCCGCGTAATAATTTCTTTCATCATCGGGCTGACCAAAGGGATCGTAAATGCCGCCGTCGGCGAACCAGGTTTCCTCATTGGCTTTGTCATTGCTGGAAATACCGCACACGCAGGCATACATGCAATAAATGCAGCCGGGATTCCAGAGGAGGTTGGAGTCCCGAGTTCCACCCATCCGGGGTTCCATGCCAATCAGTTCAAAAAGATCCGGGTCCGGGTGGAATTCCGATGGCTTTTCCTCAAATAATTCCGAGAATTCATAATATCTTCCGGCACCGTCCCAGGTGACCGCAAAGTCGATCCGGTCCCCGTCCGGGAATTTGGCTTGCCACTCGCTCATATCGCCGTAATAAATACCGTCCGCCATATTGCCTTCCGGACTGATCCCCAGGTCCACCAGCAGCTCATGGAAACAGAAAGGCGGGATGTCCGCCTGGAGGAAGCTGTAAAAACTTAAGGCCCCGCCTTTGTAGGTGATCCCGTGATGGGTGGGCCGGGTGGAAACATTGTCATAATTGACGCTGTTGATGGACCCGGTGAAGACAAAACTTCCGGCCGCCCTGTCCACGGACACCACGCCGGGGCCGTACATTTCCGTCAGGTCCGTATGCTTGTCCGCCCAGCCTTCATATCGACCGCCTAACACGTCCACGTCAGTATATCCGATTTTTTTGGCCATTTTCGCCATATCCCCGGCATCGTCCCCGTAAAAAATGATTTCCGAATCCTGATAGGTGGAGACAAAATCATTGGTGAGCTGATTGACCAGTATGTGGGTCAGCCAAGAATCGGCAAGCGCATCCGAGGCGGTCGTGCTCACCGTATCATAATTATTGGTGTAAAGCGGCTGGCCGTTTTCCTGGACTCTGTCAAAGGGCACGTTCAGGGCGTCCGTGATATGGCCGTCGATATATTCGGCGCTGGTGCGGGTGTCCACGATCAGCAGGCGGTCCGGCGTCCCTTCTGTTGTCCGGCCGGATGCGATATACGACGCCAGGGTGTCCATGGATGTGCCGGAATCATCCGAATCATTGCAGCCGACGATGAAAAAACCGACAAACAGGGTTAAACACAACATGATCAAAACGCTTTGTTTCATTTGTAACCTCCTTAATAAAATAATATTGGTTAAATTTATTATAAAATCAGATTATTCTATATTATGATTCATTAGCAGTTGCCAGATATCTGAAGGCATAAAATCTTACGGGCAGCCCCCCCCGTAAACAAAAGGCCGCTCATAGTGAACGGCCTTTTGCCTCTTCATATTCCTGAATTATGCCGAAAACGATTATTCCCCAACAACCACCGGCCGTCCGGAAGGATCCTGGCACCATCCCGGCGTGATGCTGTCCTGGCAGTTGACCGCATCTTCCGTATACGTGGTGCTCCATCCTTCCCAGCCGTCGGAATAGTTCCGGATATTTTCAAACCCCATGAGCCACGCATACATGTATGTCAGGGCGGATCGGTAGCCGCTGCCGCAATAAAAAATCACATCCCTGTCAAACTGGCCCGGCGAAGTGGATGTCATGCCGATGCTTGACCAGAACACCCTTATTTCTGTATAACTTCGCAAAGTACCGTCCGAGTCACCATAAACGCCTGAAGCGTCATCTGCATCATAAGCCCAGACCGCATTGGGGATTCTGCCTTTCTGCGCCACATAGCTGTATCCGCTGATTTTACCGATATACTCATCATAGCTGCGGACGTCCGCCAGAAATACGGAGCTGGTATTCACATAAGATGCAAACACATCGTCGGTGGTGGCAATATAGTCGGGGTTGACTTCCCCGTCAAAAACGGTCGGAACCGGCGCATTGATGGTAGTCTCTTTGGCGAATCCGGCAGCGATCCATCCCTCATATCCGCCGTTCACGAAGCGGACGTCTTCCACCCCGCCGTACATGAGAATCCACCAGAGCCGGGCTGCGAAAATGGGGCTGTCGCTGTATACGATGACCGTGGTGTCTTTGGTGATGCCCATGCCGCCCATGGCTTCATGGAGCTGGTCGTCCGGAAGCAGAAACCAGCGCGGATAATTATTCTCATAATTATCGGAATTAGAATGAATGGCTCCGGGAATATGACCGGCCTTATAAGCGGTGGCGTCGTCAATGGTTCCCCACTGGGTTTCAAAAATAATATATTTGTGATCCCGGTCGTAGGAATACTCGGGCGGTGCATCCGTGTCGCTGCCGGGTTTATGGTATTCCCGAAGCTGCTTGACCCATGCCGGTGAAACCACTTTATCAAAACGCGCCAGGCTCTCCATGGCATAGATGGCCGGGTTTGCCGCAGCCCAGTCCCATATGGAGGCGTCATAATTGGATGCCCGCTCATAACCCATCAGCCGACAGAGAAAATAGGCATACGCGCTCCGGATACCGGCGGTGCAATAGGCGGTGACTTCCTTGTCTTTTGTGACCCCTCTGGATTCAAACAGGACTTTCATGTCCGCATAATCCAGGATGGTTTTATCCGTCTTGAAATACCATTCGTAGGGGATCTGGACCGCGCCGGTGATATGGCCGCCCCGTTCTTCGCCGTAAAGTGTCCACCCGATGAATTCCGCATCGGTCCGTGTATCAATGACCACAAAATCCGCATCGCTCAAACGGCTGTCGATATGTTCCTTGTTTGTAATGGCGCCGGTACTCGTCTGTGCCGTAAACGTGGCCACCGGACGATTGTGAATCACTGTTTCCGGCTGATTGCCATCAGCAACCCATTTGTCCCAGCCGCCATCCAGGATCCGGACATTTGTGCAGCCAAGGTATTCAAACATCCAGAACAGCCGACCGGATGCTCCCCAGGATGCGGTGGTGTTGTCATAAATAATCATCCGGGTGTCGCGGGTCAGGCCGAGATCCCCCAATTGTGTTTCCAGTTCGCTCACGGATTTCAAATTCAGGTTTGAATCCGAAAACTGCTGCCAGGGCATGCTCAAAGCCCCTGGGATGTGACCTGCATTATAGGCATCCGCACTGCGGGCGTCCAGAATCACAACCCCGGAGCCAGCTAAATCCAATTCTTCGGCCAGGAGTTCTGAGTTGGGATAACTCTTCGTTTTTGGACTGGAACTGGAATCGTTGCACCCGGCAGCTGCCAGAAGCGCAAAACACATTAAACCAATCAATAACCGCGACTTTTGAAACATTTTTTCTCTCCTTCTATATTAGAATCAATCATGGACACAAAACGAATGGTCTAAAATACTGCCATGAAGGAGCGGCCATGTCCAATTCATAATATCTATATTTTCTTTTATTCTGATAGATATTTTCTATTAACTATCGGCGGATTTAAAAAGGATGAAATGAAGTGATGGGGGTGTTGTAATCTTCATCAATTGCCATCGGCCAGCCTGCGTTCATCCCCCTGACGACGGGTGAACCCGATTTCATCTAAATATTCAAATACCGGCGCGGCTTTGGACCGGCCATACCCCAGAATATCCAGGCTGTCGGTCATGCGGAAGCTGCCCTTTTCATCAATGGCTTTCCGCACCCTGCGCTTGATCTCCGCCAGAGCTTCCGCATTCAAAAAATGGTTATTGCTCAGGCGAATCAGTTTGCCCTGCTCATGGAGGAAATCCAGGATCTTTTGGGTCTCATTTTTTTTGAAATCCGGATTGATTACCCTGCAATAATTGCCGGCTGAAAACGATGACAAGCCCGATTCCCAGGCGTAATTCATCAGAATGTCCGCCATTTTCTGCTGGGCGACGTTTAAGATTGCGGCGAAACCCGCGATAATATACCCGCCTTTGACTTTGACGATTCGATTCAGTCGGCATAAATCATCCAGCATATATTTCAACAGCGCGTCATCGACGGGGAGATCGACGGCTTTTCGGATTTCATCCCTGCCCACCGCCTTTTTAAGGGGGTCCGTTGAAAGAACCGCCTCAACCGCCTGCTGAAGCTTCATGGCCAATGCCGCATAGGTTTCTTTCAGAAGCAGCGTTTCATTGTCACAGGAAATAATTTCGCTCTCATTGATGAGTCCGCTGATTATCCGGCGGGTAGCCTGGCTTGAAAAGCCAGTATATTCGAATAGTTCCTTCCGATCAACCAGGCGGCGGGCATGGTTGCTGAGATAATATTGAATGGCCATTCTCAAATCCCCGGACTTTAATGCCTGAAGATAAGGAATCATCCGGGATGATTTGGCGGCCCGGAATTTCTCTTTCGCAGCTTCAAGAATCAGACCGCCGCCGATAACGGTTTGCGTGTTCATCCCGCATATCACAAACGAATCCCGGGGAACCGCAAACAGCGGTTTATTCAACCGGAACTGCACCAGGCCGGTTTGTCCCGGCGATAGAAGCGGTTGGTCCATGAGGGTCACCCGGGCATTGGAAACAGATGTCCCCAGGTAAAGCTTGACCCGCTGGAGATTCTTGATTGTTGCATCCGCGGTGAGTTCGGCATTCAGAAAAACAAAAAGATTTTCAGGTTTTTGTTTGACTATAACCATGCCGCGTTGAACCTCTTTTAAGGATATTTTCGGCAGGTTGATCCCAACCCGCTGACCGGCGAATGCGGCTGCCGCCTTCCGGTGATGGACTTCCAGAGACCGGGCCCTGGTTTCCCTGTTCAGGGGCAGCAGGCTTAACGGATCATCCTGGGACACGGTTCCGGAAATAACGGTGCCGCAGGCGACGGTTCCGAAACCGGGAGCGCCGATGGCCTCATCAATCCACATTCTGAAGGGCGCGTCGGGATTTTTGCCCGGAATTGTTTCAATGGCTTTTCTGATGCAGGACAACAGATTCTCTTTGCCGCTGCTGTCTGTGGCTGAAAAACGGATCACCGGCTTACCCGAAAACACGGTGTGTTGGACGGCATCATGGATTTCAAGCTCGGCGAGTTCCATCAGCTCCTGGTCCACCAGGTCCGTTTTGCTGATGACGACCACTCCGTCACCGACCTTAAAATGATTTATAATTTTAATATGTTCTATTGTTTGCGGCATTATGCCGTCATCAGCGGCGACAACCAGGATACAGAAATCAACCGCAGAGAGCCCCCGGATGGCGCTTTTCAGCAATCGCGGGTGGCCGGGAACATCCATCAGGGCCGCACGAATCTCCGGCATCACATAAAATTCCGAAATTGCCACCTGGATAGAAAAATTACTATTTTTCTCCAATATGTTGCATTTTTGGTCCAAAGCGGTGAGACACCGGGCCAAAGTGGTTTTACCATGGCTCCTGTGTCCGGCGATACCTATGGTGATATGTTTATTCATCCGATAATCGCCGTACCCATGCGATTTGATAAATTTTTGGAGAGGGCAAGGGGAATCGAACCTCCTCTTCGCTTTTCACACGAAGCCTGCGGATTTGAAGTCCGTGGGGCGCCCAGCGCCATTGCCCTCTTTGTTTTACCTAAAAAATTATGAACAACAGGAACCGGTGGATCCGCAACCGCCGCATCCACCACCGCCCAGCTCCATACTGGATGAGACCCGGAAACCGGAACCCATGAAATCCACTGCGATGGGCCGGGCCTTTTTCAGGAACTCCTTTTCCACCAAATATTCTATACCGGCCACTTTAAACACCATATCTGCGTCCTTTTTTTCGTCAATCACCATACCTATCTGGGCACCGCCGCACCCCTGGTGCAAAAATATCCGTATAGGCTTGATTTCATTCGACTTAAAATATTCCGCGATCTGCTTCTGCGCTTCTTCCGACACATTAAACATCATAAGCTCCTTCATTGATTAAAAATTCGTACCTGGCGGTAACGGTTATTCGGGGATTCCGGTTTCTTTAGGATTATTGTGATCCGTCGACCAGAGATACCATCCGCCTTCATAGTTTGCCGCCGGCCATCCCATCACATATGCGTAAAAGGTATACATGCCCGACCTCGCGCCGCCGCCGCAATAGAAATACATCTTTTTATCGGCTGTAAATCCATCTCGCGTCCAGTTAAACGCAGCATCTTCAAAAGGAATAAAGGATTGGTGATCCTCGGTTACGATGTGAACCCAGTCACCGATCCATCTGGCTGTAGGGATACGGCCGAATTCTTCAAACCACCAATAGTATGAATTGGACTCGCCGGTGAATTCTTCATACTCACGATCATCGACGATGGCTGAACCTGTGTCCGTGCCTGCAATTACAGCTTTAACATCCTCGGTGGTGGCAATAAACTCCGGGTACCCTGAAGATTCGCCAAAACTTTGCACGGGGGTCCATGAGGTAGTGCCCTTCTCAACAGGATATCCGGCATCCTTCCATGCTTTAAAACTTCCGTTCAGGATGCGGACGTCTTTGACACCTGCATACAATAAACCCCAGGCAATGCGTCCTGCCGTCATCATGGAAATATCATCATCCGCGTACACAACGACCGTTTTATTCTTATTAATACCCATGCTTGCAAAAAATGCCTGGAGAACAGGAAGCGACTTGACATAGGAATGGCTCGGACTCTCATAACCATCTCCATATTCCGAGCTCGGACCGGTTTCTATCGAATAAGTATCCAAGAAGATAGCGCCGGGAATGTGTCCCTCCGTGGCAAAGGGAAGCCCCGCTCCGGTGGTGGAAATCTCATTTGTCTCCCACCGGGGACACCATGATGTAAAGACAATCACGTACCCTTTGCCGGGATAGGTTTCGGGTTTCTTCCCGTCGATCAGATCTTTGACCCATTCCGCAGATACCAGGGCCTCATGATGCGGGGTCGATTGATCGATATCTGATTTGCTGTCACTGGAATCATTGCACCCGGTAAAAAACAAGATACCCAGTATTAAAAAAATTACGCAAGCTGCTTCAATTTTTCTTTTCATGTTACTCATCCTCCAAAGATTTATTATTATTGATAAATTAAGTAATGCCTGAACAAAAACCATACGATGTGTCAGGCCGTTTATTGTTCTCCGGTTTCATTTTTGTTAAATTTTAACACTGATTCCCAACCAACCGGTGATGCCGCTGTTCGGGAAATAATAGATCGTCTCATATTCCTCATTCAGCAGATTCTCGCCCGCCAGTTCAATATCCACATATTTTGTAATCGGGTGGCTCAGGCGTAAATTTAAAAGCCAGTAACCATTCAGCGATTTCTTTACAGCAACCAGCGCCTGATTGTTTTCCGTATCCGCGTGATAATAAAACGACTGGCTGGATATGTAGCTTCCATAAAAGCCGAGCTGCGTTCCCCACGGGAAATCCTGCCGCAAGTCAAAATCAATCTTATGTTCCGGGCGATAGGGAACTTCATCGGGCTTGTAAACAAGGGCCGGGTGCGTATCGTTTTCAATGGTCACAAAAGAATCATTTTCCGTTGCCAGATAGGTGTAGCCGATTTTTCCCAGCAGGGAGTCCGTGATATGGCTGGTGACCCCGAGTTCAAAGCCGTACATCTCTACATTCTTAAATTGCTCAAACCGGCCAATCAGGTTGTCGAAATTGATTAAGTTATCCACATCATTATAAAATACGGCCCCGTCAAACAGAATATTTGAAGTGGCCTGCCAGGTGCCGCCGAGTTCATATTTATCGGCTTTTTCGGCTTTTAAATTGGGATCGCCGACAGGGCCGACGACACCGTCCGCATACAGATTTCTCATGGTGGGAAAACGGACTTTTCTGGCATAAGAGGTAAACAGATTCACATCGTTATTTAACTGATAGGACAGACCAGCCAGCGGACTCCAGGCATCCAGATCATCTCCCAGTTCCGCCTCTGGTTCGTCCGCCTGCTTTCTTTTTTTCTTGTCAAACAGATCGTAGCTGCACCCCGCCGTCAGCTTCACGTCCTTGACCACCTCGGCCTCATCTTCCAGGGCCACGGAATAGGTGTTGGATTCCAGGCGGTCATAAGGGCTGTCCTGAAAATTTTCCTTGTGGACATCTTTTTTGCCGTAGAGCCCTAAACGGAGCTGGTTATTGTCCTGAACATCCCAGAACATATGAGAGTTGAACCCGGTGCTGTAATCATCATAAATGGATTCTCCGGAAGGCGGGCCGATGCGGTCCTGGGTGGTATAGCCGGCGTCGTCGTAAATATCCAACGTATTGTCATAATTGTCATAATAAACACGGGTTTTGATTCTGAAAGCATCGGTGATCCGGGACTCTTCGATCAGGTTGATGGTGTAGCGCTCCCAGTCGGAATACGTCCAATACCGGGGAAAATAGAAAAACCCTTTTTTGTGTTCCCGGTATATGGGGGCTGGGGAGATGCCGTATTCGTTGTTATAATATTCCGTGGAAATTCCCAAACTGTGCTGTGAATTGATGTCCAGATTGCCGGTGAACATGAGACTGTTCTTATCATAATCGGTGTTTTCCCGCTTCCCCTCATCCGTCGCTATCGGCTGATTCGGCAGCGTATTGGGATTGGCGGGAGACTTTGCCATGCTGCCCAGTACGGAGTCCGGCAGGGTGAATGTTTCGGCAAGCTTGTACCCATCGGACTGGCGATGACTGCCGCCGATAAAATACCGGAAATCCCCCACCTTGCCGCCCTGAGTGGCGGAAGCGTGATGGGTCTGATAGTCGCTTGCCTTATAGGATAGCGTGGTTTGGGGGTCAGCCCCGCCTTTTTTGGTGATGATGTTGATCACCCCGCCCATGGCGTTCGGGCCGTACATGGTGGATGCATTGCCTTTGATGACCTTGATTTTTGCGATGTTCTGCACCGGAATATCCGGCAGGTTGACAAGGCCTTCATAGGGTACGCTGATGGGTACGCCATCCAGGAGAATCAACACATCCTGCTGCTCAAAGCCCCGGATGGATGTGTAAAATCCCGTTTTGGTGCGGCCCTGATGAAAATACACGCCGGGCAACAGTTCAAGAGCCTTCCCGATATCCTGGGCGTTCTGGCTTTTAATGTCTTCAGCAGTGACTTCCGTGATGGACGCCGGACTTTCGGGCGCTATGGCTTCAGCGGACACAACGATTTCACCCAGTAAAAAAACATCTGCCTGATTTGTTTGATTTGACTGGCCCGTTTGATTAGACTGCTTCGTCTGATCCGGTTGGTCCGCAGCATATACATTGCCGACGCCAAACCCAACTATTAGAAAACACAATAATAAAACCCATTTGGTTTTCATTTTTTGGAACAACATGAACCCCTCCGCGACTTATTTGGTTTTGGTTGATGTAATGATCTCAATCTTTGAAATTCGTTTCACAGACCTTCCGCCCGTGCTGTCTTCCCGGACCACACTCCTTGTGAAACCATCTTTTTCCTCCAACATCCGTCCATCTTTTTTAATGGCTAAAATGATGTTCTCCCCCAAACGGGAATTGAAAATTTCACCATAGGAAAAAGTGGCGCAAAAGCCGTCACTGCTCGAAAGCAGCACGAACCGGTCATACGGGGGCGGGCAGCCGGGTGAGGCGAAAAGCCCCAGCACGGACCGGAGTGATGGGCCGTCAAAGGAATACACACCGTGAAATCCCTCGCAATCGCCTGTCATGACGGCTTCAGATATGGAAACTGGCGGCAGGACGCTGATCTTCCCTAAATCGATTTCCATGGATCTGCCGATATCCTGGTCGACGATGATCAGACTTTCTACAGGCGGGCGAACCCGTTTTTGTTTCTTGTCCTCATAGGCTTCCAGCTCGACATCGACCCGTTTGACTGCGATTTCAGATATTTCCGGAACCCACCGGCCCGAGCGAATATCCGTTGAAACAATGAGCTGGGCGCAGCCGTTTTGAGATTCAATGGGCTCGCCGTTTTTCTCATAAGCCAGAAGCACACTGCGGCCAATGCTGGAATAATAGATTTCGCCGAATGAAAAAACAGCGGTTCGTCCATCTGTGCCGTGAACGAGAAAATACACGCCGGGCTCCCATTTCACCCGGTGTTTCATTCCGGCCAGATCCAGAATATCCCTCAGCAGAACGCCCCGAAAAGTGTCCACCGACAGACGTTTTTCTTCTTTGGCGCTGCAATCGGTTTTTTCCGCAATACAGGTCACATCCTTGATATAAAAGGACGGCAGTTGTCTGATATCCGTTAATGACAAATTCTGATTTTTCAGGACATCACCGGAAACTTTCAGCCGGTTCTCAGCCGCAAACCCAGTTGAGGCGAAAGCAAACATAAATAGCAATAAAATTAGTAAATTAAACAATCTTGTATTTTGAGAATGCATCTCGGTAAACTCCTCATTTGGCGTCATCACCACCTCCATTGCAATGTGTGAAAAACAGGAACCGGTTTCAATTTCATACTGTTTAAGGGTCAGATCGGATCAGCCAATTTTCCCGGTCACCGGAATCGCAATTTCCGGCTTGTCCGGGTTGTCCGTTTTCAGGAGAATCCGGCCGAAATAATTACCGGCGGTTTGCTGTTTGTTTCTGATCCGCAGCACCACATACCCGGTGTCGAATTTTTCCATGCCGTATTCGATCTTGCCTTCAAGGGTCTTGTCCATGGATGAATCGACAACCTTGAAGGGATGTTTTGCATCCGGCATGACCGACACTTGTATCTCAACGGATTCGTTCGCCTTGCCTTTCAACACTGCGGTGGCAGGGGTAATGCCGGCGAATTGGTCCACCTTTCCCTTCATGAAAAGATTCATGATCTGATTTTTGGGATCATTCGTATGCGCAGTGATACGACGCTCAAATACGTTTCCGCCATACCCGTTGGTATTCCCTTTAATGGTGATGTTTCCCCTGCCGCCGGGCGGTATGGTCCGGGTAAAGTCGGCGGTGGTGCAACCGCATCCGGTTTTGATGTTTTCAATTTCCAGGGAAGCGGTCCCCGTGTTTTCAACGATAAACTCATGAACGACCACCTTGCCTTCAATCACCGGTTCAAATTCATACTTGCTGTCTTTGATGACGGCGGCAGGCACACCGCTTGGATCCGCTTCATGGTGCGATTCCGCATGCAGCGGTATGTTTGCAAAGATCAGAAATGCGGCTGTAAGGACGATCATCATGTTCATTTTCATGGGAAATCCCCTTCTAAGAATTTCGGGTTACAGGGTTGCCGCGGTTACTGAAACCGTATTGAGCGGATCTTGTTTGATCATTCGCTTTGCCGGTCCCAGGGCCTTGACTGAGGACACCACATCATTGACCACGGTGACGAATTTGGTGGATTCCGCCGAGGATATCCATGAAAAATGCAGGCGTCCCGGTTCAATTCCCGTATGTTCCAGCAGGTTTTTAAATAAGGCGAATTTGCGGCGGGCGTAATAATTGCCTTCAATATAGTGGCAGTCTCCCGGATGGCAGCCCGACACCCAGACCCCGTCCGCGCCTTCGCGAAACGCCGACAGGATGAATTTGGGGCTGACTCGGCCGCTGCACGGGATCCGGATCACCCGGATATTGGGCGGATATTCCATCCGGCTGACGCCGGCCAAGTCTGCGGCCCCGTAAGTGCACCAGTTACAAAAAAATGCGATGATTTTGGGTTCCCAATCGGACATATTTTTCTCTCCTCTATTGCAATTTTGATTCAGGAGGGCATGAAGCCCTCATTTCATCATTCATCATTCAGCACTCATCACTAATCCTATCTCAAGCCCGCCGCAGCAATCATGGACATGATCTGGCCGTCATTAAATCCCTTCAAGACCAGCGCCCCGGAGCGGCAGGATGCCACGCAAGCCCCACATCCCTTGCACAGGACCGGATTGATCTCCGCTTTTCCGACAAACTGTCCGCTGGTTCGCATTGACGGCGCGCCATAAGGGCAGACCGCGACACAAGTGCCGCATCCGGCGCAGTCTCTGGGACTTGCTTCCGCCACCGTGCCGCTGGTATTAATGGTTTTTTTCGCCAGCAGGGTCACAGCGCAGGAAGCGGCCGCCAGAGCCTGGGCAATGGATTCGTCAATGGGCTTGGGGTAATGGGCCATGCCGCAAAGAAAAACGCCGTCCGTGGCAAAAGACGACGGATTCAGTTTCACATGGGCTTCCACAAAAAAACCGTCTTCATTTACAGGCACCTTGAAAAACTGCGCCAAGTTTGTATCCGTGTTCGGCACAATCGCCGACGCCAAAATTAGGAGGTCGGTTTCAATGCTCATGGGTCTGCCGAGGATGGGATCAGTTACGGTGACGTCTATGAAATCTTTTTTTGCCGGGTCATCGCATGCCTTAACATCCGGTTTATGCTCCTGATCGTACCGGATAAAAATCACCCCCTTTTCCCTGGCCTGTTTGTAGAGGTTTTCCCGCTCCCCGTAGGTCCGGATATCGCGATACAGGACATAAACGTTCATTTCCGGGTTGATTTCCTTTAAATGCAGGGCCGAAAGAACGGAATGGGTGCAGCAGATCCTGGAACAATAGGGTCGGCCGGGTTCCCGGGAACCCACGCATTGAATAAACACAGCGCTTTTGATGTCTTGCAGGGAAGACGCTTTGATTTTCAGGCGTTCATCCAGCTCCAGGCCGGTGATGACCCGCGGGTGCTTTCCATACAGATATTCGTCCGGCCGGTATTCCGAAGCGCCGGTGGCGATCACCGCGACCCCGTGTTCTATGGTGATGGGCTCATTGTTTTGCAGCACCGTTGAGGTAAAATTCCCCACAAACCCTTCCACGCCCGTGAGTTCCGCTTGATTATAGATGGTAATGTTGTCATCCGCCGCAACGGAAGCGATGAGATCATTCAGTTGTTCACCCACGTCTTCCCCCTGGGCGGTCTGGTGGATTTTCCTGGCCTGTCCCCCCAGAACCGGGAAACGTTCGATAATACTGGTATGGTATCCCTGACGGGACAGGGCCTTGGCCGCGGACAGGCCGGAAATGCCGCCGCCGATCACCAGTGCCCGCTGATCGATATCCAGCCGGGATTCCACAAGGGACTCAAGCTGGGATGCCTTGGCCGCCGCCATTCTCACCAGATCCTTGGCCTTAGCAGTTGCCATGGCGGGATTGTTCCGGTGCACCCACGAATCCTGGTTCCGGATATTGACGAATTCCAGCAGATATTTGTTGAGTCCCGCATTAATCAGGGTTTCCTGGAACAGGGGCTCGTGGGTTTTGGGGGAGCAGGCCGCCACAATGATCCGGTTCAAGTGCTGCTCCCGGATAATGCGCGTCATGATATCCTGGGTATCCTGGGAACAGGTGTAGAGGTTGTCTTCCACATACGCCACATTGGGCAGGGTCCGGGCATAGTCCCGGACTGCGGGCACATCCACCACGCCGCTGATGTTGATGCCGCAATGGCAGACAAACACGCCGATGCGGGGCGATTCCCCCCGGATATCGGTTTCCGCCGGTTTTTCCACGCGTTTCGTCAGCGTATGCCGGCTCTGAAACAGGTCCGCACCGGCCATCATGGCCGCGCTCCCGGCTTCGATAACGGATTGGGGGATATCCTTGGGGCCTTGAAAAACACCGCACACGTAAATCCCGTCCCGAGATGTGGACACTGGTGAAAATGTTTGGGTGCGGCAAAACCCGCTGGGCATCAGATCCACATCCAGTTTTCCGGCAAGAGACCGCAATTCTTCGGGGATTTCGAGACCCACGGAGAGAATCACCATGTCATAAGCGTCATCCCGGAGAGTGCCGTCCTCGCTGACATTCCGCAGCATCAACTCCCTGGTCCGGTTGTCCGGAACCACCGTGTGAACACGGGAACGCTTGAAATCAATCCCGTGCTTGTGTTTTGCTTCGTTGTAGCAAGCCTCAAATCCCTTGCCGTGGGTGCGCATGTCCATGAAAAAAATGGTGCAGTCCAGAGGATACGGGGCGTGCTCCTTGGCGATGATGGCCTGCTTGATGGCGTACATGCAGCAGACGGAGGAACAATAGGAATTGCTGCACTGGTTGTTGTCCCGGGAGCCTACGCACTGGAGCCAGGCGATTTTTTTGGGTTCCTGGTGATCGGAAATCCGGGAAAGATGCCCGGATGTGGGGCCGGATGCGGATAGCATGCGTTCAAATTCAAGGGAAGTCATGATGTCCGGATGCCGGCCGTAGCTGAGATTGTCCATGCCTTTTGGATTAAACGCGGAAAAACCGGGGGCAAGGATGATGGCCCCCACATTGAGCGTGAAGTCCTTTGCCTTGTCCTCGTAATTGATGGCGCCCGCCGGGCATTCTTTGGCGCAGTTGCCGCACTTGCCCTTGGTGATATACAGACAGCTCTCCCCGTCAATGGCGTATTTCAGCGGAACCGACTGGGGATATGGCACATAAATCGCCTTTCGCTTGATAAGCCCCGCGTTATAATTATCGTTGACCTTTTTCGGGCATTTTTTCGTGCATTCACCGCAGGCGATGCATTTGCTCATGTCGATATAACGGGGCTTTTGATGGATATCCACCTGAAAATCACCCTTTTCTCCCCGGACCGCCGTTACTTCCGCCAGGGTGATGAGTTCAATGTTCGGGTGCCGCCCCACTTCCACCAGCTTCGGGGACATGATGCACATGGAACAGTCGTTGGTGGGAAAAGTCTTGTCGAGCTGGGACATCACGCCGCCGATGGATGGCGTTTTTTCCACCATATATACTTTGAAACCGGAACCGGCCAAATCCAGGGCGGATTGAATCCCGGCGATCCCGCCGCCGATGACCATTGCCGCGCCGGTAATCGTTTGGGTCATTTTTATTCTCCTTGTAATTAATTTTATTTCACCAGCCGTACACACCACTTTTCCCGCCGCCACCTGTTTAAGGCATCAATCTGTTCCCGGAGATCCAGACACAGGTGCCGGAAATAGCGCACGTTGCCATAATGGTAAGGATTGATCTGTTCAAAAAAATAATTATAAAAAACAGTTCCTTCCCCCATTTGCTCCAGAAATTCGCTGAGCCGGACGGCAATATCCCAATAGTCGTCAATATCCAGGGGCCGGGTGCAGCCGCGGTGGAGCATCGCCATTATTTCCCGGTAGACATCAGGCTTGTTGCGGATCACCGCTTCCGACGCCTCATAATATTCCCGCCACTTGGCCTGCAAATGACAATTCAGACAGTTGCAATCGTCTTTGGTTTCCATGACCTAATCCTTATTCCGCATCCGGCATATTTACTTCCTTCAAATCATCCCCGAGATATTCCCGCTCGTTTTCACCCAGAATGCCTAAAGACAACGCGATGATGGTCCACAGATGCACGGTTCGATAAGCGCCGTCCGCGTAATGTTCCCCCAGTTCGTGAATCTGGGCGTGGCAGTTGTGGCAAGGTGTCACCACATAAGGTGCGCCGGTGGCGTCAATCTGCTGATGTTTAAGAAGTCCATACCGGAGCCGCTCTTCCTTGTACCCGGCCTGGAGATACCCGCCCCCGCCGCCGCAGCAGTAATTGTTGGATTTGTTCGGCATCATATCGATAAAATTCTCCTCACCCACGCAGGCCGTCAAAACGAACCGGAGTTCATCGGCCATTTCATCACCAAAGCTTTTTCGAATCAGGTTGCAGGGATCCTGAACCGTAAACTTGACCTTGAGATCCTTGTTCCAGTCCGCGTTGACTTTCAGTTTGCCTTCCCGTATCCATTTTGCGTAATACTTCACCATGGGCTCAATGGCGATGCCCTTGTCGATGCCGAATTTCTGGTTGCCTTTCCATACGGAAAACGTGGAATGGCCGCATTCAGTGTTTAAATACACCTTGCAGCCCAGGTCTTTGGCGGATTGGATGGTTTTTGTGGCGATTTTCTTCCAGTTATCTTCATCGGCCAGGAACATGCAGTAATTTTCCCCGCCCCAACCAGTGCAACTGTAAGTCCAGTCAGCGCCCACCAAATGCAGAATCTTCCACAACGGAACCATTTCATCGGGTTCCGTCACCGGTTCACGGGAATTCTGGCTCAGGAAAAAATAAGCGCCTTCCTTGTCGATGGGAGCCTGCAAATCTTTCCATCCGGGCTGGGTTTCCCGGACTTCTTCCAGAATGTCCTCCACCACGAACCGAAAATCTTCCGGTGAAGCGCCCATGGCGCTGCAACTGTCGTTTTTGATGGCCATATCGCAGGAGCCTAAGATTCCTTTGGGCCGCTCCTCCCTGGGCCACAGCTTCCGGGCCTCAAACACCAGACCTGAGATATTGATTTTCATGGGGCATACATGGACACAGCGCTCACACATGGAGCACATCCAGACCCACTGATGTTTGGTGATTTCCTCATCCAGGCCCAGAACCACCATGCGCAAAAATTTCCTCGGGTCCATGTTGGCAAGACCCGTGGCCGGGCAGCCCGATGAACACGCACCGCAGGTCAGGCACAGGCTTAAATTGCCAGTGTTCGGCAATATGCCTTTGACTTTGTTCAGGAATTCCGATTTTCTGGTTTTTTCAAGTCGTAACGTTTCTGCCATGTCATCTCCTTCATATTGAAATTATTAAATAATATTTTATAAAAGACCGGCAATGGAACCGGATGATCCGCTTTGACGCATCCGGAAAGGCAGAGGGCTTTCAAAGGCTTACATGAAGACAACACGTGGAAAAGCCGGAGAAATATGACAGGGGGTTATAAATCAGGGAAAATTACGTAAATGATAGAAAAAAATACAAATTCGATTTAATAGCCTACCTGCGCGCCTACCAGTCCCGGGTAGCAATGCGGTAAAACACTCAGGTAAAGCCGAAAAATCGATATTGCATATCTTTTCTCATATAGAATCGTGTGCGATGTGTTTTTGTACCCGGCGGACCTGCCGGGCAGCTATCAGACGTCGCGGAGGTAACCCCAATTCACGGGCGGCTCTGCTTCGTCATCCATTGATAGCGGAATGTAGATGGAAAAAGGATAAATGTCAATTTGATAATATCTATAAGTCCGTTGGAAAGCATAGATATTATCTATATAAAAAATAGAAATGCAATTCCAACGATCACGAAAATCCGCTTCATCATCCGGCTCCGGTTACATATAGATACAGGCGCGTTATCTTTTTATCCGAATATGTATATAAA
>QZKW01000085.1 GCA_003599885.1 Desulfobacteraceae bacterium | reverse complement strand
TGGAGGACTGGGTCTTTTTCCGGGACATTGCCGGGAAAGCGATAAATCATCAAAGCAACAGGTGAAATGATATCAAAAATTTGATAACATGTGTCAACATGGCTAAAAACCAACTCTCTGTTAGATGACAGCCAAAGCGGCCTGAACCGTCACAAAGGATCACTCCCATGAAAAACAGCACTCCGCGCCCATTGATTATCATACTTGTTGTTCTTTGCCTTACCGCTTGCGATGCCCGCCATGAAAAAGCCGATTTTAAAAACATCCAGACCGTTGAAGCGCTTGAACAACACAGCCGGGAATTCACCCGGCGGGTAGAAAAAGTGACTGACGGCGTCTATGTGGCCATCGGTTTTGGCCTGGCCAACTCGGTGATGATCGAAGGCAATGACGGGGTGATTGTTGTGGACACCATGGAGTGCGTTGGAACGGCGGCCGAAGTCCGCAAGGCATTTGAAGAAATAACTAAAAAACAAGTAAAAGCAGTTATTTATACCCACAACCATGCGGACCATGTATTCGGCGCATCCGTATTTGCGGACAGCCCTTCTGTCCCGGTCTATGCCCACGAATCCACCAGCGGCTATATCGACCGGGTCGTCAGCATCCTGCGCCCGATTCTCACCCGCCGGAGCATGCGGATGTTCGGCAATTTTTTAGATGATGCGGGACTAGTGAACGCCGGCATCGGGGCGCGCCTTAACCTGAATCAGGACAGTGTTATCGGCGTTGTTCGCCCCACGGTTACCTTTGCAGATGAACTCACCGATGAAATCGCGGGCATCCGGCTCCAGCTGCGGCACGCTCCCGGCGAAACCAGTGACCAGATTTTCGTCTGGCTGCCGGACAAAAAAGTGCTGCTGCCCGGCGACAACATCTATAAAACGTTCCCCAACCTCTATACCATCCGGGGAACCATGTTCCGGAATCCGGCTGATTGGGTCAAAAGCCTGGACATGATGCGCGCCCTTCGCCCGGAATATCTGGTGCCCTGTCATACCGGCCCGGTATCCGGCGCGGACACGATTTACCGGACACTCACGGATTACCGTGACGGCATTGCTTATGTGCATGACCAGACCATTCGCGGCATGAACATGGGATTCACCCCGGATGAATTGGTCCAAACCATTCATTTGCCGCCGCATCTGGCAAAATCGCCTTATTTACAGGAATTTTACGGCACCGTGGCCTGGTCGGTCCGGTCCATCTTTGATGGGAACCTGGGATGGTTTGACGGCAACCCGTCCCGCCTGTTTCCGCTGCCGCCATTGGACCGCGCCAGGGAAATATCCAAACTGGCCGGGGGAGACGCCGAACTGCTGGCAAAGGCTGAAAAGGCGTTTCATGACGGAAACCTCCAATGGACGCTGGAACTCACTGATCATCTGATGCGTTTGAACCCGGACAATAAGAAGGCAACCGATCTTCGCGTCAAATCATTGACAGCTTTGGGCGCACAGCAGTCTAATCCCAATGCCCGTCACTATTACCTGACCTGCGCCGCAGAACTCGGGCAGGGCCTTAAAATCCACCAGCAGGGAAAACCGACCCCCGAAATGCTGAAAAGCCTTCCCTTGTCCCGTTTTTTTGACGCGCTGGCCGTCAATCTGGACCCTGAAAAAAGCGCGGATGTCACAAAAACCGTCCAGTTTGTTTTTCCGGACAGCAAAGAAACTTATTTTATCCAGGTTCGGCGCGGGGTTGCAGAGATCCAGCCCCGGATGGCTGAAAAACCCGACCTCACAGCCACTGTTGATTCGAAAGTTTTCAAGGAAATGCTGGCAAAACTTCGAAATCCCGTTACTACCATTGCCACGGAATTTGACATTAAAGGCGGCACGGTGCAATTTTTAAAATTCATGGCCATGTTTGAACCGGCATATGAGGAATAAGGATTGATATTATAAGGCGGAACCTGGCAAGAAACCCGCGATAACATATATTTTAAAAAAATGGAGCCATAATGAATGACATTGATCAAAAGGAACATAAATTAATATTAAGGGGATTATCCCGCACGGATTATCCGGATATCAAGCGGATTATGGATCGTGTATATAAAGGGATGGGCGGCGCCTGGAAACCGGACGAATTTGACACATTGATTGATCAGTTTCCGGAAGGGCAGATATGCATTGAGGATAACGGCGGAGTTATAGCTGCCGCGCTGACCATTCTGGTCAATGCGGATGATATTGAGAACCGGCGGCACACTTATGAAGACGTTATCAATGGCGGCGAAATGAGCGGGCATGATCCGGATGGGAATGCGCTCTATGGCGTTGACATCTTCGTTGATCCCGATTATCGAGGCCTCCGGCTGGGCAGACGCCTTTATGATGCCCGCAAGGAGTTATGCGAAACACTGAATTTGAAAAGCATCATTTTCGGCGGCCGGATTCCCGGTTACGGAAAATATTCCGATGACATGACCCCTGCCGCATACATTCAAAAAGTCAAAGATAATGAAATTTACGATCCGGTCTTGTCGTTTCAGTTGTCGAATGATTTTCATATTAAAAAAATATTAAAAAATTACATACCGGAAGATACCCAGTCGGATACTTACGGGGTCTTGATGGAATGGAATAATATTTATTATGAAAAACGCCAGAAACTGTTTGGCGGCAGAAAGTCCTATCCGCGCATCGGGGTGGTTCAGTGGCAGATGCGGCCTTTCGAGAAGCTTGAAGAGTTTCTGCATCAGGCGGAATTTTTTGTGGATGCCGTGGCCGGTTATAATTCCGATCTGGTTTTATTTCCGGAACTATTAAATGCGCCACTGTTGAAAAATTTTAATCAGGAAAATCCGGCCGAAGCCATGCGTTCTTTGGCGGAATATACCGATGAAATCCGGGCCGCCTTCGTCAATATGGCCATTTCCTATAACATCAATATTGTTGCGGGCAGCATGCCCCAGTTAAAAGATGATTCTCTGTACAATGTTTCTTTTTTGTGCCGGAGAGACGGCACCTGGGATGCCCAATACAAGTTGCATATCACACCAGATGAATCCCAGTACTGGGGGCTGAGGGGCGGCGACCAGCTTAAGATATTTGATACCGATATCGGCAAAATTGGTGTGCTTGTCTGCTATGATGTCGAATTCCCTGAACTTTCAAGGAACCTTGCGGACAAGGGCATGACTCTGCTGCTGGTGCCGTTTTTGACAGACACCAAAAACGCCTATCTCCGGGTCCGGCGATGCGCTCAGGCGCGGGCGATTGAAAATGAATGCTACGTGGCAATATCCGGCAGTGTTGGGAACCTGCCCAAAGTTGAAAACATGGATATCCAGTATTCGCAGTCCGCTGTTTTTACGCCTTCGGATTTTGCGTTTCCCCATGACGCCATTGCCGCCGAGGCAACCCCCAACACGGAGATGACCCTGATGGTGGACCTGGATCTCGATTTACTGAAAGAACTGCGGCAGCAGGGCAGTGTCAGAAACCTGCAAAGCCGGCGAAAGGAGTTGTACGAAGTTGTCTGGAAAATGGCCGAATATTGAAAGGGCTATCTCTCCTTATTTATCGCATCCCGAGTTTCCGCATCCGGGCAAGCAGCGTGGTGCGTTTTAGTCCCAGAATCTCAGCCGCACCGTCGGGTCCGCTGATTTTCCCCACCGTTTTATCAAGTATGTAATTGATATATCTTTTCTGCAGTTCATCAATAGTGGGATGGTCGGAAAAGGAATCATTGTTTTGACTTTTTCCGGCAACGGCCAGATCAATCTCCAGGCGATTTCCGGATGAAAGCAGAACCGACCGTTCAATGATATTTTCAAGTTCCCGGATATTGCCCGGCCAGTTGTATTTTTTGAGCAATGTTTCTGTTTCAGAATCAAGCATCAGGTCTGGGCGTTGGTATTTCCGTGAATACCTGGAAAGAAAATGGTTTGCCAGCAAAGGAATATCCTCAGCTCTTTCCGAAAGAGAAGGTATCCTGAAGGGTACCACATTCAGCCGGTAATACAGATCTTCACGGAACCTTCCCGCTCGCACTTCTTCGGTCAGATCACGGTTGGTTGCGGCAATAAGCCGAAAGTCCGAGTGGAGCGTTCGTGTGCCGCCAACCCTGAAAAAACTGCGCTCCTGGATTGCCCGCAGAAGCTTTACCTGAATGGATTTAGGGATTTCGCCGATTTCATCGATAAACAGTGTCCCCTGGTCGGCCAGTTCCAGTCGGCCCTTTTTCTGCTGGTCCGCGCCGGTAAATGCACCTTTTTCGTGACCGAACAGTTCGCTTTCAATCAATGTTTCAGGAATCGTATTGGCATCAACAATGATAAACGTTTTTTTGAATCGTTTGCTCATGGAATGAATCCGGCGGGCAATCAGTTCTTTTCCGACGCCGGTGTCACCAAGAATTAGAACCGTGGAATCCGAATCTGCGGCTTTATCCAGCTGAGAAATAATATTTGTCATAAGTTTGCATTTATAAATCAACGGCCTCTCACCCAGAGCTGCATCCTGAATGGATTTCTCTGAAATCAATTCATTACGCTCTTCTCTGATCCGAAAATAATCATAAATTCTTGCCACCTGCCGGCTGATGTGACTTCCGACTTTGCTGATCATGTCCGGATTCAAAGAGTCAAAACAGTCTTCAAGATAAGAGTTGTCATGGTATATCACCGCACGGACTTTATCTCTAACTTCCACAGGCAGGCATAAAACAGCCTTAACGGCTCTGCCCGGCAAATCCGGATGGGGCACCATATTGCGTTTGATAATCGTGCGGTTTTCCATAAATGCTTGTAAAATAAATTTCTGGAAATTTTTAAAGCCCGGCTCAGAAATATCGCTTAATGATAAATTGCAGGATGCTCGCAGTTCCGGATTTTTCGTCATTTTTCCGCCCGGAAACCAGAACAACCCTCCCCGTTCCGCATCAAAAAACCGGTTGGTGGCGATCACCGCACGGGTTAATATTTCATCCTGATTGTAAACAGGAAACATGGATTCCGTCAGTTCAATAAACCGCTCAACCGACTCCTGGGAGTGTTTTACATAATCTTCCGATTCCAAAAGATAGCTTAAATCATCCGGAAAAAAATCCGCCGCGTATCCGCCCAGGGCCCTCCAGGCAGTCTGTGCGTAATGCCGGGCCTGTTTTTGATTTCCCAGAGACAACTCAAGGCGAATCATTTCAATCATTGTCTTTGAGAACTGAATACTGTCGCCGGATCGTTCAAGGTAGTCCCGGCTTTTGATCAGATCACTTTTTGCATCCGTGCCGGAAATCTTTTCAGCAATTTTTTTTTGCGCAATCAATCTCAGGGCAACGCCATGCAGGTGGATGTTGTTCTCTTTAATTGTTTTATCCATGGCCTGGTAGAAACTTAAACCCGGAATCGGCTCAAGACCCAGTCTTTCAAATTCAAACAGCATTTCAAGTATCCACGGAGAGGAGTACTGACGGACAAATCCGGAGGCTGCTGCTTCCTCAAATGTTTTTGTCAGCAGTTCATGAGCTTTAATTGTCTGGCCGGATTTCATCAACTTGAGAGCCAATGCCCCTCTTGCCAGATATAATGCAAATGCATTATTCTTTTCTTTAGCTTCTTTTACTGCTGCATCAATATGAACGGCAGCCTCTTTTTCCCTGTTGATCAGGATTAAAACGGTTCCCAGAATTACGCGGAGCGACATTGCCATGGTAGCATTGGACCTCTCTTTTGCGATGCGCCAATTGCTGTCCAGATTTCCGATGGCCCTGTGGAATTCGCCGAGATATGCAAAACAGTAGCCCATGAGAACCGGTGCCAAAGGATTGACTAACTGATCTTTTGCCTGTGATTCGGAAACCCGCTCAGCCCTTTCCAACTGCACCAGTGCTTCTCTGAACAAACCCTGCATGTAATAATACAGCCCTAAAAACCCTGCTGACTGATCAAGAATATCTTCATCTCCCAGTTCTTCTATCTCGCTTAACCCAACTGACAGGGCAATCAGCGCGTCAGAACGTCTGTCGGAAAAATAATACAGTCTTCCCAAATGCATGTTTATCAGTGCATGGGACCGCTTATCACCGAGACTTGCGGCAACATCATGCGCCTTATGCAGATATTGGGCAAGGGAAGTGAGTTCCTTGCCAAGTATAAATGAAAGATTGGACAGTTTCTGAACGGTGGAAAGAAACCAGACCATGCATTCCCGGTCTTCCGTCAAATGCATCAACCGGTCGGCAGCCAGCCGGAAACGGACCCATGCGTTTTCATGATCTCCTTCTTTTAGAGCATTTTCGGCGATTTTTATATCCAGCTTGCACGCTTTTTTTTTAAACCCGCCTTTTTCCATCAGTTGAACCAGCATTTTTGATTTTACATCGGGCTCCAACTGCAATTCATTTAAAAATTGCCATTGTTCGTCCGAAAAATCAGGAACGCTATCTTTCATCGGATTGTCCTTTTGATAAAATTTTCATCAGAATTAACCTGCCAGGCATCTTAATGGGAAACAACCATTATGTCAATATTTTGACATCTTTCTGTTAAAATATTGACAAACAAGTTCTTTGCTCACCCTGCAATCTATAAATATTTAATAAATTCAGAATAATAAAAAACATAAAGTATTGGCACGGTGATTGCAATGCTAAACATTGTTCATTGCAATAATTGTATCCATCTTTTTTTTATCAATCTTTCATTTTGGGAGGTCATCATGGCGATTATGACAAAAGACGCAGCAATAGAACTTTTTGGCGATTTATGGACAAAAATGGTTCAGGGAGAATTCGGGAAAAAACTCAAAGAAAATGAAATCACAATAAAATATGAGATCCATGATCCCGAACTCACCATGTATGTGGATCATACCGGCTGTTGTTTTGATGACGAAGCAAAGCCGAAGGTCGCCGTGGTTCTCATGAAAATGTCACTGGATACCGCCCATAAATTCTGGCTCAAAGACCTCAACGTTCCGAAAGCCCTTGCTTTAAGACAGATTAAAGCCAAAGGCCCCATCGGCAAAGTGCTGCAATTGCTGCCCTTGTTGAAACCCGGCCAGGCGATGTATCCGGATTACTGCAAAAAATTCAACGTTCCCACCAATTAAAGCGCATTTTTACAAATTTTCCGGGTTGGATCAAATGCCTCAAAATTTAAAAAGGAGCAGACAATGGCAAGAATACATATCGACGAATTTCCGCCGTATTCTCCTTCGGATCAGGCAAAAAAGGAGAATGTGCTGGTGGTGGCAAAGCTTATGGTTAATGCGGCCCTCACAGCACCATTGACTGGCGGGGTGCCCGGCCATGAAGCTGAGATCGTATATGGTCAGAAAGAGATTGAACAGGTCGCCCGTGAAATGGAACGGCTGGCCCACAAAGAAGTGCCGAAACGTTTGAAAAAACCGTTTTTATATGAAGCGGTCATGGCGCGGGAAAGCGATGCGATTGTGTTTCTGGGAAACAAGCGTGCCCATGAAACGCCCATGGATGTGGGATGCGGATTGTGCGGCGGAGAGCCGGACTGTTCTTTTGTCTATAACCGGGTGAATCATTTTAACGGCCTGATTGATGCCACTGACCGGAGCAGGGAAACAGCCATTAAAGGCCCGGTTTGCGTGATCCGGGCGCACGACCTGGGTTATGTCATCGGGTCTGCCATGTGGATTGCCGGGAACCATTTTGTAGATGCCAAGTCCTGTTATTCTGTGGGGTTGGCAGGACGAAACCTGGATATCTGCATGAATTCCGAAATTGTTGTCGGCATCCTTATTGCCGCAGCATCCAAAAACCCATACGCAGACATACCACCGAATTATCACCTGACAAACATGGCCAAGCAGATTGATGCGGTTCGAAAAATTACGACCATCACCCGCCAGATCCCGAACCATCCCTATCATACATTCGATCCGGAAAAAAAGACCGAAGCCGGCAAGAAGAAGGAGGAATAAGCCATGGCCATATATAATGGATTAGAAGCCGCCCATGAGCATTTACTGGATGTGGCAAAAGCCTGTATTATCGCTGCCGGCAAGGCACCCACGCTGACCCATCGCGTGGAATTGATGGCGGAGATCATCACGGGTGAAGACATGGACCCGATTATCGATGTCCTGGCCACATTGGGCGAAAATTCCGCGTTTCAGCTTCATGACGCAGTGGCGCTCCAGAGCCTGCGGAAACAGAACAAACTGCCGCCAATCGTGCTGTTTGGCGCTGATTTACTGAAACCCGCACTATGGGATTGCGGCGCCTGCGGATTCAAGACATGCGGTGAATACTTAAAATATACACAGACAAACAAAGGGGTAGGTATTGGATGCTATGGCCCTACCTGTGTCTGGAAGGCCGTCGATTTCGGCACGGTGTGTGATTATGCCTGCGCCTGTGCAGCCCAGCATCATGCTGAAGCACGTATTATGTTTTCCATCGGTGCCTGCGCCCTGCTGCTTGGGCATCTTGAAGGCGCGACAATGGTTCTGGGTTTACCCATCGGACCGTTGGGAAAAAATCTCTGGTTCGACCGTGAAGCATGGAAAGAAACGCTTAGTTTTGATCAGAAAATGATGACCCAGCTTGCCGGCGGCCCCACTAACCAGATGGCGTTTTCCGGAGGCGGCAATCCGATCATCAAGTCTAAACCCAACTGGTGGGAAGATCCGACATTTTTGAAAGTCGAACAGGATGAAACCTTTATTGAAAAAGATGTGAATAACAAGGCCAAAGCCTATGAAAAAATTATGAGGTACACGGGTGCCCTTGGTGAGGACGAAGAATAGATCCCCATGGCTCCGGCAATAAAGAATTTCATGGCTTAGTAAACTTTAAAAAGCAGGAGAATAAATATGAGTTATTTCGATATTGATCTTGAATTAACCGAAGAGGATGTTGCTTTACAAGAGGCGGCTCACAGGTTTGCAAAAGAAGTGATCCGCCCGGTAGCCAAAAAGCTGGATGCAATGAGCGCGGAAGAATACGTGGCTCCGGGATCACCCTTCTGGGATTTTATGAAGCAGGCATATCAACTGGGTTATCACACGGTTCTCTTGCCCGAGTGGGTGGGGGGCATGGGATTGTCTCCCAAACAGCAGTGCATTGTTTTAGAAGAACTTGGCTGGGGCAGTTTCGGATTGGCAGTGCAGCTTGCGGTTGCATCCTTTGCCGCCCTGGGGGCGGTTTACACCAACAATGATACTTTGATCGAAGAATTCACCAAGCCTTTTTGCGAGTGCAAAGACGGCAGCATTCGCTCATGCTGGGGGATTACAGAACCGGACCACGGTACGGATGTTATTCCCACACCTGAAGTCTGGTTTTCCTCACCGGACATGAAAACGAATCTCCGGTCCCGCAGAGATGGCGATGATTACATCCTTAACGGCCAGAAATCCTCATGGGTGTCCGGCGGCACGGTTGCCACACATGCCTGGCTTCATTTCGGCATTGACCCCTCCCAGGGATTTGCCGGAAGCGGGTGTGCCATCATCCCTTTGGATCTGCGGGGTATTTCCAAGGGAAAGCCCTTAGAAAAACTGGGTCAGCGGGATCTGAACCAGGGCGAAATATTCTTTGACGACGTGAGAATCTCTTCAAAATATGTGGTGGTGGACCCGGATTTTTATTCACCAATTGTGGATATGTTTTTAACCATGGCCAATCTCCTGATGTCTAATGCAGCTACCGGTCTGGCGCGGGCAGCGTTTGACGAAGCCTTTGCATACAGCAAGGAAAGGGTTGTTGGTTTAAAACCCATGAAAGATCATTTTTACACAAAGATCCGGATGTTTGAATTATTTCGCCGTGTAGAAGTCTGCCGGGCCATCACCCGCCGGGCAACGGAACTTAATTTTTCCGTGGTACCGGGCTTCCTGGAATACTCTATCGTGGGTAAAACAACCACGACAGAAATGGCCCTTCAAAATGCCCATGACTGCATCCAGTTGTTTGGAGGCAATGGGATTACCAAAGAATACCTGCCGGAAAAACTCTACCGTGATGCCAGAATGACACTGATTGAAGACGGAAATAATGAAATGCTGGCAGCGGATGGCGGTCATAAAATCTATGAAACATACCCCAGACAGCGATCGGATATATTTTAGGAGAAAGCAGATGAATATTGACAGACCCTATTGGAATATGGATATCGAACCGCTCCTGAATACACCGGAGATGGGAAAAATCCAGCTTGAAAAATTAAAAACAATGTTGAACCGGCTAAAAGCCAATGCACCCTTTTACGTCAAAATGATTGAAGGCAGTAAATGCGATCCCGATTCATTAAGCAGTATGGATGAATTCAAAGACAAGATCGCTTTGTTTAACAAGGAAAACCTCCGTGCTCTGGTCATGGAATGCGGCGGCGATTTCATCAAGGCTTTAGACCAGATCATGCCCATCTCGGTTGATGAGCTTGATTATATTGCCACAACAACCGGAACCACAGGTATCCCGACTCCTTACCCCATGACGAACAAGGATATCAACAATGTCTGGGGAGAAGTCATGACCCGGGGTGGCTGGCGGGCGGGCATCCGCCCCCAAGACCGGGTGCTGTTCTGCTTTGCTTTGTCCATGGTTATTGCCGGGATTCCCACAATGATGGGAATGCAGAAACTTGGATCAACAATAATCCCTGTCGGCGCGGAAGCCAAGAGTGAGCGGATTCTGCTGATGCAAAGCCTGTTTAAGGGCAATGTATATGTTGGTACGCCTTCTTTGGCAGAATATCTGATCGAACAGTCGCCGAAATTATTAAATAAAACAGTGGTTGAATTGGGTTTTAAGGCATTATTGTGCGGCGGTGAACCTGGCGCCGGGATACCGGAAGTCAAAGCAAAGATTGAATCGGCTTACGGGTGCCGGATTTTTGATGCTGGGGCTGGTTTCGGATGCTCCTGTGACCATGAAGAATACCAGGGAATGCACTGGCTGGGCGATGATCTGGCGTATTATGAATTGGTGGATCCTGAAACAAAAGCCCCTATTGCCATGGAAAACGGCGCCAAAGGTGAAGCGGTTTTTACCTCCCTTGAAGGTGACGGCTGGATCATGGTTCGTCAGAGCATGGGTGATATTCATCAGGTGTTTACCGATCCCTGCCCCTGTGGCCGGTCCGGATTCCGATACAAAGTTATTGGGCGGTCAGACGACATGCTGAAAGTCAAAGGGGTAATGGTCTATCCCAGTCATATAAAAGGGGTGATTAACGAATTTGTGCCAAAAGTGACGGGTGAAATGCGCATTGTCCTTGATGAAAAACCGCCCCGCGTGGTGCCGCCGTTAAAATTGCGTATTGAACATGCGGCAGGCCTTGCCGGAGAACAACTCAAAACCCTTGAGGGGGAAATTGTCGCTGCAATGACCAAGCGGTTAAAGATCAATCCGGCGATCCTCTGGGCGGAAGCCGGCAGCCTGGAACGGAGCCATTACAAAGGGCAGACGTTTGAAAAGACGTATGAAAAAAAATAACCAAAAGCTAAATCATGCGCGATGTCTATATCATAGGAGCCGGCAAGCCACGTTTCGCTAAACACCGAATTTTTAGAAACATTAAAACCGTGGGGGAAAAGGAGATTCAATGAGCATTTTCAAGGATAAAATCTGTATTGTAACTGGGGGTGCTTCGGGTATTGGCCTCAATCTCAGTAAGCAGCTGGCGGGGCATGGAGCCCATGTGATTATGGCTGACATAAATTTTGAACAGGTTGAAAAAGCCACTGAAGCACTACTTAAAAATGGGCTGAAAGTCAAAGCCGTTAAACTGGATGTGACGGATAAATTTGCTTTCAAAAAGATTATTGAAGACACGGCGGCCGAGTATGGCAAACTGGATTATCTCTTTAACAACGCTGGAATTGTAATAATTGGAGAAGTCAGGGACATTAATTTGGACCATATGACCAGGGTGCTTGACGTGAATTTAAACGGCCTTCTCTACGGCACTTATCACGCCTACCATCTCATGGTCAAACAGGGTAGCGGTCATATTATCAACCTGTCTTCCGTGGAAGGAGTTCTTCCATTTCCCCTTACAGCATCCTATGTGGGAACCAAGCACGCCGTGTTCGGATTAACGGAAAGCTTATGGGTGGAAGCCGCTGGTACGGGCGTCGATCTTACAATCATCTGTCCCGGTTATATTCGGACACCATTGCTTACCGATAGCGAAACGGTCAACACGACCTCGGAAAATGTGTTGAGCTCTTATCTGGCTATCCTGTTTGAAAAATTATCTGCCATCACCCCTGATGTCTGTGCAAAATTAATACTCAAGGCTGTGATCAAAAAGAAAACCATCGCTTTTGTGCCTAAGATCGGCAGGTTGTTCTGGTGGAATTATCGAATCTGGCCAATGGGGTATCTGCGTATGTTGAGATTCTTTCACCGCTTGGACAGGAAAAGGCTAAAAAAGCTTCAGAAGAGATAGAGGATATTAATTTTTAAACACAATCATAAAAATGGTAGCCACTTTTTGCAATGATCGAAAAGAAATAGGAGATATCATGCGTGATGTATTTGTAATCGGTGTTGGGATGACAAAATTTGCCCGGTACTGGGATCGGTCGATTAAAAGTATTGCTGCTGAAGCTTTGGAAAAAACGCTGGCTGATGCCGACATCGGTCAGGATGCTTTAGATGCAATTTACTTTTCTAACTCCAACTGGGGATATCAATCGAACCAGCACTGTATCAGGGGTCAGGTGGCATTGCGGCCATTGGGCGTTATGGGGTTGCCCATATACAATCTGGAAAATGCCTGCGCCGGGGGAGCCACCGGTTTCCATTGTGCATGGATGGGTGTCGCATCCGGTGTTTATGAATGTGTGATCGCCCTGGGTGCCGAGAAAATGTATGACGAAGACAAGGTGAAAATGTTTAAAGCCTTCTGGACCGGCATTGATGTTGAAAACATGGTTCCTCACATGGAAATGCTCCAGGCAGTGAGCAAAAACATCGATCTTGAAATCCCGAAAGAAGACGACGGCGGCGGTGCCGGACAAAATCGCAGCGCGTTTATGGATGTGTATTCGGCTTTTGCAAGATATCACATGAACAAATACGGGACCACGCAAAAACAGTTGGCCGTGATTGCTTCCAAGAACCATTTTCATAGTTCCATGAATCCGAATGCCCAGTATCAGAATCAAATAGGTGTGGACGAAGTTCTGGCTGCCCGATCGGTCAGCTGGCCGCTCACGGTTCCCATGTGCGCTCCGGTGGGTGACGGCGGTGCCGGGGCGGTATTGTGTTCGGCTGATTTTTTGAAAAAACTGAAACACGCTCGTCCTGTAAAAATAAGGGCGTCTGTTTTGGGGTCGGGTACGGATCGCAGAATTGAGGAAGAAAACAAGGATATCGCCTGTCTTGTTTCACAAAAAGCCTATGCAATGGCCGGTGTCGGACCCGAAGATATTCACGTGGCCGAAGTCCATGATGCGACAGCTTTTGGTGAATTGCACCAAAGCGAATCGCTGGGGTTTTGCCCGATGGGTCAAGGCGGGGTATTTGCGGAATCCGGTGCAACAAAACTTGGCGGGAAAATACCCATTAATACTTCCGGGGGGTTGGAATCCCGCGGTCATCCCATCGGGGCATCCGGCTTGGGCCAGATTCATGAACTGGTAACGCAGTTGCGCCATGAAGCCGGACTGCGTCAGGTTGAAGGATGCAAACTGGCAATGGCGGAAAACGGCGGCGGTAATCTGGCCTATGAAGAGGCGGCCATGGGTATTCATATCCTGGAAAAGGTATAAAAATCCGTCATGCCATTACTTTTGAACGAAATTAAGGAAACATCATGAATCCTGCTGCAATGGGATTACTGCTTTTCGTTTCATTGACTCTGTTTACTTTCAGTGTCACGCGCCGATTTTTACCGCTGTTTGTGATGCAGCCGGACAACCGTCTGGACAACAAGCGAGAACGTGCAATCAGTGTCCTTAAACTCTTTTTTGGTCAGCTCAGGTTTTTAAGGCCATTTGAACGGGTCCACGGCATCGCCCATGTCATGATTTTCTGGGGCGCGGTGGTTGTGACGCTTTCAACCGTTCAGATGGCCGGCCGGGGTTTTTCAGCTGATTTTCATCTGCCGGGTTTTGGTGACTCCCGGGTGGGACTGACCTATGTTTTTTTAAAAGATCTGTTTACCTTATCCATTATGGCAGGATGCACGATGGCCTTTGTGAATCGTGTGTTTTTCCGGCCGGCAAGAATGATTTTGTCTGCGGAGGCTCTGGTTATTTTAAACTGGATTTTTTGGATGATGGTGATGGACCTGCTTTATGAATCCACCCTGTTTATTCTGGTGCCGGATCACCCGGAAGCCCATGCGGCATTTTTAGGAGTGTTCGGAAAAAACATTTTAATGGGCATGGGTCTGACCGCTGATTCTCCCATAACATCGCAAATGCATGCAGTCGGCTGCTGGGGACACCTGATCCTGGGATTGTCGTTTTTAAACTATTTGCCATATTGCAAACAATTTCACGAAGTGACTTCGCTCCCTTCCATATTTATGCGGAGTTTGAAGAAAAAGGGGGCACTGACCCTGCAGGATCGCGAAAATGAGGATGCTATTTTTGGCGTGGGAAAAATAGAAGACTTTTCCTGGAAACGGGGACTTGACATGTATTCCTGTGCCGAATGCGGCCGTTGCCGGGCCAACTGCCCGGCCCACCTGACCGACAAGCCCCTGTCGCCCATGGCAGTGATCATGGATGAGAGGGAGCACCTGAAAAAAAAGACGAACCTGATGTGCCGGGCCGCCCTGCACCAAGTTAAAAAAGAGCCGGAAAAAGCCCGGGCGGTATTGGAAGAATGGAGCGGTGAAGAGCTTGTCGGCGGCGTCATTTCAGATGAAACCATCTGGGCCTGCACTACCTGCGGCCACTGCGTTGCCAACTGCCCCCTGATGATCGAGCATGTGGACAACATTATTGATATGCGACGTCACCTGGTTCAGGTGGAAAGCCGGTTTCCCGGCGAACTCAAACAATGCTTTAAAGGCTTTGAAAACCTTTCCAACCCCTGGAGCCTGGCATCCAATACCCGTGGCGACTGGTTCAAGGGTTTGGGCGTTCAGACACCGGAAGAAAACCCGGATTTTGAATACCTGTTTTATGTGGGATGCGCGGGTTCTTTTGACGACCGTTATAAAAAAGTCAGCAGGGCGCTGGTAGGTCTGATGCAGAAGGCGGGGGTTAATTTCGCCTGCCTGGGAAATGATGAGATGTGCTGCGGTGAGACCGCCAGACGCCTTGGGAATGAATATCTTGCCCAACATATGATCAATTTCAATCTGGAGATGTTTGACAGCATCGGTGTGAAAAAAATTGTTACCGCCTGTCCCCATTGTTTCAATACCTTTAAAAACGAATACCCGCAGTTTGGAAAAACCTTTCAGGTGATCCACCACACGGAATTGATCCGGCAACTCACCCGAAAAAGGGTCTTTGCGGCCGGGAAGAAGTTTTCCGGCAAGGGGCCGGTGGTGTATCATGATTCCTGCTATCTGGGACGCTATAATGATTTATATGATATCCCCCGCGACATCGCCCGTTTCATTCCGGGGGTGAAACTCCTGGAAGCCGAACGCCGGGAACGGACCAGTTTTTGCTGCGGCGCAGGCGGCGGGCGCATGTGGATGGAGGAAAAAATCGGTAAACGGATCAACACCGAGCGCTTTGAACAGCTTTTTGCCACCGGCGCCCGGACCATCGCCACCGCATGCCCTTACTGCATGATCATGCTGGATGATGCCATGAAAGAAAAAGGCATGGAAGAAGAGGTCGAGATAATGGATCTTGCCCAGATGATGCTCCGGTCGTTTGAAGATTAGCAACCAAACCATATTCAATATTGTTTAAGGAAAGATAATGGCGAGAAAAATTAAAGTGCTGATCGCCGTCGATGGTTCCGAAAGTGCCATGGGTGCTGTTCGTTATGCCGCTCATTTTTTTAACCCGGAAACAACAGGCATGACGCTCATTCATATTATGGCGGAACTACTTGAAATGGTGGACGATCTGAAAACAATCGCCTCCATAGACCCGGCAGCCGGTGAAACCGGGCCGTGGCAGCGCAAAATGGCGGAACAGGCACAAAAAATGATTGAAAGCGCTGAATCGATATTAATCGGGGCCGGATACGAAAAACAGTCCATCGATATAAAAATTCAGAACCGGGAACACGGCGTCGCCAAAGACATTACTGAGGAATCCGGCAAGCATGATGCCTTAATCATTGGCCGGCGGGGTATAAACGATCCCACCGACATCATTGTGGGCGCCACAGCATACCGGATGATGAGCGCAATCGAGCATTTGCCGGTCGTGATCGTCGGCGACAAACCGAATCCAAAGCATATTTTAATCGGTTTTGATGGTTCCGAGAACGCATTTAAAGCACTGGATCGGGCCTGCTATTTAATGCCTCGACCGGACCGTGACGTTTTCTTGTGTCATGTGGCCCCGGCAATAAATGTGCATTTGGGTGATGAAAAGGTCTTCTCTGAAGATCAGGAAAAAAAATGGGCTGATGAACAAAACTCTCAGATGGCCGTATTAATGGATAAAGCAAAAGACCGCCTGACTGATGCGGGCTTTGATCCGGAACGGATTAAAACGAACATACTTACGGGCAGAACCAGCCGGGCGGTGATGATTTCAAAAACCGCTGAAAACGGACATTGCGGCACGGTGGTCATTGGTCGGCGTGGATTATCGATGATCCGTGAATTTATGATGGGCCGTGTGACCATGAAAGTGCTTCATAAGGCCCACCAGCAGGCGGTGTGGATTGTCTGAGAGCCTGTGATCAAATCGCTTTAAGGCTCCTTTATTAATATGAACAAGGAAAGGAAGAACACATGAAAATATTGGTAACGGCAAAAAGGGTTACTGATCCGGATATGAAAATCAAAATCAAGCCGGATGGCAGCGGCATCGACCTGTCCAGCATGAGTTTCAAGGTCAACCCGTTTGATGAAATCGCCATTGAGGAGGCCCTTCGCATCAAGGAAAAAAAAGGCGGCGAAGTGGTGGTGGTGGGCATAGGCTCCGAAAAGGCCCAGATTGAAATCCGGTACGGACTCTCCATGGGCGCGGATCGGGGAATTCATGTAAGTGAAAACGGTTATATGGATTCAGAAGTCGTGGCCCGGATTCTCAAAGCCATCATTGAAAAGGAACAGCCGGATCTGGTGATTTTGGGCAAGCAGGCGGTGGATGACGACAACAATCAGGTGGCCCAGCTTCTGGCGGAATACCTGGGATGGGGACAGGTGTGTTTTGCGTCAAAAATTGAGATTAATGAATCCAAAGCGAGGGTTGAAAGGGAAGTTGACGGCGGCATCGAGGTTCTTGAAATGGACCTTCCCGGTATCATCAGCGCGGACCTTCGGCTCAATGAACCCCGCTATCCGGCTTTGCCCGCCATCATGAAAGCCAAGAAAAAGGAGTTGCAGTCGTTTAAGCCGGATGAACTTGGGGTGGCGGTTGCCCCGAAGGTAATTATACAAAAGATGAGCCAACCCCACCTGCGTGAGGGAGGCCGCATTGTGCCGGATGTTCCTGCATTAATCCGGGTGCTGAAGGAAGAAGCAAAAGTCATATGAATCATTATATAAGGAGAAATCCATGTCCAGCATACTGATCGTTGCGGAATACGTAGGCGGCAAACCCAAAAAAGCGACGTTAAACGCCTTGACGTTCGCCCGGCAGGCCGCCGGAAAATTAAACTCGGATCTGCACCTGCTTGTCATTGGAAATGGGGTTCAAGCCATTGCTGAAGAAATGCAGCCCTATGGCGCGGATGCCATCCATTTGGTGGAAGATCCGGCCTATCAGAATTATACGGCGGAATCATGGGGTCATGTGACGGCTGAAGTGGCCAAAAGCTGCGGCGCGGTGATTGTCGGCATGAATTCGGGCACCACGGGCCGGGATCTGATGCCAAGGGTCGCGGGAAAATTAAATGCTGGAATGGCATCGGATATCGTCGATTTTGACGGCACCTGTTTTATCCGGGCCATGTGGGCCGGCAATGTGTTGGCAACCTTTGAAATCAATACCCCGGTCAAGGTGGCAACCATCCAAGGTACCGCTTTTCCAATGATGGAACCGGTCGGAGGAAAAACGCCGATCCATTTGGTTCAGATTCCGGTCCCGAAAACAAAAACAAGATTTATCGAAATGTGTGCCAGCAAAAGCGATCGGCCGGATCCCACGGAAGCGGCGGTGGTTGTCTCAGGCGGAAGAGGGATGAAATCCCAAGAGAATTTTGCATTGATTGAATCCCTGGCCGACCTGTTCGGGGGTGCGGTGGGGGCCAGCCGGGCAGCCGTTGATTCGGGATGGATATCCAATGATCTCCAGGTGGGTCAGACAGGGAAAACCGTTGCCCCGGATTTGTATATCGCCGTTGGGATCTCGGGAGCAATTCAGCACCTAGCGGGGATGAAGGACAGCAAAGTGATCGTAGCTATCAATAAGGACGCGGAAGCCCCGATTTTCCAGGTGGCGGATTACGGGCTGGTGGGCGATCTTTTCAAAGTGATTCCGGAACTGACCGAGGCCATAAAAAAAGAACTCACCTAAAGATAGTAGATGCCTGGATAATGTTTAGGCTCCAGGATAAGCAGTCTGCCCGATAGGTTTCGTTAATCCTGCTGTTGGTAAAATTGCTTGAGAATTATAGGGCTAAAATTAATGGCATTAAAGGCCACTGATATTTTGAAGGATTTATAAATTTAAAACCAAAGGAGATTTCTATGGCTGCAACAGGCGTATATGAAAAAAGGCTCTTTTTTATTGGTGCTTTATGGAACTGGAGCGCGGCAATGCTCTTTTTTGGCTTGTCGGTTGTGAATAAAGAACTTCTGTCATACTTCCATAAAATTCCTGAGACAATGTTGTGGTATTATGGCTTTCTTGCAGCGGTATTTATTTTCGGGATCGGATATTTCTGGATAAGCCATGACGTATGGCGGAATAGAAATATTATCAAAATGGGTATCATCGGGAAGACAGCCGTGTTCCTGCTTTTTTTTGCTTATCTGGTTAAAGGCGAAATAACCTTACTTCTTTTTATGGCCGGTTGCGTTGATTTGATATTCACAATTCTATTTATAAAGGTTTTATTGCGCACTCCAAAGTAAAACGGAAGAAGCTATTTTAAAACCTCTTTCATATACACAGGACAAACAAGGACTTTAATTTTAGAACAAATTACACCAGAACAACAATGCAGGGGATGTTTTATACAAATTCTAATAAAAGGAAGTCTCATGAAAGCAACCGTAAAGAATCTCATTCTCATTTTACTGCTTCTCGTTAGTGTTGCTCAGCCTACGCTCTGGAAAATCCATCAAAAGCCGATGAACTGATGAGCGCCGGTGGGTTGGAAAACTACAAGCAGGCCATGGACATCTATGTCGGCCCTGCTGATAAGGAGCCAGCCAACTATGAATACAACTGGAAAGCCTCTAAATCCATATGGAAATACGGTTTTGAAACAGAAAAACTGGATCTCCCGGATTGGAAGGATACATGCAGGGTGCTGGGCAAAAAAGGCATGGCATTTGCGGAAAAAGCCATAGCCCTTGAACCCGATAAACCAAACGCCTATTTATATTATGGGCGAAATGTGGGCATTTACACAGATGCGGTCAGCATTTTAACGGCACTTAAAGAAGGATTGAAGGACAAAACCCAGGAGAACCTTGAAAAAGCCTATCAGCTCGACAAGACATTTGAAAAAGGAGCACCGATATATAGTTTAGGCAAGTACTGGCAGCTGGTGCCATGGCCTTTTATGGACAAGGATAAAGCCATGGAACTTTACCGGGAATTTCAAAAAACCGAATTTTACAAAGACCCGGTCAATGTCGAAGCACGAATTTATATGGCGGAGATTTTGGCGGAAAAGTGGGGGGACGAACCCAAAGCAGAAGCCAAAGCCTTATTGGAAGAAGCGCTTAAAATGACCAATGATAAATACTGGCAGAAAAGAGCCAATGACGTTTTGAAGGATTTATAGATGCGGTTCACTTTTGAAATGCCTGAACAGGGAAATATCCAATGCCTACTCTAAAAATTAATGAATCCGCATGCATCAAAGACGGACTCTGCGCCACCATTTGTCCCATGCAGATCATCACACCCCCCAAAGGCGGAATCCCGCCGGAGCCCAAGCCGGAATTTTCCAAATGGTGCATCAACTGTGGTCATTGCGTGGCCATTTGTCCGACCGGCGCTTTAAGCCATTCCAGTATGGATGCTTCCCAATGTACGATGGCGGATAAAAAACAGATACCCCCACCCGATCAATTTGAACACATGGTGAAATATAGGCGCTCAACCCGTCGATTTAAAAACAAAATGCCGGATCACGCAACCATTGACAGAGCAATCAGAATGGCAAGTTATGCGCCTTCCGGTCATAATCTTCAATCCGTCAATTGGCAGGTTTTTACCAAACGGGATGATATCAACCGGTTGGCGGGCATGGCAACCGACTGGATGCGCCACATGCTCCGTGAAATGCCAAATGCGCCTCACGCCCCCGTGCTGAAAGAAGTCACCCAGGCCTGGGACCAGGAAAAAGACCTTGTTCTGCATCATGCCCCCTGCCTTATTATTGTCCACAGCCGGATTCAGACCGGCACCGAGCCGACGGACGCCGCCATAGCCCTGGCTTATTTTGACCTGGCGGCCCTCAGCCTGGGGCTGGGATGCTGCTGGGCGGGCCTTTTCATGATGGCGGCAAAACTCTGGGAACCGCTTCAGCAGTATCTTGAACTACCCAAGGGGCATCAGCTTCATGGGGCCATGATGACCGGGTATCCCAAATTTGAATTCCAAAGATTACCTGTGCGGAAACAACCTATAATTCAATGGCGACCATAAGGAGAAACTATATGGACAATTCCATATATATGCACATTGCCGAGAAAATTGACGAAAATCCGATCATGGCGCCCAAATCAGAAGACAGGACTGCCTTCCATCCGTCATTTATCAAATATCTCAAACTGGTGTACTCGCCCCAGGAAGCCGAACTCCTGCAACATTTCCCCCGTCCCAATAAATTCATTTCCATACAGGAAGTTTCCGATATAGCAGGGAAAGATATTCGTTCTGTTGAACGCATATTGTCCGGTCTCCATCAGAGAAACGGCATTATCGGTATGGGAAATTCTTACAGCCTTCCAGGCCTCCAATTGCTGCTGAATATCCATCAGTTCTATTCGGATGTAAAATCTGAGGATATTGAAGCGGCACAACTTTATCGCGAGTTTTTCATCAACGGAGGATTCTATAAAAATTACGAGTCCTCTTTCAAAGGCACCCCACTCATGCGGGTCATCCCAGTGGATAAAGCTATCTCAGCAGACCAGCAAAAATTGACCGCGGAAGAAGCACATGATTTCATAATAAATCATGCACCTGATGAAATGGCACTCGTACCTTGCCCCTGCCGGACACGCACTGAAAAAATCGGTAGCCGCGAGTGTAAAAGTCGGTTCCCCATCGGAACGTGCATCATGATGGGGCCATTGGCCCTGCATTTTGAAATGCTGAAGCTTGGAAAGAGAGTTACAAGGCAGCAGGCCGTGTCATACTTTGATGAAATGCAGACTCTCGGCCTGGTCGGAATGACCGACAACAGCATCAAGGATGGTACGGTTATTTGTCTGTGCTGTGAATGCTGTTGTTCTCAGATAAGGGGTAGAACCCGTTGGGACAACCCTGATTCCGTCCTGGAATCCAATTTTGTGCCCCTCGCAAATGACGACTGCGTCGGCTGCGGAACCTGCGTTGAGCGTTGTTTTTTTGGTGCTTTAAGTCTGGATGAGGAAACCAATCAAGCTGTGGTTGAATCCGAAAAATGCATTGGCTGCGGAATTTGTGCGCTGGCATGCCCCCAGGAGGCACTCAAGCTTCAAAGGTATGAACGGACAACGCCTTTTGGAACCACCCGGGAACTCGTCAAAGCTGTTGCCATGGAAAATAGGGAAGGCAGTGGATAAAAAATGTTCCGTTAATCTCAACATGTAACAATTAGAAAAGAAGAACGTATGTTTTTTCGGAAACAGAAATATTCAATTAGTGAATACCAGAATATTGCCAAATCACTGATTAAGCGACTGGAGCTTGAAACCGACATTGTTCAGAAAACTGATGGATAAGAAAAAAAGTGTTTGAAATACCGTTAATTTAACCCCGAAACGAAATGGAGGGATACCATGGGCAAGCAAGAACAGCTCGCTGAAAGCTTAAAAACAGAATGGACCCCAACCGAGGAGACCATTCTGAAACGCCGCAGTGTCCGTATGTACACAAAAGAACAGGTTCCGGAATTTATGATTAACCGTATTTTAGAAGCCGGCCGTTTTGCGCCATCCGCCGGAAACAGCCAACCCTGGAAGTTTATTGTTATCCGTGAACCTGAAATTATCAAAGGCCTGACCGATACAACGGTTAAGATCTGCAAACTGTTTAAATCGTTGATTGATTACCGGAGACCCGGCAGAAGATGGCTGCTTCCCATTGCAAAATTCAATATCAAAGTGAAACCCAAAGATCTCCATCCTGTCCCGTTTGGCGCTTGCACATTGATCGCGGATGGCAAACTTGGCCTGTTTCACGGCGCGCCCACGGTGATCCTGATTTTTAAAGATGTCAGGGGCGTCTCCAACCCTGATCTGGATTGCGGAATCGCCGGACAAAACATGGTCCTGGCCGCTCACAGCATGGGGCTGGGCACCTGCTGGGTAGGTTTTGTGAAACTGGCGTTCCAGTATGTTTTAAAATGGAAACAATTCTTTGGAATTTCCTATCCGTATAAATTCGCTTCCAGTATTGCCATCGGATGGCCGGTGGGGGAACCGGACGGCATGGTGAAGCGGGCGACCCATGCAGTGGACTGGTATGAAAATGATTCCAAAAAAACAATTTATTAAACCTGGAAGCAAGGAGGAATTTTATGGGAAATTTAACATTTTCTGAAAAGCGCCGGATACCGATATATGATGATCCTGCCCAGATTAATAATGGCAGAGTGAAAGTTAATTACGATACATGCACCGGCTGCGGGTTCTGTGCGAAAGCCTGCCCGGCCGATGTTCTTTTTCTGGAAAACAAACATCCCCAAATGAGACCCCCGGGCGTCAATGAGTGCATGGGATGCGGTGACTGTATGGCCATATGCCCGGAAGATGCCATTGTTCTCACCAAAGGCTATGAATACACCGGATATTTTAAAACCATTGACCGGGGGGAACTATTGCTGCCGAGGTTGTAGAGCATGTAAGCATAGAATCGGAATGGTGATTCAGGTTCGACGTTTTGGCAGTTTAAAATAATTTCACTGCGGTGCCGATATTTTTCGGCAAAGTGTTATGGCTGGATGAAACCATTGTATTTAATGCTGGCGCGACGGGGCGTATTATCAAAATAAAACCAGCCGGACAGCTTACAGTTTCTATCAGAAAGGATTGCTCAGCCCAGACGCATATTTTCCATGGATTCACCAATGTTTCCGTTGATGATATCGTATTGAGACAATATTTTTTCAGGCGCATCATCGCAAACATGCTCCGGTTCTTTTAAGATGCGTTCAAAATATTTAAAATGTTTTTTCTCAAGGATTTCCATTGTTTCAATAAGCCCCTTCACAATGTAAGATTCTCGCTTGTTCCATATCTTTTCCGCAGAATTTCAGCAACGTCTTGATAACCTGATCCATGTGCGCACCCTCCCGATGAAAATACAGTGTTTAGGTTGTTGTTTTCCGGTCCGGAGTATATATATTGGTGTAGAAGTTTAAAATTGGATTTCGGAGGGGTCGAGCAACACTTTCGAAGAACTTTCCCGAAAAGGAGACGGATAAAATGAAAAAAAAGATTACTTACCGCTGTGAAGCATGCGGCCAAACGGTTGAAATCGTAGATGGTGAAATGAACATGCCGGAATGCTGCGAAAGCCCAATGGTAAAGGACGATAATCTGGACTTTTGTGAAAAACCGAGTGATCCGGAATATGCGAGACTGGAAAACAATGACACGCCCTGCGATGATGGGAGACGGGGTAAAATATAAAAGCCATCCTCATAAGACGGGCGTCATGACAGTTAAGAAAACAGACAAAGAAAGGCACACGGAGGATGCGCTTCGCAAGAGTGAGACGCACTATCGTGAGCTTCTTGATCTTGCCATAGATGGAATACTGCTGGGTTCTCATGAAGGCATGATCATCGAAGCCAACAAGCATCTGTGTACAATCACCGGCGTGGCGCAGGAAGATATGCTCGGACGGCACATCAGCGCTTTGCCGTTTACGAAGGAATGTCTTGATAAAAGTCCTTTTCGATTTGATTTGCTGCAAAAGGGCAAAACCGTAGTCAGTGAACGAACCCTCATCCGTCCGGACGGATCAGAAGTGTCTGTTGAAATGAGGACCAAAATGATGCCGGACGGCACGTATCAGTCCATTTTTCGCGATATCACCGAACGCAAACAACAGGAGGAAGAACTGCGGCTTAAAAATCTCGTTTTCGATGTATCTATAGCCGCCAACAGCATCGCCGACATTGAAGGGATCATCATCGAAGCCAATGACGCATTCCTCCATATTTGGGGCTATCCGGACAAGGAGGAGGTGATCGGCAAGCCGATTCACCATTTTTTAAATAATCAGGCCGAGGCCATTGCCATCGTCACGGCCCTCGACAAAACAGATAAGTGGGAAGGGGAATATACAGCAAAGAGAAAAGATGGAACGGCCTTCATTGCCCATGGCATTGCGACCATATTGAAAGATAAGAACGGCAAGAGGGTCGGATACCAGTCGGCGGTAATGGATATCACCGAGCGCAAACGCACGGAAGAGGCCCTGCAGAACTTTACTGCGACACTGGAAACCCGCGTTGAGGCGTACACTCGGGAAATACAGTCGTCGAACATTTCTCTTCTGGAGACGACAGCGCGGCTGCGGGATCTTGCCGAGGAGGTCATCCAGGCTGAGGAACGCGAACGGAAACGGCTGGCAACCATTCTGCACGATGACCTTCAACAGCTCCTGGTAGCGGCAAAGATGAAAACGCATCGCATTGCTTCCGATGCAGACATTCCCCTGATGAGATTGGAAATCATTGAACTGCTGGAAAAATCCATCGGCGTTTCGCGAAACATTGTTATGGATTTGAGCCCGCCCATCCTGTGGGATGGCGGGTTAATGATGGGTTTAAGCTGGTTGTGCCGATGGATGCGCGAGAATCATGGCTTGACGGTCGAGGTGAAGGGGCCGGAGGATTGTGAAACATCTGAGCCTATTAATATCCTTATTTTCCGTGCTGTGCGCGAACTGCTCTTCAATGTTGTCAAGCATGCCGGGGTGAATCGGGCGTCCGTCGAGATGGATCAGCCTTCGGCAAACTTGCTCAGGATTGTGGTTCGGGATCAGGGCTGTGGTTTTCCCCCGAACATATCGGAAAAGTTCGGTTTGTTTCGCCTGCGCGAACGCATCGCCTACATCGGCGGCACGATCGAGGTGGAAAGCGCATCAAAACAAGGGACCCGGATATCTTTCACAGTTCCCTTAAATCCATCTACCCCCCTTCAGGACGCTTATGTTTCTGGCGATATCATCGAACCAAGCCCTTCGAGCGATCCCGGACTTATAAAATACCGGGTGCTGGTGGTGGATGACCATGAGATGCTGCGCCATGGTTTAATGGAACTGCTGGATAAAGAGAATGACATCACGGTGATCGGCGTGGCGGAGGATGGCAAGCAAGCCGTTCAACAAACGCGGATGCTGCATCCGGACATTGTCCTGATGGATATTTCCATGCCGAAAATGAATGGCATTGAAGCGACTCGCATCATTATGGATGAAATGCCTGAAACGTGCGTCATCGGTCTTTCGATGCATGATCAGGCGGAAATGAGACGGGCCATGCACGAGGCTGGCGCGGCAGCCTATTTGTGCAAAGGCGAACCGATAGAAGACCTCATCACCACGATCCGGAGATTCCCGCCGGTCAGGAAATAGACGGTTTCTGAAGAAGAAACCTTAGAAAAGCCCAAGTGACCCGACCGATAGATTTTATCATATCCGGCTATGGAGTTATGCCCTCGGCCAGCTTCACCCCTCTGCGCTCCAGCAAAGTGCCTTCGGCAAGATTGAGCTGAACCAGGGCGATACGATAATTGACGACCGACATAACTTCAGCAATCCTGGCGACCAACAGATCCCTCTGGGCCTGGGCGATCAAAAGGGAAGTGGAACTGCCGACTCTGAATCGCTCGGTTTCCGCCTCCAGGGTCCGCTCCTGGAGTATCCGGGTGACGCGGCTGGCAGCGATCTGCTGACGTGTGCGCTCCACTTCATTTGCAGCCAGCCGGACATCCAGACTTACGATCTGTGCCAAATTTTCTACAGCCTCTGCTGCCTGGCGACTCGACGCACGCGCCGCCAAATCACTGGCCTTTGCGGACCGGTTGCCCAGATACTGGGAGAAACGAATCCCAACGGAATAATCATATGTATCGTTATTGAGTTCCTTGAAGGAATTGGAAAAGCTATCCGCATATCCTGTCTGGCCAAGGACTGCGAATAATTCAAGACGAGGAAGCAGGCCATTTTTCGTGACAATGGTTTCCAGGCGGTTCTGTCTGAGACGCAGACGGGCTTCGTTCAGGTCGGGCCGTGAACGCCCCGCCAACTCCAGACGGTCGGCCAGATCCGTAATCGGCTCCGGCTCGATGGCCGGTTCACTGCTGGCATTGATGCGAAGGTTAAACCCGTCTTCCGGCTTAGGGTTGGTTAGCCGCAGCAGTTTAAGCCGGCGTTCCTCCAGCAGGCTGCGGGCCTCAATCAACGCCTGCTCCCGCCGGGCCACCTCGGCACGGGCTGCCGCAGCTTCAACTTCCGGCAACAAACCTACCTCGATCTGTTGTTCAACCTCATCAAGCTGCTGTCTGGCGATAGTAAGGGATTGTTCGAAGATGGTGACTTCCTTTCCGGCCAGCACAAAATTCCAGTAAGTAATTTCTGTTTCAGCCAGCATGGCCTCAACAAATCCCCGCAATTCATAAAGACTGGCTGAAGCATCGATCTCTGCCTGCCGCACACTAACCAGATTGACCGCCGGCCCGAACCCCTGCAACAGGGACTGGGTGATGCTCATACCGATCCGGGCGTCCTGTTCCTCGGGGGTCCGGTTGGAAATGCTCCGCTGCTGAGCGACTGATGCTTCAAGCTGGGTGCCGGTCGGCAGAGTCTGACGCACACCGGCTGCTGTACTATTATCGTTTCCATCCACCGGGAACTTTTCACCGGTGGCCCGGGAAGTCTCCATAGCCCTTTCGTCCGTGTATTCAAATTGTGCAAAAAGCTCAGGATCAAACTTTCCCCGCTCAAGCTGTTCGAAAGTACCTGCGATCACCGGATTAATCTGACGCACCTGAAGATCTCGATTATGGCTTAACGCCAGCATGGCGGCCAGCTCAATGGACAAATCCATCGGTCCTTCGCCAGAAGGGATTTCGAAAGACGGGGGTTCGGTCAATTTCGGCCTAACAGTCTCCGGAATCGTAATGGGACGATCCGCTTCCCCTCGCAGGAACCGGTTGTCATCATAGTCAAACACGCGCCACCGGTCGGGGGCGCATGCGAAGGCTGACATCAGGACCAACAACGTTATCATCCGGAACAGACGGGTATTCAACTGTGTCGGCCTTTCGTTTCAGGGTGAAAGAGAGAATAGACGGCCGGGATGAGCACCAGTGTAATGAGGGTAGATCCGGTAAGCCCGCCCACCACGGCTCGTGCCAGTGGGGCCTGAGCTTCCGCCCCCTCGCCTATGCCAAGCGCCAGGGGTATCAGCCCGAGAATTGTTGTCAGGGTCGTCATGAGAATGGGGCGGAGCCGACGCCGACCGGCTTCAATCAACGCATCACGTACCCCCATTCCCGTCCGGCCAAGCTGCCCGGCCTGATCCACCAGCAGAATGGCATTATTGACAACGATCCCGCCCAGCATGATACAGCCGATGTAGGACTGCACATTCAAGGTGGTATGGGTCATAAAAAGGGTTATCAGCACACCGACAGCTGCCACCGGCACACTCAGCATGACCACGAGCGGATTAATAAGGGATTCATACTGACAGGCCAGAACCATATAAACAAGTACCAGGGCCAGCAGCAGGGAGACAATCAGTTCATTGAATGCTTTCTGCTGTTCCTCAAAATTACCGGCCACCATCAGGTCATATCCCATTGGCCGCGGAATCCGGTTCAACAGCAACTGGACATCCGTGGCTACCGATCCCAAATCCCGCCCGGAGACATTGGCTTTCACGGTGACCAGCCGCTGCTGGCTCTTGCGGTCGATGATGATGGGCCCCCGGCCTGCTTCTGTGGCGACCATATTGCGCAGCGAGACCTGATCACCCGATGCCGTGGTCAGGGTAAGATCGAGTATTTCGCCTAAAGACCGTTTTTCGGCATCCTTAAGCTGTACCAGGATGCGGTAGGAATTGCCCTGGGTGCGGTATTCACCGGCGGTGGATCCGGCCACGGCGGTCTCAATCGCTTCGGTGACATCACGCACGCTGAGTCCAAAATCAGCGATTTTGTCCCGGTCTACCTGGATTTCCTGCTGGGGGATGCCCGCCTCTCGCGAAATTTCGATATCCGTGATGCCCGCCACATCTTTGATGGAGGCCCCCACCTGCTGAGCCAGAGCGTCCAGAATGTCCAGTTCAAAACCTCTGATTTCGATGGATAGGCCTTCATCCCCGCCAAGGAGCCGTTCCAGAAGGAACTGGCCCTGAGGGGCCCGGATACGGATTTCCATTCCGGGGATCTGGCCGGCAAGCCGTTGTCTTAAATCATCGGCTATCTCCAGATTAGAGCGCTTTCTCTGGGCAGAAGGGGTCAGCGATAACCGGATCTCTCCCTGAGAGGACTGGTCGGCATGGTGGCCGGAGGCCCCCACACTCACTACCGATGATACCGCTTCGGGGACCGCAGGCATGACAATCGCCTCCATCTTCCGGGTTTGCTGGTCCACAAGCGCCAGCAGGGTTCCGATTTCCATCTTCCCGGTCACCCTCACTTCCCCTTCATCGCTAGGGGGAAAAAACTCGGTGCCTATCAGCGGCAGCAGCAGAAGACTCGCGCCAAGAACAGCCGCAGCAGATAGGACCGTTATCATACGGTACTCCAGCACCCGGCGAAGCAGGTTCTGGTAGGACATTGTAATATCATTAAAAAAACGTTCCGATGCGTCGGATATTCGCCTAAAACCTCCCGATTGGGTTCCATTGGCCCGCCCGGGCGCTCGCATGAGGCGTGACGCCAGCATGGGCACAAGGCTCAACGAGACCAAGAGGGAGCATATCAGAGAAAAAATGATCACGTACGCCAGCTCCTTAAAAAGGATTCCCGAAACACCGCGGACGAAAACCAGGGGCAGGAAAATCACCAGGGTGGTGATGGTGCTGGCGACAATGGCTGCCCCTACTTCCATCGTTCCTTCAACAGCAGCTGTCTCGGGGGATTCGTGCGCTTCGTCCCGGCGCCGGTAAATATTTTCCAGCACCACGATGGAACTGTCCACCATCATTCCAACCCCCAGGGCCAAACCGCCCAATGTCATCAGATTCAGGGTGAATCCCCCGAAATACATCAGGGCGAATGTGGCGATAATCGAGATGGGGATGGCCAGAAAAATCACGATGGTGCTGCGGATGCTGCGCAGGAAAAACAGGAGTACCAGAATGGCCAGACCGCCGCCGTACATCACCGACTGAGCGACGTTTTTGATGGAGCGCTCAATAAAATTGCCCTGATTAATCACCGGGACAATCCGGACCTGGGGAAACGCTCTATTCACTTCGTCGATCTCTGCCAGGATCGCATTGGAGACCTCAACGGTGTTCGCATCGGCCTGCTTGCGGATGCCCACCCGGATGCCGAGTTCGCCGTTGACCCGGACAATGCGTGTAATCTTCTCATAGGTGTCTTTGACATTAGCGATCTGGCCCAGCGTAATGGCAGCATTGTTTCGCATGACAATCACGGTATTCCGGATCTGATCCAGGCTGGTGAATTCGGCCGGGGCCCGGAGAGTTACCTCGAAGCGCCCCTGTTCTATTTTACCGGCAGGAAGATCGACATTGGCATCCTTAAGGGCTTGAAGCACAAGGTCCAGAGGAAGGCCCAGCGCCTTAATCCGGCCGGGGTCGAGTTCGATACGCACCTCCGGGTTGAATCCGCCGAACACGTCCACCTGGGCGACTCCCGGAATGCGGCCGAACCGGTAGCGGATCTGGTTCTCGATCAGTTCCGTCATTTCCACAGGATCAAGATTACTGGAAATACCCAGGATGACCACCGGATAACTGGCAATATCGAATTTCCTGATACGGGGCCTTAGTGCATCATCGGGCAGTTCATTGATTTCGTCTTCAATTTTGGATTGGACATCCAGCGCGCCCGTATCGATGTCAGTCCCCCATGCGAAACTGACCCGGATTGTGCTGTTGCCCTCTGACGACTGAGAGGTGATTTCTTCAACGCCTGGAACAGTGGCCACGATTTCTTCCACAATCCGGGTGATCAGGCGTTCCATCACCTCGGGGCTGGCGCCCTCGTATTCGGTGGTGATGGACAGGGTGGGCATCTCAATGGTCGGCAGAAGGTCGATCCGGAGCCGGCTCAAAGAGACCGCCCCAAGGATGACGATGATCAGGGTGACCATGGTGGTAAATATGGGCCGGCGGACGCTGAAACGCGGAAGATTCATTCAGCTTCTCCACCAGTCGCGGTTCGATCTTCAGAAATGCTGACTGCGGAACCATCGTTCAGCAGCTGCTGACCAAGGATCACAACCCGGCCGGACAGATTCTCTCCTTTGATCTGAACAAGGTCGTCGCCACGGATGCCTTCTTCTACCTCCCGCCAGACGGCATTCCGGCTGCTGCCGGCCACCAGGAACACCCCGGCATGACCGCCGCGCCGGGTCAGGGCCTGCTCTGGGACGATAACTGCATCTTCCACCCGGTCAAGGACTATCGCAGCCCGGATGAACATGCCCGGCTTGAGCCTGTGGGCCGGATTAGCAATCGTCATTTCAACCCGGGCCTGTCGGGTAGCCTGATTGAAAACCGGGGCAATGCGGGTGATGTGGCCGACAAATGCCTCTCCCGGAAAAGCGTCCGTGGTCAGTGAAACGGATTGGCCGGTTTTGAGCCGTGCGTAATCCTTTTCGGTGACAAAAATGACGCCTGTGATGGGGTCCAGTTCCACAATGGTCAGCAAAGGGGCGTTCGCGGCTACCGTGTTGCCTTCGTCGATATGCCGCTCAGCCACGACCCGCTGTTTATCCCCGCCTGTCCAATCGGCGGTTACCCGGGCATATCCAAGCTTTATGTTCGCAGTCTCCAGAAAGGCTTCCGCCTTTGCCTGCTGAGCTTCGGCTATCTCCAGCCCCGCCTGTTTCTGCAGCTGGTTGGATCGGACCACATCCATCTGACTTTCGGAGGCCACGCCTCGGCTGCGCAGCGTTTTAACGCGAGCGAGTTCCCTGGCGGCGATCTCAAGAGAGCTTTTGGCTTCTGCCAGATTGGCCTTTGCAACTGCGAGATCCGCCCGGGCCTGGGCCACAGCCTGAATATACTCGTCATCGTCGAGTTGAGCGACTTCCTGTCCCTGAGAAACCGTATCGGCAAGATCCACCAAAAGTGCTTCAATCCGACCACCTATTTTGGGAGCCACGATGAATTCGGCGGTGGCCTCCAGAGTTCCGCTGAACATCCGTCGCAGCTCAATAGGTCCATACTTCACAGGTGCGACTTTGACGGGTATTGACTCAGACTCCCCCTTTTGTCCTCCGGCATCCGATTTTTCATAAATCCGGCTGGAAACGACCCAGCCGATAATCGCCGCCAGAAGGACTAACACCCAAAACCATTTATTTCTTTTATCGACGAATGCCATCAGGCTTCCTTGATTACATGTTTATTTTATTAAATATATCACTAAAAAACATCACAACGGTTACCTGTTTAATGTTTTATATTGAAATTTTTGGACGCCACCTAATCAAGCCCTTTCGTGTATAAATCTTCACTAAATCCGATAAAAAAAGATTCTTTAACACGCAATGCGGGAGCTCTTAGATTGCCGCTCGGTCCCATGACATGTTTGAGAATCTCTGCTTTGTCATCTGATCTGGGATTGAAGGCCTGAACCTTCTTCCCTTTGGCGGTTGTTATCACTGCTGCTGATTCCAGCAGTGTCCATGCCGCATCCGCATCAATCCTTTCCTTGCGGGCATCCACTGTTATTTTGATGGTCACCTGTTTTGCGTCAAGAACCTCTTGCGCGTTTTGACAAGACTTTCAACCTTTGCGAAGATAGGCCCAGTCAATGATCATTGGCGCTTCCTCCTTTACTGATTTCATTATTCATTTAAACCGTCTGTTTAAGACATGAGGCCGGCCAGTTTTTTTCCAAAATCAACGCAGCGTTCAATATTTTCCGCATCTGGATTCCATAGCACTTTCAACCCGTCATCCACTATCTGAAACCCCGATTTTGCTAAACTTTCGGAAATGATTTTAACGGATTCCCCGCTCCATCCATAGCACCCAAAAGCAGCGGCTTTTTTCCCGGAAAATTTCAAGCCTTTGATTTCTTCCAAAATCCCGGCGACCGCCGTCAGTATGCCTTTGTTGATGGTCGGGGATCCGGCCACGATGCCTTTGGATTTAAAAATTTCCGTAATGATATCGTTCTTGTCTTTTTTGGAGATATTGCAGAGTTTGACATTCACCGCAGGGTCCCCTGTCACAATGCCTTTGGCGATATTTTCAGCCATGATCCGGGTGCCGTTCCACATGGTATCATAGAGAATGGTAATCTGATTTTCCCTATAATCGTCCGCCCACTTTAAATACTGCTCCACAATCTGAACCGGGTTATCTCGCCAGATAATCCCGTGGCTTGTGCAGATCATGTCCACCGGCAGCCCGAATGACAGCACTTCCCGAATCTTCTTTTCCACCATCCGGCTGAAAGGGGTCAGGATGTTGGCGTAATATTTAATGCATTCCGCCATGAGCTCCGATTGATCCACCAAGTCATTAAACATGAATTCCGACGCGTAATGCTGCCCGAAGGCGTCGTTGCTGAAGAGGATGTTGTCATGGGTCAGATAACAGAACATGCTGTCGGGCCAATGGAGCATGGGGGCTTCGATGAAAACCAGCTCCTTGCCGCCCAGGTCCAGGCGGTCTCCGGTTTTGACAATATTGAAATTCCAGTTCTTGTGATAATGCCCTTTCAGTGATTTCACCGCGTTCCCGGTGCAGTAAATGGGCGTTTCCGGGATCCGGGCCATCAGCTCCGGCAACGCACCGGAATGATCACTTTCCGCGTGATTGGCGATAATATAGTCAATCCGCTTCAGGTCCACCCGGCGGCTGAGGTTTTCAATAAATTCTTTTGCAAACGGGCCCCACACCGTATCGATCAGCGCGGTTTTTTCTTCCTCAATAAGATAAGAATTATACGTCGAGCCTCGGTGGGTGGAATATTCATCCCCGTGAAATTTTTTAAGTTCCCAGTCGATCTTGCCTACCCATGACACACTGTTTTTGACAGATATCTGACTCATGGTATTCCTCCTTCACAATGAAATTTTCAGTGAAATCTCTGTGCTTCGCCGATTTTATGAAAAAACATTTTCAGACACGATGATTAGAGCATCAGCCCCCGCACACCGTCCGCGATAAACTGAACCGCCAGGGACGCCAGTAAAATGCCCAGCAGCCTTTTAAAAAGATTATTGAGTGTATCCCCTACTGTCCGGACAACCCATTTCGAAAAAAGCAACCCTGTCAGTGTCAATAAAAAAACGGACATTATCGCAGCCAGGAGGGGAAGCAGACTGCCTGCCGCTTCCGGCACCCTTGAAAACAGCAAAACCGTCAGTGTCAGGCATCCGGGACCGGCAATCAGCGGAATGGATAAGGGAAACACCGAGATATCTCCCATCAGGTGATTGCCGTTTTTATCTTCGGCATGATCCGGCTGAGTAATCATTCCGAACGCCGCATAAAAAATCAGCAGGCCCCCGGCAATCCGGAACGAATCCATCTGAATACCGAATACGGTTAACAGATCACTCCCCCAGAACCCAAAAAGAATCACCAGCGCCACCGAAAAAAAAACAGCGCGAAACGCCATTTTACGGCAATAGAACTCGCTCTGATCGGCTGTTAGCCCGTTGAAAATTAAGGCCATGCCAACAGGATCAATGATCACAAAATACGCGATAAACGCTTTGAGAAAAGTGTCCGGAAAACTTTCCATTGATATAATCCAGTGACATACTCAATGAAATTAGATAAATACGACTTACATACAAGAAAGAGGCGCCGTTCACCCTCCCTTATGCCACCACGGCTTCTACAGCAGCCTGCATAACTGCCAGCCCTTCTTCAAGCTCTGCCTCCTTAATGTTCAACGCTGGAAATACACGGATACCGCTGCCCTGAGTCTGCCGGACAAACAACCCCCGCGTCAGGCATTCGTCCGCCACCTTTGCAGCATATTCGGCATCAGCAAATTCGACCAGCAACAGCAGTCCTTTGCCCCGGATATCGCCGATGGCCTCAGGATGGTTCTGTTTCCATTCCGCCATTCGCGCAAGACAAATGCTGCCCATTTTTTCTACATTTTCAGATATTTTGTGATCAAGCAAATATCTGATGACCGCATGGGCCACCGCGCACCCTAAAGGATTGCCGCAGTAGGTTCCTCCGTGGTCGCCGAATTCCAGCCGGGACGCCACCTGTCCGGACATGGCAAACCCGCCAAAGGGAAACCCGCCGGCAATGCCTTTCGCCATAGTCAGGAAATCAACATTCACGCCCATCTCGCCGGTTACAAACATGGGACCCGTCCGGCAAAAACCCGTCTGGACTTCATCGGCGATAAGCAGGGTTCCGTTTTCCCGGCACAGACGTTCCACTTCCTTTAAATATAGTTTTGAAGGCACATGAACCCCGCCCTCTCCCTGAATCGGCTCAATAATAAACGCAGCGACATCCGAATCCAGAGCCTGTTTCAGATCATCCGGATCTCCATAGGTCACAAACCGGTAATTGGGCATCAGCGGATTGAATTTTTCCCGGTGTTTTGCCTGCCCGGTGGCCGACGCCGTGCTGATGGTGCGGCCGTGAAAACTCTGGTGGGTGGAAATCACATCCAGACGGCCCGTGACCTTCCGGGCCAGTTTAATGGCTGCGTCATTGGCTTCCGCGCCACTGTTGGAAAAGAAAATGTGGGTCAAATGGGAAGGGAGGACTTCTTTCATCAGCAACAAAAGACCGGCACGGGCCGGCGAATAGGTGAGCCCGGAATTTGGATTCTGGAGGATCTTCCGGCTCTGGCTCACCAGGGCTTCAGTGATGACCGGCTGCGCGTGCCCAATACAGGTGACACCCCATCCGGAGGTGAAATCAATATACCGCCGTCCCTCCTCATCCCACACAAACACACCCTCTCCCCGTTCAATGGAAATTTTTTGTTTGGGGAAAAACGGGGCCATATATCGGTCTTCGATTTCAAAAGTAACAATGCTTGACATGATAGGGGTTATATCCTTTTTAAGTTTGATGGCATGTTATACGGTTCAATCCTGCCCGGACAGGACTTTTTCGCTGATACGAAGGATTATTTTGAGTCCATCATATCATTTCTTTTAAGTGTTGGCACATGGTTTTATGAAGGCAATATGAATTTATCCGGCAGATAATCCTAAAATTCAGGGTTTTCGAAGCTTGAAATCAGGGTTTCCCTGATTGCTTTTCTACATCATATCTTTTATGTATATTACATGCCAAAACAATGTTCACGTTCGCAAATAGCGATTAGTAGCATCAAATTCTCTTTCTGAATTCTCCCACACGACTCTCGGCATTTAATTTTTTCTCAGAAAAAGCCAAATTCGCCGCGAGGCGAAGACGGAAAGCCACGGGTCTCAAGCAGACAGCCGGGTTACCTGAAAAGGTACCCGGCTTTTTTTATTTTCAATGAACCATAATTTAAAAAACGTTAAACTGAAATGGGGGGAGCAAAATGAAAAAATCATCCATTATTTTAGCAGTATTCTGTCTTTGTGCTGTTTTAGTGTCCGGTTCGGCTTTCGGATCATCCTACCTGCAAGGCAAAAAATACGGGATATTCAATATCCTGGGAATTCAGGCGGATCATGCCTATCATTGCGCAGGCAGCAGCTGCTGGTCATGGACCGGGGGCGAATCCAACGGCGCATATGTTGCCTACTCAGGGGGATATGGCGACTATAGTGATGCAAAATGCACATCATCAAACTGGGGTTGCCGCTTTGTTTATGCCGTCCAGGGGGTCTGCCATCAGGAAACCAACCGCGGGCTTTACACATCCGGCAAAAATATCGCCAGGGGGAATGTCGGTGGTTATTGGCTGACAGGCGTGGTATTCGGAACCTATGGTGAGCCGGTATCATGGACCGCATGTAAGACCGCATGCTGGCTCTGGTGGTAATTTTTTTGCGGTAACGGATGTAACTCCTGAATTCTCAAAATTTTAAAAAGCCCCTTTGTGTAAATGATTCAGTGTTTATACAAAGGGGCTTTTTTGTATTTAGGATCAAATTGACAAAAGCCTTCCGGCTTGTAATAACCGAATGAAGGTTTTTACTTGTTATGATAATCTGGAGACTTATGAAATTCTGTTCAGTTAAAGCGATACTCACGACCTTATTGGCGGTGATGGTATGCATGCAGGGATGCAGCGATTCCGGCTCAGCGACATCAAAAGACATTCAAAAAAATGACCCGCGTCTTATCGGGACATGGCAGCAGACAGCCATCGGCAAAGAAAAGGTATCCGGCATTGTCGTAAAACTGATTTTTTCAGAGCGCACTCTCACAATGGATGCGCCCGGCTGCATGATTATTGGCGACTATACCACTGCCGACGAAGTGTTCACGTATACGGTCACTTCAGCCCAGGGCGAACACTGCTCAACCGCTCAGAAACCGGGGACCAGCGACAGCGTTCGTTATCGTGCCACCGAATCGCAACTATTCCTGATGCCTCTGTCGGGTGGAGAGGCAAACCGGACAGAATATAAACGGATTAAGGGCGATCAACACCCGTAACTTCTTTTTTTGATGGGAAACATGATGAGCAAGCGAAATAGAATGATAATCATCGGATTGCTGTTCGGATGCGTCCTTCTCATGGGGATATATTTGTATCCCGGCCATGAACCGTTGCAGGAAGAATCTCCCCAGCCACTTCATAAAAATGTTCCGGATGCAAGTTTAAAAAAAGAACCGGCTCCGCTTGTTTCCCCAACAGATGAAGCCCGCATGAATCCTCCGGCAACTGCCGCATCATCAGATGCCAATCCCTATATTTCCTATCCGGAAAACATCCTGGAATTGCTGAACATCGATATGGAAAAGATGATTAAGGAACGTGATGCGTTTAAAAACACCGTTATTCATGTGGAATGGATGGATCACGTGAATGAGGTGCTGAAGGGCCTTGATCCTGAAAAACAAGAGGCGATCATTAAAAATCATACAACGCTTCTGTATATAAAAGATCTGCTTAATCAAGCCTATCTCTCCGGAAAAATTGATCATGATACGTTTATAAAAGCATTGGCCGATCTGATGAAATGGCACCAGCAGATCTATCAATCCATGCTGACCGGGGCGGAATATGAGGCCCTTTATGGAACTGCGCCTGAAGCAGCCAACGATATCATCGACGGGCTGATGGAGTCAGCCCCAAGGTACAGTTTTATCCTCAATCAGCAAATACCTGCGGAGGAAGTTGCAAAACAAGTGCAGGGATATAAACTCGAAGAAGTTGATTCTCATTTTAAAAAAATGATCCTCGACAGAGACCAGATCGGCAAAAAAATCGGCGACGGGTCGATGACGCTTGAGCAGGCAAGGGAAGCATTACAAAAAAGCCAGCAGGCTTTTATTTCCAGATGTAAGGAATTATTGAACGAAGATGAAATCAATACGGTTTTCGGATCTGTTTCCGCGCTGGAAACAGGCGGGACGCAAACAAAGCCGCCGGCGGTTTTGGGCGATTCCGATCAGACAGAACTCGGGTTTGAGATTGAAAACCCCAATACCAGCATAGAAATGGTCAAGGAAAAAATTGATCAGGACAAACTTGAAGATATTAAATTTTTTTATGAGCAACGGGCCAAAGAGCGTGAGGAGCTTATCACCAAGCTGGATGCCGGCGAAATAAAACCGGATGCGGTAGAAAATGTTTCGAATGAAATGGACGCTGCATTTCAAGAAAATTGCCGGAGCACCCTGACGGATGAGCAGTATCAATTGGTTTTTGACAACCAGGAGATTGCTGAAACAAACCCGCCTGACGTGAAGGATACGCAATCAACGGTTGAGACGGAGGGTGCCGTATCCCGGGAATCTGTGACTCCTGTCAAAGAAGCTCCGGCAGCAAAAAGTCAGAACCAATAAGGATCAGGCATGAACCGTCAGGCCAGATTTGTTTTTTTTATATTCCTTTATTGGCTGTTCCTTTCTGCCGATTCAAGCGCTGCTGAATCGCCTGTTCTTATTTTTCCTGAATCACTGATTGTGGAACTGGGGATAACCCCCCAGGATATTTTCAAAAACCAGGAAAAATATAGAACAAACAGCATTCACCTTGAGTGGATGGCGCATGTCAATGACGTTATTCCTGAAATTGACCCGGGCAAGAAGGCGATGGTCGCCGGACTCCACACTTCGATGCTTTATATGAAAGACAGGATAAATTCCGCCTACCTGAGCGGCCGCATCAATCAGCAGGCGTTTACAGCCCAGTCGGCTGAGTTGATGAAATGGTTTCTAAACTCCCACCAAGAGATATTAAGTCAAAAAGAATATGACTCCCTGTTCGGGCCCGCACAAAATGGTGAGCCGCTGCCAGTCATACCCACGGGTAACGAACTTGGATTTCCCATTGAAAATCCCGGCACAACTGTTGAAATGATAAAAGAAAAGCTTGATGGCCAGACGATCACCGAAATCGCCCGTTTTTATCAGGAACATGTACAGGAACTTAGAGATATTCAAAAAACATACGAAACCGGTGTTCCCGGAGTAGAAAAAGCACAGATTAAAAACGATATGCTCAGGATAGAAGATGAATTACAGGCAGCGTATATGACTTACTGCCGCAAGATACTGACGGATGAACAGTTTAATATGATTTTTGGACAACCAGACAACAAAAAATGAACTTCATTCAATCCTAAAGTTATGGGATTAAACAGTTACAACCGATGAGGTAATACATGAGATTCATAACCTTTTTTTTTATTACCGCATTCCTCTCTGTGTTGGGTATTGTTTCTGCCGGTCAAACCATCGCAAAAGAAGCGGTTGCCGCTCCCATCGCAATAGTTGAGCAAACCGCCATTGAATTTTCGCCGGTGATTGCCGGAACAGAGGTGGAACACCGCTTTTCTGTCCTCAACAAGGGGAATGCTCCCCTAAATATTATCAATGTCTATAGCGGGTGAGGGTGTCTGGCGGCCTCTTATTCGAGGCAAATCCCTCCCGGCGGGACGGGCGAAGTGACGCTGAAAATCAAAACGGAATCTGAAGCCGGCAACCTCGTTAAAAAAACCGCGACGGTTTACACCAATGATCCGGCCCATGCCAACATCGCGCTGACCATGACCGGGCAGGTTCTTGGCCCTGCTGACATTTCCCCGAAAGCGGCCAGACTCACGGGCCAGGCCGGGCAGCAAATCCAGACAGAAATCACCATCATCCCCCCGGCCCTCAACCCATTCGATATCCTTTCCGCAACAGCTGAAAATGGCGAAAACATCCAATTCCAGATTGCAAAAAAAACCGCCGCAAACAAACCAGCGTTTACCCTCTTAATAGAAAACCGGAACCCGGAACCCGGACGTTATTTCGACAAGATTGTCCTGAAAACCACCAGCGCCCTCAGCCCGGAACTTCAGATCCGCGTTTACGGTATCATCCGGGAGGCATCGCCCGCCGGAACCCAAATTACAAAATAATAACACCCCCAAACATACGCTCTTGAAAATATATCACCAACTAGGGTATTGATATTTTTGAAAGCATTCCGCCCGGCTGCCCATGCAGTCATCAACAATCACCTCATTCAATCTTGAGGAACACATGTCTATTATTAGCATTTCAAGGGGATCATACACCCGCGGCAGTGATGTGGCCCATAAAGTTGCTGAAACGCTTGGATATGAATGCATTTCAAGGGACGTCCTGATTGATGCGTCAGAAATTTTCAATATTCCGGAAATCAAGCTTGTCCGCGCCATCCATGACGCGCCATCCATTCTGGAGCGTTTCAGCTACGGAAAGGAGCGATATGTGGCCTATATCCGCTCCATATTATTGCGCCATGTCCAGAAAGACAATGTTGTATACCACGGATTGGCCGGTCACTTTTTCCTTCAGGGGATACCCCATGTCTTAAAAGTCAGAATCATCGCGGACATGGAAGACCGCGTCAGGGAGGAGATGCAACGGGAAAAGATTTCAAATGACAAGGCCCGTTATCTTCTGAAAAAAGACGATGATGAACGACGCAAATGGGGCCTTACGCTCTACGGCATCGATACCTGGGATCCGAGCCTTTATGATCTTGTGCTGAAAATAAAAACAATAACGGTCGATGATGCCGTAAAATTCATTCTTGCGGCCTTGCAGCGCCCCTCGTTCACCACCACCCCCGAATCCCAAAAAATTCTTGACGATCTGGTTCTGGCTGCCCAGATAGAGGCGATGCTGGTGAATGAGTTTCCCAGGGTCAAAGTTGTGGCTAAAGACGGGTCGGCGGATATCTATATCGGCACCAGCTTAGGCATGGTCGCATCCAGCGCCAAAGAAAGAGAAACCATTTACCGGGTGCAGGAAATCGCAATCAGCCTCGGCGGCGCTCAAAGCGCTCAAGTCCACCTGACCACGGGTATGCCTGCAGAGAGGGACCATGTATAAAAACCTCGCGTTAAACCTTGTCAGAGTGACCGAATCAGCGGCGTTAGAAGCCGTAAAATTTCTGGGAAAAGGATTAAAAGAAGCCGGAGACGGGGCCGCAGTGGACGCCATGAGAAAAGCGTTCAGCACCATCGACATCAGCGGCCGCATTGTCATTGGGGAAGGGGAAAAAGATCAGGCTCCCATGCTCTTCAACGGGGAACGGGTCGGAAACGGCAACGGACTTGTGATGGACCTCGCCGTGGACCCGGTGGAAGGGACAAACCTGCTGGCCCGCGGCCGGGCCAATGCCATCGCCGTTGTCGGGGCCTGCCCGGCGGGGACCATGTATGACCCCGGCCCCAGTTTTTATATGAAAAAAATTGTCGGACCAAAGGAAGCAGCCGGCAGCATTGATATCGACGCGCCGGTAAAAGACAATTTAATCAGCATTGCAAAAGCCATCGGAAAAGCCGTGGATGAATTGGTGGTTTTTGTTCTTGAAAAACCCAGACACAAACAACTCATTGCGGATATCAGAAAAACCGGCGCGTGCATCCAGCTTCATACGGACGGTGATGTGGCAGGCTCTTTGATGGCGGCTGATCCGGGTTCGGAAGTGGATGTGATGATGGGGACCGGGGGAACGCCGGAAGGCGTGATTTCGGCCTGTGCCATCCGGGCGCTTGACGGCCTGATGATCGCCCGGCTGGACCCTCAGAGCGAGGAAGAGCGAAAGTCTATTGCAGAATATGGTAAGGATGTTAAAGAGATTCTGACGCTTGAGACTCTGATAAAAAGCAGGGACGCTTTTTTCGCCGCCACCGGCATTTCCGGAGGGGCTTTTCTGCGCGGTGTCAAATATCATTCGAAAGGGGCCGTATCACATTCCATGGTCATCAACGGAAACACCGGCACCGTCAGATGGATGACATCCCATCACCACCGCCGGATGGACTGAAAAAATGGAACCCTTTATTTTAAAAAGGATAAAAACTCAAAATGAATAAGTTTATGATTCGATTCAGAGGCGTACGGGGAAGTTTTCCTGTTCCGGGCAAAAACACCCTTAAAATTGGAGGCAATACGTCCTGTGTCGAATTCAGAATCGGCAATGCCGTTATCATTATTGATGCAGGAACCGGCATCATAAGCCTTGGGGAAGACCTGCTCAAAGAACACTTCAGCACGGGCCAGCCCATTGTAGCGACAATTCTTTTCAGCCACATGCATCATGACCATAATCAGGGTTTTTTATTCTTCAAACCCGCTTATCTGGGAAGCACCACCCTTCACATCTTTGGCCCAACCATGTTTGAAAAAGGCATGGAAGAGATGCTTTCTCAAATTATGCGGCCGCCATTTTCCCCTGTCCGGCTGGAAGATTTGAATTCACTCAGATTAATCCATAACCTGCGGGGAGCAGAAGAAATCCTGGTCGATCCGGAAACGGGAAATACATTTTTTAGAAACATCCATCACGAGCAGGAAAATCCGGATAAAAACCTGATCCGGATTTTTGTACAAAAAGATTATGCCCATCCCGTAAACGGCGTCTTGTTTTATCGGGTGGAATGGCAGGATAAAAAGGTGGTTTATGCTTCGGATACGGAAGGGTATGTGGGGGGAAACCAAAAGTTAATCAAATTTGCCAAAGATGCGGATGTGTTTATTCACGACGCCCAATATTATATGGATAATGAATATGCCGATATCATGACTTCCAAACAGGGATACGGTCACAGTTCACCTGAAATGGCAGTAGGAGTAGCCCAAAAGGCAAACGCCAAACGACTGGTTCTCTATCATCACGACCCCTCTCACGATGATGAAAAAATTGAGGAAAAAGAAAAAGACGTTCAAAGGCTATTTCCCAATACAATTGCCGCTTATGAAGGATTAATCATTAACTTATCTGAGTGAAAAGCAAGTCTCTGCCTTATGAAGTTTCCATAAAGGGATAGGATCAGATAAATTAGAATCTAATCTCTCTGCTTTTTTATCACATCTTCCTCGCATTTTTTTGTGATGACATTCACGCTGGTGCCAACTTTCTCTCATTTTTAAAAAGAAAAAATAAGGAGCCCGGAGATTATTAACGGGAATATAAAATATGAAAACGCCTTTTCTATCAGTTATACTCTCATTAATATCCTTAGCATGCTTAAGTTTTTTGACTGGCTGTTCTCTTTTGCCGACAAAAACACAGCCGATTGCTTATTACGGGAAAGCCTCATATTATGGCGACAAACATCAGGGAAAATTCACTGCCAATGGAGAGATTTATGACAAAAACAAATTAACATGTGCCCATAAAGACCTCCCTTTTGAAACCATTTGCAGGGTAACAAACCTTGCAAACGGTAAAAATGTTGTTGTGAGGGTTAATGACAGAGGGCCTTTTATAAAGGGACGAATCATTGACCTTTCATACCAGGCAATGAAGACTTTAGACGGTTTAAACGCCGGAGTAATTGATGTTCGGGTCGAAATCATAGAATAAGCATAATCTTCACCGTATTAGAAAAGGGTATTTTGGATTTTTTTAAAATAGGCCGAATTTTTAATTTTCATCTCGGATGGTGTTTCTGCATGCAACTGAACCGAACGAAATAACCAGATTATTTTAATGAAGAGGTTTGTTTATGAAACGTTTCTTGCTGGTGTTGGGGATAATTTGTTTATTGTCTTTTTCTTTAGCTGGCTGCAGTGAAGCGCCCGACAATAAAGACGCGAATACTGATAAAACCGTTGAAGAATCCAGAAAGCCCCTTGCGTCAGGGATTGAAAAACCCAAGGAGGAAGTAGCGAAGGCTAAAAAAGGAGATCAACAAGTCATTGAAAACAGGGAAAACATGCCTGAAAAAGTGGTTGAATCCAAAAAAAAAGAGACACCTGATTCCATTGATGCGGCTAAAGATAGGACTCCGGACGCCGTAAAGGCTGCTGCTCCCATAGCCTCCCCAAAAAGCAATGAAACCCTCGAAGTTGTTGAGATGAAACACACGGATGCTTTTAGCGCCCACAAAATGGGCATTGTCATGTTTTCCCATAAAAAGCACACCTCTGCCAAACCCACCGGTTATGGCATCGTCTGCGGGGAATGTCATCACGATAAAGACGGCAAACCCTTGGAACTAAAAGAGGGGGATGCGGTACAGGGTTGCATGGAATGCCATGACAAAGCAGGCAAACCCCAAAAACCCGAGGGAACATCCAAAAAGGATTGGGACGCCATGCAGCTGAAGTATTATTATGGCGCGATTCATGCCAACTGCATCAACTGCCATAAGGCAGGCGGGGCAGGCCCGGTGAAATGCGCGGAATGCCATCCGAAACCGGGGAAATGAGTTTTTCCTGATTAGATAAGTGGCATTAGCATTGGCGATACTCCAGCAGCTTCGATTGGATGGGCTGCCTGGCCAGTGCTATTTTTGACGCGGATACAACAACCCCGATAGAGTCTTCGGGTGTGGCCGGATCTTCAGTTGCGGAAGGCGCTGTCGCATTAATACATATCAGCGTTGGCAAGGTGTCCTTATTAATCAATCATCATTTTGATTGCTCTCATCCACAGCCAGACCCGCTTTTTTGATCACATTCCTGCCGAATTTCTCGGTTATGGCGTCCACAGCGGTGTCGACTTTCTCCCATTTGTCGATGTCTTTATCAGGCCGGGCAAAGAGAGCCATTTGAAACGGGTGTTCCTTGGCGGAAAGCTCGGACGCCCCCACGCCGATCAGCCGAACCGGTTTATCCAGCTTATAGGCATCCAGCAGGGAGACGGCGACCTGATAGACCTTTTCCGAGGAAAACGTATGCCGCGGCAAGGTGGCCTGCCGGGTTATCTGAATAAAATCCGCATGCTTGACCTTAAGCATAACGGTTTTGGCTTTAAGGCCCTGCTTTCTGAGCTGCCGCCCCACATCCTCTGACTGCCCGAGCAGATGATGCTTCAGCAGGTCTTTATCCCGGGTGTCCGCCTTTAGAGTCTCCTCGCAGCTCACGGATTTCACCGGTCTGTCTGCCGAGACCGCCGACCGGTCAATGCCGTTTGCAAGTTCAAAAATCCGCTTGCCGAATTTGCCCAGCCGGTCAAGCAGCTGTTTTTCAGAATACGCAGCCACATCCCCAAGGGTTTTAATGCCCATCCGCGCAAGCGTTTTTTCGGTATTTGCCCCCACGCCGGGCACTTTTCGCACTGGCAAGGCATGAATAAACATCGCAACCTCTTCCGGCGGAATCACCGTTAATCCGTCGGGCTTATCCATGTCCGAGGCGATCTTGGCCAGAAATTTGAGCGGTGCGATTCCCACCGAGCAGGTCAGACGGACCGCTTCCCGGATTTTCTGTTTGATCTTCCGGCCGATTTCCGGCGGTTCGCCGTGGATCTTTTCGCATCCGGTGATATCCACAAACGCCTCGTCAATGGAAACAGGTTCCACCAGAGGGGAAAAAGTCCCCAAAACCGACATGATGATTCTTGAAAGCTCCTGATAGCGGCGCCGCCGGGGTGGCACAAAAATTCCCTGAGGGCATTTTTGCCGGGCCTGAAAGATGGGCATGGCGGAATAAACGCCGAATTTTCTCGCTTCATAGCTCGACGCAGCCACCACTCCCCGGTTGGATGTGCCGCCCACAATCACACACTTTCCGGCAAGCTCCGGATGATCGAGCTGTTCCACCGATGCGAAAAACGCGTCCATGTCAATATGGATTATCATCATTATTTTTCAATATTATCAAAATGATAAAATAGGACATCGGATTCGGCGCAATGATGATTTCACTTGCCTCCGCCATGCTCCACTAGTTTCAGCCTAGCAATTAACTGATGATCAATTAGAATGTCATTCCATTTCACATGTGCGAATATGACAATCAAAAAGTTTGGAACCGGAACGTTTGCTGTCACTCTATCTTTTTATAAACGGAATTTGGGAGAATATCCAATGCTACATTATGAAACTCACCTTTGCGGCCAGGATAAAGACTGGGTCATATTTGTTCACGGGCTGGGCGGTAATTCCAATATCTGGTATAAACAGACGGAAGAATACAAAAAACATTTCAACATTATCTTTGTTGACCTGTTCGGACATGGCGGCACCGAAGAAAGCCTGGACGCCTACACCTTTGAAACTCTGGCAAAAGGAGTTGTGGACGTCCTGGACCACGCGAAAATTGATACAGCCCATTTTGTCGGGATTTCCTTAGGTTCCATTATCATCGACGCCATCTCCCTGATCGCCCCGGAACGGATCAAGTCCATCGTCCTTGGCGGCGCAGCCCTGGACTATGATTTCCGGGCGAAATTCCTTCTCCGGTCCGGCGCGATACTGAAACGGCTGGTACCCTATATGTGGCTTTACCGGCTGTTCGCGTTTATCATGATGCCCCGGAAAAACCATGCGACTTCCCGCAATGTTTTCATCCGGGAAGCGAAAAAACTGGGCGGAAAGGAATTCCGGAAGTGGTATAAGCTGATGGGGACCTTGCTGAGCTTCTATCAATCCTATCGCCTGCGCTCAGCCAACACCATTCCCAAACTCTATATTTCCGGTGACGAAGACCACCTGTTCCTGCCCTTTGTCATCCGGAATTACCTGCGGGAACGGTTTTCATCCATTCATATCATTGAAAAATGCGGGCATGTCTGCAATATCGAACGGCACGGGGAATTCAACCGGATTTCGCTCTATTACCTGAACAGCTACCCGAATCTGCCCATGCTGAAAAATGTTCCGGAAAAGAGCGCAGCAAGAAAAATTCCCCAGGAACACTGGGCGCTTCAATAGGCTTTCATTCCAATTAAAATTTTTACTGTCCGGCATACCCGCTTATATGCGGATATGCCGGATTTATTTTGAATCCGCAAAAAGCGGAACATGCTTAAATTGAATCACGTCAAACAGCCCTTTGTCGGTGATTTTGAGTTCCGGAATCACAGGAAGCGCCAGAAACGACAACGTCATGAACGGGTCCGGGATGCGGACGCCAAGCGCATGGGCCGCATGGATCAGGGCGTCCGACTGAGTCCTAACGATATCGAGTGGTTCCATCGCCATCAGCCCCGCAACCGGCAGGGGCAGGTCCTCCAGGATTTTCCCGTCACACACCACAGCCAGCCCGCCGCCCATCGCTATAATACGCCGGACGGCGGTTATCATGTCCGCATCCGTGACGCCGACGACAATAATATGATGGGAATCATGGGCCACGCTGGATGCCAGCGCCCCTTTCTGCAGTTTGAATCCGGAGACAAATCCTTTTCCCACGTTGCCGGTTCCTTTATGCCGCTCCACCACCGCGATTTTTAAGATGTCCCTGGCCGGATCCGATACGGCCGCGCCCTTTTCAATCAATGCCGGAACCACTTGCTGCCCGGTCACGATCTGGCCGGGAATCAGCGACATAACCCGTGTATTTTCCGTTTGCGCGGGAATACTGAAATCAATGGGGCCGGGTTTCACATTCATGGTTGAAGGGACAGACACGGGTTCATGGGCTGTTGCATCCAAAACCATGCGTCCATTCTCGGCCACCAACTGCCCGGCGGCGTATACCTGTTCCGCTTCAAACCGATGTAAATCCGAAAACACCACCATATCCGCTTTTCTGCCCGGCCCAATCCCGCCCAGCCGGTGCAATCCAAAATACCTGGCCGGGTTGAGCGTCCCGATCCGAATGGCGGTCACGGGATCAATACCGGAGTCAATTGCCGTGCGAATCATAAAATCAATATGCCCCTGGTCGCAGATATCCTGGGGATGCCGGTCATCCGTGCACCACATGATCTGATGGGCGGTCTTTGCATTCACAATGGGCAGCAGATCTTTCAAATTTTTGGCGCCCGTCCCTTCCCGGATCATGAGGTGCATGCCGCTTCGCAATTTTTCCATTGCCTCCATAACGTTTGTGGATTCATGGTCGCTGCTGATGCCTGAGGATACATACGCACTCAGCGGTTTTCCGGTCAGGCCGGGGGCATGACCGTCCAGGGGTTTGCGGTGCAATCTGGCATCGTGAATTTTTTGAATCACGTAATCATCACCGCCGATTACCCCCGGAAAATTCATCATCTCGCCCAGGGCCACAATCCGTTCATGGCTCAAAAACGGCCGCAGACTTTCGGCATCCAGAACCGCGCCCGCCGTCTCCATTGCGGTGGCGGGAACACACGACGGCAGGGAGAACAGAACATTCATGGGCAGGTTTTCACTTGCCGCGAGCATGTAATGGATGCCGTCCACTCCCATGACATTGGCGATTTCATGGGGATCGGCCACCACTGCGGTGGTGCCTCTGGGAAGCACGGCCCGGGCGAATTCCGCCACCGATGTCATGGAACTTTCAATATGCACGTGGGCGTCAATCAGGCCCGGCGCGACAAACCGGCCCTTCAAATCAACCGTCCGGCAGGCCGGATAATCGCCGAAGCCAACGAAATGTCCATCATGAACCGCAATACTGCCTGAAATAATTTCGCCTGAAAACACATTGATGATGCGCGCATTGATGAACAGACAGTCAACCGGCAACTCGCCTCGGGCTGCGACGATTAAATTTTTCAGATGCATTATGGGATAGCCCTCCCTCTATTTTTATTGACCACCACGATGCCGACCACCGAATCCCCTTCGGAAATCATGTCTAAATAGTCAACCGGACTGTTTAATCCGTGCGCCGATCTCCGCCGCTTCACCCCTGATTTCATCCGCATCCAGAAATACCGGCCGGTAATCGCGGACCAGAGCCAGACCCGCCACCAGCACATCCCGCACATCCGCCCCCTGGACTGAATACACCAGATGGGATTCCGGATGGTACAAAGGGGTCAGATGGGGCTTTCGGGTGTCGATAATAATAATGTCCGCCTGCTTGCCGGGTTCCAGAGAGCCGATCACGTCCCCCAGTCCGATGGCCCGCGCCCCGCCGATGGTGGCCATCCGGACAACCGTCCGGGCGTTCATGACCGTTGGATCTCCGGCCGTCACCTTGTGGAGTTTCGCCGCCATATCCATTTCCCCGAACAGGTCCAGGTTGTTGTTGCTGGCACATCCGTCCGTGCCCAGCCCCATCATCAACCCCATCTCCAGCATCCGGTGAACAGGGGATATGCCTGCGGCCAGTTTCATGTTGCTCTCCGGGACGTGGGCGATCTTCACATTTCTGCGGGCCAGAATGTCCATATCGGTTTCGTCCACCCACACCGCATGGATCGCGAGGGTGTTTTCATCCAAAACCCCAAGGCTGTCAAGATAGGCCACCGGGGTCATTCCGGTAGCGGCAAGGGACTGTTCTCTTTCGCTTTTGGTTTCCGCCACATGGATCTGGAACAACACGCCCAGCCGGTCCGCCGCCTGCTTGGCTGTTTTCAGGGTTTGTGCAGAACAGGTATAGGGCGAATGGCAAAAAATGGAAGGCGTGACGAGGGGCGAGCGGTGCCGCCATTTTTCAACAAATTCCACGGCAACATCAATATTACGGGACGGATCAGGCACGCCGGGGGCCGGAAAATCGATCACGCCCTGCCCTGCCACGGCCCGGATGCCGGAAAGGAACATCATTTCGGCCACCTCATCCTCGAAAAAATACCCGTCGCAGCAGGTGGTGGTGCCGGAGAGCAGCATTTCCAGACAGGAGAGGATTGTGCCTGCGCGGACGGTTTCCGGAGAGATATGCCGGCCTTCCGCCGGAAAAATATGGTCGTTCAGCCACTCGGAAAGCGCCAGATCATCGGCCAGCCCCCGGAACAGGGACATGGGCAGATGGGTATGGGCGTTGACAAGCCCCGGCATGACAATGCCGCCCGCTGCGTCGATATATTCGCATGACGGACAGGGCGCCTTATCCTTGCCGCCCTGTCGAACGCTATGTATCACACCGTCTTTGATGCAGACAGTCCCGTTTTTGATGATGTCAAAATCCGGATTCACAGTCACGATGACGGCATTATGGATCACAAGGTCAAATTTCATCTGATCATCCTTCATCAGGCGTCTGTCTTTATTTGGTTGGCAACTGGTAATTGAAACGATTGGCGGGAACCAGCGGTGCATTTCCGAATAGTTTTAGCAGGCGGATGCCTCCGCTTCAAGGACAATTCATAATTTTTTCATTATTTTAAAGCTGTTGAAAAAGGTATAGTTTTTGGGCCAGGGAAATGTTACAAATTGAGTTCACAAGATTTGTCTCTTTGTAACGGTACGACGGTCATGGAACGGTTTACCACAAATGATTCGAGTCTCAGGTTATGACCACTAAACCAAAATTTCTTGATGAACTCCGAGCCCTGCGTTCCCAACCCATGAACTAAAATGCGGCGCAGGGGGGCTGTCTGGCGGATGGGATTCGAGTAAATTCGCGGAGGGTGTTATGCGGGTCCGCATAACACCCCTTAATAAAATTTGGCATAGATCGTAACATTTGTAATTGCAGTATTTTATAGTAGATTTTTCAGTTATTCAATGGCGTTTATACGGACAAAAATTCAAAAATCGGGGTTGTTAAACACTCATGAGAATAAAAGAAAAAGAACAAACATTTATTTTTATGGGAACATTAATGCCCCTACGTATAATAGCTTTTTTAGTTACTATAATTATAATTTTCTCTGTAATTTTTTGGGATACCTATGATCCTCTACTCGGATTAATTATGTTTGCTCCAATGATGTTTTTAGGAGACACAGGTAAATGTATTCTCGATAAAAATAACAATCAGATATCCTTTGTTTTCAGAGAAACATTTAAAATTAAACCTACAATAAAAGCATATCCTTTTTCAAAAATTAAAAATATTGGCTTGGTAGGCAACCCCTATGACGGTTTTAGCATCGGATTCAAAATAAATGGCGAATGGAAAAATGCTATAAACAGTTGCCCTCTTACAGAAAAAAAAGCATCAGAAATTTTAGGCAAATTAAAGAATTGGCTTAAATGTGTTTAACCTGGGGCTGTTGCCGACTCGCTACGCTCGCCGCAAAGCCTAATCGTTAGGTGCTTCTTTGTGAAAAAGGAAAAAAGTGCGCCATTTTTAATGGTATCACCGCGGCAGGCGAGCTATAGATCATGCTGCGGTGTGCGGTACGCTTAAGACGTTCAATTGAAAAGGAGGAAGTAATGATGGGTCGCAAACTGGTTTCTACTCTCGTAATGGCTATGATCGCCATCGGTTTCACGTCGGCGCACGCTGAGCAGGAGGCACCCCTGTTTCCCCTGCCATTTACCCCGGACTTCACCCGAGGCTCTGGCTGGGGAATTGCTCTTGGCTTGGGGGTTGAATACGAAACCGCCTACGCTGGTTCGGACGAATATGAGTTTGAACTGGATCCGGCCGGGGCCATCCAATGGAGAAGGGGGAACCACCTTTTCTCTTGGGAAGGGCTGGAACTGTCATGGACGACTCGCCAGAAGGATCAATGGTACATCCAGGTCGATTTGGGTTTAGATGGTGAACGTGAGGAAGGTGATTCTGATGACGGTAGGCTGGACGGCCTTGATGAGAGGGATGATGAGTTTACGGGCACGGGTGAGATCAGGTATGCCTTTGATGGCGAATGGCGGAATTATGTCGGTACTCGCATCTCTGCGGGGGATAGCGATTTCGGTACAAAGGGGTTTCTCTTTGCCGGGCACCGGTTTGGTGACCGTCAAGATGGCGGTGGAACAGAAACTTTTCTCTACGCCACATTTGGCGACAGTAACAACCTGAATAGAGACTTTGGAGTTAGCCCATCAGAGGCTGCCACATCCGGGCTTGCGGAGACGGACTTGGATGGCGGATACCGCTCCTCCGGCCTGCGCGTTGTCGATCGACGCTTTGTCAGCGAGCATATTCAAATCGTATCCGGCCTGGAATTTGAGTATTACAGCAGCGATGTGCGAGACAGTCCCATTGCCCGCGAAGACTTCTCGGCGGAAGTAGAGCTGGCCATGCTTTACCAGTTTTGAACATCATCACCTATCGACTGGCTGGAGGCTACGGCCTAAATCAGCCTCGCCTCAGCCGCAATGTTAAGGCCTAAAAGAATTCAACATTTGAGTAATATAATTGCAACCAGGGACACAATTTCAGAAGTCCGGGAACATACCAATTAAAAGAAAAGCGTATCCTTAACCGGAATGGGTTACGCGTCCAGATAGAACTGGTTTGAATCTTCAGCCCCTATCCCATCCAACCCATTGTCATTTTTACTTTTCTTGATGGGCAAGAAAAGTAGAAATAACAGCCAGATGGGCGATAATAAGAAGTTTGAAATACAGCTTGCCCCCGTGATCTACGGAAACCATCAGGTTCAAGCCTGCATCACAATAGGCAACAAAGACAATGATCCTTCAACGGAAAAGAGTTTTAACAATCGTTTGTGTTTGATGGTAATCTGTAAAATGACTTTAAATTTTATCGTTATTCATTATAAGATAAATATGTTATGGATTCTAATAGATTTAATATTGATATTTTTTTAAGAAAATTATTTACTTGTAATATTTTTTTGATATTTTGTTTAGTTATTAGTTCATAATGAAAACTCAATAATAAGGACTATTGGATGAATGTTCAATTTTTTCATCATTCTCCGCAGAATTCAGATGTAAATTAATTCATAAAATAAGCTATGTCTTAGATAACCTTACAACGATATTTAACTGCTATCAAACATCTCCCCCTTCCGTTTTCGATGCGACAGACAGGCGCGATGATTTTTAAGCTGAATCCAGCTAACC
>QZKW01000068.1 GCA_003599885.1 Desulfobacteraceae bacterium | reverse complement strand
GCAAAAATGAAGGCCCATTCTCGGAGCTGGCATCAGCTTCCGCTATCACCGGGGCAGATTGAGAATCACGAACCGTGACACAGAATTTTGAATACTCCCAAAAATATATCGCCTATTTCAAGGACAGCGGTATTTTTAGCGTCGGCATTTTTTATAATTTATCATCTTTGTTTAAAATCAGTTTTACGATTTCAAAGAGACTGCACATTTATGATAATCATGCTCATGCTGTTAATAAATATCCACAGGCGATTGAGCTTGCTTTGAAATTACATCATCAAAGTGACCTTGACCATCCTTTAAACCAAGACGCTTCCACTTCTTTACAAGCGGCTGATATTCAATCTGAAGACAGAGGATTGCTTGGGTTTTTAAATCCTGTTTTTAAGAAAGTGAAAAAGGGATTTAAGCTGTCTGTTTTTCGTCTTGCAAACCAAATCGGTAGTGCGCCGGTAAACCTGTATTCTGAAGAACTCATCGACTATATTGAATCTATCGATTGGCAAAAAACAAGCATTCTGCCGGAAAAACGAAGCCTGTTTGAGAATACGTCTTACAGAAAAGCATTTGATGCCATCAGCTTTATTAAATCAGAAATTGACACCCTGATGCAGGAAAGGGATGCAGCGGAAAAAATTTTAAGGGAAAATGAACACAGATACAGGCAACTGGTTGAGCACGCGAATGCCGGTATCTTGGAATTTGATTTTCGGACAGGAAAGACAATCAGTGCGAATGATTCCTTGCTGGCCATCACAGGTCATGCCAGACAAGAAATATTAACAATGAATCCCACGGATTTTTTGACTGAAGAGGGTAAAAAACAGGTTACAACGATCGTTTCCCGGTTGCAGTCAGGGGACTCAATGCTACCTGGATTTGCTTGCCAAATAAAAACCAAAAATAATGAAGAAAAGTGGATTTATCTTAATGCAAACATTATCGGCCATGATCATCAGCCTCAGAAGGTGAATGTCATATTAACAGATATCAATCAATTGAAAGAAACCGAAAGCAAGTTATTGGAGTATCAGGCCAAACTCAAACGACTTGCAATTCAATTGTCCATGTCGGAAGAAAATCAACGGCGCCATTTAGCTTCTCAACTTCATAATGGGGTCACCCAGGAATTATTTGTGATGCACTTAAGATTAAAGAAACTTGAAAAATATTTCAGCGATGAGGAGCATCTTGAGGAGATCAAGCGGATTCAACAGGATTTGTTAAAAACGATAAAAGAAACAAGAACGGTGACCTTTGACCTCAGTCCACCGATATTATTTGATTTAGGGTTTCGGGAGGCTATCGAGTCTTTGGCAAAAGAGATTGAATCAAAACATCATCTTAAAGTGAAAACGCACTTTGCCGGAAAGCTGGATAATATCAATGATGAAACGAAAATAATTCTTTACAGAAATATCAAAGAGGTTATCCATAATGCAGTAAAACATGCCAAGGCAGATATGGTTGATATTAAAATGAAAAAGACCAGGAATGCCCTGACTGTGGATGTTAAAGATAATGGGGTGGGCTTTGATAAAACCCAAAAAGATCGCCAAGGAGGCTATGGCTTGTTTGATATGAGGGAAAAAATCAATCATCTGGGCGGACGCTTATCGATTATGTCCACGCCCGGTTCCGGGACAATGGTTAGCATAAGCGTACCATTGTAGACTGTAAATAGCCCCCCTTATGCTTTGCAAATGAACGGGGGTACAAAATAAGGATGGCCGTACAGTCTTCGGAATAGATGATTCAGTATAGTCGGGTTAAACATATGGTATTTTTTTAATGAACGACAACATCAGGGGATAATTAGCATGATGGACCATAAATTTTATCAATTCTGGAGTGATGTGGTGGCGCAGGCCGTTAGCGGTCAGATTCGCCCGAATGAATTTACGGATTGGATGCGGCTGGGTGGGGATTGCCCAGAGCAACTCATGGCCATGTTTAAAAAATATTACGGGCTGGAGCATCATTCGACGGATAATCCCCTGGATTCAGAACTGTATAAATCCGCTATGGCGAATTTTAAAAAATCTATGACGGATTTTTATTCGATGTTGGATGTGGTGCCAAAGAAGGATTATCTGGAACTTGAAAAAAAATATCTCGCGTTACAACGTAAAACAGAGGATCTGGAAGCCGTTATTTTGCAATTGAAGCTTCTGTTTAAGACCCATCCGCCGAATGTGGAAGAGGGCATTGCACCGCTAAATCAGATGTTGAAAACCCAGAATGAACATTTTTTGAAAATGATGGACAGTCTGGCCGGGTTTTACGGCATATCCGCAGAAAAAAAGGACGAGCCTGAAGAAAAATGATCTGAAAAGACGGCTGCCTGTAAGCCATGGCTGGCGGGGTGTTCCGGCCCGGGCAGTCAGGTCGGTCAGATTATTCCTCTGAATCAGCCGCATCATCAATCTGGTTCATGGCTTCCATCATGAGATACATAAACTCCCCTATTTTTGGGGCAGTTATTTCTTGAGTAGTCAAAATCGGTTTAAATTGGAATTTTCCCCGTTTTTGTTTAATGATTTCAAAAAAAGCTTTTTCTCCGGTCTGGTCTTTAAACTCCGCATGAATAATATCCCCTTCTCTTAAAGAAATCCGGGCCTCGCCTTTGGGAAAGTTCAGGATTAGAGCCCCTGTCTTCTGGGACAGGTTTAACGCCTGAAGCAACTCCGTGGTGGTGATCTCGGAAAGGCTGCCCGCCATCCCGGATGAGACCTGCTTGGAACGCTCGATATTTGATTTGGCAAGACGCTGCACCAGCAGTCGTGCGAAATACATTTGAAGAGGTGAATACCGGTTGATGATCATTCGAAAGTGGCTGGCTGAAATATACATGGCTTTTGTGTCTTCAAGCACCCGGACCTTGGTGCTGACGGGGTTGCCTGTCAGCAGGCTCATTTCTCCAAAAATTTCCCCTTTACCCAGAACCGCGATGGGGGTCCCGTAATCCCCAATGATTTCGACGCTTCCGGATAAAACGATAAATAATTTTTCACCCCGGTCGCCTTTTCTTAAAACGATCTGGCCTGTTTTAAATTCCTGGACTTTAAAATAAGAAGCGATTTCAGCGACTTCATTGTATTCTAAGGTTTTGAAAATTGAAAAATTATTCAACTCCTGGACATTGTCGGGCAGGTGGCTGTTGATTTTTCCATTTAAGGTAGCGGAGGACGGGTTTTCTGTGAGAAGGCGAAGGCATAAGGTTCCTCGGCAACCTGTCCGTTCCCCGCTACAGTTGAAAGCCTGTGCCCGTTCAGGGGGGCCGGAAAGTGCGGCTGTCAAGTCATTCATTAAGGTCAGGCAGACGGGTTTGCCCATGAGCGATAAGGCCCTGCCCACGATTTTAAATTCATTGCCTGTTTGATACAGGGGGCAGTTGATATTTTTGATTACTTCGAAGCGGGATTCTTTGAAATTCATTTATCAGGAAACTCTCAATACGCGGTAACATGCATAAATGGTGATAATGTCCGGAGTGAACGGTGCATCTGATTTTTTTGGGCATTTGTAACACTTAAAGCAATAATCTCCATATGATAATTACTATCATATGGAGATTATGAGTAAACTATTCAACAATTGCGTTGCGATTAATTATAAAACCTAATCGCCTGCGCAGTATCCAGTATCATTAAAATAGAACCTGCAGCCGGTATAGCCTTTGCTGTCTACTGACTTCACCCAGTAATAATAGATTTCAGGACAAACAGGGTTTGTGTCTAAATAAGTATACGTGCCACAGGTGCCACAGTCAGCTAAAATCGAGCCTATTTTCGTTTTGATTCCGTCAAGAGACGGCGACCGGAAGATATCATAAGATTTTGCACCGGCTACAGAACTCCAGTAAATTTTCACGCAATAAGGAATGGTTCCGTCTGTTGCCCGGATGTCATTCGGGTCAGGAAGGGTTCGGTAGGCATATCCGGTATCATCATCGCTATATTGACTGGTGCCGGCAGCGTTTTTAGCCACTATCCAGTAATAGTAAATATTTTCGCAGGTGCTACAGGGGATATCATAATCGTCAAACCAGGTGCTGGTGGTTGTGCCAATTTTTGTTTTGGTTCCCTTAACCCAATCAGAGCGGTAAATTTCATACTCACTGACTTTGTCGACCCTCGCCAGCCCGCCGCAGGTATTGTCGCAAGATAAGTCAGTGACCGGATATTTGCCTGGTTGCCAGGTCACATGAATCCTGCCTACATATGTGCCATCAGAAGCAGCCACATTGATGGGACGAAGCGGCTTCAGCAATTTGTATCCCGAATCACGATCACTGTATGAACTTGTGGTTTTTGTGTTGGTGGCTTTAACCCAATAATAATAAATGCTAGCAGGCAGAAGGGAGTCTTCTAAGGTGTCATTAAAAGATGTGGCTGATGTTGTTCCGATTTTTGTTCTTGTCCCGCAACAGTCGGAGTGCCGATATACTTCATAAGATGTCGCACCGGTTACTTCGTTCCAGGTAATCGTGACTTTTTCAGGGTACAATCCGTCGGTGGCTGCTAAGCCGGTAGGGGCAACCAGAACTTCCGGCTGTTCGGTTACGTCAGGAACATCCGGGTCGGTTCCGGGTTCGCCGGTGTCTTCGTCAGGTATAATGACTTCAGTGGTTGGACATCGGATAAATCCCAGATCATTAAAAAACAAATCGCTGGCGCCGGAGGCGTTTTTGGCTTTGACCCAGTAATAATAATCCACACCACACGGGAGGCCTTTGTCGTCATAAAAGGTTGCGGAGGTGGTCGCAACCTTGACCTGCTGCCCGGCAAATGAAGCAGCCCGGTATACTTCATAAGAGGTCGCGCCTTGGGATACGTTCCATGTCACACGGATTTTATCCTCAAATGTACCATCAGTAGCAGATACACCGTTAGGTGCCGCAAGCACTGATCCTGTCTGAGTAACGTCAGCAGGCTCAGGTGTCGGTATAATCACATTCCCAAGATCGATCTCGAATGGCGTATCTCCACTTTCCGGAATAACGATGATCGCCAGCTGGTCTTTTGCGGTTGCAAGAAAAGGGATTTCATCGCTTTGCGGTCCGTAGGGTTTAAGGAGTTGAACCGCGATAACATACCGGCCGGGGACTAAACCGTATGTTTCAAAAACAAAAGAACCGTCTGTCGGAATGTCAATGAATGCAAGATTCGAGGTATACGTTTTTCTGCCCTGAGCGTCTGTTGTGAAAACCATTTGACTGTCAGAAGGCACTATCTGAAGAAAAGAGGCTTCTGTAATATATGCTTTGGCATCATTTAAATTGGTTATCCGGCCGGATATTTTTTGATTTGCGGGTTCGCAGGCGTTTTCATCTACAACACCGTTGCAATTATTGTCTTTCCCGTCGCACAGTTCAGCAGCGCCGGGATAAATGGTCGCGTCATAGTCGGCGCAGTCGCCAGAATTGCTGACATAGCCTGCAGGTTGAACGGTCTGAAGCAAAGGTGTCGCCAGATCGCCATACCCGTCTCCGTCGGCATCTTTATACCATGTGTTTTCAACGTCTTTAGATCCGGTGATTTCAGAGCCGCTATTTTTGCTTGAGCTGCTTTCGTTGCATCCGATAAGAAGGCCCCATAAAAATATCGTTGTTAAAAAGAATAACAATGTTCGCTTTTTATGCATATAAAACATAGCTCCCCCTCCAGGATTGAAAATGCGTTTTTTGTTGGTTATCGGTTATAAGAGGTATAAGTTAAACTATACATTGAATAACTGTTATTTTAACCGGCAGAGCGTAAATTTCAGAAAAAAAATCAAAAATTTACTTTTTTTGATTTTATAAATATTTATTCAAAAAGTCAATCACTTCAAAGAGGCTTTAAATGAATATCGAAAACAAGAAAAAAGCGCTTTATGATCGATGTTTGACCGGCATACAGGAGGGGCGCATCTCTGTAAATTAAGAATCCAGTATTTTAAGTAGTTCTGACAGGTGGCTTCAGAATATTATCGCTTCTTGGCCGGGCTCAGGACCGCCTCGCCATCGATAACAACAGTCCCGGCCTGATTGATACACCGGGTGTTTAGGGTGACCCGGTTTTTTTCCAACTGGACGGTTGTGACTTCAGCAATCGCTGTAATGGTGTCGCCGATGCGGACCGGCGCGAGAAAATTCAGATTCTGCCGGATGTATACAGCGCCCGGACCGGGCAACTGGTTGCCGACGACATTGGATATGAACCCGGCGGAAAGCATGCCGTGAGCGATCCGGGTCTTAAAAAAAGTTCCGGCAGCGTAATGTTCATTGATATGGGCGGGGTTAAAATCCCCGGTCACTCCGGCGTATTGATAGATGTCGCTTTCGGAAACGGTTTTGGCGAATTCGGCCCTGTCGCCAACCTGTATCTGTTCGATGGTTTTGATTTGCATAGGTCACCTGATATTATTATTAAAAGGTTTGAGAGGGTTATGAGGCTGATCCTTAAAACCAGGATCGGTGGCTCCAGATATCATCTTTCAGATCTTTGTAGTTATTTTCCAGAGAAATAAAGCAACTGGAGTTTTGGATCGCCAGTCCGGCCTGATGCGCAAATGCATTGATCATCATGATTTCATCATCATAAAAGCCTCGTTCAGAGCTGAAAAACAAGCGGAGTACCCCGATGGTTTCCTTGCCGGAGATGATGGGTGCGCTCAGAAAAGAGACAATACCTTCTTCTTGAAACAGTTGTTTGTTCAGGACCGTTAAGTCGGCAGCTGCGTTCATGATCAGGATCGTTTTGCCGCTTAAGGTGTTTCGGGTGATGGCATCCTCGCCGGAATCCTGGTTTAAAAAAGCGTCGCTTAATCCTTCACTGGCCACCAGTTTCAGGGCCTTGCTATCCGCGTCAACGAGCCGAACCAATACCCCTTTGGCCTTGAATGAGCGGGCCAGATCGACGGTCAGCGTTTTCATGATATGCCGCAGGTCAAGCGACGCATTAATGCCGACGGACAGGTCGTGGAACAGTTTTGTATTTCGATGGATATGCTCAATGAGTCTTGCCCGGTCAATGGCAATGCCGCCCTGTTCCGCCAGCGCCCGAAGGAAGGAAATTTCGTCTTTGCTGAATTTCCGTGGGGTTTCTGTATAAAGGGTCAGAACGCCAATGGCCTCATCGTGCACGATGACCGGCACCACCAGAATGGAGGCAATGCCTTCCGTTTTTTTGGCTTCCTGATGTTCGGACGCTTCGTCGGTGGTGGCGTCATAAATGGACAGATACCCTTTTTTCAGGAGGGTTTTGACGGATTTTCGGGCGCTTTCCGGGGAAGAATGCAGATAGTTTTTAGAAAGCCCTTTCTGGGCGACCGGTACGAAAATATCTTTTTCCCTGTCCGCCAGGAACAGGCAGGCAGCTTTTCCGTTCATGGTATTGATCGCCGTATTGACAATCAGATCAAGCAGTTCCGCCTTTTTTAAAGTGGTGCCGAATGCCCGGCTGACCCTACAAATGCTGTTAAAATAATCCATATTTTTTGCCATAGATAGACTCCTTGCGCCAATCGGGTATTAGTCTGATTCCGCGTCCCGCTGTTTTAACCACTTGACGATTTTGGGGACAAATTCTTTTCTTGTTTTCGAGCTGACATAGATGCCGATATGACCGGTGTCAAGGCAGACATCTTCCGTATCCGTGCTTCCGACGCGGCTGGTCAGTAATTCACAAGCTTCCGGCGGCACCAGATGATCATATTTGCCGTAAATATTAAGCAGCGGCATGGTGAGGTTCTTCAAGTCTACAATTTTTCCGCCAAGTTCCAGCCGACTCTGGATCAGCAAGTTTTTCTGGTAACAATCCTTGACAAACTGACGAAAGGTTTCGCCCGGCACATCCGGACTGTCAAAAATCCATTTTTCCATGCGTACGAAATTTTCTACAAATTCCCGATCCTCCATGTTTTCCATAAAACCGACGTATTTGTCGAGCATGAGCCGGGCAGGGTTAAGGAGCAGAAACCCGAAATTCATGAAGTCGCCGGAGATATTTCCATACGTATCCACCAGCTGGTCTGCGTCAATGTGTTTCATCCACACATGCAGCAGGCCCTTATCGGTGTCGAAATTGGACGGAGTGACCGTGGTGATCAGGTTTTTGACTTTGTCCGGGTGCAGGGACGCAAACATCACACTCATGGAACCGCCCATGCAGATGCCCATGATGTTGATACTGCTGACGCTGTGCCGGCCCCTTATGGTGTCAACCGCGTTGTGGATGTAACCGTTTACATGGTCATCGAGGGTAATGTATTTGTCTTTTTGAGAAGGATAGCCCCAGTCGATCATGTATACATCAATTCCATTGTCGAGAAAGTTCTGGACCACACTTCTTCCGGGTTGAAGGTCCAGCATGGTTTCTCTGTTTATCAGTGCGTAAATGATTAAAAGAGGCGTCTGAACGTGGCTATTGGGGCGATTCTCCGGGTGGTAATATTTTAGTTTCACCCGGTCTTCTTTATAGACCACATCATAAGGGGTCTGTGCGATTTCGGTAGCAATGGGGCCCAGCAATACATCCGATGCGCGGGTATGAGTTTTCTCTGTACTTTCAGCCAGTTTTGATAAAATCAGATCGACCGGAACGCCTGACGGGGTCATGGTATCACCTTTGAATTAGCGTTTTGACAATTTTTTCCAGATCCTTGATCCGCTTTTTCATGTCGTACATTTCCTTGTAAACCCCCTCGATGGCATCTGACGAGGGGATCGACATGGTTTTCAGCAGATCATCCATCAATGATTTTTTGGCCATAGAATATTCCGCAGAAGCGCTGATGGTTTTGCTTAAGCACGCTAAGTATTCGGGGGTTTTAAACAGCGTCATGTAATGGCCTTCCAGCATTTTCAGCCAGATCATGTACTGGGCTTTGGGATCTTTTGGAATTTCATTTTTTTCGGCAGCTTCGACCAGTTTTTGCGAAAAATCGGCTTGGGTTTTTTCAAACGGCAGGTATAGCAAGCGAAGAAAATCAGCCAAAGCGGCCTGGAGCAGGTTAAACCGGTCCATGAGCCGGTTTGTTTTTTCCTGATATTGGCGGGTGAGTCCGAGCTGTGGAATATTCAGGAATTTCCTGAATTCCTGATCGTAGAGGGCGCTCCATTGATCCAGGGCAAGTTTTTCGGGATCCTTAAAATTAAAAGACGAAAGAAAGTCACCGGCTTTACCCATCTGACCCATGTGTTTCTGGTGTATTTCGGCAGCGCTTGTCAGCATGGGAAAAATCAGACTGAAAAAGGATTCCGGCATTCGGGAGATATCTTGCAACGAGGCAGCCAGTGTATTTGGATGACCCATCAGGGATACCAGGGACTGCCAGCTAAGGACCTGGTCTTCTGCCCATTTGGGCAGTGCAGAATCGTTGCCTTCGGATTTTGGTACTGTAAACCCTGTCGGAATGGCTTGCGGCATGGCGGACCACGCCTCACTTGCAGATTTCATCCACAGGTTGAACCATGCCGCCGGGTCCAATGATTTGCCGGAAGATTCATCCATAACACTTTCTCCACAGGCTCAATTCTATATTTAATCGGAAAAAAGAATTTAAGGCCGTTATTGGTTCTGCAAAGAGCGAAAGCCGCTTAGAACAATTTATGGGGCTTCCGCTCTTCAGAAAATAATGGGGGTTTTTTAATTAAAGTGAAGACGCTTCAGATGCGCCTCAGGTCACGATTTTGAGAAGTAATCTTCAACTTTTTTATACTGTTCGTCAACAGTGGCTTTGAATGTTTCGGAGCCTTTCTGGTATGCTTTGACCCAGTTCACTATCGCTTTCTTCCCTTCTTCAGGTATCCAGGATGCCTGATCCAGGGTGGATGTAATCATTTTTTCGCCCTGTTCCTGGGCCATGGTCATGGCCTTGAATGCATTGTCAAGGATGGTTTTATTGAATTTGATCACCTGGTTCATGAGTTGTTTGTTATCCATGTCCATGTCTCCTTTGATTCTGAGTTGTTGGTTTAGGTTCGTAAAACAAATACTGGTTCTATGCTACAATGCTGCTGTAAAATTTTCAAAGGTTTTAATCTGTTCATCCAATATCCCCTTTACATGGTTGCGCCCCTGTCTGGCTGCATCAATCCATGTGTCTGCCGCTTTACGTGCGTCATCGTTGACCCAGGGGGTTTTGTCCAGAACGGCATGTATTGCCTTTTCGGTCTGAGTTTCCACCGCAGCAAAGGCGTTGAAGTTGAAATTATGGATGTTTTTAATCGAATCCACGAATGCCTCTTTTATGATTTCTTTTGTTGTCATATCGCTACCTCCATTTATATATGCTTTAATTGTCGGGTTGGATCTGTTACTTTACCTTTAAATCCATTTCCGAAAGGCAATGAATTTTTGTTTACCTTGAATATAAAACAGGTGTGCTGGCTGTCAAGTTATTTTTATTGCAATGCACAATAAAATAATTTTATTGCGGTTGGTATTTATTTATACATATTTCATGTATTTATAGATTATATAGTTAATTTTTAATTTGAATTTATGTTTTTTTATTGCGATGTATCAAAAATTGAGAAGCTGAGGTGATGGATGTCGGATTCAGAAAAGTTGGTTCATTTGAAAAAATACGCCAATCGGCGGCTTTATGATACGGAAAAAAGCGTTTATGTGACCCTGGCCGAAGTCTCGGAAATGATAAAGCAGGGGCGTTGGGTGGCGGTGACAGACGTCGATTCCGGGGAGGATGTGACAGCGTTCATACTGACCCAGATCGTAATGGAAGCAGCCAAAAAGAAGAACGCCCTTTTGCCGGTTCCGCTGCTTCACCTGATTATCCGTTATGGTGAAACAATTCTGGTGGATTTTTTCGGCAAGCATCTTGAGAAAATGGTCAGGAGTTATCTGACTTATAAAGAGGTGGTGGACGAACAGTTCAATCAGTGGCTGGAAATGGGGGCAGGGCTGACTGCCAAGGGAAGCCGGCCTTTTGATCCGGCAAACCCGCTTCAATCTTTCTTTAAACAATTTTTCCCGTCTGAGTCCGATATATCGGATGATAAAGGACAGGAGAGTGAATCTTCAAGTAAGGATGCTGAATAAAAGTTTTATTAGTTTAGTGATATATAATAATTAAAATGAAATACGCCGGTAAAAAATCAAATCAATAAGTATGAAATACTTATTGCGCCCCCCTGAATCCGGTCTTATATTGTTTTTATATTTGAAACCCTGTACATGCTCAGGTTGAATGCCTCCTGTTATCCATCTGAATTTTATATATTTTTGTTTTATATTCAATGCGCCTTCTTGTTTCCTGAATTTGAGATAAGGCAAAAAGTCAAAGAATACATATGAGGTGTACCATGGAGACAAAGCAACATGGGGCTTATCGAATGTCACCACCCGAGCCGAATACAAATGGAAACGAGCGGCGCCAAGGTGAACGGCGTGAGATGGAAAGTGACGGATTTGCTTATATTACCACGGTGGGCTGGATTTGCCGACGGGAGCAATGCCGGCGCGATGGCGATAAGCTTTTTGTGTGATGACAGACAAACGGTTTAAAACCAGGATTTATGTGTCCAGATTTCCTTTTCAAGGTCCTCCTTGTCATGTTTCAGCTGAAGATAAATAGACGCATTCTGGATAGCCAGCCCTCCCAGCCGGGCAAGAGACCGCATCAGGCTGACGGTATCTTCCGGAAATTTCCTTTCCTGATCGCAGTAGACGCGCATGATGCCGATAGCTTTTTCCCTGATGGTTATGGGAAGGCTTAGGATGGTGGCGATGCCTTCCTCAGTTTTTTCATCAAAATAGTCAATATCACCAGGGTTTACATCTTTTAATATTTCCCATTGGTTTTTGAGAAATTTTTCAAGCTGGCTGGCGGAGACCGGCCCCTTGTTAATGTATTTTTCACTCAAACCATAGCTGGCAACCAGTTTCAGCTCTTTTTGTTTTTCATCCATCAGCCGGATGGTGATCCCTTTGACATTAAAGGCTTCTGCGATTTCAGCCGACATGATATTGAGAATTTTTATGATATCCAGAGAGGAGTTCAGCTTTTCGGTAATGGAGAGAAGCAGTTCGGCATTTTGTTTTTTTCTCCTGATAAAGCGCGCCTTCTGGATAGCCATGCCCCCCTGATCCGCAAGACCTCCTAAAAATTCAATCTCCTGCGCAGAGAACTCTCTTGGTTTGTCCGTGTAAAGTGCCAGAATTCCAATCGGTTGGTCATCCGCCATGACCGGTACATCCAGAATTGAAGCGATTCCTTCTGCTTTTTTGACTTCATGATTTTGAATTCTCCGGTCGGTTGTCGCATCCCTGATGGCGAGATAGCCGCCATCCTTCAGGATTTTTTTTATGACGTTTCTGGCGCCCAGAGGCTCGGCATGGATATAGTTATCCGATAGTCCCTTTTGCGCGGCAGGCACGAAAAAATCTCCATCGTCGCTTTTCAGAAACAACGCACAGGCTTTTCCATTCATGGCATCCACCGCGCTTTCAACAATCAGCTGGAGGATTTCTTCCATTTCAAAGGTTCTTTGAATTAATCGGCTGATCCTGCAGAATGTTTTAAAATATCCTTGGCAATTCGTCATGGCCTCATTCCGTTTCTGAATGTTTACAAAAATGAACCCTCTCTTTCCTTCAGCCATCCGGCAATCTGGGGCGCAAATTCCTTCTGGCACTTTGAACTGACATAGATGCCGATATGTCCGGTATTGAAACAGACATCCCGGGTGTCCGTCGAACCCACTTTTTGGGTTATGAGTTCGCAGGATTCCGGGGGGACCAGATGATCGTATTTCCCGTAAAAATTTATTACCGGCATGGTTATGTTTTTTAGATCGACGATTTTTCCATCAATTTCCAGTTTGCTCTGTATCAGGAGGTTTTTCTTGTAGCAGTCATTGATAAATTGCTTAAAAGTGGCGGCCGGAACATCCGGACTGTCAAAAATCCATTTTTCCATTCTGACAAAGTTTTCCACAAACTCTTTGTCATCCATATTTTTAAAAAATCCGAAATATTTGTCGATCATCAGTCTTGCAGGATTTAAGAGCAGGAAGCCAAGATTCATCAGGTCGCCCGGCATATTGCCGTATGTATCCCCCAGCTGACCGGCGTCCGTGTTTTTCATCCAGATATTAAGCAGGCCTTTATCGGTGTCGAAATTGGTGGGGGTGACTGTCAGGACCAGGTTTTTGATTTTTTCAGGATGAAGGGCAGAATAGATCACGCAAAAAGTTCCCCCCATACAGATGCCCATCAGATTGATCTGCGGCAGGTTATATTTTTCACACAGGAACTCTACGATATTGTGAATATATCCATTCACATGATCACCGATGGTCAGGTACTGATCTTTGCGTGTCGGGTATCCCCAGTCAATCATGAAAAGGTCAATTCCGTTTTTTAACAGGGTTCGAACAACACTTCTGTCCGGGTGGAGATCCAGCATGGTCTCCCGGTTAATGAGCGCATAAACAATCAGCAGGGGTGTTTTGATATCCATATGTTCGGGCTGATAATGTTTGAGCCTGACCCGGTCTTCCTGGTAAACAATTTCGTAAGTTGTGGTGGAAATGTTTGTCTCAAGTTTATGGGTTAAGATATCGACGGCTTTCCTGATGCGCGTTTTGGTGTTTTTTTGTTCTTCCGCCAGATTTTTTAAAATCAGGTCAACCGGAATTTGGGGTCTGGTCATTTCCTGCCTCTTTTTAAATGATTTGAAAAAACCTGAAAGTTTGGATCATGGATTATCGGTTATTCATAAGATTCAACTGAGTCGTAAGTCTCTTGATTTCTTTTTTCATCATATAGAGTTCTTTATAAACATCATCCATTTCATTATTAGTCGGTATCGGAAGCTCTTTTAATAACAGGCATAGCACTTCGTTTTTTGAATTTCGATAGTCTGTCAGGGAATCGATCGTGTTGTTAAGTATCCGGATATATTCGGCGGACTGGAGCAGGTGCATGTAGTGACCTTCCAGCATTTTAATCCACTCGTTATAGAGCGCACCCGAATCCTCGATAAAGTCTTTCTGTTTCATTAACTCATCAATTTTTGCCTGCATGATCCGGTTGGTTTTTTCAAGCGGTATGAAGAAGAGGTAGATCAGTTCATTGAGGTGTGAGTGATATATGTTGAACTTGTCAATAAGAAGGCTGATGCGCTCAAGATGGAATCTCGACAGGCCGAGTTTGGGGATATAAAGATATTTTTTAAACTCGTTTTCATAAAGATGCCTGAATGATTCAAAAATGCGCTGATCCATATCATCAAAATTGTAAGCCTTTGTATGTTCTCCGATTTTTGAAATGCTGTTTAAGAGCTGGCTTTGAAATTCCAGTAAATTTTCTGATGAATCACCGATGATCTGGGTGAATAACTCGAAAAATGTTACCATGGAGCCGGAAACCGATTCCTGGTTGTCGTGCCGGGATACCATCTGAATAAAAGAGTTCAGGCTCTTTAAACCGGTTTTCCAGGCTTGGTATGTCCGGTGCTTGTCTTTAAGCGGGCTCTCTTCTGAAGAACAGGGTGCTGTTGTATCCGGTTCGGTTCGGGTTTCATTGAGGATCCTTGAAAATTCCTCCCAGAATCCCGTAGTCAGTTCAAGCCATGAAAAAGTCGGGAGTTCTGGTTTTCTTTCCGCAGTTGTGGGCTTTTCCATCCGGTTTCACCCAATAATGCAAATAAAGATGCTTTTATTATTGTTCTTAGTGTGCCGGAAATACAGGATTCGGTGCAGCTGAGGGGTGTTAACGTACAATCTGAAAAAAGAAGGGGGTGTGTATGAATTTTAGAGCCTGTTCAATATTTAAATGGCTGCTCTGACAAGTGCAATAATTATTTTTCCATTTTAATTATTTTTGCTGTTGGGGAAATCAGCCTGCGCTGAAATCCTGTGGTGAATATTTTTTATTACACAATTATTCTTCTTTTTTCGGTTTTGAAAAAAACATCATCGGATCAATGTCTTTGAATGTTTTTCCGGCCAGGCTGGAAAAATCCATTCCCATTTCAAGAAACGTTTTTATCTGATCATCCATGCGTTTCTTGTATTCAAGATAATTTTCTATTGTCTTTTCAAGGTATACTTCAAAAAATTCGTGAAGGAGGCTTTCGCCATACTGAATGATGAGGTGAAGCAGTGAAACGGGCAGGGGGGCTGTCTCTTCTTTTGCCTTGTTCATGATGATCTGGGTCAAGATAAAAGCGGTCACATCCTGGCCGGTTTTGACATCAATCACTTCAACGCGGGAGCCTTTTTTGATTGCATCTGAAACGTCATTTAAGCTGACGTAAATGCTGTTTGTTGCATCATACAATCTTCTGTTGGGGTATTTTTTAATCGTTATTTTGTCGGACATGAAGAGGTTCCTTTTTCTGAGAGAAATAATGAGGGTCCAAATGAGCTGAAAATTGATGCTACAGTGCAGCAATTTTTATGTCAACGTCAATTTTAACTCATTAAAATTTTAAAAAAAAATTTATTTATCAATTAATACAATATTATATTTATTTTTTAAAAAGCTAAAGGCTTATGTGCAACGCAGTATTTTTCCCTTGACAAAGCGTTCGGGGGGTCTAATATTTTTGACACACATGAAACAATGTGGATTGAGATCCGGGAGTTTTTAATCGGGGCAGATGAATTACTCCGTTGATTTCAATGTAATTTGCTTAATTTTTTAAACAAAAGGAGATTTCAACATGGAAGCAGCCAAAATTGCCAAACAAATGATCGGATTTCAGAAAACTTTTTTTGACAACACATTTAATGCCATGGTCATTGTTCAGGATCAAACTGAAAATGTGTTCAACGGATTTCTGAACCAGTTCCCATGGATCACCAAGGATGGGAAAAAAACATGGAATGACACCCTGAACTTCACCAAAAAAGCAAGGGATGATTTTAAAAAAGCCGTGGATGATGGTTACACCAGAATGGAAGATCTGTATGAAGCAAAATAGAAAACTTTAAAAATCTGCACGGCCGCAGGTGTTAAGTTGGGTTTTATAATTTTTGGGGGCAATGGCTATGATTCATGCGCTTGGCGACCTAAATAAACATTTTATGGACAATCTGTTCCAGGACGTGGTTTCACGTTCATTGACGGTTGTTGATCATGCGGATGCCGCGCAGAGCCTGTTAACAGGACTTCTAAAATACCATAGCGATTTTGTAACCCCCTTTCTTGTTTCCAGTATTTATTTCAATAATGCCGAAGCATCCTCTTTTGAAAGTTATTCTCCGAGCCGGTTCCAGTCATATATGGGGCTTCTTGAGTTCAACCTGGATCTTTTATCCAGATATCTGGACAGCAGTTTAAGAGCGATTGATGCCTATAATCGCAAGGAATTGAAGCATTATGTAACAGCATTGTATAACAGCATGTTTAATCTCAAAGGTGAAAAACTGGAAGAATTTTTCACCCGTCAGGCGGAGATGGTGAGAAATGTTACAAGAAAACTTCCCCAGGCGATATCCGACATAGAACCGGAATATGGTTTTCACTTTGAAAGAGGGAAAAATATCCGGTTTGCGGAAACCGATCGGTTTTTTCTGTATCAGATTATGCCCACGGATTCTAAAGTCAAAATCCGTGAAGAGCGCAAGCCGGTGATGATTATCCCCCCGTTTGTACTCGGGAGCAACATCCTTGCATTTCTGCCCGGTGAAAAAAGGAGTTATGCCCACAGTTTTGCCAATCAGGGTGTGCCGACCTATATCCGGATCATGAAGGACATAAAAACCACCCCCGCTTTCCAGATGATGACCCCGGAGGACGATGCCCGTGATACAAGGCTCTTTTGCGAAAAAATCAAGGAACGCCACGGGAAAATGGTGACGCTCAATGGGTATTGCCAGGGTGGATATACGGCGGTCTGCAATGTTCTTTCCGGTGAACTGGACGGGCTGGTGGATGCGCTGATCACCTGCGTTTCACCCATGGACGGTACAAGAAGCACAGGACTTGGGAATTTCCTGAAAACCCTGCCGCCCAGATTCAATGACCTGATTTACGGGACCAAAACACTTGCCAATGGGAACAAGGTGGCTGATGGAAACCTGATGGGGTGGGTTTATAAACTAAAAAGCATTGAAAATGAAGCGCCCATGGTCAGTTTTTTTCGGGATCTTTCAATGGTTGCCGCCGGCAACGGCCAGTCTCCGCAAATCAGCAAGACCGCCGCCGCTTTGCATTACTGGCTCCAAAATGAGCGATCGGATCTTCCGCTTTCAATAACAAAAATGAGCTTCGCTTCCTATAATATCCCGGTGACGGATGACGGCACGCTGCCGGTGAAAATGTTCGCCAGAAAGCTCAATTTTAAGGGAATCAGGGATAAAAAAATTCCATGGCTCATCTGCTATGGAGAAAGTGACGATCTGGTGGAGAAAGAAACGGCTTTGGCCCCTCTGGATTATGTTGACGCGGAAGTTACACCGTTTCCAAAAGGGCATGTGGCAATTGCCACGTCATGGTCGCACCCGGAATCCGAATGCGCGCTTCATAAACGATTCGGAAAAAATAATTATCGGGGCCCGGTAAGATTTCAACTGGACTTGGACGATGCGCTGGAGAAATCCGGCAAATCAGTTCCAGTCGCCCGAAAATCATCGGCTTCCCGGAAAGCTTCCGGACCAGATCTTTTAACGTCTGCTAAATCGGCTAAACCAGGTTCAGGCACCATGGCCAAAAAATTAAAAACTACATCACCGTCGAAAACAGGAAATAGGAGAGAGAAATGATGCTGGCAGCTGAAACTTTAAAATGGGGCAGCGATGCTTACGAATACTGGCGTGATTCCGCCGAACGAACGGTCCTTTTTTGGGATGCGATGCGCAAACGCGGCAACATTTATCTGGAGCATCTCAGAGATGAACAGCCGCCGGTGCTTGTCTTTGACCATGAGATGATCGAAGATGGCCGGGATTTTGACCGGCCGGTCAATTATGCCTTGGTGCGTATCCTTGACCGGCGGCATGAAGAAAGTCAGGATCGTCGACAAAAAATTAAGACAGCGGAGCAAACGGACATTGATCATAGAGATTCTGACCACATCCGGCGGCATAAAGCCTTAGTCTCTGAAAAGTCGCCGTATTCCACCTCCCGTCCTATTGTGATCATTGACCCCCGGGCCGGTCATGGGCCTGGGATTGGCGGTTCCAAGCAGGATTCTCAAATCGGCATGGCGCTTGATGCCGGTCATCCGGTATATTTCATGATTTTTTACACAGATCCTGTCCCGGGCCAGACGCTGACGGATGTGCGCAATGCCCAGATCAAATTTGTTGAAAAAATCCGGGAGCTTCATCCCAAAGCCCCGAAGCCTGCCATTATCGGTAACTGCCAGGGCGGGTGGGCCGCTGCGCTCATCGGTGCGGAACGGCCCGATCTTGTTGGCCCCATGGTGTTTAACGGATCTCCTCTGTCTTACTGGGGCGGGATTGAAGGGGTCCATCCCATGCGGTATCTTGGCGGGCTGTGGGGCGGTGTCTGGATCAATTCCTTTTTAAGTGATCTGGGTAACAACAAATTTGACGGCGCCAACCTGGTGGCCAACTTTGAAAACCTGAATCCGGCCAATACCCTCTGGGAAAAGCAGTATAACCTGTATGCTAAAATTGATACCGAAGAAAAACGATACCTTGATTTTGAAAGATGGTGGGGCGGTTTTTTTTCGCTGTCGGGAGAAGAAATCCACACCATTGTGGACGGACTTTTTGTGGGCAATAAACTGGAGCAGGGTAAATTTGAACTGGACGAGGGCCGCACCGTCGATCTTAAACATAATAACAACCCGGTGGTCATTTTTGCGTCTTTTGGCGATAACATCACACCGCCTCAGCAGGCTTTTAACTGGATCATCAAAACTTACGGCACAGTAGATGAAATCAAACGCCGCGGCCAGGTGATTGTCTGTATCGAACATGAAGAAATCGGCCACCTCGGCATCTTTGTTTCCGCAAAGATCGCCCGAAAGGAACACAAGGAAATTATTGCCAGCTTTGATATGCTGGACTGGCTGCCGCCGGGGCTTTACCAGATGGCCATCGAAGAAGATCCCAAGGAGCCCGGTGAATACAAGGTGAGTTATTTTGAAAAGCAAATGAAAGACATTATGACGTTTGATGATGGGTTTGGGGATGAAAAAGCATTTTATCCCGTCAGGACGCTGTCAACAATTAATGATACCGTTTATCGGCTGACGCTTTCACCCTGGGTTAAACTGGCCTCCAATGAATTCACTGCCGAAACCCTGCGCCAGATGCACCCCATGCGGACTCAGCGTTATCTGGTTTCCGATCTGAACCCCTGGCTTCTGCCCCTGGCTTTCGGGGCAAGTATGATCAAAGAAGGTGACAACAGGCATCCGGTGTCCGAAGACAATATATTTTATCAAGCTGAAAAATATGTGTCCGATTTCATAACTGATCGATTGAATGTCTACCGGAAAATGCGGGACAGTTTTTTGGAGACGACGTTTAAGTTCATGTATGAAACACCATGGATGGAAATTTTTCAGCCTTACGTTTCACTGGAAGAAACAAATGCAGCCAATGCCCGCCAAAAAGAGCTTATGCATCAGGACGCGGTGCTGTGGCGGGAGCAGATGGGCAAAGGCGATTTTCCGGAAGCCGTTATCCGGATCCTTCTGGCGGTGGGCCTGGCCGACCAGAAAGTCGGGCGAAAAGGCTATGAATTGATGACTCGGCTGATCGAAGAAAACAAAGAATTGAAAGATATTCGCATCAGGGACCTGAAACAAATGGTGCATTCCCAGGCGCGTCTTTTGCAGACCGATACGGATATGGCCATTAATACCTTGCCTCAATTGTTATCAACCCCCAAAAAGCGGCGGGAGGCACTGTCATTGATGAATAAAGCCATAAAACTTACCGGCCGGGAACCCAAACCGGAAGAATCCACGGTTCTGGATAAAATAAAGGGGGTCCTCCAGAAGGGTATGCCTGCAGAATAACCTTTCGAAGCGCGTTGTTATTTCATACCTTTTGTGACCTGAAAAGCCGAACGGTTATGGTCGGCGCAGCCGCTGCCAGGTGTCGATCATTTCCAGGTCCATGCCCATATCCCTGCCTCGGGTGGTGAGGTAGTTCCCGATCATGACGCCATTGGCACCCGCCATGAAAATCCATGACTGATAATCCTTCAGCGTATGCTCGCGACCGCCGCAGATAGTAATGTCGGTTTGAGGATGGATGAATCGGAACAGGGCGATGGCTTTCAGGGCGTCCATGGGGGAAAGAGGGCGCTGGTGTTCAAGCCGGGTGCCCGGGATGGGATGCAGAAAATTGATGGGAATCCTTTTGACGCCGATGGTTTTGAGCGTAAATGCCAGTTCCACCCGCTGCTCCCAGGATTCGCCAAGTCCGAGAATGCCGCCGGAACATGCGTTCATACCCGAAGAGGTGGCAGCTTTCAGGGTTTCGATGTCTTCCGCATAGGTGTGGGTGGTGCAGATACGGGGGAAAAAACTTTCCGCTGTTTCCAGATTGTGGTGGTAATTGCTCATGCCGCTCTCTCTAAGCCTTTCCGCCTGCGCCTGGGTCAGCAGCCCCAAAGACCCGCACACCGTGAGAGACGCTTTACTTTTTATCTCTGATGTGGCGGCACAGATGGTGTCAATTTCATGGTCTGTCAGCCGCTCGCCGCTGGTCACCATGGAAAAATACGTTGCGCCAGCAGCCGCCATTGCTATTGCCTGTTCCACCATCTCTTTTTCACCCATCAGGGGATAAATCTGGACATTGGTCCTGTGGTGGGCCGATTGGGCGCAGAATGCGCAATCCTGAGAACACATGCCTGATTTTGCGTTGATGATGGTGCAGGTGAAAATGTCTTTCGGCAGATTTGCCGCCGTAATTTTATGGGCGCAGGCCAGCAGATCAGGGATGTCGTTGCCGGAAACACGGGTCAGCGCCAGGGCGTCTTTCATGGAAATCGGAGTGGTAGGAGTCTCCAGTATTTTTTCAGTCAATGACTGGAGGAATGGATTTATTGCCATAATCTTTACGCTTTCTTCTTCTGTTTTTAGGTTTTCTTTTCCTGGACCAGCCGGGCGAAATGCTCGAAAGAACGGTCAAATGTGGCTTCAGCACCTTTGGGAAAACAGCAGGCCGGAAGCTGTCGGCTTTTTACGTGATACCGGATGCAGTCGCAGCAAGCACCTTTTCGGGCGCAGGGGTCATAGCTGCAGTTGCAGTTCTTGAGGTTTTGCTCTTTTTTACATTCCATATCGAATCCTTGTTTTTGTTTGTGTTTATTCAGCCACCGAATGACGCACTGGTTAGCAGAAAGGTATGATACCCTTTTGGGGTTGTCAATCAGGGAAAATTTTGCCATTGTCTTTAGCAGATTATTGACCTGTTTGCCAGCCGGAGAAAGTGACCCCGTATGCGCGTGATGACTTTTAATCTGAGATTTGAAAATGAAGATGACGGTGATAATGCCTGGCACTGCCGCCGGGAAATGGTGGTTGAGATTATCAAAAAATATCAGCCCGATATTCTCGGCACCCAGGAAGGCAAATGGTCACAGATATCGTATCTTGCCGAACAATTACCAGGTTATGTGCCGTTTTTGCCGGGGCGGGAGCCGGACCCGGTGATTCAATGCCCCACTCTGTTTTTTCGAAAACAGGCGGTTGTTATTTTAAACGGCGGAGAATTCTGGCTTTCCGAAACACCTGATGTTCGTTTGAGCAAAAGCTGGGACAGCGCCTTCCCCCGGATGATAAGCTGGGCCGAGGTCCGGGTGAAGAATTGTGCTTTTCCAATCATCAGCGCGGTCACCCATCTGGATCACATGGGAGCCCTGGCCCGGCAGGAACAGGCGCAAATGATCGCGGCCTGGTCTGTCCGGCAAAGTGCCCCAATTGTTTTAATGGGTGATTTCAATGACGCCCCCGCATCCCCCGCCCATACCGTCCTTATCTGTGATCGCTTGCGGGATACCTGGTGGGCGATGGACAAGAATGACGGACCATCGAGTTTTACCCGCCACCGGTTTGACGGAATTCCCCAGGTGGCGCGTCTGGACTGGATTCTCGCGGACCCGTGTTTTAAGGTGAGGGACGCCCGGATTGTTCATGATCATTCAGATGGCCGGTATCCGTCAGACCATTTTCCCTATGTGGCGGACCTTGATTATTAGTTTTTATCCGCGAACAGGCCTAAAGTGGCCCCGTCTTTCATACGCACATACCCTTCCTCGCAGATCTTGAAAAATGGAATGGCCGCCGAAGTCAGCGTTGCCGATGTTTTAATGGGGTCCGGGTGCGGAACGCCCATGACTGTCAATGTTTTTGTAATGTCTTCAACTGCTTCTGCAACTGTATCCACCGGCAAGTCTGAAATCACGCCAAATATCGGCAGCCCCAGTTCGGCCCTTATTTTTCCGTTTTCGCAGACCACAACGCCCCCCTGAAGTTCATGAAGGCGGTTGACGGCAGTCGCCATATCCGCATCATTCGCGCCAATGACGATAATATCTGCTGAATCCCAGGTGGCGCTGACGGCCATGGCTCCGGATCTCAGCCCGAATCCCCGGATAAATCCGGTAAACAGGTCGCCGGGAACAATGGCCCGGTCAATGGCCGTGATTTTTAAAATGTCCTGGCTGACATCGGCCCGGAGTTGTTGATGAATCACTGGCATTTCCTTGATCCACTCCCGCGTGACCAAATCCGTCACCATCTCAATCAGGTGGATTTTTCGGGAAGACTGGCCGCCTGACACGGTAACGGCAAAATCTCCTGAAGTGAAAGTCCTTGGTAATTGGACGCTCGTTCGGCTTTTTTGAGAAAATTGATGAGGCCTCGGTTTCGCAAGCGCATAACCATTTTGGGAAATAATGACGCCATTGCTGATGACAATTTCCGGCCGGATAGTCTTTATGTTAGGGATTATAAGGATATCCGCATACCGGCCCGGCGCGATGGCCCCGATCTGGCCGTCCAGGGAAAAATGTTCCGCCACGTTTAATGTGGCCATGCGGATGGCGTCTTCCGGCTTAAATCCCAGGTTGATCGCCTTTTGAACAATTGATTCCATATATCCGTATTTTTTTAAATCCACCGCTGAAATACCGTCGGACACCAGAATCATCCGGCGCAGGTCGATGCCGGTGGTTTGGATTTCTGAGATGGCTTCAAGCTCCCGGCGCACACTGCCTTCCCGCACCATGACAACCATGCCGAGACGCAGCCGGTCCAGCGCTTCATCCGCTTTAATCGGCTCGTGGCAGGAAGAAATCCCTGTGGCCGCATAGGCATTCAGTCTTTTTTCGTTTGCTCCGGCCGAATGGCCCTCAAGGGTTTTCCGGAAGGCCAGCGTTTTTTCAAATTGCGGCAGATAGATGTCCGGCTCCTGCAAAACCCCCTGCCAGTATGATTCGCCAAGGCCCAGTACGTCAGGCCGAAGGAGCAGTGTGTCCAAATCCTTTGCGGATATCCCCCTGGTTCGCTGGCTGATGGACACCATGGCCGGAGCCGTGGCGAAAATCTTAACCGGCTGATCCTGCATGGCGTCCAGCAGTTCAAGAATTCCTGCAATCCCGGCCACCGGGCAGGGCTCGAATATTTCGGTGATGATGGTCGTCGTCCCGCCACTCATGGCCAGTTTCAGGAATTCTTCCGGGGTGTTCATCCACGCCATATGGGTATGGCCGTCAATCAGGCCCGGAATCAGGGTTTTCCCATCCGCATCCATCACCATTGTGTCCGGTCCGATACCGTTTTCAGGGTCGGTGCCGACATATGCGATGCGCCCGTGTTTAATAGCCACGGAGAATCCATCCAGCAGTTCGCCGGTAAACACATTGAATATCCGGCCCCCGGTAATCACCATATCAGCGGGTTCAAAGCCTGATGCCACGTTTATGATTGATTTGGTGTCATTTAAATAAGTCATCATTATGTTGCCTGAATTCTGTTCCGGCATGCCCGTCATGCATCAGGGCGAACCATGGGTTGTTGAGGATATGCCGGGCAATGGGCTGGTTGAAATATTTCATTAACCCATAAGCCACAGTGTCTTTTAAAGGCAGACCGGGAACCCGTAGAGCCCTTGAAACCAGGGCATTAAACGGGCTTCTGCTCGTCATTTTCAGATTTTTCTTGAGCAGGTTCCGGTATCGTTCGGTATTTATCAATCCTGTACCCGGATCATAACTTTCCCCTATCAGCCAGCCGGATTGCCATGCGGGTTCAATACCTGCCGCCATCACCGGGTGAGCCAGGCCGAGTGCGTCGCCTGCGCCGATAAATTCGATGTTGTTCCTAAAAAAAGATACCGGTGCGCGGGCAAGATCCATCGTAATGGGTATTTTCCAAATACTGGGCGGTTTCTCCGGGTGAAGCGGGTAACCGAACCGGTTGTTGAGCAGATCGATAAATGCGTCGTAACGCGCATCAAGGTTTTTTTTATCGACCAACCCACCGATACCGCAGTTGAACTGGTTGTTGCCTTTAAGAAACAACCATCCATACCCTTTTAACCGGCTGTCAAAGAATAATAAATGGGCAGGTTGTCGGGGCTGGGTATGGAATGTTCCCACAGTTTTTAAGGTAAGCGCATATTCACGATCGTGCCAGTGATTTTGAATGATCTGCCGGGTAAATCCACTGAAACCTGTTGCCAGAACTGTCTGGGGAGACAGCAGGGCCAACTCTGTTGGCGATATCTTCTTGAAAATAATATTAATATTGGGTTCGGAGGTGAGCCTGCTGATTAGTTGCTTCTGGAGATCATACCGGGATACAATAACGAACAAGGGGTCTATTTCAATGCAGCGGAGAGAGGAAAAACAGCAACGAATTTTGGGGATGGATTGGTTGAGCGCCGGAATGTCCACATTGAGCAGGCGGGATAAATGTCTGGCAAAGCCTATGCTGATACCCCCGCCGCAGGGTTTGTCCCAGAGTCTGGTTTCATACACAGTGACCGGGCATCCTTTTTGGGCCAGATGCCAGGCCGCCGAAAGTCCACTGATGTTTCCGCCGATGATAGAGATGGGATGTGTCACTGAAAGTCCCTTATCCCCGTGTTTTTGAAAACGTTATGTGCGCAGGTGCTGAAAATTACTTGTTGTCGGAAAATAAAAAGAATATAGTGTATGAATTATCTTAACAATCATTGAAATACAATGGTTACCTGATGATAAAAGCCAAGAAAAATGTGAAAATACAATTATTCAATTCCGCAGGGGCGGTGTATTTTCTTTAGAAATTTTTAACATAAAGCAGGAAGAGGATGCCAATGAAATCTATAACAAACGTCTTATTTACATTAGTTTTTGCGACCGGAATACTGCTATGGCCTGCTGCCGGGGTTGCTGCCGACAATGTTGAGGTATTGAAAATTGAAACATTAATGATGGAAAAAGGCAGTGATACGGTTTCGCTGACCGTTAAGGTGTTTGTCAAAAACAACGGCGATCCCGCAGATGTCGCGGTGGGGGTGGTTGCGTTAGACGGCGAGGGCTTTGAGCTTGAAAAAATTACCGTTAACGGGTCGATTAAAACCGGCCAGACCAAAGTGCTGGTGGGCATCATTAAAGTTCCAAATGACGTGCATGAGCGAATTGCCAAATGGGAATGGAAAAAATAAAGCGGTTGCCGATGGTTTTTCTGCAAAAGCGGATTCTGTCGAATTGCCTATCGATAGGATGGCGGAAGTGCATGGGAATCGAACCCACCCGAGACGTTATTAGCGCCTCACACCGGATTTGAAGTCCGGGAGCCCCACCAGTGAGCTGCGCACTTCCATTTGAATGAAGAAAACATGATGCAGATGGAAGAATTGCTTCAGACAATAATATCTCCTGAATTTTGTCAATATATTTTACAAATCCCGACAACCAACAAAAGAAGAAATCCATGATTAACAGACAGCGGCTGGCCGAAACATTTATGGCGCTTGTGGCGATTGACAGTGAATCCAGGGAGGAAAGCGGCATATCCGATGAAATCCGGCAAATGCTGTCACCCGTTGCTTTTGAAATGCATATCGACAAAGCTGGAGAAAAAGTCGGCGGCAACACCGGAAATCTCATTGTCAAAATACAGGGGAATACAAAGGTGCCGCCCCTTATGCTTAATGCCCACATGGATACGGTGACGCCGGGAAAAGGCATCCGGCCCCGGTTTGAAAATGGGGTGTTCACCAGTGACGGCACTACGGTTCTTGGGGCGGATGACAAAAGCGCGGTGGCGGTTATCATAGAGGTGGCGCAGCTGCTTCATGAAAACAACCTGCCCCACGGTCCTGTTGAACTGGTATTCACTATCTGCGAAGAGATCGGGCTTATGGGCGCAAAAAATCTGGATTTTGGTCTGATTTCCGCGAAATACGGGTATGCACTGGATACGGCGGATACGGAAGTCATTGTCACCAGAGCGCCCTCAGCCAATCGGATGGAGTTTTTGGTGCATGGGAGAGACGCCCACGCGGGAGCCGACCCTGAAAAAGGGATCAACGCCATTCTTCTGGCAAGCAAGGCCATCGCAGGGCTCGCGCTTGGCCGGATTGACCATGAAACCACCTGTAATATCGGAGTGATTGAAGGAAGGGGTGCCTCCAATATCGTCCCGAATCTGGTGCAGATAAAAGGTGAGGCCCGAAGTCATGATGACGCCAAGCTGGAAACCGTGACCCGGAACATGGCCGCCGCCTTTGAGGGGGCGATTGCCGATTATAAGCAAATTCATGGGGATGGTCCGCTACCCCGCGTTGACGTGCATATTGAAAACGATTTCCGCCGGACCCATATTCCGGAGGATCACCCGGTGGTTGTTCTGGCCAGACAGGCCGCGGCCAATCTTGGAAGGACGCTCGCTTCGAAAACCACCGGCGGCGGGGCCGACGCCAATGTATTTTTCCAAAAAGGCATCATCACCGGCGTCATTGGCACGGGCATGCGCGACATCCACACGGTCCGTGAATCCATTCGACTGGACGATATGGTCAAAACTGCCGAACTTCTTCTGGAAATCATTGATCTGCATTCTAAAGGGTCCCATCGTTCATGAATGCCCATTTTGACTGTTTTTCAGGCATCAGCGGCAATATGACCCTTGGAGCGCTGCTGGATCTGGGCGTTCCGGGCGACTGGCTTGAGGCGACACTCAAAGCCCATCTGCTGAATGATTTTGATTTGATGATAACCGCAACCTCCCGGATGGGCATTGCCGCCCAATATGTGGAGGTGGCGGCAAAAAGCCAGATCGAAAGAGATTATGCGGCCATTTGCCGAATGATTGAAAGCTGTTCCCTTTCTCCTAAGGTTAAATCCCTCAGTCTTGCGATATTTGAAAAACTGGCGGCCGCCGAGTCGAAAATCCACGGATGCCCCAAGGACCATGTGCATTTCCATGAGCTGGGCGGAGTAGACGCTATTGTGGATATTGTGGGCACTTGCCTTTGTGTCGAATATCTGGGTCTTGAAAAAATTACGGCCTCAAAAATTCCTTTGGGAAGCGGGTTTGTCGATTGCGCCCACGGGCGTTTGCCGGTTCCCGCGCCTGCGACACTGGCCATATTAAAGGATGTGCCGGTATACGGCACGAACATTCCGTTTGAACTGGTGACCCCCACCGGTGCGGCGATTATCGCAACCCTGGCCGAAGGGTTCGGTCCCATGCCGGACATGGTCGTGTCAAAGATTGGCTATGGCAGCGGAACCCGCCATCTGGAAACGATCCCGAACCTGCTGCGTGTTATCGCAGGCGCCTCCCCACAGGCATCAGATACCGTTACCATCATTGAGACATCCATTGATGACATGAATCCCGAAATCTACGGTTATCTGATGGAACGGCTGTTTGCGGGAGATGCCCTGGATGTGAACCTTATTCCAGTTTTTATGAAAAAAAACAGGCCCGGTACCCTGCTTCAGGTATTATGCCATCAACAGGCCAGAGAAGCTCTTATTCGCATCATTTTAACCGAGACAACGACTCTGGGTGTCCGGTATTATACAGTAGAAAGACGTCTGCTGGCCCGTGAAGCAGTGACTCTGGAAACCGGCTATGGCCCTGTGAAAGCCAAGAAAGTCAAAACACCGGATGGTGCTTTCCGTGTCGTGCCGGAGTATGAGGCCTGCCGTGAAATCGCGCAAAAAAATAATATCCCGATCCGCGTAGTGTATGAAAAGATAGTTCAACACGTTGAAAATCTAATTAAATAACCGGCCTTCCCCCTGAACAATCCCTTGACAGGAACCGCTTCAAAATATACATAACGCTGGATGAAACTAGGTTCATCATTTGTTGTCAATATCGCGACCTGCGGCTTTGTCGGGAGAATTGCTTTTGCGCCGGGAACCTTTGGTTCCATCCCGGGGCTTTTATTCTATTTTTTAATGTCCCGCCTGAGTCCGCCAGCAGCCGCTTGTCTCATTACCGGATTTATTTTGACGGCCATTTGGATCGCCGGAAAAGCACAGCGGTCGTTCGAGGCCAAAGATCCGGGGTGTATCGTTATTGACGAAATCGCGGGAATGGCAGTGACATTTTTTGCGTTGCCGCTCAATATCTATCTTGGCATCGCCGGGTTTATCCTTTTCCGGGTTTTTGACATTTTAAAACCGTTTCCCGTCGGTTATCTCGACAAAAACCTGAAAGGCGGTGTCGGGATTGTCATGGACGATGTGGCGGCGGGGGTTCTCAGCAACCTGGTATTGCATGTCCTTTTTTATGCCTGGAAGTTGACACATTAACCGGCGGTATGGGTGTTGTGATGAATGCACCGGATGCGCGTTTCCCGCAGGGGAACAGAAACGAATCCAGACAGGACAATATCCGGATTTTTATCGCCGTTACCCTGCCGGACCATGTCGCCTGCTGGCTGTCTGAAATCCAGGAAGAATTAAAGGCTTGCGGGTTGCCGGTTCAATGGACCCGAACCGGCAATATCCATTTGACGCTTAAATTTTTAGGGGAGATCCCTGCGCAAGATATAGCGGGGGTCTGTCAGGCGGTTGGCGCATCTGCAGGAAACGTTGGTCCCCTGGAGATTTTTGCCAAAGGCATTGGCGTTTTTCCCGGCGTTAAACGTCCCCGAGTATTGTGGACCGGCATTTCAGGCCGGACAGACCTGCTTGGCGATTTGCATCAGAACATGGACGCGGCCCTGCATGCCTTTGGTTTTCCAAAAGATGAGCGGGCGTTTACCGGCCATCTGACCATTGGACGGTTTAAAACCGACCGGCGTCCGCATGGCCGGGGCGCGGAATCAATACCCGAATTATTAATAGAGATTATGAAAAAATATCAAAGCATCGCATCCTCGCCATTTCTGGCGGATGCAATTCATGTGTTTAAAAGTGATTTGACACCTAAAGGCCCGATTTATACAAACCTCTCAACTGTCCGGTTGGCTGGTGGGGTTGAACGTCTGTCTTAAAAATGAATTCGATTGTGGAAAAAACTGTTTAATTTAACGAGGAGGCCGTATGAGCAAAACCCCGGATAAGGAAAAGGCTGTGGAAACCGCCATCAGCCAGATTGAGCGGCAGTTCGGCAAAGGTTCCATTATGAAACTTGGCGGGAAGGTTGTCGTCGATATACCCGCGATCCCGACAGGATCTCTTGCTCTCGACAAGGCCCTCGGTATCGGCGGGATTCCCCGGGGACGGGTATGTGAAATTTACGGCCCGGAATCTTCCGGTAAAACGACCCTGGCCCTGCATGTGGTGGCCGAAGCCCAGAAACAGGGGGGGATTGCCGCTTTCATCGATGCCGAACATGCGTTGGATATATCCTATGCTAAAAAACTGGGTGTTAATTGTGATGAGCTCCTGGTTTCCCAGCCGGATACCGGCGAGCAGGCGCTGGAAATTGCCGACATGCTGGTTCGCAGCGGCGCCATTGATGTTCTGGTGATTGACTCTGTGGCTGCCCTTGTGCCGAGGGCTGAAATTGAAGGGGAAATGGGCGATTCCCATATGGGGCTTCAGGCAAGGCTCATGTCCCAGGCCTTGCGAAAACTCACCGGAACCATCAGCAAAACCATGACATCAGTGATTTTCATCAACCAGATCCGGATGAAAATCGGGGTAATGTTCGGCAATCCGGAAACCACCACTGGTGGCAATGCACTCAAGTTCTACGCTTCCGTCAGGATTGACATCCGCAGATCCGCTGCCATTAAAGAAGGGCAGGATACGGTCGGCAACCGGACCAAAGCCAAAGTGGTGAAAAATAAAATGGCCCCGCCGTTTAAAGAGGCGGAGTTTGATATTATGTACGGGGAAGGCATATCCTCTACCGGAGAGCTCCTGGATCTGGGCGTTGATGCGGGCGTGATTGAAAAAAGCGGGTCATGGTACTCCTATGACGGGGAACGCATCGGTCAGGGCCGTGAGAATGCCAAAAAATTCTTTAAGGAAAATCAGGAGTTGTATACCCGGGTAATGGTCAAGGTAAAAGAGGCGATTGGACTGGCAGGTGTTGCGGAAGGAACCGGTCAGGTCAAAGAACCAAAAAATATTGAACCGGAAGTTTGATGACGGGGGCGTGATGACGGGAGACGAAATACGCAGGAAATTTTTTGATTATTTTAAGCGCCAGCATCACCAGGTGGTCCGGAGTTCGTCTGTGGTGCCGCAGGATGATCCGACCCTGCTGTTCACCAATGCCGGAATGGTGCAGTTTAAGCGGGTATTTCTCGGCGAGGAAAAGCGGGAATACAAAAGGGCCGTGACTTCCCAGAAGTGCGTGCGGGCCGGCGGCAAGCATAACGATCTGGAAAACGTCGGGTATACGGCCCGGCACCATACGTTTTTTGAAATGCTGGGAAATTTTTCCTTCGGGGATTATTTTAAGGAAGACGCCATCCGGTTCGCCTGGGATCTGCTGGTCAATGAATACCATCTTCCGGCGGAAAAATTATGGGTGTCGGTATTTTTGGATGATGATGAGGCTTTTGATATCTGGCGAAAACAGCCGGGTCTGCCGGCAGACCGGATTGTCCGGCTGGGGGAAAAGGACAATTTCTGGTCCATGGGAGATACGGGACCCTGTGGTCCGTGTTCGGAAATCCTGATCGACCGTGGCGAGGCGTTCGGGTGCGACAGCGCGGATTGTGCCCCGGGATGTGATTGCGACCGGTATCTGGAAATCTGGAATCTGGTGTTTATGCAGTTTAACCGGGATGAATCCGGAAAATTGACGCCGCTGCCAAAACCCAGCATTGATACCGGCATGGGGCTGGAACGGATTGCATCGGTGATTCAGGATGTGCCCACCAATTATGGTACCGACCTGTTTGCGCCCATCATCCGGAAGATCGAATCCCTTTGCGGGAAGAAAATGGGTGAAAATCCGGTTGCTGATGTGGCCATGAAAGTCATCGCGGATCACAGCCGGGCGGGTGCATTTATGGTCGGGGACGGCGTGCTCCCCTCCAACGAAGGCCCGGGCTATGTGCTTCGCCGTATCCTTCGAAGGGCCATTCGCTATGGCCGGAATATCAATCTGACCAAGCCCTTTCTTCATGAAACCGTGGCCGCCGTGTTTGATGTAATGAGCGTCGCCTATCCAGAATTGACAGAAGAAAAAGCCTTTATCACCAGCGTGATTAAAAATGAAGAAACACGGTTTTCCGAAACTCTGGACAATGGTCTCAAGCTTTTGAATGAGACCATTTCAGAGATGAAGGATGCCGGATGCGTGATTGTTCCCGGGGATGTTATCTTCAAGCTCTATGATACCTTTGGTTTTCCTGTGGATATCGTCAAAGATGTGGTCAGGGACCAGGGTCTGAATCTGGATATGGACGGGTTTGACAGGGCCATGGCCGATCAGCGGGAAAAATCCCGGTCTGTGATTTCCTTTTCAACCGTTAGCGACGCCTATAAAAATTTTACGGCAACCCTTGCCAGCATGCCGGTGTTTGTCGGCTACGACCGGCTGGAATGCGATGCGGGTGTTCTTTTGATGGTTGTTGACGGCCTGGCCGTTGAGGCAGCCGGGGCAGGGCAAAAGCTGGATGTGGTCACGGATCAGACCCCGTTTTACGCAGAGTCCGGGGGGCAGGTGGGAGATGCCGGACGCATCACCGGCCAGGGTTTTGCCATCGAAATCGAAAACACCATTAAAGATCCCACGGGACTCATTATCCATAAAGGCCGGGTGCTCGAAGGCACGGCCCGGCAAGGGGCAATGGTTTCACTTTCAGTGGATCAGGAAAAAAGGCGAGCCACAGAAGCCAATCACACAGCAACCCATCTGCTGCATGCCGCCTTGCGGCAAATCCTGGGTGACCATGTGCGCCAGGCCGGTTCTCATGTGTCCCCGGACCGGCTGCGGTTTGACTTCACCCATTTTTCAGGGGCGGATGCAGAAACGCTGAATCAGGTGGAACTTATGGTCAACGACCGGATTCGGGAAAATATTCCTGTGTCCATTGCTGAAATGGCGGCGGATGAGGCGTTTAAAAGCGGCGCTATGGCCTTGTTTGAAGAAAAATATGGAGATGTTGTGCGGGTCATCACGTTGGATACCTTCAGCAGGGAGTTATGCGGCGGAACCCATACCGGACTTACCGGAAACATTGGATTGTTCAAGATCCTGAGTGAATCGAGCGTGGCCTCCGGCGTTCGAAGAATTGAGGCCCTGACCGGAGCGGCTGCATTGCGCCATATGCAAACGGTCGACAAAATTTTGCATGACGCATCCAATTTAGTGAAAGAGCGGCCGGAGGGGATAATCGGGCGGATCAGCGCGTTATTGACCGGTCAAAAAGCCCTGGAAAAGGAGCTGGAGAAAATCAAATCCCAGCTTGCGGCCCGGTCTGCGGATAATCTGGATGAGGATATCCGGATGGTCAACAACATTAAGGTCGTTGCCAAAAAGGTCGAAGTGGAAACCCCGGCGGCTTTGCGGGATCTGGCGGATAAATTCAAGGATAAAATAGGGTCAGGTGTTGTGGTGCTGGGCGCTGAAAAGGACGGCAAAGCCCTGCTCATCGCCATTGTCACCAAGGATTTGCTGGGCAAACTTCACGCGGGCAATATTATCAAGGCTGTTGCCAATGAGGTGGGCGGCGGCGGCGGTGGACGGCCGGATATGGCCCAGGCTGGCGGCTCGAAACCCGAGCATCTCGATTCCGCCATGGAAAAGGTGTATGGGCTGGTGGAAACAGCCTGAACAAAACCATTGCTTCATCCCCAAAAATAAAAAAACACCACAGAGGCCACAGAGCTGTTTTATGTCTCCCGCAGAGGCGCTGGGACGCAGAGGAAGGAATGTCTTGAGAACATTATCCCCAGCGCCCCAGCGTCTCTGCGGGAATTATTTTTTGAACAGATTCTGACTGTCTCCCTGACCTTCAGTTTGTGATTTTTTTCCCGCCAAATACCTCATCAAACCGAACCGCCGACGGTTTTGGCGGCAAAGGCCGGTTCATCCGAACCGCATCCTGAAGCGCGGCCTCGGAATCCGGGTCCAGCCACCAGTACCATATGGCGCTGCTTTCATCACCGAATTTTGAGAGCACCGTGTCCGGCATTCCGAATTTGTTCCAATAGAGCAGACGGGTGTAATCGATATTCCACAAAAGGACATAAGGGTACGCTTCGTATATCAACCCATCGATGGCCCGGCAAATGGTGTTGCGTTCTTCCAGGTTAAAAACGGTTTTTTGTTTTTCGATGAGCTGATCCACCGCCTTGTTTTTAAACCCGGTAATGTTGTTGCCGCTGGGCCGGTCCGCTTCCGTGGACAGCCACATGCTTTCCGGATCCTTAAACATCCCGGAACTCCATGCCGCCCAGGTCATCTGAAAATTAAATTCCTCCATGTCCCTGGCCCAGGCGGCCCAGTCCTTTTTGTCTATGAGCATGTGGATGCCCACATCTTTTAAGTCTTCCGCATAGATGGAAAGAAATTTCTCCGATGAAGCATCCCGGGTCAAAAATTTAAAGGTGAAGGGCTGGCCGTTTTTCTGGAGAAAGCCGGTTGCCGGGTTCACGATCCATCCGGCCTGACGAAGCAGATCGCGGGCCTGCTTTTTATCCAATTCCATCAAGGGGTTGGGACAGGGAATCGCCTGCGAGTACAGGTCTTCAAAATAGGAACGGTGGAGAAAATACTGATTGTACATCAGCGTCTGGTTCATTTTTTTGCGGTCCAGCAAAAACGCCATGGCTTTTCGGGTTTTTACGTCATCAAACGGCGGTTTGCGCATATTCATGGCAAACCCCTGAAATCCGACCGGTTTCTGATTATGGACTTTTTGCTTGATGATATGATTTTTTGAAAAAACATCACCGCCGGTTTCATCCATCCAGATACGGGACATATACACCGGAAACAGATCAATGGCTCCTTTTTTAAAGGCTTCAAACGCATTGGTCTGCTCACCGAAAAATTTATATGTCATGGTGTCAAAATTTCCCTTGTGACGGGAGGATGGGGCGTCTTTGTGCCACCAGTCGCTGCGGCGCTTGAGTTTTAATGATACCCCTTCATCAATGGCGCCGAGCTGGTAAGGGCCGGATACCACCGGTATTTCAAAATTAATGGTGTTGAAATCCAGTTTTTGATAGGCGGTTTTGCTTAAAATCTGAAATCCGCCGGCAGCCAAAAGGTTCTGCCAGTGGATTTTCTTGGCAGTAAAGCGAATCGTCAGGTTGTCGACGATCTCAGGCGTATGAAACCGTTCCATGCTGATTTTGTGGGAACCGGTCATGTTTTTCGGATTCAGAATCGTATCATAGGTCCATTTCACATCCGCCGCCGTCACAGGTGTCCCGTTGCTCCATCGGGCCTTGGGATTGATATGAAAAGTGAATGTCTTTTTATCATCGGATATTTCCCATCTGTCGGCAAGTCCCGGTTCATAGTCCATGGTGATGGGGTTCATGGTCAGCAGGGATTCAAACAGAGCGCCGAAGATTTCTGCGGAAAGGGTGTTGCTGTCCAGATAATAATTTAAACTTTTTGGGTATTGTCCACCGAATACAGCGAGTTCTCCGCCAATCTGGGCATTGGGGTCGGCAAGGGGATCGGGCCGGTCCTGCCAGCCGGATTTCGGGAAGGATTCCTCTCCGAAAGTCGTTGAAGCGGTGGTCAAGAACAGGCAAAACAGGATGGTTAAGATTTTAGACAAACGATTCATCTATGATGCGTCTCCTTTCAACACATCGATCATGGTGTATACCCTGCCGCTTTCGCCGGAATGGATTTTTTGCTGTAAAAACAGGACGGCGTCAAAGGTCCCCCAGGAGTATATGTCCCGGCCATTGATATTGTGGGAGAATTGAAATCGGGCGGTTCCATCGGGAGATACAAGGGTATAGGTATGCCAGGCATGGCCGTTAAGGTATGTGTCGGGAATGCCCCATTCGTTTTTTTGGGTTTCCGGATCACGGATTTTAATGATGTCGTTTTCTGAAAATTCAATCCCGAACCGGTTGAAGTAATGGACCATGGCCTTGGCCGTGCCGCTGGTGTCGACTTTTGTGGATTGGTGGCTTTCCTTGATTTCTAAGGAATAGCCGCTGAAAAGGCCGGGGAAATTTTCAGATGCATAAGCCATCATGGCCTGAAACCCCACAATCTGTTTGGCCATGTTGGGCGCGATCACCGCGCATACGGGCGAATCAAGGACACTTTGTTGCAGCGCTTCCCTATCACCACCGGTGGTGCCCATGACAAAGGGCACCTGGTGGCGGCAATAGAAATCTGCATTGTCGTTCACCGCAGAAGGCAGCGTAAAATCCACCATGATAAACGGGCCTTCAGTGCTTTTGATGTCTTGTATTTTTTGGTCCCGGACATCCGGTTTGATCAGTCCAATGGAGACCGGGCCGATTGGATATTCAGCAGGCTCCACCTCGGCGCCGGTGAGAGAATGATAAAGCAGTGTAAACCGGCTGTCTTCAAGAAAATGCTTGGCGATGTTGGCCGCGACTTTTCCGGGTATGCCGTTGACCATGACTTTAATGGGCTGCATTATAAAACCTTTCCTTTTGAATTTAATACAATCAATGCCTTGTTAACGGCATCCGCCAGGGGTTGAAACCTGGATTCCTGATTCTTCATAAGTCTGCGGCCCAGATTGTGAAGGGCGATGGGAATGTAAGGTTCAAAAAAAAGTTTGCGTTTGACCCGTGTCAGATGCCCAAATGCGCCGAGGGATTGAAGTGTTCGCGCAATGGCGCAGCCATTATAGCTGGATTCAAATTGCTCCCGGTCCACAGTCATTCGTTGACTTAACCGGGCAATGCCGTACGCCAGCAAATCATTCTGGACTTCCGGCGTGAGATTTACATACGGGTCGGTAAGCAGAGAAGCCAGGTCATACTGGAGAGGGCCCATCCGGCCCCCTTGAAAGTCAATAAAATAGATTTTTTCGCCGGACACCATAATGTTTCGTGATTGAAAATCCCGGTGCATGAATCCCGTCACCGCATGTGTGAGGGCTTGATCGGCAATGAGGGAAAACGCGTCGGCCAGATCATCAAAAGATATCTCTATGCCGAGATATCCGTTTAATAGCGCATCCATAAAATACCGGCATTCCCGTTCAAGGATCAGATGTTTGTCATAGGCCGGGGTCTGCCAGGTCCAGCGCGGGTCAAATGACCTTCCCCCATCCACGGACATGCGGATGAGTTGGTCGATCACTTGTTGATAAAGCCCGATGATTTTTCGGGTATCGGTTTCGTCCTGTATGACGCTCTGGAGATGGGTGTCCCCAAGATCCTCCACATACACCAGGCCGGAAAACGGATCTGAAAAATATATCTTTGGGACCGGTATCCCCTGATGATACAGGTGCTGTCCGATATGGATAAACGCATCGGCTTCAGCCGGTTGATCCGGAACCTCCAAACGGATCCCGTGATCCGCCATAATGATTGACTGGTCTTTTGAATGAATTCGGAACCATCTGCGGTCAGATCCGTCACCGGAGAGTCGGGTGCGGGTGAGGGGCATGTGGGGTGCCGGCCCAAATGCTTTTGAGAAGGCCATCGGCCCCGTGGCTTCATAGGCCGCCTCGAAAAAACTCTCCGGCGTACCCATATCCCGCCAGCGATGCCCGGAGACGCTATATGCCATTATTTTGAGGCCGGATTGCAGCATGGATCGGTATACGTCTATAATGGAGACAAACCGGTTTTCCGGAATCCAATCCATAATAGATGGATCAAGAACGTGAATCCCCGTAAATGCTCTGCATACAAGTGAATTGGAAGAGTCTGTCACCGTGGGGTTCCCGGAACCGGCAAACCGGGTGACAAATCCTTTATTGTCGACCCATACGCTGTTGAATTCCGGATAATCGTGCATGACCATCGTTGACGGATGGGGGTGGGTTTGATGAAATGCCATAACGGCCTGAAAGTCAATATCGGTGAGAATGTCGCTATTGATGACCAGAAAGGGCTGGTTGCCCAAAAAATCCGCCACATTTTTGATGGCCCCGCCGGTGCCGAGGATGGTTTTCTCATTTCGGGTTACAACCGGGACGGGATAGTTTCGGCTCTTGATGAAGTCGGTGACTTGCTGCTGCAGGTGGAAAGTATTCACGACAATCCCGTCAATCCTTGCATCTATCAGACGGTGGATGGTGATGTCCAGAATCGGCCGGCCATCGATGGGAAACAGAGGCTTGGGCAGGCGTTCCGTATACGGTAAGAGCCGGGTGCCCAAACCGGCTGCCAGAATCAGCGCTTTCATGGAAGATGGTTTCATATCATGTGTTTTATCAGTGTGACAGGAGATTCCGGTATTTTTGAATAATTTCGGTATAAAATTCGATTTTTTCCTTGTCTTTTTCAGCTTCCTTCAGGCCGTGACTGGTGAAGAAGGTGACGGCATTGGTATAGTTGATTTTGGAAAGGGATTCTTTGCGTTCCACTTCCTTCCGCCGATACATCCGATTGCCTAATGCCTGGATTTTTTTAATATAATCTTTGGTGTCAAAAATGGATTGCTTGGTGTATTTCATGTAAAAATTCAATACAATCCAGTAGGATTCGAAATAGGGCACCAGAAAGGCGGCAAACAGATTCAGTTTCCGATACCCCAGGGATGTCAGGTTGTATGTATCCGGCAGGGTGGGATGGGGCATGATGATGGCGTCGTCAATAAACGCCTTCAGATTTTTTCGGACAAGATATTCCACCGGCTGATCCGTATCAGAGAAAAATTCGTTTTCAAAAAATTCTTTCAGGAATTTATAGCTGGCGTGAATATCAGCCGCTTGAAACTGAAAGGCGTCCGCCTTTAAAATGGACAGGGCTGTGAAGGCGGCAGGAATAAAAGCAATGATGCCGTTGTTTTTATAATATTCAAGACCGGGGCGTTTGTTTTCGCTGATTTTAAAGAGCGGATTGGCCGTCTGGGTTGTTGAAAATTCAGAAACGCTTTTTTCAATGGTCTTATTTTGTACAAAGGATTCCAGCACCTGGTTGAACGTATCGTCGCGGTCGATAATGAGGGTGTCAGCCAGGCTGGCATTCTGAGCTAATAAATAAGTCATATAAGTGTCCACAATGGACTTGAGCTGCTGATAGTAAAACCGTTTTTGGGAACAGTTGAGTATCGCGGCGGCGATGACGGCATGGGGGGTGATTAAGGTCACCTGGTTGATGGCCCCGATCAATTTTCTCCCAAAGTCATGATAAACACTTCGCGACTCGGTGCCCTCGGTTTCAGCCGTCTTTTGTTCGTATTGATGGAGATACTCTTTGAGCGAAAACGGCTCGTGAAAATTAATATAGATTTTGCCGTATTTGCGTTTTAAAAATTTTCTGGCTTTAATCACATTTTGTAAGTTTTCAGGTGTTTTTTTCCCGCCTTCTATTTCATTGATATAGGCCCTCTCCTCCAGCACCCGGTCATAACCGATATAAATGGGCACAAAGGTCATGTCCTTCCAATGATTCTGGGAGTAGGCGTCCATCAAAAGCGAGAGAAGCCCGACTTTGGGGGCCAGCAGCTTGCCGGTGCGGCTTCGGCCGCCTTCCACAAAAAATTCAATATGAAACCCTTCTTCCAGCACTTTTTTAATATATGCAGCGAAAATTTTTGGGTAAAGCACTTCACCCTTAAAGGTCCGTCTGAGAAAAAAAGCGCCGCCGCCCCGAAATATCGTCCCCATAGGCCAGAAAGACAGGTTTTTTCCTGCGGCAATAAGCGGGCAGGGCATATTATTATTTAAAAATACCCAGGAAAGTAGCAGGTAATCCAGATGGCTTTTGTGGCAGGGCACAAGGATGAGCGGGCCTTTTTTGGATACCTGTTTGATCCGGTTAAGGCCTGGATAATCAATCACCATGCCTTCAAAGATGTTTTTAAACATCCACCGGAGGGTGATGTCATACAGGCGGATCCATTTCAGACTATAATTGGCCGCTATCTCATCAAGGAAATTCGCCGCCTGCTTATGGGCCTGATGGATGTCAAGGTTTTCCTGCGCTGCATAGTCGGTGATGATTTTCTGGACTTCGCGATTGGTCAGCAGTTCCTCCTGGATTTCCAGTCGGGTCTTTAGCGCCGGACCAGTAGTTGCCTGCCGGTGGCGGTTGATTTGGGTGATGAGATGCCGGCGCAGGGCCACGGCCTGGTCTTTGGAATTAAGCTTAATGATGTCCGGGCGGGTTAAAAAATGATTCAAAATAACCGGATCGGCTGTTTCAATAAAAATTTTTTTCGGATTTTTAACCAGGGTCACCAGTCGCCGGAGGCTGCCCGGATTTTCCCTGGTGCCGAAAACCATATCGATAAACGTCAGTTGGCGGGATACAGGCGCCTTGCTGAAGAACATCAGGTGCGGGAGAAAAATAATCGGTCGATCGGTGTTTTTCTGTATTTCGATCAGATAATGAAGCGGATCGGCTTTTGACCTGACAAATCTCCGGTAAAACCCTTTTTTTTCGACCAGAGAAAGCATTGCGGTTTCTCCGGCAAAAAGTTTTTCCTGAATATATCCGCTTTTGTAAGGATCCTGAAGAGCCAAGTGCTTCGCCAGATGCTGGATATGGGTAATGATAATTTTGATAATCCGGAACACCGGCTGCCACAACAGCACTCTGTAATCAAACCCGATACCCGGATAGGCAATCCTTTCATTTTGATACAGGTCATGATAAAATAAGTACTCAAAATAACTCTTGTATTTATTAACAAGGATGACAATGCCGGTTTTTTCAAGTTCGCGGACGGAATTTAAATAGGATTTCGGGATGTTGATGTTGGCGAAAAATAATTTGAAAATCAGCCGGGATATGAGCCCGGTGCTTGGCGGAAGATAACACACGAAATGATTATGGGCCCCTGATCTCAGATGACTGAGCCATCGGGTGATAAAATTTTTCATTTTTTTACAGATACTTGCGTTGTTTAAAATATTATTATTATTATTATTAACATCACTGGTAATAAAATCATCAATTGATGTGTGACGGAGAAATTCGACTTCACAACAACAGGCATAACAGCGCGCGGAGAACGCTATTATGAGAAAAGGCACTTTAAAATTTTTGCAAAATATCTAACAATGAATGATGGGTTTTGCAAGTCTATAATCTTTAATGATGATAACCTTAAGGCGTTCATTGCCGGCCGGCTTGGGTTTTACAAAAAATAAGGAACTTTTACCTTGATTTAAAAAAAAGGGCATGTTAGACAAAAAAAATATATTTTAAACGGTCAATGCATTCTAACGAACCAAAATTATTTAGATTATTGAAATAATAAATCATTAAGAAAAAGAAAAAAAGGAGGAGTCTGCTTTATGAAAACATTAATAGGCGGCGCGATAGCAGCCGTAATCGGTGTTATTGGTTTGGCGATCTGGTTTAGCGAATTTTTAAGTCTTCTTGCAGGCGCGATGCCGATTATGCTGCTCTTGGGCGGATGTTTGGCACTTTATCTGGGTTTTGACGAACTCAAAGACACTTGGCAGAATGAAAATGGCGTGGCCCCGGCCGTTGCCGATGCCGATCTGGATAAATTTAAAAAAGAAAATGAAGATCTGAAAAAAGAGATCGAGAATTTGAAAAAATAGAGTACCGCCTCTTCCATAGATTACGGATAACTCCCGTATTGATTTTTAAAACCCCGCTGTCTTCATGCGGGGTTTTTTATTCTGTAAGGTCTTTGTGAGACACGATGGCGCTTGTTGCCAGTTGATCGGCTTTTTCGTTGCCCTTGATCCCGCTGTGCCCTTTGACTTTTAAAATCTTTAAATTCGTAAAACGGGTCATGAGTTCTTTGATGGCCTGCACCAGCGCCACATTTTTTTGCGCTTTCCATCCGGATATCAATAAACCGCAGACGTAACTGCTGTCCGTGTATATACGAACAGGCAGATCGTTTCGTTTAAGTGACATCAGGGCTGTTTGAACGGCTGTCAGTTCGGCGATGTTGTTTGTTGCGATGCCGATGTATTTTGATATTTCCCGCTCTTTATCTCCGTATTGCATTAAAACGCCGATTCCTGAGGGCCCCGGATTTCCGGAGGATGCGCCGTCCGTATAAATGGAGATGGCGTTTAGATCATCGTCAACCGCTTGGTCCGCATCCTTATTTTTTTTCCGCACAGAACGGTTCCCGGCTGCCTTGACTGGTTTTTGGGTAGCCCGTTTCAGGCTGTCCGGCGCGATCTCGACGATATCCTTTAGATTTACCCAGTATTTATGCTCCTGATTGAGCTGATATTTAATGAGTACCTTATTTTTTTCAACAATGGGCTGACCGCTAATATCTGCCGCCATCCATACTTTGTTGTTTTTAAATTGTTTGCGAACCCAGTTGATATCTTCCGGTTTCAAGTTCAATCGTCCTTATTTATAAAGGTGAAATTTTCTTGCCGCAGATGCGTATTCAACCGCTTCTTCCTCCCACCCGTTTTCAATGGACGCCAAATCCATAAGATTTTCCAATTGCTGACGGATGGCGCTATTGCCGATAATCATATCAATGGGAAGTTTTTCCCATTCATATTCATAGGGGGGGGATTTCCATTGAAACTGGTCTTTGTGGTGATTGAGAATTCCCTGCAGCAGTTTTAAGGAGGTCCGATATGGTAAAAACCGGTGCGCGTCCGTGACATGAATCTGAAAACCATAGCACACCTGCCCGGCCCATTTGTTGGATGTCGGCTCAAACGCCACGGGCCGGAGGATGGCTCCGGGAATATGAACACCCCCCATAAAAGAAATCAGTTTATCGATATCGATAAAGGGCGCTCCGAATTGTTCAAACGGTAGAGTGGTGCCCCGGCCTTCTGAAATATTGGTCCCTTCCCAGATGACCTGGCCGGGATAGACAATCGCAGAATCCGGAGTCGGCAGATTGGGCGACGGCAGCACCCAGGGAAGCCCGGTATCCTGAAAATACATGCGCCGCTCCCATCCCATCATGGGGATGATGTCAAGCTGGCAATTGATTTGGAACGTCTCGTTAATATATGCCGCATACTCGCCCATGGTGAGGCCGTGGCGCATGGGGATCGGATACCGCCCCACAAACGACGCCAGAAGGGGTGAAAGGCAGTTCCCCTCGATTTGAATCCCGCCCACGGGGTTTGGCCGGTCCAGAACCAGCACACGTTTGTTCAGTTTTGCCGCTGTTTCAAGGCAATAGGACAGGGTTGAGGTGAAGGTGTATACCCGGGTGCCGACATCAAGCAGATCAATGATTAACAGGTCAATGTGTTCAAACATTTCCGGGGTCGGAATCCGGGTATCACCATACAAGCTGAACACCGGGATCTTTAGCTCCGGGTCAACGGAATGATGGGATTCGATCATATTGTCCTGTTTTTCGGCAAAAATGCCATGCTGCGGAGAAAAGAGGGCGGTGAGTTGTTCCGGAAAAATCCGGTTCAACAGATGTTTGGCATGCTGGTATCGGCTGTCAACAGATGCCGGATTGCAGAGCAGACCGATCCGGTTGTCCCGAGTCCAGTCATGTCCGTGAATGATCAGGTTTTCAAGGCCTGGAATTACTTTTGCCATATAATTGACGTCCTTTTCCTAAAAAATCGATTTGAAATGCCGGGTGTTCTTCTGATCACCGCTGCCGTCAATGGATGAACAGCTGATGATTTAAAAAACGGTGATCCAAAGCTGTAATGGGTGAGTGTCACTGCAACTGTCCGAATCCTTCTATAAATTTAAATCCTCAAGGCAGGATGGATTTCATGGCTTCCCTTTTGTTTATATTTTTTTAAAAATCATCGAATTTTAAAGAATACAAAAGATTTTTAAAGATCATGGGCTGTTCATAAAAATGCAGAAGGCGGCTAATGGTCTTAATATTGCTGATGATACGTCAAAAAAAGGAATTGTCTGGAGTTATGGATAGTTGTACTAAGATGACAGTATAACCTCTTTAGAATTAAATAAATATACATTGTTTAAAAGTGAATTCACAAAAAAGGAAATTTTGCTCCAAGTGCAATTTGACGTTGCGGTTCATTTCTCCTATAAGAGAGATCAACTTCCTGCTGGTACTTTCTTGGCAGATCAAAAAATTCCTTAATTCATTTGCATTCAAATATATAATTGATCGTTTCATTTTTTTATTGAAACCTGTCGATTGATACATATCAAATGATCATTGACGTTGGATGATTCATTTCTTTTTAACTGATTTGAGCGGCCTCAACAAGTAGTATTTATAACCACGTTTACCTTTGAACCGGCATGGAAAGAGATGTTATGGAAAAAATCTGGCAAAAAGTAAAGAGCACGATCAAGGAAACCCTCCCGTCTCATGTTTATCAAATGTGGATCGAACCGGTCCATTTTCTGAAGGCAACCGGCGAAAGTATCGTGCTGATCTGTCCCAATAATTTTTTAAAAAAAAGGATCCTTGATAATTTCGGTGAGCTGATGAAAAACGAATTGAATCGGGTCGCCGGGGACAGGTGTAATTTTTTGCTGGAGGTGTCACGGGGAGACGGCGGCTCATATAAGCCGTTACATCACGATGACAAAACCGCCACTTCTCAGATGGCGCTTCCCGGTGTGAACATTGCACCCAAAAACGGGCGTCTGCTTAGAAGGGATTTTACGTTTGACCGGTTTGTGGTGGGCCAGAACAATGATTTCGCTTATATGGCGGCGCTGTCTTTGGCATCCCAGAAAAAGCCCGCCCAGAATTCCTTGCTGCTGTTTTCCCCCCCCGGCATGGGCAAAAGCCATTTGGCCCAGGCCGCCGGCAATCAGATTCTAAGCGCCCTTCCCAATGAACGGGTATTTTATATCACAGCGGAAGACTTTACCAATGAAATGGTGATGGCCTTTAAGCGGAATTCCATTGATGTGTTTAAAGATAAATACAGAAGTTGTTGTGATGTGCTGCTTTTAGAAGACATTCATGTATTGTCAGGGCGCACCCGCACCCAGGAGGAACTGGCGTTAATCCTGGATTATTTGAATGAAACCGGTAAAAAAATTATTTATTCAAGCTGTATCCCTTTGTCCAAAATTCCCAAGATGAGCGATCAGCTTCAATCCCGCATCGCTTTAAGTTTAATTTCTGAAATTGAGCCTCCGGATTTTCAGACCCGGGTCAAGATTCTCAGGCATAAGGCAAGGGACAGGGCCCTGCGGGTGCCGTCAGAAGTCATTGAATTTATGGCCAGTGAATTAAAACAGAACGTCAGGATACTGGAAAGCGGGCTTATCGGTGTCACGACCAAATCCTGTCTTTTGGGGATGCCCATTGATTTGGCCCTGGCGGCAAGTGTCATCAAAAATATTCAAACAACTCATAAAAACATCACCATTGATGTGATCAAAAATCTTGTGTCCAAGGAATTCGGCATTTCCGTCCATGACATGATCTCTGATTCAAGAAAACAGGCCATCGTCCGGTCACGGCAGATAGCCATTTTCCTTTCCCGCCGCTATACTGAGCAGACGATCCAGTCCATTGGAACTAATTTTAACCGCTACCATGCAACGGTGATTCATTCCATCAATGCGGTGGAAAAAGAAATCAAAGCAAAAGGTCCGGTGCAAAAGCAGGTGGCGATTATTGAGGGGAAACTAACGTCCGGAAATTTTTAAAATGGCCGTTTATCATTGGATGATAGGTCAGCGAAACAGATCAACTTAATGGGCGCATCTATCCTTTTATGGCTTTTTCACATCAGGTTTTTAAAAAAATAGAAACAATTGTTGGAAAGGCAAACTGCTCTGCTGACAGGGAAGAACGCCTTTGTTACAGCTATGATACAACGCCGGAAGCTGTCTATCCGGATGCGGTTGTTTTCCCAAGAAATGCTGATGATGTTTCTTCTGTTTTAAAACTTGCCAATCAATACCAGTTTGCCGTCACCCCCAGGGGGGCGGGCACCGGAATGACCGGCGGATCACTGCCCGTCAAGGGCGGGGTGGTTCTTGTCATGACCCGCCTCAACCGGATTATCGATATTGACGTTGATAATCTGATTGCTGTGGTGGAACCGGGGGTCATCACCGGTGATCTGCACCGGGCGGTGGCGCAAAAAGGCCTGTTTTATCCCCCTGATCCATCCAGTTCCGATTTCTGCACACTGGGCGGCAATGCCGCTGAATGCGCCGGTGGCCCGAAAGCCGTCAAGTATGGCGTTACGCGCGATTACGTGCTGGGCCTGGAAGTGGTGCTGCCCACCGGTGAAATAATCCGGACGGGCGTTCAGACCGCCAAAGGGGTGGTGGGCTATGATGTGACGCGACTGATGGTGGGTTCTGAAGGCACGCTGGGGGTGATCACCCGCCTGACCCTCAGGCTTTTGCCTAAGCCGGATTTGGTGAAAACAGCCACTGCGGTATTTGATCAGATGGAAACCGCTGCGGAAGCTGTTTCTGAAATTATCCGGCAGGGAATCGTTCCGCGCGCTATTGAATATATGGACAATGCGTCCATCCGTTGCGCGGAGAATTATATCCATGCAGGATTGCCTGTGGATGCCGAAGCGATTCTGATCATTGAGGTGGATGGATCGGCCGGTGAGACAGAACATTCGATGCAGCGGATTGAGGCGGTCTGCAGGGCGTCAGGGGCCTGCGAATTTAAATCAGCCGCAACCAGCCAGGAAACGGAAGGACTCTGGAAAGCCCGCAAAGCTGTTTCCCCGGCCCTGTTTGCCTATGGCCCGGACAAAATCAATGAAGATATCGTGGTTCCCCGCAGCAGAATTCCGGATATGGTTAAAAAAATCAAGGCACTCAGCCGTCAGACCGGCCTGACCATGGTCAGTTTCGGACATGCCGGTGACGGCAATATCCATTTTAATATCATGCTGGACAAACGGTTGCCGGAGCAGCTTCAAAAAGCCCATCAGGCCATAGATGAAATTTTCGATTATACGCTGTCTGTCGGTGGAACCATATCCGGAGAGCATGGGGTGGGCACCAGCAAATCATCTTATATGACAAAAGAAATCAGCCCCGAATTCCTTGCCTTAATGAGAAGGATCAAGTCCGCGTTCGATCCGGCGGGTATTTTAAACCCCGGAAAAATGCTGATGTGAAAGGCTGCGAATCCAGACTGTTAACCTTTCCTACTGAACCTTCAGCGGCACCTCCTGAAAATTGATCAGGTCTTCAATTTGTCCAATGCGCAGTTGCTCCATTTGTTCAATGGCGCATTTTAGCCGCAATGCGCAATATTTGCGGCAGATGGTATCTGAAAGATCAAGGTCTCCGAAACATTCCAGATAGTTATCAACAAGTTTGTCTTTAAGAAGTTCGCGCATAATATATGTTTATATCTCCAGTAATGATTGCATTTCCTGATGAATCCGGCGGTTGGTTGCCAGGATTTCTTTTTGGTCTATAGTATAAGGGTTACCTGAAAAGTCCGTGACCCGGGCACCTGCTTCTTCTGCGATCAGGTAACCGGCAGCCGTATCCCAGGGCTTCAGATTTTCTTCCCAGAAGCCTTCAAATCGCCCGCAGGCGACAAAACACAAATCCAGAGCGGCGGATCCGAGGCGCCGGATTCCCTGGGCGGCGTGAAGACAGTTTTTGAAACGGCCCATGGTCGGCTCAATGTCCTGAGCAATATTATAAGGGAATCCTGTAACCAGAAGGCTCTCGGAAATATTCTTTTCATCAGAGACATGGATGGGGTTGCCGTTTAAAGTGGCCCCTTTTTCGCGAACGGCCGTAAAGAGTTCGCCACTCACCGGATTGAGAACAACGCCCACCATCACTTTACCGTTGACGGCGAATGCAATGGAAACGCAGAAAAGGGGAATCTGATGGGTGAAATTGGTGGTCCCGTCCAGGGGATCGACAATCCATTGATAATCGGATGGCCCGCTTCTGCTGAGCCCGCTTTCCTCGGCCATAAATTCATGGTCCGGATACCGCGTGCGAACGGTTTGAATAATTACTTTTTCGGATTCAATGTCCGCCTCGGTGACCAGGTCGATCGGGCCTTTTTTCCTGACGTTTGTCAGGTTGCCCAGATAATGGTTCAGCACAGCGGCGCTTTTATACGCCGCCCCGATGCCGGTGTGTTTTATTCTTTCAAGGTCCATATTAAATGCCTATATCAGGCGTCTCTATATTGTCAGCAGGCTTCAGTCCGTGCCGACTGTGATAACCTTTTGTTCCGGTTCACAGCGGCGATTTCTGAATAAGGCCAAACATCCTATCAATCAACGGTTGTAATGTCGACGCTTTTTTTGCGGAAACCGGTATGCCCCCGGTTTCTGTCATGAGCCCTGCCAGGGTGTCCGGGTCGATCAAATCTATTTTATTCAGCACATGAATGGTCTCAATGCGGTCTACTTTCAGGTCTTCAAGAATTTTTTGGACGGACTGGATTTGCGACCGATAATCCGGGTTGCTGCTGTCGATCACATGAATCAGGAGGTCCGCGCTTTCCAGCTCTTCCAGGGTCGCGCCGAATGCCACCCGCAGTTCCTTGGGCAGATTTTTGATAAATCCTACGGTGTCGGTAATAATGACTTCAATGTCTCTGGGAAATCGCATACGCCGACTGGACGGATCCAGAGTGGCGAACAGCCGGCTCTCCGCCAGCACGTGGCTTTTGGTCAGGGTGTTTAAAAGGGTGGATTTCCCGGCATTTGTATAACCGATAATGGAAATCACCGGCAGTCCTTTTTTTTCCCGTCTGGATTTTTGCAGGTGGCGCTGTTTTTTTACCTGTTCCAGCGCTTTCTCAATATGCGTGATGCGGTCGCGGATCCTGCGGCGGTCCATTTCAAGCTTGGTTTCTCCTGGCCCCCTGCCGCCAATGCCGCCGGCCAGCCGCGACAAGGCGGTATTTTGCTGAATCAGCCGGGGCAGCATGTACTGGAGCTGGGCCAGTTCCACCTGAAGTTTGCCTTCGCTGGTTTTTGCGCGCCGGGCGAAAATATCCAGAATGAGCTGGGTCCTGTCGATGACTTTTATGTCAACCCGGCTGGTAATCGATTTGACCTGGGATGGGTTGAGTTCCTGATCGAAAACAAGGAGTGTCGCTCCCTGATGCATGGCCAGAATGCTTAATTCTTCGAGTTTGCCGATTCCGAGAAGAAATCGGGGATCAATTTTTTTCCGGTGCTGAATAACCGTATCCAGCACCAGAATATCACTGGACCGGGCAAGTTCCTTAAGTTCCGTGATGGAGGCCTCCGCCTGATTTCTATAACCGGCGGTCACGCTGATGAGTATCGCCCGCTCAACACCTGAATCCACATCATGGCGGGCGGTTGTTTTTGATAGCTCGGTTTCTATGGATTTGATCAGTTCAAGATAATTGATATCCAGGCTTCCAGGCTCCATGGCACGAAAAATATGGCATGGCGCAGACCGGGATGGATCTGGCGACAGTGTTGCCAGGTAGAGTTTGCCGGGGCTGCCTTCAGCTGTCAGAGTAATAGCGGCAATGAGATCCAGCCGCAGCAGCGTGAGATCGGTCAGGTCATCCTGAGTCAGGGGCTCTTCTTTGAGGTGGACATGCAGATATCGCAGCCCTTTCAGGCGTCCGGGAGGGGCCGTATAATCGCTGGTGTCCGGCAGCATGATGCTTTTGTGGTCTCCGACCACAACGGATGTGATTTTGCCGGATCGTTCAACCAGAATCCCGATCTGCCGGCGAATATCATGTGAGAGACGGCAGAGTTCTTCGATAATCTGGATGGAGGCCACTGTTTCGGGCGGTATTTTGAAGCGGTATAGGTTTTCAATGTCGTGCAGTTGGGTCGCTTTAAGGCCGCTGGTGTTTCCAAACACTTTTTTCATGGATGCGTCTGTTTTTCGTGCGTTGACGGTTATTTAGTGGGCATTCTTCAGATTGGGCGCTTCATTTGACTCAAAACCGTATGCAAGGTTTTCAAACCGGGTATAGGAGTCCATAAACCTGAGCGGGGCCATGCCGGTAGGTCCATTTCGGTGTTTGGCGATGTGAACCTCGGCAACGCCTTTATTCGGATTGTTTTCCTCTTTATTGTATACCTCATCCCGGTAAATAAACATCACCAGATCCGCATCTTGCTCCAGAGCGCCGGACTCTCTTAAGTCCGACAGTTGCGGCCGTTTGTCGTTTCTTTGTTCCAAGAGCCGGTTCAACTGGGAGAGAGCGATAATCGGGATATTCAATTCTTTTGCCAGGGACTTGAGAGATCGGGACATTTCGGATATTTCCAGGTCGCGGCGGTCTTTGGACATCCTGGGTTTCATGAGCTGCAGATAGTCGATCACGATCAGGCCGATATTTTTTTCCAGTTTCAGGCGTCGGGCTTTGGTTTTGATGTCCAGAGACGTCAGTTCAGAAGAATCATCCAGATAAATGGGGGCCTCGGATAAAACATCGGCGGCATCCGTCAATTTGTTCCATTCTTCGTCGCTGAAAAAGCCGCTCCGCACATTGGAGGAATCGATCCGCGCTTCTGCGCACAAGAGCCGCATGGAAAGCTGTTCCTTGGACATTTCAAGCGAAAAAAACAGCACCGGCACATCGGCCTCCACCGCGATATTGCGGGCGATATTCAAAGACAGGGCGGTTTTCCCCATCCCCGGCCGGGCCGCCAGAATAATCAGGTCGGAACCTTGAAACCCGGAGGTCAGCGAATCCAGTTTTTTGAATCCCGTGGGCACCCCGCTGATGAGGGCTTTGTTGCCTCGGCGTTCCACCAGCGCGTCAATATTGGTGTCAATGGCCGTACTCAGATGATAGTATGACGGCTTGGATTTGTTTTCGGCAATATCCAGCAGCATACTTTCTGCATAATCGATAATATCGTCGACATCGGCGGTGTTGTCAAAGCACCGGCTGGATATATCGCTGGCTGTTTTGATCATTCGCCGCAAGGAGGCGTTATCCCGGATGATTTTTGCATATTGCACGGCGTTTGCGGGAATCGGCGCCGTATCCATGAGTTTGGCCAGATAAACGGCCCCGCCGATTTCATCCAGCTGATTGTTGTTTTTCAGGACATTGGCCAGAGTTACCAGATCAACCGGTTCCCCTTTATTGGACATTTCGGTCATCGCCGCGAAAATTTTTTGATGGGCGGTGCGGTAGAAATGTTCCGGAGAAAGAATGTCCAGGACATTCAGCAGGGTGTAGTTGTCCAGGAGTATGGCGCTGATGATGGATTCTTCCGCATCAATATTTTGCGGCGGCAATTTGTTGATAACGGTCTTGTTGTCTTGGCTCATTGTATTATATGGCTCATGCGCAAAACGGTTTTGAAGATAATAAGGTCAGTGCAGTAAAGAAAAGGGGTGATTCTGTGATATATCGGCTGAAGGCAGGCAACGCAGAATCCCGCCCAAGCGGTTCTGCGCTGCCTGAAAATTTAAAAACCTGAAAATCTAAAAACCTGATCAACAGCTGATAAATATAATCAACCATTAGATTCTTTCAAAAAATGGACCCGTGACGCATTTCCGCGCTGGTATCGCCGGATTGAGCGTTTGATCCAATCCGTCACATGAAACGTCAATTCTCTTGAAGGGAGCGGGTTTATTCTGCCGCCACTTCAAGGGTGAATTTGGGTTCGATATCCCTGTATACACGAATGGGAATCGAGTAGGTGCCGATGCCTTTAATGGGTTCCTTCAGCAGGATCATGCGTTTTTCAACCACGACGCCTTGAGCGGCCAGCGCTTCTTCAATTTCACGAACGGTAATCGATCCGTATAAACGGCCTTCATCAGCGACTTTGGCCGTTAACCGGCAGACGACGCCCTCCACTTTTTTGGCCATTTCTTCCGCTGTAGCGCGTTCTTTGGCGATTTGAAGATCGAGCTTGGCTTTTTGCTGTGCAAGGACGTTCCGGTTCTGCTGGGTGGCGGTAACGGCTTTTCCCTGTGGGATCAGATAATTGCGTGCATATCCGTCTTTAACTTTCACTTCCGAGCCAATGATGCCCAATAGTTCAATTGTTTCTTTGAGTATTACTTTCATTTTTTATTCTCCACGAGTATATATGCCATTCGTTTTTTGTTAAAAAATTATAAAGCAAGAGGACTTTGTTTGTTATTGTTATCCATTCCAAGTCGCCTGAAATTCAGCCATATGTCAAAAAAACCAAGTCCTGCGATGATAAGTAGAAATATTTGCTGAATAAATATGATACTATACAGCAAAATTTTCAGCGCGACAGGCACCCTCTTTGTTTCAAAATAAAATGATACCACCGCGATCCCCTGGAAAAAGTAGATGATCAGAAAAATGATCATTCCGTTTAATCCCAGCATTTTGAACGCACCCACCGGCAGCACAAGCATCAAAGCCGATCCGATGACTCCCCAGACGAGATATTCCGGCGCTTTCCAGGTATTTAAATGATCAAACGCCTGACAGCCTGTTTTTCCCCTTTTCAGCAGTATTTTTGCCAGTAACAAATTCATCCATGCTGAAAGCAGGAGGCCCGAAGCAAAAAGAGAAGGGAGAATCCTCATCAGTACATACTTTATCGACCCCATCGCCTCTGAAATCACCTGGATATTTTCTTCCGGCATTCCCATGTTTTTATATAACATGAGGGTCAGCTCAAGGTTGGCGTCGATATAGCCGGAAACCATGGCCGTCAGGCCAATGTTTGATATATTGCCGTATAATATCAGGCCGAATATCCCGGCCAGTAAGACAATCCCGCAGGCGAATGCGACGGTTTTCTCAACCGGCAGATTTTTTTGGAGATACTCCCCCATCAGAAAACCAAGGGACATCATCCCGGCAACCAGAAATATATCGGCTGACAGCCCGCCGGCAAAAATACATAAACACCCCCAGGCGCTGCAAGCGATGATCGCGCTTTTTTTTCTGTCCAGCCGGAGCCGGTAGACCATCGGCGGCAGCGGCAGCATCAGAAAACAGAAAAAGCCAAGAACCGGAACCGAGAGTGAAAGCGCGCCAATCAGGGTGGTAATCATTATACCGCTGAATAGGGTTTTATGGTCTCCAGATTGATTCACGGCTTCCACCCGGTTGCTCCCTGGGAAGGTATTTAGGTATCCAGCGTACCGACATAAGGCAGAAGCGCTATGGTTCTGCTTTGCTTAATCGCTCTGGCCAGTTCCCGCTGATGATTTGCGCAGGTTCCGGAAATCCGTCTCGGAATGATTTTGGCGCGTTCCGAAATAAAGTATCTCAGCATATTGACGTCTTTATAATTGATCACAAGAGTGCTGTCAGCACAAAAACGGCAGACTTTCCGCCGGTGAAAAAATCTCTTTTTTTGCGGTCCAGGCATGGATTATTCCTCCGTATCTGTTTCAGGTTCTGGGGTTTCGGATAGAACGGCTTCGTCAGGAGTTTCCTCTGATTCAGGCGCATCCTCTTTGCTTGCGATCTGGTCCGCCGCTGGTTCAGCAGGCGCTTCTTCAGCCACAGGCATCAGTGCCTCAGGATCAACGTCCCTGGCAATCAGGATGGTCATAAACTTGAGGATTCTGAAATCCAACCGGAAGGTCCGTTCCAATTCATCCACAAGGGTGCCGTTTCCGCAATAATCCAACCGGACATACCGGCCCTGTTTCTTTTTCTTGATCTCATAGGCCAGTCTTCTGTTTCCCCAGTCGTCAAACATGAGCAGTTTGCCGTCCCGGTCGATCATGGTTTTCACTTTTTCAAAAATGGTATCCTGGTCCGTTCCCGGCGTGTCAGGATCGACAATAAATATTGTCTCGTAATGGTTCATGCGTCCTCCTTTTGGCTGTGAAGCCCTGGCAAAACCAGAGCAAGGATAAAAATAACATTATTTCTTCCTATAAAAACTTTTCCTTTTAACAACTGCCACAATAACTGTCAAGCAGTTTTGATTGATTGCGTTTTGGAGGGATATTCTTATATCTTTAAGCTCATTGAACTCCTAATCGGTTTCTGAATCGAAAATCCTGATTAGTTTTCAACCCGCATTTGCAAAGGATTAGAAAATGTATTATTGGAGTACACGTTCAGGGATTAAAAAATTCCCCCTACTCAAGCCAGTATAAATTTGGTTTTTGTTCTTTGAAATAAGCATCGATCGCATCTACGAGCAATGGGAAGGATGCCAGTGATCTCATTTGACAGGTCTGCTTGAACGATA
>QZKW01000067.1 GCA_003599885.1 Desulfobacteraceae bacterium | reverse complement strand
CAGTATTTTCTATTTTTAATAATTTTGGCATGCTTCACCTCCTTGAGATGAACATGTCACAAATTAATTGTAACTGCAATAAATATTACGTTTACTATAACTTCATGGTCGGGGTCAACTCCTCGCCTTCAATCGATAACTCCTGGGGCAGGATAACAAATTTTTTAATGGTCTGAACCCTGGCCAGCGTGGTGTTCACGGCATCGACTTTGCCTTGAAGATAGGCCTTGAATTTCTCGCATTTTGCAGCCTCTTCAGCCGTTTTGGCCGGACTGCCGGCAATGGCCGCCTCTGATGCGACTTTTTCCGGATCCAGGGTAAACAGGGCGGTCAAATACGGACGCCTGTCACCGATCACCACTGCCTGACTGATCACCGGAATGGCTTTAAGCTTTCCTTCGATGAGCTGGGGCGGAATATTTTCTCCGCCTGCCGTAATAATCAACTCTTTTTTCCGGTCCGTGATTTTCAGAAACCCCCGATGATCGATTTTGCCCACATCCCCTGAATGGAGCCATCCATCCGCATCAATGGTTTCTTTCGTGGCTTTTTCATTTTTAAAATAGCCCTTAAATACATGGCGGCCCCGCATCAGGACTTCCCCGTCTTCTTCTGCTATCGCCACTTCTGAACCCAAAAGTGCAGGACCGGCCCATCCGGTTTCATATTGAAACGGTTCAGGCAGGGATACGGTCGCAGGCCCCGTGCATTCGCTCATTCCATAAACTTCGGTCATGGGAATCCCTAAACTCAGAAAAAACTCCAGGGTATCCATAGAGATTGGGGCTGCGGTGGAAACAAAGAGCCTGCAGCGATCCAGACCCAGCTTTTCCCGCACTTTTGAAAAAACCAGTTTTTTGGCCAGACCATAAAATAACGGCATGGGTTTTCCCTGCTGATGGGCGTAACCGCCAGCCAGTCCCTGTTTCCGGGCCCAGGCCGCGATCTTTTTCTTAAGGGGCGGGTTAGCGGCTCCGGCAGCCACCATTTTGGCCTGAATCTTTTCCCAAACCCTGGGAACCCCGACAAAAAGCGTCGGGCGGACTTCCGTCAGGTTTTCGCCAAGCTTGTCCAGAGATTCCGCAAACCAGACCGTCGCGCCCATGGTGTAGGGACAATGCAGACTGACAAGCTGTTCAGCGATATGACTTAAGGGGAGATAACTGATAATCTGGTCATCCGGCCCGGCATCAATGGTTTGAACCATTTGTTTGGCCACCCATATAATATTGTCATGGCTGATCATCACCCCTTTTGGATTGCCGGTGGTTCCTGACGTATAAATCAGGGTACAGCAGTCATCCGGTTTTTGGGCTTTTATTCGTTGGTTAAGGTCGTCATCGGAAACTTTTTTTGCCAGTTTCGCCAAATCCGCCCATGCATAAACATTTTCGTCAGGGTCTGATCCATTCATCAGCACAATGGCTTTCAGGTCAGGCAGTTGATCTCTGATTTTTTTGAATTTCGCCAGTTGATCTGCGTTTTCCACTACCGCGATATTGGCTTCACTGTGGGAGGCGATATACTGGCACTGCTCCGGGCTGCTGGTGACATAGATGCCGCCAGGAACCGCTCCTGCAAATATGCCGGCCATATTGCTGATAAACCACTGGGGACAATTATTGCCTAAAATACTGACGGCCTTGCCCGGTTCCAGCCCCAGAGCCATAAACGCCCGGGCCGTCGTTCTCACCTGTTGGTAATACTCCCCCCAGGCCATTTCCTTCCATTCACCGTTGATTTTCGTTTTTAATGCAACTTTGTCCTTGGATTGCTTCGCGGTGCCCGCCATAACCTCCATAATCGTTGTCTTCATATACCCCTCCTTGAATTTGTGAAAACACTGGTGAATGGAAAGAACAATCAAAAACAAGTCAATAAAGCATTGGGTGTTGCGTGTATGATTACGTAAATCTTATGGTTGCTGTAAACCATACTGAACTTACGTTGTAGAAGGATTACAATCGCCAGTAATTGACGCCGGATTTTTTGACCGATGAGACATCAAGTATCGATTTGATATCAATAATACAGCCATTTGGATTGAGTCGGCTGATAAACTCATCCAGATCAAGTTGTTTGTAAACGCGATGCCCAACGGCAATAATCATGGCATCAAGATCAGTCATGGCTTCCCATGGACTCAGGCGAACGCTGAAAAAATTTTGCGCGTCGGCTTCATCGGCAAGCGGATCATGAACAATAGGATCAATACAAAATTCCTGCAACTCTTCGATGATATCAATCACCCGTGAATTTCTTAAATCCGAACAATCTTCTTTAAACGTCAGCCCCAAAATTCCGACCCGGGCCTGATGGATCTTCAGACCGGCGCGGGTCATCAGCTTGACGGCCTGGGCCACGACAAACCTGCCCATATTGTCATTAATTCTTCGGCCCGCCAGAATCACCTCCGGGTGATATCCGCAGGTTTCGGCCTTATACGTGAGATAATAAGGGTCCACTCCAATGCAATGCCCGCCCACCAGACCGGGCCGAAACGGCAGAAAATTCCATTTGGTGGCTGCCGCTTCCAGCACTTCAATGGTATCAATATTTAATTTATCAAATATCACCGCCAGTTCATTCATCAGGGCGATATTGAGATCCCGCTGGGTATTTTCGATCACTTTGGCGGCTTCTGCGGTTTTAATGTTCGATGCGCGGTACACCCCGGCAGTGATGATAGAACCATACAGACGGGCGATCTGATCCAACGTGTCATCCGTATCTCCGGAAACGACTTTCACAATTCGGGTCAGGGTATGTTCTTTGTCCCCCGGGTTTATCCGCTCCGGAGAATACCCTACGTAAAACCCCTGTTTCCAGGTCCGGCCGGAAAACTTTTCAAGAATCGGGACACAAACCTCTTCGGTGGCGCCCGGATAAACCGTGGATTCGTAAACCACCACAGCGCCTTCTTTCATATACCGGCCCGCCGTCTCCGAAGCGCTTTTTAACGGAGACAAATCCGGCTGCCGGGCATTGTCAATAGGTGTTGGAACGGCCACAATAATAAAATCCGCTGCCGTAATTTTTTGCGGATCAGTGGTATATTCGATATGCTTGGCAGCTTTTAATTCCGCCTCACTCAATTCACCGGTAGGATCCGCATGCTGCTCATAGGATATGATACTGCTGGCTTTTAAATCATAACCAATGGTGGGGTAATGTTTTCCGAATTCAACAGCCAGGGGAAGCCCCACATAGCCCAGCCCGATAACCGCAATCGTTGGTGTTTTGCTTGTCATGATGGTTTAAATATATCCTTTTTTCCCTAAAAACAGCAATATTTCCTGGGCGGATTCAACCGGCGTCTGGTCCGTTGTATTAATCCGAAGTTCCGGGGACTCCGGAGATTCATACGGATCATCCACACCGGTAAACCCCTTGATCAGCCCGGCCCGGGCCTTGGCGTACATGCCTTTCCGGTCCCGGCGCTCGCATTCGGTGATGGGGGTTGACACATGCACCTCAATAAATCCGCCATATTGTTCAATCGTTTGCCGTACCTCCCGGCGGGTCCTCTCATAGGGGGCAATGGGCGCGCAAATAGCAATGCCGCGATTTTTTGTAATTTCGCTGGCCACATATCCGATACGCCGGACATTGATGTCCCGGTGTTCTTTGGTAAAACTCAGTTCATTGGAAAGGTTCAGCCTTACAATATCGCCGTCCAGAAGCGTGACCGGGCGGTCGCCGATTTCAAGAAACAATGAATACAATACCTTGGCCACTGTAGATTTTCCAGCCCCGGACAACCCGGTTAAAAAAATGGTAAACCCCTGCCGACGGGGCGGAGGATAGGCTTTTTGAAGTTCTTCGACCACTTCCTTGAATGTCGCCCACTCGGGAATGCGCCGTCCCTGATGGATTCGGTTCCGGATATCCGTCCCGGTCATGAAAATCGTCTGGGCATCCTCGGACACCTCGTCCACGCCACGGTATTCGTCTTCAAAAGGCAGATAAACGAGCTTTTCAAAGGAAACGATTTCCACGCCCAGTTCCTCGCTGAATTGGGCAGCGGTATTCCGGGCCCGGTCGCTTTCATAAAACGGAAGGCCATTCCGGGCATTTCCCGGACTGGCGTGGTCATGGCCCACAATAAAATGGGAGCACCCGTAATTTTTAGCGATGATGGCATCCAAAATCGCGTCTCTGGGGCCCGATAGCCGCATAGCCAAAGGCAGCAAGGAAGTCAGATGGGAGTTCGGAGGAAAATATCTAGACACGGCCTGATAACAGCGGACCCGTGTATAATGATCAAAATCGCCGGGCCGGGTCATGCCAACCGCTGGCAGAAGAAGCAGGTTGGCACGGGTCTGGCGCATGGCACGGGTGGTCATTTCAAACAAAAACCGGTGAAGGGGCTGCCGCGTCTGGAATCCCACAATCCGGTTCCACCCGAGTTTGGCATATATTGCCCGAAGCTCGGCAGGCGTCAGCCGGATTTGTTTAAAATCAAAATGCAGGGGCAGGTTAATGACCTCAATATCGCCACCGATATAGCATGGGCTGGATTTATGGAGCAACTGCCAAACACCCGGATGATGGGTATCCGTGGTTTCAAAAACCTGCTGAGCTTCTCTTTCCCGGTCCGCCTTCCAGATGTCTTTAATGTGCATGACCGCCAGCAGAAACCCTTCAGGATCTCTTAAAGCCAGAGAATCACCCTTTTTAAGCTTTTCAGCCAAAGCTTCAGACACATCCAGACATACCGGAACCGGCCAGAGGACATCGTTTTTGAGCCGCATCCGATCCAGCACGGATTCGTAGTCAGCTTGCGTCATAAATCCCGTAAGCGGTGAAAACCCGCCAACCGCCAACATTTCAAGATCACACGCCTGACGGTCATTTAACGCAATATCGGGCAAATTCAGGGCCATGCCCTTGAGTTCCCGGGCCCGGTTCTCATCCACGAGCAAATTTACCAGCCGGCCCCCATGGGCAATATGGGTCGTATCTGTCATGTCAATTTCTGCCTGAATTAGTGGTTGCCGTTAGATACAAAAAACCAGGGATTGAGCAGGTTTTCCTTATTATACAGCAGCGGCCCTCCGGTATCGCTTCGAAAAACAAGCGCCCCTGCCTGCTCAGCGATCGCATGCCCCGCCGCCGTGTCCCATTCCATGGTCGGCCCCAGCCGGGGATACACATCGGCCCTGCCCTCAGCCACCTGGCATATTTTTAATGAACTGCCTGCGGAAATAAAGTCAACCGCTCGGTGTTCGCTGCGTTTTTTTTCAACATAGGCGTTCAGTTCAGGAGTGGCATGAGAACGGCTGCCCACGATGGTAAAAGGGTCGCCGCCACCGGCTTTTACGGAAATCCGGCAGGACAGGCCAACGATTGCATCCAGGGATTCTGTTTTCAAAATCGCAGCATCACTTAAATGAAGAACATAGGCCCCAAAACCCTGGGCCGCAAAATACAGGCGGCCTGCCACCGGCACATAGATCACACCCAATACCGGATGCTGATCGTGAACCAGGGCGATATTGACCGTGAATTCCCCGTTGCGCTTGATAAATTCCTTGGTCCCGTCCAGCGGGTCGACAACCCACATATATGGCCATTGCTTGCGGGTCGCATATTCAATGGACCGGCCCTCTTCACTTAAAATCGGGATCTCAAACCTTGAAAGATGGGCGACAATGGTTTCATGGGCTTTTTTATCCGCCAGAGTCAGGGGGGATTTGTCGAATTTTTCTTCTACCGCAAACTCCGCCTGGCTGTAAACCGACAGGATAGCGCGACCGGCTTCAACCGCAGCGGTCATGGCAGGCAACAGATAATCAAGAATTTTCATAATACCTTATTGTCGGTTTTCTAAAGGCTGACAGATGATTGTAAATATTGACAAATTAAACAACCTCGACATTGAAGTCAATAATTAAATCCCTGTTTTGAAAGGTATCTGACAGGAAAGACGGCTTTATTCCTTTATTATTCCGGCAACATAATGTAAGGTTTGGTTCATCGCCCGACACATGAGTAAACGGTTTTTTAAAAAATGGACGGCCCATGAAAGAATCGCATATCCAGAAATTCAACACGGTATATCAATCATCAGACTGCTATTATGGGCAGGAGTTGCGGCCCGAATTTACCGATTACTTTGCGAATCAGAACCTCGCCGGCATGCAGGCCCTTGATCTGGGATGCGGAGAAGGGAGATACACCCTGTATCTCGCAGAGAAAAGGTGCCATGTGACAGCCATCGACAGAACGCCTGCGGGCATATTCAAATTACGGTCAACCGCCCAAAAACTGCAGTTGCCGGTTGCGGCCAGTGTCCTTGATATTGCTGATTTCACGTTTAATAAAAATCAATTTGACATCATTGTGGCGGCAACGGTTTTGGATCATTTGGCGGACGGTCTGCGTCAACGCACCATTGACAGCATACAATCCGCCCTTAAGCCCGGAGGCATCCTGTATGTCAACGTCTTTACCGTTTCCGATCCCGGATATATAGTAAAACAACAGGCTGCAAGCGAAGTGAGTGTGTCCGGCGTCAGCGACACCGCTTTTTGCATGGAATATTATTATAAACCGGATGAGCTCAAGCTGCACTTTCAGGATTTAACCCACTTATATTATTATGAAGGGATTGAAGAAGACCTTTCCCACGGCCAGCCCCATCATCACGGATGGGCCTGTCTTTTGGCCCAAAAGCCCTGAAAAAGGTAAAATTTTTCCCATCCGGCGGAAGAATATTTTCTCCTTGACATGCCGGTATCCCGGAATTATTTTTAGCATTCGCTCAAAACGATAAACAATGAAACATTTCATAAGAAACATATAAACGGAAGCCTGACATGGATCATTCAATCCTTCAGAAACGTTTTTTTGATCATGCTCTTGGGAAAAAAATTTTAAGCTGTATCCAATGCGGCACCTGCAGCGCATCCTGCCCGTTGAATGAAAACATGGATCATGCGCCCAGGGAAATTTTCGCCCTTATCCGGGACGGACACATGGAAGAAGTTCTCCGGTCCAATACCCCATGGTTTTGTGTATCCTGCTATAACTGCATGTCACGGTGCCCAAAAGAAATTCCGGTGACCGACATCATGTATATGCTAAAACAGATGGCGACAGAACTCGGTCTTGCTCCGAAAACCCATAAAATGCAGGACATGTATCATATCTTCCATAAGGATATTGAACGGCATGGAAGAGTGAGCGCCATTCATCTGATGAGCCGATATGGCATGAAACACCCTGGCGACATGCTGGGAAAAATGTCTCTGGGTCTTCAACTCTTTAAAAAAAACCGTCTTGAAATTTCTCCGCAAAAAATAAAACACCCTCAGCATCTTGCCTGCATGCTGGGGGAAAAGGCAAAAAAATAAAATGACTTATGGATTTTATCCAGGCTGCGCTTATAAGACGGAAGCGGTGTACAAGCATTCGGTGGAAGCCGTATGCCGGGTGATCGGACTTGAACTGGTCACCATTAACGACTGGAACTGTTGCGGCGCGACCAGTATCTTCAGTCTGGACCAGATGGACGGCCTTGTGCTGACCGGCAGAATTTTTGCCCTTGCCGCCAGACAGAAACTGGACACCATCATCACCACCTGTAATGCCTGTTACACGACGTTGCGTAAAGCAAGTAAAACGTTTAAAACCGAACCGGAGCTGACCCGCCGGGTCAACGAGCGCCTGGCCATTGAGGGGCTTGCCATTACAACCCTGCCCCCGGTGCGCCACCTTTTGGATGTCTGGTCTCATGATATTGATGAAGCACTTTGGTCCCGAAAAAGGGCAGCCAATTTCAAACCCATGAAAGTGGCGTCTTATTACGGATGCCAGTTGACCCGCCCCTGGGCGGACATCGATGATCCCGAGCACCCGCAAATAATGGATAATTTCATTGCCCGGCTGGGCTATGAGCCGGTTGAGCATGGCGCAAAAACAGTGTGCTGCGGCGCGTCTCATTTCATTACCTATGAAGACAGCTGCCGCACCCTCTGCGAACGAATCGTTAATGAAATCAAACGAAAGGGAGGGCAGGCCATCAGCACCCTTTGCCCGCTGTGCCAGATCAACATTGACGCCGTTCAGGAAAAACAAAGGGGCCCGTCGCTCCCCGTTCCCTATTTCACACAACTTGCAGGACTTTCACTGGGACTTCCCCCCAGCATTTTGGGGATGGACAAATTGCTGACGCCCATGCAGACGGCAGGCTTGAAATTCTGAAACTAAATTTAACTGATGATGAATGATCCCATATGAAATACGAAAAACCCAGCATCGGCGTTTATGTATGTCACTGCGGCATGAACATCTCTCCGAAAGTGGATGTTGAAAATGTCGTGGCCTTCGCCGAAACCCTTGATCATGTGACGGTGGCCCGGGACTATAAATTCATGTGCTCCAGCCCGGGCCAGGAATTTATCATCAAAGACATCCGTGAAAAGGGCTTAAACCGAATTATTGTCGCATCCTGTTCTCCCCGCATGCATGAGCAGACATTTCGCAAAGCCTGTGAACAGGCCGGCATCAATCCCCATTATTTTCAGATGGCCAATATCCGCGAACAAATTTCATGGGTAACCAAAGATTCCGCTGAAGCCACGGCCAAAGCCCGTGACCAGGTGGCCGCAGCCGTTGCCCGGGCGGTCTATCATGCGCCCCTGACCAGCCGCGAAATTAAGGTTAAAAAATCCGTAGTGGTGATCGGCGGCGGCATCGCCGGCATTCAGGCGGCCCTGACTGCTGCGGAAGCCGGATATGAAGTCCATATCGTGGAACGAGAGCCTTCCATCGGCGGTCATATGGCGAAATTCGACAAAACGTTTCCCACATTGGATTGCGCGGCCTGCATTATGACGCCAAAAATGGTGGAGGTGGCCCAGCACAAAAACATCACTCTCCACACTTACAGCGAAGTAGATTCAGTGGAAGGGTTCGTCGGTAATTTTAAAGTCTGTATCCGTCACAACCCCCGCTATGTGGATGCATCCAAATGTACCGGTTGCGGCATCTGCACTACCAAATGCCCATCCAAAGTTCTTTCGGAATTCGACCAACGGCTCACCCACCGGAAAACCGTTTATTCGCCTTTTCCCCAGGCCATCCCCAACACGCCGGTGATTGACAGGGACCACTGCATTTATTTTACCAAAGGCAAGTGCCGGGCCTGTAAAAAATTTTGTGAAGCCGGGGCCATCGATTTTAATCAACAGGAAGAAGTCATCGAAATTGCTGCGGGAAGCATTATCGTTGCCACCGGGTTCAAAGCATTTGACCCCACACCCCTTTCCCAATACGGATATGGCCGGTATCCGGAAGTGTATACCAGCCTGGAGTTTGAACGGCTGAACAACGCCACCGGTCCGACGGCGGGCAAACTGTTGATGAAAAACGGAAAACCGCCGGAAAAAGTTGCCATTATCCATTGCGTGGGATCCCGCGATTCCCGATATCACCCTTACTGTTCCAGGGTCTGTTGCATGTACTCCATGAAATTCGCCCATCTGGTGCGGGAAAAAACGGGCGCTGAAGTGTGGGAATTTTATATCGACATCCGCTCACCCGGTAAACTCTATGAGGAATTTTACAACCGGATTCAGGAAGAAGGCGTGCACATGATTCGGGGAAGGGTCGCCGAGGTGACTGATATTCCTGAAACCAAAAAAGATGAAGGCCGTCTCACGGTGGTGGCGGAGAACACCCTGACCCGGCGAGTTCTGAGGGTCCCGGTGGATATGGTGCTATTGGGCGTCGGCCTTGAACCCGCGGACGGCAGCGATGCAGTGGGCCGGATGCTCGGGGTGCAGCGAGACGCGGACGGATGGTTTAACGAACTGCACGCCAAGCTGGCCCCGGTCAAAACCGCCATGAACGGCATTTTTCTGGCCGGGTGCTGCCAGGGGCCCAAAGATATTCCGGACACCGTGGCCCAGGCATCCGCCGCTGCCGGAGAAGCCGTATCATTGCTTGCCAAGGGGACGGTCCGGACGCTGGCTGAAATATCATATATTGATCCGGACCTGTGCAGCGGATGCAAAACCTGCATCGAGGTATGCCCATACACAGCCATCAGTTTTGACGAAAGCCGGAGGGTTGCCGTTGTGAATGAAGCTTTGTGCAAGGGATGCGGCAGTTGCGCCGCGGCCTGTCCCAGCAGTGCCGCCGGTATCCGGCACTTTACCGACCGGCAGATTATGGAAGAAATGGAGGCAATTTTGTTATGAGTGATTTTGAACCCAAAATTATCGCGATGGTATGCAACTGGTGCACCTATACAGCCGCAGACTTGGCCGGCACATCCCGGCTGACGTATCCATCCAATATCCGCATTGTCCGGCTTATGTGCACCGGAATGATCGACGCCAAATATATCCTGAAAGCGTTTCTCGACGGGGCAGACGGGGTGTTTATCGGCGGATGTCATCCCGGCGACTGTCATTATATTAATGGCAATCTTAAAGCCGTCAAACGGATCACCGGCGTTGGCAAACTTCTGGAGCAATTCGGATTTGATCCGGCACGTCTCAAGCTCCAGTGGATCGGCGCCAGCGAAGGCCCGGAATTTCAGCGCCACATGACCGAATTCGTGGCAGCCATTCAAGCGATGGGGCCCAACCCGGCCCGTGATTGTATGATATTATAAGAGGATCACCATGCACCCATTCGTTATAATCAAAACCGACGGTCATCTTTCGAATGCCGTTGCCGGTTTTTTAAAAAAATTGCTGACCGAGCAGATAGCCGATGCCGTCCTGGCGGCCGCGCCGACCCCTTATTCTTTACTTCCCATGCCGACGCTGTTTACGGCCCCCGATTTAATCGAGAAAGCAGACCCGCTGGCCCCGGCAGCACCCTTTAATTCTGCCCGTCAGGCAATATCGGTATTAAAACATGATACCGGCAAACGCATTGCCCTGGTGCTGCGGCCCTGTGAAATCCGGGCGCTTATCGAACTGGCCAAATTAAAGCAGTGCTCATTGGACAACACCCTTCTGATTGGCATCGAATGCCTGGGGCGAATGGAAAACTCGGTATATCTTGAATCAGCATCCCAAAATCCCGGCCTGACCCAGGCGTTTTATGAAGATCCGGACCTGCAAAAACACATTTGCTCGTCTTGCGCCATCTGCACCCGGTTTCAGCCCGTTCATGCGGATATTTCCCTGTGTCTGGTCGGAATGCCCGCAAATGAATGCATCGGATTGTCTGCTGAAACAGAGGCAGGGCTTTCGGTTTTAAAACAACTGGGTTTTGAAACCAGTGAAGCCCCTGCCCGCAGAGAGGATCAGATCCATCGCCTTCTGGATGAACGCAAGGCTTCAAAAGCTGCTCTTCTATCGGAAAACAAAGATAAAACCGATTCCATTGAAAAATTCCAGCGCTATTTTGCCGACTGTCTGAATTGCCATAACTGCCGTGTAGCCTGCCCGGTGTGTTATTGCCGGGAATGTGTTTTTTTGACGGACGTGTTCGCCCATGATCCGGAAGTGCTGCTGCGCCGCGCCTCCAAAAAAGGAATGGTTAAACTGCCGGCGGACACCACCATGTTTCACATGACCCGCATGGCGCATATTGCCCATGCCTGTGTCGCCTGCGGGCATTGTTCCAGCGTCTGCCCCAGCCACATTCCCGTGGCCGACGTGTTTATCCGGGTGGCGGAGGAAATCCAGAAACTGTATGATTATGAACCGGGCCGGGACCTTTCCGAAGCCATTCCTCTGCTGGTGTTTGATGAAAATACCGGCAATGAAGGGATTTAAATCATGGTTCCGAACAACACAAGGCCCCATGTACTCATCATAGGCGCTGGCATCAGCGGCATGCACGCCGCCATTGATTTGGCTGAAACCGGGTGCCGGGTGACGCTGGTCGACAAAGCGGCAGCCAGTGGGGGCATCCTGTCCCAGATCGATCACCAGTTCCCGGATGACCATTGCGGCATGTGCCGCATACTCCCGATGATTAACCGGGATGATTGCCGGCAGACCTGCCTGCGCAGAGGGCTGGATCATGACCACATCCGGATTTTGACCCAAACGGAAGTTCTTGGCATCACAGGCGCTCCGGGGAACATGACCGTCACCCTTGCTACCACCCCTACTGGTGTCGACCCGGAACGATGCACGGATTGCGGCGAGTGCGAAACCGTTTGTCCGGTTGAAATTCCGGATCAATTCAATGCGTCCCTATCTTTTTCCAAGGCCATATACAAACCCGTGCCGCACCAGTCGGGAACAAAGCGCACCATCAATTGGGATGCCTGCAACCGATGCGACGCCTGCCGCAAAATATGCCCGGAATCGGCCATCAATCTGGACGCTGCTTCACGACCCCAGACCCTTCAAAACATCGCCGGGGTGATTTATACGCCGGGCGCGGAGTTGTTTGATCCTCGGGCGGTAGACCTTTACGGGTTCGGGATATTGCCCAACGTGGTGACGTCAACGGGTTTTGAGCGCATCTTAAACAGCGCGGGACCGTTTGCCGATATTACAGTAAGGCCTTCCGATCATCTGCCCATTAAAAAAATCGCATGGCTGCAATGTGTGGGCTCACGCAACCTCATGCTCGGGGCCGATCATTGTTCCACCGCATGCTGCATGATCGCCGTCAAAGAAGCGATTCTGGCGCACGAAAAAATCGAGGGAGCCGAGACCACTATATTTTATATGGACATGCGCACCTTCGGACGCGATTTCCAGCGGTACAAAGACCGGGCCGAATTTGAACTGGGCGTCCGGTTTATCCGCTGCCGGGTCCACAGCATCGAACCGGCAGACACCCCCGGCGATCTCATCATCAGTTATGTGGATGCCGAAGGCCATAGGATTGAAGAAATTTTTGACTTGGCAATACTGTCCACCGGCCGGAAACCCGCCCCGGTGTTGCCGGACTTTGTGCGTCATGACGGGGGCTTTATGCCGGATTCGGTCCAGCAATTCAAAGACATATCCGAGTCCGTAATTGCCTCCGGCGCTGCTGCCGCAGGATTGCTCAAAAAAATCCTCCCCAAAACCCATGAAAAAACGGCTTCGGATGATTCGCCTGCCGATTCACAAAGCAGACCCGTGGAGAAAACCGCCCTGGTTGTCGGCGGCGGGCCTGCCGGACTGAGCGCCGCCCTGACCCTTGCGGGGTTTTACGTCAAAGTGGCGCTGGTGGAAAAACAAGATGCGCTGGGCGGAAATGCGGCCCATATTGTTGATAAAGACACCAAAGAATCCATTGCACAGCTGATTACGAATGTAATGAACCATCCGCTGATTACGGTTTATAAAAACGCCCAGGTAATCAATCATCAGGGCATCCCCGGCCGGTTTGTCTCCCGGATCAGGCTTGGGGAAGAAGGTGAAAAAATACTGGTACACGGCGCGACCGTCATCGTCACCGGCGGTCATGCCGCCCAAACCGATGCTTATGGTTCCGGCACTGATGACCGCATCATAACCCAGTTTGATCTGGAAAAACGCCTCCATGACGGGGAACTGGATCAACTTCCCCCCAAATCCGTGGTCATGATCCAGTGCGCCGGTTCACGGGAAGAACCCGCCAATTATTGCAGCCGGATTTGCTGCATCAAGGCCCTGAACAATGCGATTGGATTAAAGGAAAAGTGGCCGGAGACCGATATCCGGATATTCTACAGGGACATCATGACCACCGGCGACACTGAAACGCTATATACCGAAGCCCGGCGCAAAGGTATTTGCTTTATTCCCTTTGACGTGAGCCGTAAACCGTCTGTGAGCATTAACGGACCGGATATCATCGTCACTGGTCATGATCCGATAAAGAATGCGGCAGTAAGCTTTAAACCCGATATGGTCGTCTTGTCCACCGGAGTATCGCCAAATCCTTCGGACGACATAGCCCGGATGTTCTTCATCCCCCTGACCGTTGACGCATTTTTCAAGGAAGCGGATTATAAATGGCGGCCGGTGGATAGTCCCAGAGAAGGCATTTTTGTGGCCGGTCTGGGGCGGGCTCCCCAAACTGCCCTGCAAAGCATCCAGGAAGGCGAAGCAGCGGCCTGCCGGGCATTTCGCATCCTTGCAAGCGACCTCATCAAACCCCAACGGGTCACGGCTATTGTCCGGCATGCTATCTGCTCCCGTTGCGAACTCTGCATAGATACTTGTCCCTATGGGGCCCGGTTTGCCGACACGGAACAAAACCGCATTATGGTGGATGTCGCTGCCTGCCAGGGTTGCGGAGCCTGCGCTGCCATCTGCCCCAACAGCGCGACCCTTTTGGGGGATTTTGAAGATCACCGGGTGATGGATGCGCTGGAAACGGCGATAGGATAGGTTGTAGGCTATTGGTGGCTTCGAATTTTTCCTTGATAATCGCGCCCAAAGTGGCTATACATTGGATATACATAAGGAGGTATCCGATGCTTGCAAAAATTCAAAAATGGGGAAACAGCCAGGGACTTCGAATCAGTAAGAATCTGCTTGCAGATGTGAAACTGGATGTCGGCGATGAGGTGAATATCAGCGTAAAAGACGGCATAATGATTGTTGCGCCCGCCAAAAGGGAACGCGGCCGTCATAACCTTAAAGATCTCGTGGCGCGTATCCCAAAAAGCTACCAACCCGGTGAGGTTGACTGGGGAGAGCCGGTCGGCAAGGAGGAATGGTAGATGGCCGCTTATATCCCCAAACAAGGGGACATCATTGCCATCACCTTCGATCCGCAATCCGGTCATGAACAGAAAGGGCGTCGGCCTGCCCTTGTTGTCAGCAAGGATCTGTTCAATCGAAGCACAGGCCTGGCGATGGTATGCCCGATTACAAACACTGATCGTCATTTTCCCTTTCATGTGCCGATTCCGAAAGAAAGCAAACTGACGGGATTTGTTATGGTGGAACAGGTCAAATCGGTTGATTTCAGTTCCCGCCGCGCCAAACGCATTGAACATGGTAATGATGAGCTGTTGTCAGAAGTGCTTTCCATTTTGGAGGCCTGTATCTACTGAGCGGCCAACCCACAAATTCAGAGAATCAAAAAGTCTGCGCCGTCATCTGTCACAGCAGCGCGACTTTTTTGGAGGATTTTGAGGATCAGGGGTTATGGGGGCACTGGAAGTGGAGCCTGAGTAGGCTATAGACTGAAGACTGTTAGCCAAACCACCCAAAGCATATTTGATTTGACTTGAATGTGGGCTGATCTTCCATATTATAGTTGTTAGTTTTTCCATTTATTTTAACTGTTATAGGATACAAAAGAATAAAGGGGGGGAGAGAACCATGCCAATATTTGGAATTTCTGGTAAATCACTCACACGCATGAATCTTGTTACTTTCACCTCTGAAAAAGAAATGCAGACAATCACTGAGCAGAATCTTCAATTAATATTTGGAATCAAATTTGTTTGCTCAGAATTTTCGGTAGGACATTTTAGACTAGATACGGTTGGTTTCGACGATGATCTAAGTTCATTTGTTATTTTCGAATATAAAAATGATCAAAATTTTAGTGTTATTGATCAAGGATATGCTTACTTATCTGCAATGTTTAATAACAAAGCAGACTTCGTACTTAAATATAATGAACATGCAGCGTCTTCTTCTAAAAAAGAAGATTTTGACTGGTCCCGGTCTAAAGTAATTTTCATATCTCCTTCCTTCACGCCTTATCAAATAGAAGCCATTAGCTTCAGAGATCTTCCTATTGAACTCTGGAAGGTACGGCTATATTCAAATAATTCAAATAATATTATCGGCTACAATAAGATAAGCTCTCAGCGAGCTTCGGCAAATTTAGGTAAGATTACGAAGGCCAGTAAAGTCATTAAAAATGTAAATTCTCAATTCAAGGCGTTCAGCGATGATGCGCTGCTTAATGGCGTTGAACCCGATATCAGAGCAGCGTACATGCTTATAAAACAAATAGTATATCAAATTAATCCAAACGTTGAGGAAAAAATTAAAAAGTCCATGATATGTTTTTATGCAGGAGGAAAAGGTTTGATATGGATAAGGCCTGACAGGCGAAAGATTGCGATCTGGTTACGAAAAGGTAATTACAAAGACAGAAACGGAAATATAATACGTAATGGTTGGGGAGACTATCCCGAACTTTATTTAACAGCCGAAGATATTGACTCTACCTTTATTCGAAAAATAGTTGAACAAGCCAACAATATTTAGAAAAAAATTTCTTATAACAATTCCATCCATCGGTTTTCAGACGAAATTCTCAAACAGATTTTAAGCGATCTCAATAATTATTCAAAATATTATATATATTTTCAGGACAATGAAAGATGCACACTATTAAAGATAAAGCCCCCCTTCGCCCTATAGAAAGCATTCCCGATCTTTGCCTTTCCTGCGGCACCTGCTCCGCGGGTTGTCCGCTTACCGGCATCAGCGGCTTCGACCCCCGCAAAATCGTCCGGATGGTGCTGGAAGGAAACGACCGGGAACTTGTCGACTCCCCCCTGCCCTGGCTCTGCACCATGTGCGGCAAGTGCGAGCATGCCTGCCCTATGGGGATCAACATTGTCCATATCATGCGAACCGCCCGCGGAATGGTTGATCGCGACAAGGTTCCGGGAATGATTCATAAAGGGGTTGAACTGGATCTTGAAACCGGCAACAATCTGGGACTTCCGGCAGAGGATTTTCAGTTCATCATTGAGGACGTTGCGACCGAGCTTGCTGAAACCCCGGGGTTCGAGGATTTTGCGGTGCCGTTTGACAAGCAGGGCGCAAATCTCCTCCATACCCTTCACAACAAGCTGGTGAACACCCAGAATGAAGACCTGGTGCACTGGTGGAAAATTTTTTATAAAGCCGGGGAAGACTGGACCATTCCTTCGGTCAACTGGGAAGGCGTGAACTGGGGCCTGTTCTCCGGCGACGATGACGCCATGAAGGTCTTTGTGGGCCGCATTGTGGAACACATGGAGACGCTTGACATCAAAAACCTGATGTACCCGGAGTGAGGGCACGCGTATCTGGCGACCCGGTACGGGTTGCAAAAATGGTTTCCGGATTTCTTTGACCGGTTCGGCGCGCTCACGGTATTTGACCTGCTGATGGATTATATCAAATCCGGCCGCATCAAACTGGACAAGTCCCTGATCACCGGCCGCATCGCCTATCACGATCCCTGCAATTACGGCCGCAAGTCCGAAGAACTGTTCGGGCACGGGTTTTATGACGAACCCCGGTGGGTGCTGAACCAATGCGTGTCCGACTGGGTGGATTTAACCCCGAACAAAGGCAACCAGTATTGCTGCGGCGGTGGCGGCGGGACGCTGCTGACGCCCTATAAAGATGAGCGGCTGATCTATGGCGAGAAAAAAATCCGACAGATCCGGCAAAGCAGGGCAGACATGATCGTTCTCCCGTGCCATAGCTGCCACGGCCAAATCAAGACGCTCTTGGCGGAAAACGGCATGGGGCATATCTCCGTCAAATATTTATGGGAACTGGTGGCGGATATCCTGATTATTGACTAACCCCCATGCGCGGATGGGAACAACGAAGGATAAAAATAAAGGCTTAACTGATTTTTCTCTGCGTCTCAGCGTCTCTGCGCGAGATATGTTTTTTCTCCCGCAGGGACGCAGGGACGCAGAGGTTTTTTCATATTTTCATATAAAACTGCGTCTTTAGCCTTTGTATTGGGCCACGACTTCTTCAATCCGCCCCTGAATGTATGCCGCCAGCTCATTGGCCGCTTCCGAGGATATATGTTTGATGTCATTGGAAAGGCTTTCAATTTCCGTCTCATCCATGCCAATGGTCTTGTTCACCATAAAAGAATCCACCTCGCCGTCGTCTAAGATCAGGCCGCAGGCCCCGAACGCTCCGACAAACTCATCATCAACGAAAATCGGCGCCACCAGTTTCAGCAGCCCGGCGTCGCATTCCTCAATCACAGGTTTCTTGGCATTTTTCGCCATTTCAGCGACATTCATGTGGGCCACCGCGCAAATAAAGCTCTGGCCCCGGTCATCGGCCTTAACCGCCGGACAAAACCGGTTCACCCATTGCTTATAGTCGGTGATCCGGATGCCTTTGGTGTTAAAAACGCTCGCATCCAGGCCGGACCGTGCATACACATCTTTTTCAAACTCAACCCACTTCTCAAGGGATAACAGATCCGTCAGTTCCATTATTTAATCCTTTATTACATCATTAACTTTCATTCAACTGGCCTATATATTGGTTTTTCACGGATTCCAGACTTACATAAAACTGCCGATTCTGTCAAACAGGCATCCGTTCCTTTTTATCAATTGACAACCCACGATGATCCGATTACAATCTTGTACACTATTATAGTGTGCAAGATTTACATAAGGAGACTGCCATGTTAAAAAACATCACCCTGAGCGCTGATGAAGAACTCATCCAAAAGGCAAGGGAGCGGGCGCAAAAAGAAAACACATCGCTCAATATCAGCTTCAGACAATGGTTGCAACAATACGTGAATTCCAGCACCACCCCATTGGATTATGATAATTTTATCCAGTCGCTCAGCTACGCCAGATCAACGCGAGGGTTTTCAAGGGATGAATTCAATGAAAGATAAATTCTTTATTGACACCAATATATTCGTCTATTCATTTAATTCCGAAAATCCTGAAAAGCAGCAAAAGTCCCATGCCATCATCCGAAACGCCCTTATGAATCGCAAGGGATGCATCAGCTATCAGGTGATTCAGGAATTTATCAATGTCGCCACCAGAAAATTCGTCGTCCCGCTCTCTTTTGATGATTGTAAAAAATATTTTGATAAAGTGCTCACACCCCTTTGCGATCAGTATCCGGGCATCTGTCTTTATCAAAGCGCAATGGATGTAATGGAACGATGGCGGTTTTCATTTTACGATTCCCTGATTGTTGCCGCTGCGTTACAATCGGATTGCCGGATTCTCTATTCGGAAGATCTTCAGCATAACCAGAAAATCCGATCTCTGACTGTGGTTAATCCATTTTTAGAGAGCCCGTAGAATTGTGTTTGGTCAAACAATCATTTTAACCAGCTTGAAAACGTTCCTGATTTCCATTATTCTTATTCATCATTACCGGAGATAACCATGCGGCGTAATTTAATTTTTTTATGTATTCCCATCATATGCCTATTGACGGCCGGTTTATCATCCGCTTTCGCCGAAACACCGGCCAGGCCGCCATCCGGCCAACCGGCATCGCTGTCGCTTCAGGAAGCCATTCACGCCTCTATCACATCCAATCCCATGCTTAGAGCGGCGGACAGCAGGCGCGGCGCTTCCGGCGACCGGCTCACCCAGGCCCGGTCCGGCATGCTGCCCCAGGTGTATTTTACCCAGTCGTTTCAGCGCACCACCAACCCCATGTGGGTGCTGGGAACAAAACTGAATCAAGGCGTCATGACAGCCGGTGATTTCGCCCCGAATCTGCTCAATGACCCGGAGGCCATCGACAATTTCAACTCCCGATTCTGGTTTCTCTGGCCCTTGCTGGACGGCCCCACCATCTATGGCTGGAAACAGGCGGATTTGGGGGAAACGGCATCAGGCGCAGCGTTTGACCGAACGCGACAGGAAACCATCGCACGGACGGTTGAAGCCTATGCGGACCTTTTGTCAGCGCGTCATCAGATAATCGTGATTGATCAAACCATCGATACCGCCACCGCTCATCTCAAAATGATCCAGAAACGGTTTGAAAACGGCATGGTGGTGAAAAGCGACGTGCTAAGGGCCAAGGTTCATCTGGCGGAACTGGAACAAAACCGGGCCATTGCGAGGAGCAGCGCAGCCGTCGCCCGGGCCTCTCTGAACACCGTCATGGGCGCGCCAACCAGCCAGGATGTGTCGCTGACGACCCAATTATCCAAAATAAAGGAACCACTTCCGGAACTGCCGGAATTAATCACCACTGCCGTCAGCAGACGCCCGGATCTCAAACAAATGGAAGCTCAGGTCCGGATAGCCGCATCCGAAATGGACAAGGCCAGGGCCGGCCACTGGCCGACCCTCAATCTAAACGGCGGGTATGAATTCAATTCTGAAGAATTCACTGATGATACCAATGAAAATTACACTATCGGCGCTGACCTCACCGTCAATCTCTTCTCAGGAGGCCGAATCACCGGACAGGCAAGGGAAGCGCTGAACAAACTTTCGGAAGCCAAATCCCAAAAACAGGCCCTTTTTCAGCAGATCCGGCTGGAAACGGAAAAAGCCTATTACGATCTTTTGAGTGCGGATTTGCGGATCACCGCTTCCGAACTGGCGGTCCAAAACGCCGATGAGACCCTGCGCATTGTCACCAACCGATACGACACCGGGCTTCTGAACGTCGTATCCCTGCTGGATGCTGAACTGGCGCTCTACCGTTGCAACACAAGTTATTACACCTCGCTTCAGGACCATGTGAAAGCCCGGGTCCATCTGGCGCTGGCGTTAGGAACACTGGATGAAAACTTTAGATAAAAAAGGATGCGCTGACGTGAACATAAAGATATCCATCAAATATTTAATAACAGCCGTGATAATTATGCTGGCCGTCTTTTGGCTCATGGGCTGCGGGAATGGCACGGAATCTGAAAACGCCCCGGATGCATCGTCCAAAACAGTCAAGGCCGCGATCCATGAGATCACATCGGCCAGCCGGCCCATCTATTATGAAGCCACCGGAACCGTGCGTCCGAAAACCGCGTCCACCATTTCCGCCAGAGTCATGGGCGAGATCAAGGAAATCACGGTAAACGCCGGTGACACGGTCAAAAAAGACCAGGTTCTGCTGCGCATCGAAGGCCGCCAGATATCTGCAGGCCTGCAGCAGGCCGAGGCAGGGCTGCGGGAAGCCATACAGGGGGAACATGCAGCCCTGTCGGCACTGCAGTCGGCCCAGGCATCGAAAGCTCTGGCAGAATCAACGTATAACCGATACAAAAAGCTGCTCGAAACTCAATCCGTGAGCCAACAGGAATTTGACGAAGTGGAAGCCAAATACCGTCAGGCCCAGGCCGCCCTGTCCCAGGCGAAATTCATGCAGGACGCAGCCAGGGAACGCTCCAACCAGGCCAAGGCTGCGGTTGCGTCCGCCGAATCCGCTTTTGAGGACACCACCCTGACATCACCCTACGACGGCACCATCACCGCGCGGCTGGCGGATGCCGGGGATATGGCTTCTCCCGGTCTGCCGCTGGTTAAAATTGAAGAGACCGGACTGATGGAAGTTCATTTGCTCCTGCCTGAAACCCATATTGGCCATGTGGCCATCGGAGATACCGTATCCGTTGTTTTCCCGTCCCAGAAAACTGAACCAGCCGTCACCGGAACCATCACCACCATTGACCCTTCCGCAGACCCGTCCACCCGTTCCTTTCAGCTCAAAGTCACCCTGCCTGAGACACCCGGCATTCGGGCCGGGATGTTCGCCAGAGTCATGATCCCGGTCGGAGAGGCGGGCATGATACTGGTCCCTAAAACCGCCGTGGTGCAGCAAGGCCAGCTGACAGCCGTATTTATCGTCGGCAACGATCAGATTGCCCGGTTCCGGCTCATCCGGCAGGGACGAGCGTTCAATGATCAGGTCGAAGTGGTTTCCGGATTGAAGGACGGGGATCGTTGCTTAGCGGCCCCGGATGCTGAAATCTCGGACGGCGTTAAGGTGGAGGGGATATGACAAAAATCGGAGGCCCTGCGGGCTATATTGCCCGGATGTTCATCAGCTCAAAGCTGACCCCGCTCGTCATCATCGCAGGCGTGTTTCTAGGAATCGCATCGGTCATCGCCCTTCCCCGGGAAGAGGAACCGCAAATCATTGTGCCGATGGTGGACATTTTTGTGCAGATGCCCGGCACCTCAGCTAAGGAAGTGGAGCAGCGGGTCACCTCTCCCATGGAAAAACTGCTCTGGGAAATTCCCGGCGTTGAATATATTTATTCCACATCCAGTCCCGGTTATTCCATGGCCATTGTGCGTTTCTATGTCGGTGAAAACGAAGAAAACGCCATTACCCGGCTCCAATCCAAGCTCATGGCCAACTACGACCGCATCCCCTGCTTGGTCAGTCCGCCCCTGGTCAAGCCCCGGTATATCGACGATGTGCCGATTCTGGCCATGACTTTCTGGAGTGATTCCGCAGACCATTATACCCTGCGCCGGGTCGCCGCGGAAGTGGAAAACATCGTCAAGCGGGAACCCAACGCGTCCCTCACCCAGATTATCGGCGGCCAGCAGCGCCGGCTGGAAGTTCGCCTGGACCCGTCACGGATAGCTGCCTATGGTCTGGACGGCGCAAAAATTTCTCAAATGATTCAGGGCGCGAACCTTGAATCCCAGGCAGGCAGCTACCCGTCAAATGAAGGGCAGGTTCTTGTCCAGGCCGGCAATTTTTTAGAAACCACCGATGATGTCCGGCGGGTGGTGGTGGGCGTCCATCAGGGCCGGCCCGTGTATCTTGGGGACGTGGCGACTGTCATCGACGGGCCCAAGGAGCCGGACAATTATGTATTTTTCAATACAGGGCCGTCCGGGGACAAAATAGACGCCGGGAAATCCTCAATGGGCGCGTACCCGGCCGTCACCCTGACGGTTGCCAAGCGCAAAGGCACCAACGCCATCACCGTGGCCGAACGCATCCTGAAGCGGGTGGAAGACGCCAAAGGCCGGGTGATCCCGGACAATATCCACATGACCGTAACACGGCATTACGGGGAAACCGCCAAGGAAAAATCCAATGAGCTGCTTCTGCACATGCTTATCGCCGTTGTGTCCGTCACCCTCCTCATCTGGCTGACATTAGGCCGCCGTGAATCCGGGGTGGTGGCCATTGCCATTCCCGTGACTCTGGCCTTCACCCTCACGGTTTTCTATCTCCTGGGCTACACCTTAAACCGCATCACCCTGTTTGCGCTCATTTTCTCCATCGGCATTCTGGTGGATGACGCTATTGTGGTGGTGGAAAATGTGGTCCGCCATCTGCGTTTGCCGGGAAACCGGCAGCGGTCCCAGATCACCGTGACTTTAGAAGCGGTCTCCGAGGTGGGCAACCCGACGATTCTGGCGACCTTCACAGTGATTGCGGCCATCCTGCCCATGGCGTTCGTGGGCGGGCTGATGGGGCCGTATATGCGGCCGATTCCCGTGGGCGCATCCGCAGCCATGATTTTCTCCCTGCTTATCGCCTTTATCATCACCCCCTGGGCATCGCTTCACCTCCTGAATCACGAACACCCCATCGATTCCGATGCCGGGCATGGGGAAAAAGAAGACTGGAGCACGCGCCTGTATCGCCGGGTTATGGACCCGCTGATTCATCAGCCGTTCTGGCGATGGTTTTTTCTGATTCTGGTGGGGGTTCTCCTGCTGGGTTCCTGCATTCTGGTGGGCGTAGGTCTGGTGCATGTGAAAATGCTGCCCTTTGACAACAAAAGTGAATTCCAGGTGATTATCGACATGCCGGAATCCGCCACCCTTGAAGAAACATCGGCGGCCGCTCTGGAAATGGGCGCGTATTTAAAAACCGTTCCCGAAGTGGTGGATTATCAGGTCTATGCCGGAGCCGCCGCTCCGTTTAATTTCAACGGCCTGGTGAGGCACTACTACCTGCGGCAAAGCCCCCACATGGCCGATATCCAGGTAAACCTTGCCGGGAAGCATGACCGGGACCTCCAGAGCCACGATATCGCCAAACGGGTTCGCCCCCATCTTAAGGCTATTGCAGACCGGTACGAGGCCCGCATCAAGGTGGCGGAAGTGCCGCCCGGACCGCCGGTGCTGTCCACCCTGGTGGCGGAGGTGTATGGCCCGGATCATGAACGCAGGGTGGAGATCGCCAAGGACATCCTGGAAATTTTTGAATCCACGGGTGAGGTGGTGGATGCGGACTGGTATATGGAAGATCCCCGGCCCCGGTTCCGCATTGAAGCCGATCAGGAAAAAGCGGCCCTGCACGGCATCCCGGTGGCCCACATTGCCGACACCGTGCGCATGCAGTTAAGCGGAAAAGTAAGCGGCCTGCTGCATCAGCCCCTGGAAAAAGAAGATGTCAATATCGTCATTCTGCCTGCCCTTGAAGACCGCTCCAATATCGATCGGCTCCTGGCCATGCGAATTCCGGGCGCGGACGGCAACCTGGTGCCCCTGTCGGAACTGGTCCAGGTCACTCCCATCGACATTGACCAGCCCATCTATCACAAAAATCTCATGCCTGTGGTCTATGTCACCGGCGACGTGGCCGGGCAAAAAGAAAGTCCGGTGTATGCCATTCTGGACATGTGGAAAAAGATAAAGGCCATTGAGCTGCCCGAAGGGTACCAGATTGAACAGCACACCGCAGGGCTCCCCGAAACAGACAGCCGGATCGCCATGAAATGGGACGGCGAATGGCACATCACCTATGAGGTCTTCCGGGATTTGGGCATTGCCTTTGCCGTGGTTTTGGTGCTGATTTTCATTCTGGTGGTGGGCTGGTTCCAGTCCTTTTCAACCCCTATCGTCATCATGGCGGCCATCCCCTTTTCGCTCATCGGCATCCTGCCCGCCCACTGGGCCCTGGGCGCGTTCTTCACCGCCACAAGCATGATCGGGTTTATCGCGGGTGCTGGCATTGTGGTGCGCAATTCCATTATTCTGGTTGATTTTATCGAACTGCGAATGGCCGAGGGCATGCCCCTCGACAAGGCAGTGATCGACGCGGGCGCGGTGCGGTTCCGGCCCATGATGCTCACCGCCGCCGCCGTGGTGGTGGGGGCAAGCGTGATCCTGTTCGACCCCATCTTTCAGGGACTGGCCATCTCACTCATGGCCGGTGAAGTGGCGTCCCTGCTTTTCTCCCGGATGACGGTACCGATTCTCTATTTTCTGGACAAACGGTGGGAAGCAGGGCATTTGAAACATCACGACGCCATGGAAACGCTTACAATGTAAAGGTGGCACGGACGCCGGGTTTTATTTCTGAAAAACTGACCTGATTACAAAAGGGATTGCGACATTTGGGATCATGCTTCGCACGAAGCATGATCCAACCGGAACCAGGCTCAACCCCTTCATCATCTACTCCCCTTTTACTTCCCTTGCGATCCAGCTCAAAAAATCCGGGTTGCCGGAAATAATCGGCAGGGTGACAATGCAGGGGCATTCGTAGCTGTGATTGGCTTTCACAATTTCAATCAGCTCCGGAACTTTTGAGGAAAGGGTTTTCGCGATCATCACCACTTCACTGTCATAACGGATCTCGCCGTCCCAGCGGTAAATGGAGTTCATCTGGTCGATGATATTGACACATGCCGCCAGACGGTTGGTCACCAGCTCGTTACCGATGGCCAGAGCCTCTTTTTTACTTCCCATGGTCATGTATACAAAGGTGGTGTTATCCATTGGCTCCCCCTTTCATTTAAGACTGCAATTGGTTTCATGCATATTTTTCGCTTCCAGCCGGTTCTTACGGCGGACCTGGGCCGCGCAGTTGCGTTGCTTTTCTTTATCGGTTTCAAAAATCAAACCCGGCACTGCCAATGGCTTTGAATGGCTGTCCAGCGCCACAAAGGTCAGATAGGCGGAGGCGATATGCCGGGTCTCACCGGTCAGGAGATTTTCCGATTCCACCCGTGCGCCGATTTCCATTGAGGTTTTCCCCACGAGGTTCAGGCTGGCCTTGATCATGAGCAGGTCCCCGATAAACGCCGGGTGATGAAAATCGATCTGATCCACCGAAGCCGTCACACAGTTGCATCTGGAATGCCGGACCGCCACGACGCCTGCGGCATTATCAATGAGTTTCATAATCGTGCCGCCATGAACATTTCCTGCCGGGTTGGCGTCTTCGGGCAGCATCACCTGAGAGACGATCACCCGGCTTTGTCTGACTGTCTTTTCATTCATTGGGTCAGGTTTCCTTGTTAAATATACGGTTGAAGGCGTAAGGAAGTCAGTCAGTCATTACAGGAATGCGCGTCCATCAAACAGGCTTCGACCTTTTTTGAATCAGCAAAAAACGCCTTGAGATGATAATTAAACGCATCCAGATCGGACAAGCACGGCATCGAGCCATCAGAAGCGCATGCGGTTTCAATTTTCCCCGCGATGGTTTTAAGGTCTGCGGCCCCGATATTCGCCGCCAGTCCCTTTATGGTATGGGCAACCCGGTGAATCAGCTCCCTGTCACCCTTTTTCAGAGCGTTCGCCAGTAATTCCGGAGCATTATGATATTCTTTGTGAAATTCCTTAAGCACCCTGACATAAAGTTCCCGTTTGCCGCCCAGCCGTTTGAGTCCGGCGGCCACATCCATGCCCGCAAACCCGCCGAACAGATCACCACCGGACAAATTAGGAGGAGCGGTTTCCATCTGTTTTTTTTCAGGGATGCCCTCACCGATGCCCAAAGATCCCGCAGCGGCCACATACCTGGCAAGCGTAGCGAAAAGTTGGGAATAGTCGATGGGTTTGGTGACCACATCATTCATTCCCGCGTCCAGGCATTTTTCCCGGGAGCCATCAAGGACGTAAGCAGTTAAGGCGATAATCGGCAGGTGTTCATGGCGCGGGTTGTGACGAATTCTTCGTGCTGTCTCATACCCGTCCATTCCCGGCATCTGAATGTCCATAAGTACCGCGTCATAAACGGATTCGTCAAGGGCGGATATGGCCTGCCAGCCATTATGGACCAATGTCACCTGAATCTGAGCATCCTCCAGCATTTTCCTGATAATGAGCCGGTTGATTTCGCTGTCTTCCACCACCAGGACGTGAATCCCCCTGATGCTTTCCGGAAATTCCGTTGATAGGCCGGGCAAAGGTCTGATTTCAGATGCAGGCGCATCTTCCAGATCCTGGTTTCCCGGTTCGATGTTTGCACCATCAAACAGACCATTAATCCTGGAAAGCAAAGTTGTTGAAGACTCCCTGATTTTTTCAATATAAAAACTCTGTTCCGGAGACAGGCTGGTTTCGGCGATAAGCTCAGTGAATCCGATGACCGCATTCAGCGGAGACCGGATATCATGGCTCAAATTGGCCAGAAACTCATTTTTCCCCCTGTCTTCAGCCGCCTGGGCCGCGCCTTTATCTCTTTCGGCCGTTTCCTCATCCGAAGTTATAGGAACCGTGGATACGATAGGCCTGACCTGTTTTTTTTTAAAAAGAGACGCCTGTCTTTCCTGGGTTAACCCAAGGAGCAGCGGGTGGGTTTGACTCATAAAATCCACCTTTGCCTTGGCTCCCCATACGTCATAACAATAAACCGCCTTCTTCAGATAAGCCCCCGCTATGTCTGAATTTCCGGTTTCCCGCCAAAAACCGGCCGCCAGTTCATTACCCAGGGCCTCTTCCTGAATATACCCCTGTTTTTCGGCAAGAGATATGGCCTTGTTATAACATTTGGCAGCTTTCACCGTCTGACCGGAGAGCCGCATCCTTTCTGCCTCCACCAGCACAAATTTATGCTCATAATTCATGGGGCAATGAAACGCCCATTTCTTAAGTTTTTTCTGGTTGGCGGCAATTTTTTTGAGAAACCGCTTTTTCTCCGGGTGTTTCCCGTCCGAAAGCAGCGTGATCCGTATCAATGAATCATAAAAATGGAACAACGGCACATAAGCCGTAGCGAGCATGCCTTCCAGGCAGGTTTCAACCATCCGGGAACATTCTAAGGCCTCCTGATACCGGCCGAACAGGTAGCATAACTGCATTTTGTATAAAAACAGCATATGAATGGCTGATGTATCGTTTGCTTTCTGATGCTCAGGCAGCCGCTGGTCTTCATCATAAGCGTCCCCTGCCAGCCGGCAGGGGTCATCAGATGCGCCCATCAGGTTTAACACGACCTGCCGGACCATTTCATTGAAATAAAAATGGGTGGTCTGCCTGGACCTTCGGATGGTTGTGCTGTATAAGGCCATTTCATCCGAGAGGTCCGAAAGCGGGGTGCCCATAAAGTATGAATACGCGCAATAAAAAAAAGCCGAAAGGGTCCCGAATTCATAATCACCGGCTGCCATCCCGATGTCGTAGGCATTCAGAAGATAGGGGCGCAGTGTATCTTTCAGGTGATGCTTCCAATGAACGATCATGCCGCCCATGGCAAAAATCACTCTTGCCCTGAAATGTTGAACGCAGGGGCGATCATTTAATTTCAGCGCCAGCTCGCCGAAACCATATCCGGCATCAATCTGATTGAAAGCGCCGCACAGGACAACCCCATAAAATATAAATGAAACCGGTGTTTCCGGGGCAACGCCGTGCTTCAGGGACAAAAGCATTGCCTGAAAGCTGAGCAGCGGGGGGAGGTTAGGCCGGGCGCCAAATGCGGCATGTCCCAGATGGACCATGATGCGCATGGCCGTCAGGACCACCGGGTCCTCAATATCTCCTAACGAATTGACTTTGAAAGATATTTTCGCCATTAATGCGAATCTGGCCCTGACCAGTTTGAGAAGGATATGCAGTTTGGTTGGGTTTGCAGGAAACCGGTACCCCATCAGCCCCAGAATCGTCACCCCCTCTTCCACAACCTTCATCAACTCATTTTGCGCATAATAATACTGGATTTTTACCGAATAAATTTTTGCCTTATCCAGCACACTGGAGGCATGGTTCAGGGCCGCGTCCGCCAATATTTCCATTTCGGCGAAATCCCCGGAGAGAAACGCGGCCTCCACTGCCTCAAAGTAGAAGTCAAATGTTAACGGATACGCTTGCGTCCAGCTGTTTTCTGGAAGCAGCGAAATTCCCGTTTTCAGGTATTTCAGGGAAGGCTCAAAGGCAGCCGCCACCTTGGCCCTTTTTCCAGCCGTTAGATTCAGCTGCGCCAGGACGAACCGTTTTTCCGGATCGGTGATCCCGGGAGATCCGGCATTGAGGTGTGTTACGATATCAAAAACAGTTTCGCTGCTTTCATCAATCAGAAATGAATCCCATAACAAATATCCGATTTTTAGTTCAATTCGTATTCTTTCATCTTCTGCGAGCATTTCATATGCCGCCTGGCGGATACGATCATGGACAAATTCATATGCTGGGTTTGTGCCTTGAAATGCGATGTCTCCTCCACGGGCATCTGTTTGCCGATCAAATCTCTTCAGATTATGGAGTTCTTCCGTCTCATGAATGACCAGCCCGTGTTCAAGCATCGGCCACAATTGCTGCGCGGTTTCCATCACTGGCTGCCCGATAACGAGGGATAAGGTTTTTAGATCAAACCGGGCTCCGATACAGGCAGCCACCCTGAGAGCGTTCTGGGATGGACCCGTCAGACGATGGATGGCATTTACCATCAATTCAAGAACATTTTCGGTGATGCTGGCCAGTCGGATTGCATCCGCGTCCCATTTCCAGCATCCGGAATATGGATCAAAAAAAATGTGCCGGTTCTCGTGAAGGGATTGCACCATCTGAATAAAGAAAAAAGGATTGCCGTGGGTTTTTTCATGGCACAGCGTGGCCACCTCATCCAGATGTTCCGGACGGCACAGCAGGATTTCCGACAGAAATTGGTTAATCTCATTTTTTCCCAATGGTTTAAGGAAAATGCGAATAGTAGGAGTCTCGGATTGGTCAATGCGGTTAAAAAAACCCGTCACCGGATGGGACGCATCCACTTCATTGTCCCGATAGGTGCCGATAAAAAGCAAATGTCCCAAATCCGGCTCATTGAGAATCAGTTCGATAAGTTGCAGGGACGCTTCATCAGCCCATTGAAGGTCATCCATACAAATGGCAAGCGCATGCTTTTGCTTATCAAACGCACTCAAAAAGCTAAGCACTGCCAGGTGAAATCGGCTTTGAGCCTCAGCTCCGGAAATTTCCTGAATTTCCGGTTGCTTGCCGATAATTAATTCCAGTTCCGGAATCAAATGAGTCATCACCCGGGCGTTTGATCCCATGGTTTTGGACAACTCTTCCTTCCAGAATGAAATCGACGCTTCGCCTCCGGTCACGATCTGCTGAAAGAGCCCTTTAGCCGCCTGATCCAGGGCCGAATACGGAATATTGCGCTGAAACTGATCGAACTTCCCGTAAATAAAAAAGCCGGGTTTTGCGTTCAATTCCTTTTTCACTTGACTGACCAGAGCGGATTTCCCGATCCCGGACGGACCGGCTATGAGGATCTTCTCCTTTTTACCAATGGCCGCCCGGCCAAATGCGGACAGAATGATTAAGTTCTCGTCATCCCGTCCATATAGCTTCTGCGGAATATAGAATTTACGCTGAATGTCCTTTCTCCCGATATCAAAAACCGGAATGCGCCCCAGAGCATTCAGCTTATCCAGGCATGTCTGAAGATCCCATACCAGGCCGGACAATCTCTGATACCGGTCTTCAGCGTTTTTCGCCATGAGTTTCATGATGATATCAGACAGCGTCCGGGGGATGCGGGGATTTATCCGGCTGGGAGATTCCGGATGGATGGCCATGAGGGAATGCACCAGCGTCATGGGATCATCCGATTCAAAGGGGAGCCGTCCGGTCAACATATGATAAAAGGTAACGCCCAGGGAGTAAAAATCGGTATGATAATCCACTGGCCGGTTCATCCGGCCTGTCTGCTCCGGAGACATATACGCCAATGTCCCCTGGAGAGCGTCAGGGGTTATTGTTTCGGGGGGGTTGCTATAAACATACGTGGAAACGCTGAAGTCAATGATTCTGACCTGGCCGGAATCTTTGTCCCAGAGAATGTTGCCGGGATGGATGTCCCTGTGGATGACGCGCTTTCCGTGAATCTCTTCAAGGGCTTCGGCGATACGGATGGACAGGGGCAAAAATTGGGCCGGATGAAATGGCGTTTCGTTAAGACATTCTCTCAGAGACTTGCCGGGAAAATCTTCCAGAATGATGGCTGATGAATGGTTATACCGTTCAAAACCGTATGTTTTAATGATCCCCTGGGAGTCAAACATCCGGGTGATATCATATTCCCGCCTGAACCGGTCCAGTTCCTCAAGGCTCGGGTATGGCTTATAGAACCATTTAATAACCACAGGCTTGCAGTCATATTCCCGCAACCCTCTGTAAATGATCGACTTTTCACCTTTATGGATCGGGGATGCCACCTGATAACCGGGAAGAAAAATCATTTTTTGACGGTTCCGCGGATGAAACGGCATGTATCTCTTTCCATGAATACGTTTCGGATCACTTGACAGGAATTTTTACCATTACCCGGGTCCCGCCGTTGACACTTCCTGAAATTTCAATACTGCCGCCAAATGCAGCAATCCGCTCCCGCATCCCCATTAATCCGAATGATCTGGAATCGGATATCTTGTTTTCATCAATACCGGTGCCATTGTCCGAGATAACGAGTTCCAGTATTTTATTTTTTTGAATCACGCTGATCAGAACATGACTTGCTTTTGAATGCCGTGCTGCATTTGTCAGGGATTCCTGACAAACCCTGAACAGCGCAGTCGAAAGATATTTATCAACCCTGATGTTTTCCGGTTCGATGACAACGCTGTGCTTCACGCCGGTGAGTTTTTCATAATCACCGGCCTGCCATTCAATGGCCGCGATAAGACCAATATCATCCAGCAACCCGGGCCTTAAACCCGTCACAATTCTTCTGACCGATTGAATCGCAATATCAATCAGGGAAATTGCGGAATCCGCTTTTTCAAGAACGGGTTTCCGGTTCCGGGACATTTGACCCTTTAACCATGCCACATCAAATTTGATTGCTGTCAGGACCTGTCCGAGTTCATCGTGTATGTCGCGGGCGATCTTGATTCTTTCGTTCTCAATAGCGGACTGGAGATATTTTGATAGTTCCCGCAGCTCTTCACGGGATTTTTTCAGGGCCTCCTCTGCCATTTTACGTTCAACGACTTCCTTTTCCAGATCAAAAACCTTATCTTCGAGTTTTTTGATCAGCCGCTCATTATAGAGCTTATAAAAATCCCCTTCAGCTTCGGGCGTACTTTTGGGGCATCTCGCGTTTTTTTCTGCGTTGTTGACGATGGCGGTGATGGCCGGATAAAAGTCATCCCACGCCATCGGCTTTCTGAAAAATCCGTCAGCGCCGATTTTTTTCCCGAGCGCTTCATCTTCGTCATTTGTATACGTGGCGGTGTAAAAGACAAACGGGATATGGGCGGTCCGGTTATCGGACCGGATGGATTTGCATAATGAAAAACCATCCATGACCGGCATGAGGATGTCTGAAATAATCAGGTCCGGAATAGAGTCCAAGGCGGTTTGCAGCGCTTCTTCACCGTTTTTCGAAGCATACACCGCATGCCCTTCCGATTCGAGCATTTCCTTTAAAATCATCCGCTCTATCTTGCTGTCATCAACGATTAATATGCCCATATCGCCCCTTAAATTATAAAAACCTGATCTTCATACCGATCCATCTATCTCTCAAAAAACTCCCTGATAACCCGCACTGTCTCTCTGGGCCGCTCCATGGGAATCAAATGCCCGGCCCCCTCAATCAGCCTGTATTCACCTGACGGAAACATGGCAGCGGCTTTTTGCTGATCAATGAATCCTTTGTTTTCCGTATGCTCGCCTTCCAGCACCAGCACCGGAGATGCCACTTTTGAAAGGACCGGCCACGGGTCATAGCCTCTGCTGCCCATAAACAATGCCGCCTCTCTCTGCGGATGACAGGTCAGTTCCAGCCCGCCGTTCTGAGAAGGGACCATTCCATATCGCACATACAGATCCAGCATTTCATCGTCCCATACGCGAAACAGCTTTTTGGACTTCAGATACGCTTTTGCTTCTTCCGCGTCCGCCCATGCATTGCGGCGCCTGATGGATTTAGAGGCCAGGGGATGCTGATCCACGGTCATGTCCATTGAATAAATCTCCTGAGGCAGGAAAATCGGTTCAATGAGCACCGTTTTTTGGACTTTCAGACCCAAAGCGCCGGCGGCAATGGCGATCACCGCCCCCCCCATGGAATGACCCACCAGATAAGGATTCTGGATATCCAGCGCCTTGCAGAATCCGACCAGATCCATAGCCAGGCTGGCCCAGCTCAATCCGCCCTTATGAGGATCAGCTTCCCGGTAATCGCAAAAATAAGGCGCAATGACCCGGTATGTGTCCGAAAACTCCCGTGCAATGGGTTGCCACAGCCAGGGGAGAAAACCGGTGGCATGCAAAAAAACAATGGCCGGGGCGTCGTTTTCCGAATCCAGATACTGAATCGATACTTCCCCGGCATCAATCGACCGCAATACCATTTCGTTTTTACTCATTATTTCCCCGACCGTCAAAACTGCAATTCCACCGGGCGTCTTTCTGGTACAAATTGCCGCTTGATTTTTTCTTCGTTCCAGTCCTTTGAAACGTAAAGATTACAATAACAGCTGCCGAATTCCGCCACGTCCTCTGTCCGGTAAACGCACGGACAAATAATGTCCTGGTCTTTTTTCCGGTCGCCGGAAGCCAGGCGGCAGGGGCAGGCCATATATCCATATCGTTTCATGTTTATTTGGAGTGATTCCAGAAGATCAAAAACCAGAAGTTGATCCGTATTGAAATAATACCCCTTCGGTTCCTGTGTTTTGGCTAATTGTGCATAGAGCTTTTCCACGTCCATTATAAGCCCAGCGCCTCCTTGATCTCGTCTTCCCGGAAACCCACAATAACCTTTTTGCCGATTTGAATGGTGGGGAAGGAACATTTGGGGTTGAGTTTCTTCACATCTTCCAGAATGGCCTTGCGTTCGTCGCCTTCCAGCACATCCACATCCACAAAATCATAGGCGACGCTGCACTCATTTAAAAACCGTTTGGTGGCTTTACAATGACCGCAGGTAGTGAGCGAATAAATTTTAACTTCAGGAGTTGCCATTGTCTGATATCCTTTTGCTTGATTGAGAAAACGATTGATGGCCGGGAGAAAATGCCGGGATCAGGATTATTTATCGAAACGAACAATGATTTCATCCGCTGTTTTGCGCCATTTGCCGGGCACCAGGGATTTGGCGGCGTCGAAGTATCCGACGGCGATCAACATCGGTATCCAGTAATTGTCCGGGATCTGGAATTCTTTCCGGACCGCGTCCATATCAAAACCGTCCATTGGGTGGGTGTCCACCCCCAGGCTTTTGGCAGCCAGCATCAGGGCCATGGCAAAAAAAGCGGTATTCTTGCAGGCAAACGCCACCTTTCTGGACTCGCTGGAGCCATAGAGGGACTCACGGGCCCCGTCAAACCACTGGCGCTGGCCTTCGTTCATGGCCCCGGTCTTGACCATCTCCTGAAAATTTTTCTCAAGAAACGGATTGCCGGTTTTCCAGCCATCCATGTCCGCCAGAACAATCAGGGTGACGGGCGCTTCACTGATTTTGGGCTGATTCCAGGCATGTTTTTGCAGACGGAGTTTTTCTTCCGGATCCCGCAAAACAATCAGGCTCCAGGGCTGGAGATTGAACCCGGACGGGGCCTTGGCCGCCAGTTCTATGATCTCATTCAACAATGATTCCGGAACCTGTTTCTTCGGATCAAAAAAATTGACGGCGCGCCGGCTGTAAATAACCTCTTTAAAGTTCATAATCTCTCCCTGCATTATGCCAGTTCTACTTTGCCAATTGACATTCCTTGTCCCATTCCGGGCAGGCATCTTTCATGTCAGAGGAGTATTTAACCATACATGCGCTGCACTCAAGGTCTACATTCGGCACATCCCCGTACCGCTCCATCATCTCTTCCTTGCTCAAATGCGCCAGCGCACTGCACCCGCACTGCGGACAAGATGTCTTGATTTCATAGCGTTTTTTAGTCATTGAATCATTCCTTTCTTTATCATTGCAGTTTAAATTTAAAGTCCAAAACGTTTGCTGGAAAATTTAAAACCCCTTCATTAGTTGAAAAATATTTTATTTATCATACCTATGAAGATCAATATAATCAAGCCCCCAGCACGAGTAAAAAAAATATTTATGATTTCCTGCGATCAATTTGAATAAAAGGGTCATAGGGCATGCGACTATGGATTTATTTTTAGTTTTGAGAAAAACTGGCTTTTCTCAAAACCCCAAATAAATGCTTTATGGCAAAGTTCAAAAACCAGATGCCAGATTGTTTTATAAAAGATTTATTTTCAACTGGTTATATTCGATAAAAGAACGCTGACGGCTGCTGGCTATTGAAATGGTAATCGTGAGTATTATTCAAAGTCCAAAAAGATAGCGTAATCGATTAAAAAAAACCAGAACCGTTTAATGAAAGTTCGGGGGGAAACCGGTCAGGAAGCAGGCATAGCCCTGTTCCCTATAAACCATCAGCATACACCGAGTACCGCCCCAACTTGAGGTGGCAATTTGGCCTCTCAAGATCTTTATCATTTAATAGGGTATATTGCATTTAATAACGTATGACTGCCTCTATTTATACACCATTGAGTTGTTTCTATATGCCATTGAATATTCGTATCATGCACGTTGTTAAAAACAACTTACATAACTCGTCATTTAAATTTATTGATATTTTCGCCAGCGAGCCTAACGACCTTTTCCAATGACTGTCGTCCGGCTAACAGTGCCTCCTGTCGAGTGTGTAGATGACTTGCACCTCCAAGTGGGCGCGCCCTGCCGGGCGCACCAACAAAAAAGGGTTCACAAATTAATTTTTGTGAACCCTTGGTATTTGGTGGGCCGTGTTGGAATCGAACCAACAACCTACTGATTAAGAGTCAGGTGCTCTGCCTGATTGAGCTAACGGCCCTGGTACTTATTTATAAAAGTGTTTCAAATAACAAGTCGGGGTTCACTTGTCAAATTGTTTTTTAGATGTGAAAGGATCAAAAATCCTGCCAGTCGCGGGTTTTTTCTTTTCGTAAGCGCTTTTTATTGTGTTTCCAGCTTGAATCTTTTTCTTTGTGTTTGCCTTTATGGCGTGATTCAACCGGAGAATCACTGCCAGGGGGTTTTAATGGAAAAGTTCCTGCCTGGGTCTGGCGTTTATAGGTCTCAACAGACTCCGGCTTTTTTTCTGCTCGTTTACTCGCATGTATGTCTTTTGAAAGGGGCGGGCCGGTGAAGCAATCAGACGGGATAAAGTCGGTCAGGTAAATGCCGTCACCGAATTGATTTATTGGTAAGCCCTTTTTTTTCATGATGCTGACATGCACGGTGAGAAGCACAGGGTGCTGGTCTCTCCTTTTGCCGATTCGTTCAGCCATCGCCTTGTCTTCGCAGCAAACGATGCTATCAAAAAAAGTGGGGAGGATACCGTCTTTCAAGACTGCTGGATATGATTTTTGTTTAATGCAGAGATACAGGAGATTGGGCGGGTTTTCGCAAGACTTTTGTACCGGCAGCAAGCCGCGGTCTTTTGCCCGGAGCCGGTTTTGATCCTCCTCGACTGGCGGGTCGCCTATCATCAACATCATGTCGTTAATATGACTGAGGCGGACATGCCGCCAACCGTCGGTTTCAGTAACTGCCTGAATGAATTCCTTTGTTTTTATAAAACCGTCAGGGTCCGGCACAAGACCGAATTCATGGGGGCAACGGCCCAGAATAGTTGCCGCCAGTTTTGCAAATTGTTCAATTTGTTTTTGGCGATTCATGACCATGGTTGAACAGGACAGCCCATAAATTGTAAGACAACGGACACTAAACGTTCCCTTGACCGTCATGGCGTCCTCTGATAACGTGACTACCGTTTTATGGTCAAATATGTCAATCGGTTTATTGAAATACCAAGGAGAAGACGATTCATGAAATCCTATGAAAAATCCCGGAACCTGTTTGAACAGGCCCAAAAAATTATCCCCGGCGGGGTCAACAGCCCGGTCCGGGCCTGCCGGTCCGTGGGTGCGGACCCGGTATTTATAGAGAGCGCAATGGGTTCCCGGTTAATTGATGCGGATGGGAACCAATATATTGACTATGTCGGGTCGTGGGGTCCCATGATTTTGGGGCATTCCCATCCTGATGTGATTGCCGCTATCCAGAATGTATTAAAGCGGGGAACCAGTTTCGGAGCGCCCGTGGACCTTGAAGTGGAACTTGCCGAAATGATTATCGACGCAGTTCCTTCAATCGAAAAAGTCCGCATGGTGAATTCCGGCACCGAAGCGACCATGAGCGCGATCCGCGTGGCCAGGGGCGTTACGGGCAGGGACACCATCATTAAATTTGATGGATGTTATCACGGGCATGCGGACTCGTTTCTGGTGGCTGCGGGATCCGGTGTCGCCACTCTTGGGATTGCCGGAAGTCCGGGGGTCCCGGATGCGGTCATTCAGCATACGTTGTCTTTGCCTTATAACGATATAGATGCCTTTGTATCGGTCATGAAAAAATCCGGGGATGGGGTTTCTGCGGTGATTGTTGAACCGGTGGCGGGCAATATGGGACTGGTGCCCCCCAGAACGGGGTTTTTGGAAGCATTAAGGACGGAAACGGAAAAGCACGGCGGCCTGCTGATTTTTGATGAGGTCATGACCGGATTCCGGGTGTCTTATGGCGGGGCACAGACCTTGTATAATATCCGGCCGGACCTTTCCTGTTTCGGCAAAATTGTCGGGGGCGGTCTGCCGGTGGGGGCGTATGGCGGCAGAAAAGATATCATGTCGCAAGTGGCTCCTGAAGGCCCGGTGTATCAGGCCGGCACCCTTTCCGGCAATCCGCTGGCCATGGCTGCCGGTATCGCGACCCTCAAGGCGATCAAAAGGCCGGGGTTTTACGAAGCCCTTGAATCGTCTTCCCGCCGCCTTGCCGCCGGATTGGCCCGAGCTGCCGAAAATACGGGAACCCGGGCGGTGGTCAATCGGGTGGGATCTATGGTCGGGCTATTTTTAACCGATCAGCCGGTTGCCAGTTTCGAAGACGCTAAAACTTCTGATCTGGAAAAGTTTTCCGGATATTATCGAAAGATGCTGGAACGGGGAATTTATCTGGCGCCATCCCAGTTTGAAGCATTGTTTGTGTCTGCCGCCCACTCAGACCAGGATATTGATGACACGGTAGCGGCAGCGGAAGAGGTGTTCAGGAATCTGAGCGCATAGGCGCTTCTCTCAAGGGGTAATATTTCTCATAAGGAAAACGATGATATGTTAAGCGTCAATGCCATACCGGTGAATGTACAGAAAATCCATCTGATAGCCGTCTGCGGAACGGGGATGGGTGCGCTGGCCTGCATGTTGAAGGATCTGGGCTATGCCGTCACCGGGTCCGACGCCAATGTGTATCCGCCCATGAGTACTTTTTTGAGGGATAAAGGCGTTTCCATTTTTGAAGGCTTTGATAAAACCCATCTGGATTATGGCCCGGATCTGGTGGTGGTGGGCAACGCCGTTCGAAAAGACAATCCCGAGGCGGTTCATACAATGGCTAACGGTCTGCATTACTGCTCCATGCCCCAGGCGTTGAATCACTTTGTCGTAGGGGATAAAAAAGCGTTGGTGGTCGCCGGTACCCATGGAAAAACCACGACATCCGCCATGCTTGCCTGGATTTTGCAAGTGGCCGGGCTGGATCCGTCATTTATGATCGGCGGGATTCTGCCGAATTTTGATGGCAATTACCGGCTGGGGCAGGGAGAGTATGTGGTCATCGAAGGGGATGAGTATGACACTGCTTTTTTTGACAAGGGGTCAAAGTTTTTACATTTTGACCCCTTTGTCGCGATTCTGACCAGCGTGGAGTTTGATCATGCGGATATTTTTGATGATCTGGCCCATGTGAAACGGGCGTTTGGACGGTTTGTCGACAAAATTTCAGCGGACCGCCTGCTGGTCGCCTGGGATGATGACAAGAATATTGACGAACTGACTACGGGAAAAGAGGCGAATGCCCAGAGATACGGGCTGGCGCCGAATTCCTGCTGGCGCATCGAACGGGCATCCGTAACCCCTCCCTGGAATTGCTTTGAAGTGTCCCGGAATGGTCAGGAATTTGGCCGTTTTAAAACAAAAATTCCCGGAGAGCATAACCGGCTGAATGCCCTTGCATCCATTGCCGCTGCCAGCCGGTTGGGAATTTCGCCAGCAGTCATCGCGGAGGCCTTTGAAACCTTTGCCGGGGTGAAGCGGCGTCAGGAGATCAGGGGCGTGAAAAATGAGGTGACTGTTTTGGATGATTTCGCGCACCACCCGACGGCGGTTCGCGAAACCATTCGTGCGGTGCGCCCGTTTTATCCGGATGGCCGATTGATCGCCGTGTTTGAACCCCGAACCAATACCAGTATGCGGGACGTTTTTCAGGAGAAATACACAGAAGCTTTTGATCTGGCGGATATCATCTGCATCCGTCAGCCGCCAATGCTTTCCAAAATCCCGGAAGGACATCGGTTTTCTTCGGAGCAACTGGTGACGGATTTGAAAAGAAGAAACCGGGACGCGTATTATTTTCCGGATACCGATGCGATTATTGCATTTGTATCAGACATCGCCAAAACCGGAGACGTGGTTCTGGTGATGTCAAACGGCGGGTTTGACGGAATTCACGAAAGGTTGTTGAACGCGCTGTAAAACCGGCATCCGGAAAATGATGGTTTCCAGCGTTGTTTAACGGACGCAGTCCTGAGACATTTTTAAAAAATTACTTTTTTAATGAAAGCTCGGTGCGGGCCTGTATCAGTTCTTCCGTTGTTCTCTTTAAACGATTGGCTAAAATTTCAGCAAATCCCCGGTAGAGAATGTATTTAAAGGCAAGCCGGTTCTTCTCATCAAGCGTCTCGATTTGCGAGGTCCGGATAATCAAACAGGAGGTGGGGCCGGTAGCAAAAACAGAGGCGGAACGCGCAATGCCGGTAACTACACCGATTTCACCGAATACATCACCGGTCCGGCGCAGGATGATGAGTTCTCTGCCATTCTTCACCACTTTGGCTTTTCCGGAAATCAGGTAAAATACCCGGTCATCCAGACTGTTTTCTTCAATGATAATTTCGTTTTCCCTGTATGTTTTGATTTCGCTGAAGCGCAGGAAAGTATGAAGATCCTGTTCGCTAAAACCTTCCAGGGCGGGTATGGTTTTTAAATGCTGGATGGTTGTGACATTATCTTCTGCAAATTCATTGTCGCTCATGTGGTCTCCCCTTTGATGATTCAGTTCAAATTTTTTTATTATCACTATAAGCAATTTTTGTTTTGAATCAAGGGCGTTTTTATAACCAGACTTATTTTAAGATAAAAAAGGCGCGGCCCCACAGCGGAACCACGCCTTTTTTATGGATGATGGCCGAACCTTAGAATACTAATTTTGTTTCAAGAAATATTTCATAGGCCTTGTCATCATTGTTGAACGCATCGCCCGGATCAATCATGGCGGAGTATACAGAGAAAGACAGATTCTTGTGATATCCGTATGTTGCCTGTAATTGGTAATAATCGCCAAAATCATCGTCTGCGCCGGCAACCGGTTCATCAACAGTGAGCAGTCCATAGGTGAATTTTGTGGACAACTGAGACGTCAGATTAGCACCAACGCCGACGCTTGCCATTGAAAGGTTGGAGTAGACGGCTTCGCCGGGGGTGCTGCTGCCTTCGTTATAAGTCGGGTCATAATCGGTGATATTGTTTGCAGCGCCGACGTTGACATATTTCCAGGCAAGCATATCACCGAACTGAGGCCAGCCGCCGTAAAACACGTCCCATCGTTCCTTGTCTTTTGTATCAGGATCATCGCCTTCCATGAACATATAGCCGCAGAACAGTCGGGGAGTCATCATGGCATTGGTGAATGTATAACCCGCATCCAGTTTATAGCCTAGGGCTTCCTGGTCAATGTTTGTTTTACTATTGAATTCACCCATCTGATAGGCAACTTCACCGGAATAATCAAAACCCATTTCAAATTTGTCGGATAACCGGAGGCCAACCATCCAGATGTCTTTGCTTAAGAGTTCGTCATTACGGTTGAGGGTATAGATTTCCTGCTGACCTTTGTCACTGCCCATGGCAGGGCAATTGGCGGTCATATAAAGTCCGCTCAAAGAGATATCATCATCATTCGTCGGCCCGTCGGCCCGGTTGTTTTCTTCGTCAATAAAATACAGGGCGTCTATCTTGGATTTTTTACCGATGGGCATGGTAAGTTTCACACCGTCAAAGTAAAGTGATGTGGAGGCAAATTGAGAATTGCCGTCAAACAGCACGAACCCTGAACCATACATCAGGTTCATGCGGCCGGCCTGGAATGTGAAATTGGAACCGAAGAAATCATTGACAGTGATATAGGAGTTTTCCACAAATACTTTGTTGCCTAAGTTATCGCTGTCATTTAAATTTCTATCAACAACGCCGTTTCCGTATGTCTGGTTACCCAGTTGAACAAATCCCGAAATGGTGTCGCTGATCGTTGCCTTGGCATTGATTTTGGTATGTAGCCGGTAAGAGTCCCATCTGTCAAAATCAGTGTCGTCATTGTTATCCCACATATTGTTGAGCCAATAATACCGAAGTTGGGTGCTTCCGCCCAGCTCGAGCTTGTCCGACCAGTTGTCGGCGGCGCCAAACGCTGGCGCGGATAAAAACAGCACTAAAAACAAAATAACCAGTTTTTTCATCTTTTTCCTCCTGTTTTGGGTTAGTGATACACGGACGCTACGGTGAAAAACAATATGTTGCATTTATAATGATGAAATCAGATTATTTAGGTCGGTTTTTTAACATCATGAGGCGTCAATGTCAAACCCAGACTTGGTTTTAGCTGATTTTTTTAACCGGCCCAACAAGCCTCGCAGCAGGAATCAGCAGGCCGGAGCCGTTTCCAAATATTTATTTTTTTTATAAAACTTAATTGTAACAAGTAGTTATTGAATAATCTTAAAATTAACCTCGTCTTTTTTTTCGCCATCAACAAGCAGGGCGGCCTGAAAAATTCCGGTTTGCGTACTTCTCCATATCCAGAGTTTGTGTTTATTCTGGGGAATAAAATCGATGAGTTCAAATACCACTTTGTTTTTGGGAAGATCCATGATGTTGATGGTGACTTCGTGGCCGCCATAGCCCTTAACGATGATGGCCAATTCTTCTTTTATTTGGAATGATTCCGTTGCCTGGAACCGGCTTTTTTTCAGGTCGGTGATGCGATAGGTGCAGATGCCGTCAGAATTGGGGGACTTGCCGGCTGGATTAAGGGAACCGCAAAGACCGGGGCTGGTCAGTAAGGCGGAGATAATGATCAAAAGCAGCGCATTTTTTATCATTAAAATAATATGGTTTAATAATCGAAGGGATTGCTGTCATTCCTCCTGACCAAAAAAGGGAACGGATTTTTTCGGCCGGGTCGGAAATAATGATTCATTTTAAAATAACATGAAGTAAATCAAGCGTTTCGTCAAGAGTATTTATATTTCAAAAAATCGGGGAGCATACAAAGAAATGTGTCACGGTTTGCGCTTTTCGAACTGTCAGGCAAGGCACAGGAGCAGTTTTAGCTGGATCGGAACATTGGGTTGATTTTTTCTTGCGATAACCGGTCATCCGCCCCAGGATTCCATGAGCATCTGGAATGTTACTTCCCCGCCTCGAAGCACCCCTTCATATCCGCCGCCGGGATTTCCCCAGGCACCCGCGAGATAGAGCCCGTCCACTGGCGTTTGGTTGTTAATTCGTGTCATATAGGCGTTATCCATCGACTGCTCAAATCCATAGATGGCTCCACTGGTGTTGGCGGTATAACGCTGGTTGGTGAGCGGGGTGGCAGCCTCCACGACATCAATGAGTGATGACAATCCCGGAATTAGTGTTTCTTCGCTGCGGCGGATCAGAATCCGGGTCCAGCGGTCCTTTTCCAGATTATAGGCGTCCTTATTTCCGGCTTTATAATCGTTTTCAAATTTTTTCCATGGGCCGTAACCGCAAAGAAAAATCAGCATGAGAGAGGATGTCCCCGGCCTTGAATATCCTTCAAAAGCCTTGTCGTATAATGCTACACCGAACGGTCCTTTTTCAATGTCGCCGTTTACGCAGCCCAGATAATCCGCTTCACTCCCTGAGCCGGATGACATGTGGGTCGCATAGCAGGAAACCCTGTCCCGGATATCAACATTCAGCCCGAGCCAGACAAGAAAGGTGGAGAGGCTGGGTTTGTATGAGTTGATTTTGGTAACATAATTTTCCGGCAGAACCCCTGGTGCCAGCATTTGTCCGAAGGTGGTGATTGCACTGGCGTTGCTCACCACGGCTTTGGCGTGGAGAACAGTCGCGTCTTCCAGGCTGACGCTGGTCACGGCATTTTTGTCGACATGGATCTGGGCCGCCTTTTTACCGTAAATGATTTTTCCGCCGTTGGTTTCGACGACTCGCGCAAGTGCGTTGCTTAAGGCTTGGGACCGGGGCTTTATGTAGTAGGAGCCGTTTTTAAGATATCCCCCGGTAGCCACAGAATAATAAAATGCTGAAAGCTGGGATGGCGGCAGGCCATAATATCCCCAGAGTCCGGCCAAAGCATCTTTTACAGCCGGGGTTTGCACATGGTCATTCAGCATGTCCTCTAGGGTTTTGTTTCGGACTCGCCACATGCTGGGGTATTGAAAAGGAAAAAAGAGTTTGAAAAATTTTCCATTTTTGTGGTGGATGAGATCCGCCTCGTCTGAGATAGCGATCATTTCATTAACGAACTCCCGGATGCCGTCAACTTCGTCCGGGAAAAGCTTGGCCAGGCGGTCAATGTACGTTTCCGGATCTCGTTGGGGTACCCGAATTTCATATGCCGGAGTTTTAAAGCTATAGATTTCTGGAAGTTCGGCAAATTCTATCTGGTTGAGGACGCCAAGGTTTTGTAAAATCCGTTCCACAGCGTTGTTTTTGGCCGACATCCCGTGAAGGGAGACCTCAAAGGTAAATTTACCCATGCCGCGTTCAAATGCGGTGGCGTATCCGCCCGGTATGCGGTGCTGCTCCACAATAGTGACGGGAATTCCCTGACGTGCCAGATATGCTCCGCAGCACAAACCGCCGAGACCTGCGCCGATGATGACCGTGGGATAATTTTTACCGGGTCCCATGTTGTTGGCCCATGCCTCCACTTTTTTCCAATCTAAAACAACGGCGGCGGCTGTCATGGCGGAAATGGTCAAAAAGGACCGTCGGGTGAATCGTTTTGAAAACATAGGATATCCTTATTCGTAAGCTGCGACTGCAAGCCTATTATTTTTTGTTCATCCTTTTGATGATGCACTGCTGCAGTTCCGTTATGTCAATTGTTGTAAATCGGATGCCCACGCCAGTTTCAACTGAACGAACAGTCTCTCCATAAGCTTTTACAGAAAGATTGGATGAGGCGGAAGTCGGGTCAAAATTAATTAATATTTCTGTTTTAGAAGATGCCGGAACAGGTTCTTGTGTTTTTAAAAACATGCCGCCTGTGCTGAGATTACCGACATTTCCCCTGATGGTTATGGTCTGTCGTGATCCGGAGCTGAACGGGTCATCCACTTTTATTGTCGCTTCAGTATCATCCCAAACTATTTTACGAGAAGTTTTCCGATTGTCTTCATAATTCATAATGCGCCTCATTCATTGTATTAATGACAATTAAATCAGATATTTTTCTGGAATCTAACATATTGAACATTGTTGATCGATAGAAATTTATTTCATTTATGCTGGTATTCAGAAGTCTAACATGGAAAATACCGGATGGTTTTTTTCATGCTCGTATGACTATATCAAATAAAATGGAAAAATGGCCAAAAATCTGAGCCAATCCTGAATTTGAAAACCTGTTGATTGTATAGTTCATCCGGTTTAGTTGCCTTTAATTCGTCAGAAAATCCTTACAAAATAATCAGCCATGCACTGATATGAATAAAAATGTCAGCAAGATAATATTCAAAAAAATTAGGATAATTCAATAAGACCATATTAATTTTTAATCAGTTTTTGATCAGGAAGCAAGAAAGAGGCTTGCAGGCATGGATGAAAAGACATTTAAACATGAGATGGAAAAAGCTAAAACCCTTAAAAACCTGGAACCAGATCGGACGGAATACTGGATTGGATATCAACTGGGAATCCACCGGGCGTATTATGGCGAAAAATTCGGGACTGATGAAGACCACCTGCTATGGATAGGTCCGGGAGCATCAACAGGAAATCAGAGACGTGATCAGCGTCATCAGGGATATAAAGACGGGTTTTCAAAAAAATCGCTCGTGAATTATGGAAGAGATTGCATGAACGACCCCATTCACGCTACCGGGTAAAATGGTATGGGACAATCCCCCTCATTTGTTGATGGGTTTAAAAGCTCCCGGCTTCCGCGAAGAAGCTGGTGCAAGACCCAACCCGATACCTGGCGGAACATGGCAAGGCATCGATTAATGTCGCACTAAAAAAGGCAACGGCGAAAATCCAAAAACTAAAGGCTGAAAAATGGTTGCGCGTCATTGCCCAGCAACGCACGATAAGTATTGAAAAGAATGAAGACGCCCTTGAGCAGGAAGGCTTGCTTGATGGCTGCTATATGATCAAATCCGATGTGCCCAAGACAACGCGAATGCGGAAACACTGCACGACCACCGATACTGCGATCTTGAGAATGTGGAACGCGCCTTCCGGACAATGAAAACCACCCGCCTTGAAATTCGACCGGTTTTTGTGAGAAAAGAGCAGAACATCCGAGGACATGCTTTTGTGCTCATGCTCGCGCTTTTGCTGCAGCGTGAACTGGAAGGATGCTGGGCAGACATGGATATTGCCGTGCAGGAGGGCATAGACGAACTTGCAGCCATTCATGTGCAGGAAATCAAAAAAAGAAATGACTATCCAAAGATTCCCCACGCCCAACGAAATCGGCAAACAACTTCTCGGAAAATTCGGAATTGATCTCCCGCCGGTCCTTCCGGCATGCACGGCACATGTACACACTAAGAAAATTTTGCATTACTGCCTTTTTAAGTCTATGGTCGGTGGCTATCCCCACAATGGACTGGATTTTTTCTTGATTTTTAGAGAGCCGCAGGACAATTGTGATGGGGAAGAAATTATATCTTGTGGTTAACAAATTTTTTCAGGTACACCGAATCGCTAATAAAGCTTACAATGAGAAAAATGCCAGTATTCGAGTGCTGCCGATTATGTCGATCTTTCCTTTCATCACGCCAGTCTGATCGTATATTGAGAAGCGAATAATAACCAATTATGAATAACAAAGAAATTGCAGCTTCTGAGCCGGGGGAAAAAATGATTGCCCGTCTGTCCTGGACGCGGTTCAGCATCCAGGCATTCAAGGATTTGCGGTCATTCCTGTTTATGACCGCGTCCCTCTGCCTTTTCCGGATCATCCTGATTACACTTTTTATCTCGAAAAAAGACGCATCCAGCGGACTGACCGATATCCTGGCTGTGATGGGCAACGGCTTCCGGTTTGACAGCCGCGTTGCCATGTATTTTATTCTGCCGATTTTTCTGCTCAGCCTTGCCAGTGCCTTTTTCCCGCTGGAGCTCATCATTCATCGGGCCCGCCTGGCTACCGGAATTTTTTTTACCGTGCTGACCCTTCTTCTTTGCAGCGCCACCATCCCTTATTTCAAGGAATACAATGACCAGTTCAATTCCTGGATATTTGGTCTTGTATATGATGATTTCGGTGCGATCCTCAGAACGGCCTGGAGCCAGGTGCCAGTCATCAAGAGCCTGACGGTTCTCATGGCCCTGATCATGGGACTAATATTTTTTTTGAAAAATTTTTTAAACCGCGAGCCGGGTTGGGCATATAAAGCGAATCGCCTGCCGGTTGTGATGAAAACCATGGTTACCTTTTTTATTTTATTTTTTGTGGTGGCTGCCGGTCGAGGGTTTTCCGTGCTCCGCCCGGTGCAGTTAAAAGACGCGAGCATCACTCGGGATTTATTTTTGAATAAAACCGTCTTGAATCCCTATGAAGCCCTCCGGTATCATTTTGCAGATTATCAGGCGTCCAGAAGCGAAGAAGGCATCAAAAAATTTCTGCCGGACGGGGACATCCGTTCGGCTGCCCAACGATATTTTAATGATGCCGGAGCATTGAATAATATTGACGATTTTATGCGGCATATTGCACAAGGAGCGGAACCGGTTCCGCCGAAGCATATTTTTCTGATTGTCATGGAAGGGTACAGTTCCTGGCCCATGCTCGAAAAATACAAATCCATGCAGACATGCGGGCAATTGAAATCCGTCGCGGAAAAAGGACTCTGGGTCAAGCGATTTCTGCCGGTATACCGCGGCACCCCCCATGCGTTGAACACCATCATCGCAGGGCTTCCGGACATGAAAACCATGATCAATTATCAACCCTCTTCACGGAAACCCTATCCCACTTCCATTGCGCCGATTTTCAAACAACTCGGATACAGGACACGGTTTTTTTATGGCGGGTATTTGTCCTGGCAGCGGATTGAAGATTTCTGCCGTAATCAGGGGTTTGATGAAATTTACGGCGCGCCGCACATGGGGAATTGGGTGCAGGCCAATGAGTGGGGCGTGGATGACGAGGAGTTGTTTCAGTTTATCGAGGAGACGATTTCCGATGATCAGCCGAGTTTCAACATGGTCATGACGACGAGCTATCATCCGCCCTATAATATTGATGTGTTCGCGAAAGGATATCCGGTCAGAGAGATTCCGCCGGACCTGGCGGATATCTATGACAGTGGCGTTCCCTTAAATATTTTCGGTCATCTGTGGTATTCGGATAAATGTCTTGGCGCATTCATCAATCATACTGAAAAGAACCTCACGGCCCCGGTTTTTGCCGTGACCGGCGATCACTTCTCACGAAAATTTCTAAACAGCCAGCCGTCATTGTATGAGCGCTCTTCGGTTCCCCTGGTCCTTTATGGCCCCGCAGTTTTAAAGGGTAAGCAGCTTCCGGAAAACGCCGTCGGCAGCCATATCGATATCGCCCCCACGCTGATTGAACTGTCGGCCCCGAAGGGGTTCAGCTATCACACCATGGGCCGGAACCTGCTGAAAGATGATCCTTCTCCGACTGCATTCGGCGCTGAATTTGCCGTCATAACGCCGGATGCCATCGTGGAAAAGCAGGGCCGCTATATGGCCGGGACGGTTCCGGGGAGCGCCGCAAACATGCCGGAACCCCTGCCTCCGGATGTTGACCGGATATTCGAACGGGCCAATGATTACTATGCCATCGGATGGTGGCGCATCATGCGCGGCGCATTCCTTCCCGTGAAATCTGAGATAGCGAAAGAATAAAATAGCCTAAGAGAGCAACCGCCAAAACAGGGGCGGAATCAGCAGCTGTGATGCAACCGATTTTCTTTCCTTTCAATCAAACAGATCAAGCAGAAAGCTTCTTTTTTTGTAAGAATGGCCTTTGCCGTGTCCATTTTCGTAATGCCCATCATGATGTTGTTTTTCATTTCGATCAGTGAAGGTTCGTGTGGCTTGCGGTTGGGGCGTCTCTTTAGCCGCCCGCTCGATAATTTTGTCAAGCTCTCCCCGATCGAGCCACACCCCGCGACATGTTGGACAATAGTCGATTTCAATTCCCTGCCGCTCGCTCATTACCAGGTCAATATTGCATAAAGGGCATTTCATGGTTAACTCCTGTTACATTTATTGGTTAAGGTTAATCAACAATCATGTGGCCAATCGTCAGCACCATAATCATTGCGATAAAGATGAAGGGTTGAGTATGTATCTGATAAACAATTTTTTGAAACGGTTTGGGACAAAACTTCCATTTCAAAATAATCCCTAATGTTATCATGCTGATGAGTATCAGCAAGCCCCATTCCGGAAGCGCTGTGGATCGACAGCAGGATGTCAGCCAGTGCCAGAAAGCGACAACCCCAACCACCGGGTTAAGGTAGTAGTGTAACCCCATAAGGTGTTTTTTTTGAAAACGGTTCAAATCCGTCAGGATATTTTTGCACTTTGAGCGTAAATGGATGGAGCGGTTGGCCCACCGGGTGGATATGCTGACGGCAACCGGAAGGTTCGCTATTGCGAGAAGCCATGCGGCGATTTGGCCGGCGGTTTCATTACCCTTTTCATCACATTCCTTATTAGCCGGGAATTCATCATGACCTTCGCGACCGAAATGCTTTTTATTTTCACTATGATCATCCGCTGCGGCGGTATCGGCCAAACGCCAGCCGAATCCCAATATACAGGAGAGTAGGAAAACGGCGATTGTCAATCTCTTGGTTTTTAAGTTCATGTTGTTTTTTCCCAATCTGATAATAATTCAATTACTTTGGCATAACAATCCTATCATCATCAAAGTCGCCGGTTTCCGCCCCTTTGTGGCAAGCCGCACAGTTGGACAATGAGCCGATGGACGGGCGTTTAAAAACAGAAGGCTCAATATCATGATGTTTTTTAATAATATAAGATAGTTCTGTAATTCGAAGCAGCGTTTGTCCGTCAATGCCCCGCATGATTTTTTCGGATAATTCCGTTTTGGAAGTATCCGCAGCGTTTGATTCCAGATATTGGATCAGTATATTTTTAGATTCCGTATCGATGGCCACTTCCTCGCCAAAATGATTTTCCAGGCCCGCAACGATTTCTCGCCATGATGCGGAAGGCAGTAACCCCGGCGGATAAGCAAAATGGCATGCGCCGCATTCATTTGAATAATTCGGATTGGTTACCGGCAATACATCGGGATTGTCATCATGCTTGTCGTCGCAATGTTTAGTGTCATGTTTTTTATGGCTGTCGTGTTTGCCCTCATGGTCATCCGCAAGCGCCGCAGCGGTGAAAAATGCGAAAATAAGGAGCAGGCATGAACTCAAAATCAGTCTGCTACAAATCTTTGTCTTTTTCGTTCTCCCGCATCCCGAGCCGAAATCAACAACGTTGTCCTGTTGCAAGCTTTTTCTACCCATCGCGAACCCCCGTTAAAAAAGATTATCGGTTTTTTTCGTATTTTCATTGAAAGTCGTATTTAACCGGCAAAAGGTTACACATGGAAAGGAATTTTTTGCTACATTATCAAATGATAATATAAGGGTCATGACCGGGTAATTTTCATATGATAGGGTTCGCCCATCAATATAATTAGCCGCACTGTTAAACCACCTGTGCGGCAATCTAAGTTATGGGAGCATCCCGTCATGAAACGAATGTTTCGGGTCTGTATTTGCAGTTGGTTTTTTTCGATTGCCCTGATATCTTCCACCCAGGCGATGCAATTCGCCGTCATCTCCGATGTCCGCGCCGACGCTCTGAACAAGGCACTTAAATTTCTTGATTCCCAGCGAGTGGGCCTTATCCTGCTGCCCGGAGATTTTTATTATGACGCCCAGGAATATTATTCTCATTTTGTGAAATTCGGTTTTGATGTGAGCCCGGAAAAAACGCCGAACGGACAAAATCTCTATTTCACTCTTGGCAATCATGATGCGCCACCTGCTGGAGACGATACGTTTACAGAGGCTATCGCTCCTTGCTATCCGAAAAACGGGCCGGTGCGTTCGCCACAGGGTACGATTTTTTCCTTTGACCGGGACAATTGTCATTTTGTGATCACCAATCAGTACTGGGATAATCCCGCCGGGGGATATGCCGATGAACAACTGAAATGGATTGAACAGGATTTGCGGGCCTCGACCCGGACCTTTAAATTTGTCTTCGGCCATGAGCCCGCGTTTCCTTTGGACAAGCATGTCGGGGATTCTCTGGATGCCGATCCCGGTCGGCGTGACCGGTTCTGGCAGATTTTGAGGGATAACGGAGCCCATGCATTTTTCTGCGGGCACACCCACAACCTCAGCCACATGGCAAAAAACGGCGTATATCAGATTGACAACGGTGAAGTCCGGGGCGGCGGTCCCATATGCGTCACTCTGGTGGATGTGAACGGGGACAAGGCTTCTGTAAAATCCTATCAAACCGGGGGGGCTGTGCCGGAAGTCGAAACAAATGCCGAGACTCCCAATGATCTGGTGATTCAAACGGATATTGACGCAACCATACATCCGAAGGATTCGGATGCGCCTGAAGTGCTTTTCAGCGCGGGGGCGGCGGATACGGGAATGTTCGGGAAATCTTGTTTTATAAGGTCGCTTTTGTCGGATTGAACTGAATAAGGGGCTTACTGATATTATGAGACTGTTACTAGTTGAAGACGATGCAAAAATCGCCCTGTTTGTGTCCCAGGGGTTGCGAGAGGCGGGCTTTGCCGTGGATCATGTGGAAAACGGCGAGGACGGTCTGCATATGGCCCTGACCGAACCCTATGACGTGGCTGTGATAGACATCATGCTGCCGAAAAAGGACGGACTTTCGGTGATTGACGAAATCCGCAAACACAATCTCCGGATGCCCGTGCTGATTCTGAGCGCCAAACGAACCGTGGATGACCGGGTGCACGGGCTCCAGACCGGTGGTGATGATTACCTGACCAAACCCTTTGCGTTTTCCGAACTCCTGGCCCGGGTCCAGGCCCTGATTCGCCGTTCAAACGGTGTCGTCAGTCCTTCACGGCTTTCGGTGTCGGATCTGACCCTGGACCTGAAAACCCGCCGGGTGGAGCGGGCCGGGCAGAAAATCGACATTCAGCCCCTGGAGTTTTCCCTTCTGGAATACCTGATGCGGAACACCGGTCAGGTGGTTTCCAAGACCATGATCATGGAACATGTGTGGGATTATAACTTCAATCCCCAGACCAATGTGGTGGAAGCCCGTATCTGCTGCCTGAGGGACAAGGTGGACCGGGATTTTGAACCCAAACTTATTCACACCATTCGGGGCGTGGGATATGTACTTAAATCGGATGCGTGATGTGACCGGCACCCTTGCTTTCCGGATGACCGCCTGGTACGCTGTGGTTTTTACGGCATGTTCCATGCTGGCGCTTTCCATTTTTTATTATAAAATTTCAGTGATTACGCTGAAGGCATCGGATAGTGAGCTGGTCGAGGAAATTGAAGAATTCGTAACGATCATGGATGAGGGCGGTCTTGAACGTGTTAAAAAATATATGACAGTGGAAGTCCAATCCGAAGAAGAAGATATCTTTTTTCGTTTATTTTCCCCGGATGGCCGGCTCATTGCGATGGAAGGCAAACCTTTCTGGAATCATGTGGATCCTTCTGAAAACATCTTTGAAAGTTTGCGTCATGAGGTAAAGCCTGTTTTATCGACCCTGGAGTTGCCGGATTACAAGTTTAAGGTACGAACCATATATGGTAAGATCAGCCCTGAAATGATATTGCAGGTGGGGATATCCCTTGAGGAAAACGAGAAATATCTTAAAATTTTCAGGAGGTTGTTGCTGTTATTGATTCTTCCGCTGTTTCTTGTGTCCGCGGTCATCGGGTGGCTCCTGGCGCGGCAGGGATTGAAGGGGGTGGAAGAAGTGACCCTCACCGCCATGGATATCACGAAAGGCGCTTATGATAAGCGCGTTCAGGTGAAAAAGCGGCTGCTTGAAGTCAGCCGCCTGGCGAACACGTTTAATGCCATGCTGGACCGGATTCAGGCTCTGTTTAAAGGCATGAGTGAAGTAACGGACAATGTGGCCCATGACCTCCGGAGTCCGCTCACCCGGATCAGGGGTATCGCCGAAATGACCCTGATGGGGAAATCCTCCATTGCCGATTATGAAAAAATGGCGGCCAGCACCATTGAGGAATGCGACAACCTGATTCATCTGATCAATACCATGCTGGATATTACGGAAACCGAAGCCGGGGTGGGGCGGTTTGAGAAGGAAGCCCTGGATTTAAAAAAGCTGCTCACGGACGCCTGCGACCTGTTCCAGCCGGTGGCGGATGAAAAAGGTATCCAGCTCCTGACCCGGTTGCCGGATGAACTGGCGGTCCGGAGCGATAAGGGCAGGCTCCAGCGGATGGTCACCAACCTTCTGGAAAACGCTATTAAATATACGGACCCGGGCGGCAAAGTGACGGTTTCAGCGTATAAAAAAAACGGGCAGGTCCATATCGGATTCACGGATACGGGTATGGGCATTTCAGAAACGGACCTGCCGAAGATATTCGACCGGTTTTACCGGTGCGACAACAGCCGTACCCAGCCGGGCACCGGGCTCGGTCTCTGTCTGGTCAAAGCCATCGCCAACGCCTTTGGCGGTGATATCCGGGTCACAAGCAAATTAAACGAAGGCAGCACGTTTTCGGTGTCGCTGCCCCTCTGATTCATCCCTTTATTTTTTCCTCGTTGTTCCAGCCTTCCGGCCAACATTACCAAATCGTAATGTTTCAATCATGTTTCCGTAATTTTGGAGCGGTATATTTAAAAATCGGCCAACCTTGAAAGTTGATCAAATTATCAATATTTACAATATAATAGAATTATATATGCTTTTTCATGTGAAAAAAAACACCGGCCCGTTTTATCCTTTTCTGCTGTTTATGGGAACGGCTGTCCTTGTATTGTTCTTGAGCCGTCTGGGACTCAGCCTGTGGCAATTCGACCGGGTTTCAGCCGCGAACGGCTGGGTTCCGGTCCTGCTTCAGGGGCTCCGGGTGGATGTGGCCACCATTATCATGATGATTGGCGTCATTGCCCTGTTCTCGATCCTTCTTTCCGGCCCCGGCTTGGTCGGCCGGGTTTGGAACAAAGCGGCTCAGGCGTGGCTTTCGTTTGCCCTGATGCTGCTCGTGTTTATGGAACTGGCCACCCCTCCATTCATCATTGAATACGGATTCCGGCCCAACCGCCTGTTTGTGGAATTTTTAAGCTATCCCAAAGAAGTCGTTTCCATGCTCTCCCGGGGGCATCGAACGGAGATTGTCATTTGTCTGGCTGGCCTTTGCGTGTCTTTTTGGGCCGGCTGGCGATTATTCGGCAATGCCTTTCAGGGGATTACGTATCCGGGCCGGGGCTGGCGAATGGCGATGGCGCTCTTGATTCTGGCGCCGGGATTTTTGGGCGCACGGTCATCCCTGGGGCACCGTCCCTTGAATCCCGCGATGGTGGCATTCGCCGATGACGCGCTGGTGAATTCCCTGCCCCTGAATTCATTTTATGCCGTGGTCCATGGCATCAATCAAATGAATGATGAGGCGGATTCTTCAAAAATATACGGCCACATGGCAAAAGAGGACATTATCCGCAGCATCCGGAAGGAAACCGGGCTCCCGGAATCCGCGTTTACCAATCCGGATTTTCCCACACTGCACCATCAACCGGCAACGTACCGAGGCAAACCAAAGAATCTGGTGATTATTCTCGAAGAGAGCCTGGGCGCCCGATATGTCGGCACTCTGGGCGGGCTGCCGCTGACTCCGAATCTGGATGCCCTGGCCAAAAAAGGCTGGTTGTTTGAGCGGCTGTATGCCACCGGCACCCGGTCGGTCCGTGGCATTGAAGCCATTATCAGCGGGTTTACGCCGACTCCGGCCCTGTCCGTGGTCAAGCTCGGCAAGTCCCAGCATGATTTTTTTACGCTGGCGGATTCGCTGCGCCGTAAGGGGTATTTCTGCGAGTTCATTTATGGCGGCGAGAGTCATTTTGACAATATGAGAAGTTTTTTTCTGGGCAATGGATTTCACCAGGTTATTGAACAGAAGGATTATGAAAATCCGGAGTTTGTCGCTTCATGGGGGGTATCGGACGAAGACCTGTTAAACCGGACGCACCAGGAATTATTAAAGCATCACAGCCAGGGCCAGCCGTTTTTCACCCTGGTGTTTTCCTCCACCAACCATGACCCGTTTGATTTTCCGGAAGGCCGGATTGAACTTTTTGAGGAGCCCATGCAGACGCGCAATAATGCTGCCAAGTACGCCGATTACGCCATCGGCCGGTTTTTCGAGCAGGCCGAAAAGGCGCCGTACTGGAAAGACACGGTGTTTCTGGTGGTGGCGGATCATGACTCCCGAGTTACCGGGGCGGATCTCGTGCCTGTCAGCCATTTCCGTATCCCGGGGGTGATTGTGGGAGACGGCATTTCGCACAAACGGGATTCGCGGCTGGTGAGTCAGATCGATTTGCCGACGACACTGCTGTCCCTGATGGGGGTGGATAATGAAAATCCCATGCTGGGGCGGGACATGACCCGCCAG
>QZKW01000033.1 GCA_003599885.1 Desulfobacteraceae bacterium | reverse complement strand
CCTTTGAGTTCTTGTGTAAATCCCTCAACATCATCCTGATTTAAATCAAATTTAGGCACAGGATAAAGATAATCAGATTGTCGTATATCAGGCAGCATGGGTTACCTCCATTTTTCGGGTTTGTTGCGTAATATATCCGAAAAATGGATTTGGAGCAAGAAAAAAATAATTAACTTGCGTTGTAGGGTTAAGGGAAAACCGCTTTTTATGGTCCTGCTATCTCCGGCTTCAACACCAGAAAATACAAATTCCCCGTCTGCTTCATATACCCTGCAGCCAGCTCCGCATAAGCCCCGTTCCCCCAAAAGATATCCGCCCTCCCCGGCCCCTGAATCGCACTGCCGGTATCCTGATTCACCACAAACCGTGAAAACGGCTCCCAGGACTGTATCTTCCCGGAACAGTCCGCCACCGGCTTTTCACTGATGATAAACCCAAAAGCCCCGGCCGGGGCGATCTGCCGGTCCAGGGCCACGGACCGGCCCGGCGTCAGCTCGATATTAAAACATCCCACAGGCCCGGTTTCGCGGGTTTCGAAAAATACATATCTTGGGTTTGAATGGAGAATATTCTGAATTTCTTCAGGATGATTGTAAAGATACTCTTTGATGGATTGCATGGAGACATCCTCTTTTTTCATTTTTTTATTCTTGATCAGATAATTGCCGATGCTCCGGTAAGGATGGCCGTTTGAGATGAGATAATGCACATTCAGCAGGGTCCCGTCGGTCAGACGGATTTTCCCTGACCCCTGAATCTGGAGGAAAAACAAGCCCACCCGGTCGTCCACCCAGGCAATGGGAGACAGGCGGCTTGCCAGTATGTCGGTATTTTCAATCTGGCTTCGGTCGTAATACGGCACCACACTGCCGGAAAGAGACCTGCCAACCCCGGATTTTTCAGCACACCCGCCGGAAAAATCCGAAAGGTTGAAGGTGACGAGATCATCCGGCCGGGGATAGACCGGGTACCGGTAGACCTCTGTCCGGACCCGGCTGCCGTTCAGAAAAGGCTCATAATACCCGGTAAACAGAACAGGAACCGGTTTGTTGCGGTCCGTAAACGCATACACCTGATAGTTTTTATCAATAAAGGCGGTGAGTTCCGCAGCAGTTGGTTTTGCTTCGATAAACGCCAGAAAAAATTCAAGGGACCGGGCCAGGTGGGATGCCGGATATTCTTCTTTGCCAAAGGCAATCATTTTTGACGCCGGAAGCTTCCGGTAATAACCAATGCTGCCGTTAACCGCCGCCGCCAGATCATCAAAATTCAAGTCATCTTCAAACGCCGGGAGATCAGACGAAGCAACCGGTTCAATCGCAGGTGTTGTGTCTGAGGCAACCCAGGTGGTGCCCAAAGCTGCGCTGTCAGCCGCAAACATTAAAATCAGCCCAAACGCGCAGAGGAAAATGGCAGACGGCTGAATGAGCCGGGCATTTGATAAAAACCGGTTTCCGGAATGGGTCATAAACGCTCCTCTTCTTTTGGGGTTGGGGTGGCCTGTTGCCAGGCATTGACAGCGCTTTGGGAAGTTGAAACGTAAAAGTTGATAACAACTGAACTTGCGGTCAATCCGCCTGACGGACGTATGTACCGCTCTTGCCGCCGGATTTCTCCAGCACACAAATACCGGATATAACCATTGCGCGGTCATGGGATTTGCACATGTCATAAATGGTGAGGGCCGCCACGGATGCCGCCGTGAGCGCCTCCATTTCAACCCCTGTCCGGTCACAAATGCGAACACTGGCGGAAATCCGGATGGAGCTGGTTTCTTCATCCGGGAAAAAATCGACCTGCACATGGACAACATTTAACGGGTGACACATGGGGATCAGATCCCATGTTTTTTTGGCAGCCATGATCCCGGCAATTCGGGCGGTTTCAAGCACATTGCCTTTACGCACCGTGTTGTCGATCACTTTGCGAAAGGTTTCCGGATTCATGGAGATTTTTGCCCCGGCAACAGCCACCCGGTCTGTTGGCGCTTTCCGGCTGACATCCACCATCCGCACCCGGCCCTGTTCATCCATATGGGTAAAATCGGACATATGCTCTCCCCTATAAATAGATTCATTCCATTTCGCATTCAAGATGACATCAAGGCGGCAAGAAGGAGGCGACGCAGACGTATGTTTTATACGTTGAGGAGCCGACAACGCGGCCGTTGCTGCTGCCGCTTGAATGCGAATTGGAATCAGACAAAATATTCCGTTTTCTGGGTAACCGTCGCCTTCACCGCGTTCAGGGTGCGCTCCAGAACGGAAATAACCGTATCCCGGATGTCGCCGGCAACGATAAGGACCATGACATCATCGCCCACGGACAAATCCCTGTCTTCGGCAATTTCTATACTAATTTCAACAATGCCGGGTGTCTGCCGCTCCCTGTCAAGAATCCGCTGCAACTTGTCGTGGTCCACGGAAACGCGCAACCCGGAAACCTTCCGGCCATCCCGGGAGGTTCCCCGGACCACACCGTTGTGCGCGAGAATCATGCCCACCCTGTCAAAATCGGAACGCTGCTTGATTTGATTCATCATGTGCTGAAGGTCCATATCATTTCTCCTTTATCATGCATTCCGGTATAATGCATTCCGGATGCGGGAACTCAGTCTCCGGCCTGCGGCCCAGGTGGTTATTTGCCTGCCATTCCTTGGCTTTTTCGTAATCTTCGCCCGTATTGATATTAAAAAAAGAGATGAGTTCCGGGTCGCACTCTCTCAAAACATGTTCCGGGATTTTCTTGACCCTGACTTTCCGGAACAGCCGCTTGATCTGGAATTGCTCTTCCCGGATTTGCTTTTCCATCAGAGACAGACAAGTTTTGGAATAAGCGGCGCAGAGCTGCTCCGTGCCTCCCGCCGTCTGAGGAATCACCACGGCATCTCCCGGCTCAATGGCCGCAACCACAGTTTCCACTATTTCTTTTTTTAAAAACGGCGTGTCACAGGCGGAAACAAACACATACGGATGCTCTGCATAAAACAGGCCGGAATAAATACCGGTCAAAGAACTCCGGGCCGGATAGACATCGGTGACGATGGTCACGTCCCAGTCAAGATAATCCGAAGGCTGGTTGGTCACCAGAATGATTTCATCGAAAACAGACTTGAAAACATCATATATATGATCAATGATCCGGTGTTCGCCGATATCGATAAAGGCTTTGTTCCGGCCGAGAAACCGGCTGCTTAAACCGCCGGCAAGAATTACACCGGCACAGGAATGAGTATGGGTTGTTGTTGTCATCGGGTGATGGTTTCTGTTTATCCTTATCCGGACCAACTGTAAAAATTCAAAAAACAAAGAAGAGAACAATTATGATGAGCGCCGTCAGAGTAAGAGAAATTTCAATCAAAATCAAGCCGGGTTTTAAAATAATTTCCCCTGTTGTGTTTCCGCATTTTTCTCTCTCCTGCCCGCTTGAATAAACCTTGATATTTTTTTCTCCCATAGTATACACTGACACCGTTCTGACTGACATAGCCCCTTTTACCGTCAACAGGAATTCTCACTTTCCTGACCGACCCAACAACAAACAAGGGATAAGGTATGAGTAATATTCATATGGCGCTGGATGCTCTGGATATGGAACGTATGATCAAAAAAATGGCGCAGGACATTATCGCAACCCACACGCGCATGAACAATCTGGCGCTGATCGGGATTCATACCCGGGGAGTTTTTCTTGCCAACCGCCTCCGGAATCAGCTAATGCAGTCCGAAGGGATTGAACTGCCCGCAGGCTCGGTGGATATTAATCTCTACCGGGACGACTGGACCCGCATTGGCGCGCAACCGGTTGTCAGGAAAAGTGATATTTCATTTAACATTGATGATATGCAAATCATCTTAATCGATGATGTCCTGTTTACCGGCAGAACCGTGCGGGCCGCCATGGACGCGCTGATGGATTTTGGCCGGCCGGCGCGTATCGAGCTGGCGGTATTTATCGACCGGGGACACAGGGAACTGCCGATTCACGCCAACTATATCGGCCAAACCATTAAAACCAGCCTTAAAGAAGCGGTCAATGTGCTGCTGACGGAAGTTGACGGCACGGACCGGGTGGACATCCTTCCGGAAAAATAATATGGGACATGTGGAACACAAAAAAAATGCGTTGAAAAAGCTGAGCGTCGGAATTATGACGGTGTCAAGCACCCGGACGCTGGCGGATGATGTCAGCGGCCGGTGGATGAAAAAACAGGCGGAAAAAGAAGGTCACGAAGTGGTGGTTCACCGGGTGGTTGGAGATGACCGGCAGTTAATCGAGCAGGCTGCATGGAGCATTATTAATGACCGGGGACCGGACATTCTGCTGATTACCGGCGGCACGGGCCTGACTCCGTCCGATGTGACAATCGAAGCCATACGGCCACTCTTTACAAAAGAACTTACAGCATTTGCGACCCTGTTCACCCTGCTCAGCTTTGAAGAAATTGATTCAGCAGCCATGATGTCCCGCGCCACCGCAGGGGTTATTAATACGACCACCGTGTTCTGTCTTCCCGGAAGCCTGAATGCCTGCAAGCTGGCCTGCAAGTCGCTGATCTTTCCGGAAGCCGGACATATCGCGGCCCATGTCCGCCGGGCATAGCCCCATCTTCATATTAAATAAAGGATTCTTTACTTATGTTTGGCATCGGAATGCCGGAATTAATCGTAATACTGATTATCGCGCTGATTGTTATCGGCCCTAAAAAACTGCCGGATCTGGCCAAATCCCTTGGCCGCGCAATCAACGAGTTTAAAAGAGCCACCAAGGAATTCAAGGATTCCATGGATATGGACGACGACATCAAAACCCTCAAAAAACCGTTTAAAGACATCAGCGATGACCTGAGGGACACAATCAAAACACCGATCCCGACATCACCCGTCAAACAAGATGAGCGGCCCGCCAAACCGGAAAACGGCCTGGTGGACCCCAAGCCGAGTGTGACCGACGCGCCTGTAAGCCCTTCGGAAGGTCTCCCGGCGGACCATCCATCCGACCCGTACATCGGAACCAAAAATAATGAGTGATGCAGAAAAACTCCCGTTTACCTCTCATCTGGAGGAACTTCGCAAACGGTTAATCCGCTGCTGCATCGCTGTTGCGATCGGGTTTGCGGTCTCTTACGCATTTAAAGAAAAACTCTTTGAAATCCTCACCCGTCCGCTCATCGACGTGATGGATCCGGGCGGCGCACTGATATTTACCGGGATTTCGGAAGCTTTTTTCACTTTTCTGAAAGTGTCCTTTTTGTCCGGCATCCTCCTGGCGGTACCCGTGATTGTTTATGAATTCTGGATGTTTGTGGCTCCGGGGCTATACCGGAATGAACGCAAACTGGTCCTGCCCATCGTCATTATTTCTTCCTTTTTCTTTCTCGGCGGCGCACTGTTCGGATATTTTGTCATGTTTCCGTTTGGATTCAAGTTTCTGCTGGGGTTCGCCACGGATACCATCCGGCCCCTTCCGTCAATGAAAGAATACCTCAGTTTTTCTTCAAAAATGCTGCTGGTCTTTGGATTCGCGTTTGAGATGCCGATCGTCATTACCTTTCTTGCCCGCATCGGGCTGGTTTCCGTCGATTTTCTAAAAGCCAACCGGAAATACGCCATTTTAATTATTTTTATCGTTGCCGCCATTTTAACCCCTCCGGACGGGGTCACACAAATCCTGATGGCCATGCCGATGATGGCGCTTTATGAAATCAGCGTCATCGGCGCGCGCATTTTCGGGAAAAAACCTGTTAAAAACAGTCCGGATGAGATTCCGTCGGCTTAATGATTTTGTTTTTATATAAGAAAGTTACAAATCTCCCTTCTATTTTTTAATATTTTTTTATAAGTTTCCTTTGTTTTTTATGTATGAATACGATTAAAAATAAATTCTGGGAAACCATACGGAGGTATGATGAAAATTAAAGCATTTGCCATACATGGCCTTCTTATATTAGCTCTGGTGACAACACTTATATCTGCTTGCGCTGGCCGTCAGCCGGCGGCACCGCTTAAAAAGGATACAGTTGAAACTTCAGGGCCTGAGTCGACTGCAGTAACTCCAGCCTCTGACCAGCCGGTTGTATTACCCGCTGTCGCCTCTACCACCGGATGGCCGGTTGCATTTGTTCCGGAACCCATGCATAATTTTGGAACCGTGGTAGATGGAAGCAAATTTGTTCATGAATTCATTATGGAAAACCAGGGGGAATCTCCGCTGCGGATATCAAGTGTCTATACCGGCTGCGCGTGTGCTGTCCCGGAATACCCCAAAATGATTTTTCCCGGCGAAAAAGGCAAAATTATCATTACCATCGACACCAATGGATATGGCGGCATGGAATTTTCCAGAGACATTCTGGTGTCTACCAACGAACCCGACAATGGGATGCAAAAGCTCTTGATATATGGTCAAGTCAGCCTGTTCGCCGATCTTTCGCCCAAAAGCCTGATTTTGAAAGGACTGGCCGGAGACACGGTTCAAGTAACCTCAATTATTACACCCTATAAAGAATATCCTTTCTCAATTACCGGTTTTGAATTGGAAGACAAGCTCAAAGAGAAGGTATCCATTGAGATTGACAGCGATAACGGTAAATATAGTGTAACTGCAAAAAATAAAATAAAATCCCCCGGTCAGTATTTAGGCAAAATGATTATCAAAACCGATAGCGCCATCAAGCCGGAAATCAAAATGTTCATCAGAGGGACCATCAGGTAAGCCGCTCTCTTTCAATGACAGGTGTTTAACGGTTGACCCCGCGCTCCTGTCCGGCGGTCATTTATTCAAACAGCGAAAATTCATTTAACTATAAAGAAATATTTTATAAAAGGCACAAGTTATCTGATGACTGAAAAAATCCAAAAAGCGTTTATTGTATACTGTTCTCCGGCCGGCTCCACACGTCATGTCAGCAAAGTTATCCGAAAAACCCTCGAATCGCTGAAAATTGAAGTTGTTGAATGTGATTTAAGCAAGAAATTCAGTGAAACCGCCACCATATCCAAAATCCGGCGAACCAAAAATGGCACCTGCATGTTTGTAGGCTCCCCGGTGTACGTTTCCCACGCCGTCCCGCCGGTCATGAATTTTATTTCCCGCTTGCCCCAGAATACCCATCTGCCGGTTGTCCCTTTTGTTACCTGGGGCGGCGCTTCGAGCGGCATCGCCTTGTATGAGATGGCAAAGGCCCTGGAGACAAAAAATATGAATGTGGTCGGGGCTGCAAAGATTCTGGCCCTTCATTCCATGATGTGGCAAATGAAAGAGCCGATGGGAATGGGTCATCCGGATGCGGCAGATGATCAGATGATCCAGGAAATGGTAGGCAGCTTTCTTGATAAAATGGCTACAGAAACATCCGGCGCCATCGATCTGTCACAACTGACCTCTTACCCGCCGGAAATTCAAGCAGAAATGCGAAAAATCTCCCTGAAATCAGCCCATTTACCCAAACGAAAAATAGACCAGGATATGTGTACCCAATGTGAAGAGTGCTCTTCCTTCTGCCCTACGGATGCAATTTCCTTCAGACCCTGGCCTGAATTTGAAAACCGGTGTATTTCTTGCTACAATTGCGTACGATTGTGCCCGGAAGATGCCATTAGAGCCGACTTTTCTCAGGTTGAAGCCCGTATTCGGGCAAGGGCTGAACAGTTTAAAGAAACGCCGCTCTCACAAATTTTCATATAAAAACGTTGACACTGACTCTCAGCCACCTGAACATCTCTTCATTTGCTTGTTTTTATTGACATCACAGGCAACAAATGATATCCGTCACACCAGATGCTCTATTAAGCAAACCAATACCCATATTAAATATAACAGGTTGTTTTAATAAATCTTTATTGTTTTAAGGAGGAAGAAATGGACAGGAAAGGCAAACAAATCATTGTATCAGCAGTTATTGCAGGCATCGTGATGTTATTGAGCGGGATGGCTCTCCAGGCGAAAGATGCATGCGCAGGCACTGAAGTCAAAGATGTGATCGAAATGAAGAACACGGCCGCATTCGCCAAACATAAAATGGGCATTGTCATGTTTGATCATAAAAAACACACTGATGCCAAACCCGCTGGACACGCAGTCGCTTGCGGTGATTGCCACCATGATAAAGACGGCAAGCCCCTTGCGCTCAAAGCAGGCGACGCGGTTCAGAAATGCATGGAATGCCATAAAAAAGCGGAAAAGCCCAAAAAAGAAAAAGGCGTATCTGCTGCCGATTACGCCAAACTCGAACGGGAATATTATTACGGCGCAATTCATCAAAACTGTATTGACTGCCATAAAAAAGCCGCCGCCGGTCCAGTCAAATGCGCCGAATGCCATCCCAAAAAGGAAAAATAATAAGGGTTTTATCCAACAGACTTTTATTACCTGAAGTTAAAAAAGCCGGAAGCGGCGCCAAGGCACCGCTTCCGGCTTTACTTTTTTGTTACGCCTTATTTCGCAAAGGCTAAATCCGTTTTTTTGCCAGCCGAATCATGCTTTCAGCCCATTGCGGCGTTCCCGATGCATGGATATGGGTATAGGTGGCCAGAACATTTTTATAGCAGATGCCATCTTTTAAATTGATAATCCCCCGCCCTTTGCCCATGGCAAAAACCATATCAGAAGCTTCCCCCGAGAATGAAAGCACTTTGGAATAATGGAATTCATGGCCCTTTAAAACCGTTCCGACCTCATAAAACGGATTTTTCCGGTCAACCATTGCGATGGTGTAACCATGCCCCTGAGGTTTTTTAGAAAACCCGAAAACAATCGGCAGCACCCCGGTCATGGGATAAATCTGGTCCAGCTCCAGTGACTCGCCCAGATACATTAAACCGCCGCATTCCGCATAAACGGGCAGTCCGTCCTCAGCCGCCGATTGAATATCCTTTCTGAAACGAAGGTTCTGAGACAATTCCGATGCATGGGTTTCCGGGAATCCGCCGCCGATATACAAGGCATCGATATCCGGCAATGACGGGTCGGTGAGGGGGCTTACTGCAACCAATTCCGCACCCGCTGAAACCAGGGCCTGGAGATTATCCGGATAATAAAACTGGAAGGCGGAATCCCGGACAACGCCGATTCTGGGACGCCGGGGATAATTAACGGGGGTGACGGGGCGTGATGACTTGTCAGTGTCGGTTATCTCAATGGGTTCGGGCGTTTTCAGCCCGCAGGTCCCCGGCATGTTTTCAGCCGAGGCCGCAATACTGAGGACAGCAGACAGATCCACATGATCGGCCACCACCTTTGCCGCAGCAGCAATGGACTCACTGACCCATAAATGCTCCGGTGCCGGAATCAGACCCATATGGCGTTCAGGAAAATCGTGGGCTTTTAGTTTAGGCACAGCGCCGATCACCGGGACATGGCAATGTTTTTCAATGCTCTGGCGCAGAATGGCTTCATGACGGGAGCCCGCCACCCGATTTAAAATAACCCCCTGAATATTGACTTCAGGATCAAAATGGAGACATCCCAGAACGACCGCAGCCATGGTGCGAGTGCTTTTGGTGCAATCCAGACAAAGAATGACAGGGGCATTTAAAAGCCTGGCAAGAGAAGCGGTGCTCGTGGAACCATCCACATCAAGCCCGTCATAGAGTCCGCGATTGCCTTCAATAACTGCGATATGATTACCGGAGGAGAGTGATGTATGCGATAAAAAGGAGCGGCAAACGATATTCTCGTTCACCATAAACGTGTCCAGATTATAACAGGGCTGACCGGCCGCCATGGCCAGCCAGCCTGCGTCAATATAATCAGGACCTTTTTTAAAAGGGAGAACTGTTTTTCCTGAGTTGCACAGAGCCGCGATAATTCCGATGGAAATTATCGTTTTCCCGGACCCGCCCCGCAATGCGGCGATTAATACTCGGGGAATCTCAATACGGGCATCCGGCATGGTGCAAATAAACTACATATAAAAATAAAACTGAAAAAAGCGGAAAATACAACCATACGAAGTATTAATCTTCATGCTCTGCAGCTGCCTGTTTTCCCGTGCCTTTGAGTCCGTACATGGTGGTGCTGCCGCTTGACCAGTATTCCAGAACCTCATCTTCCACCAGTTTACTGATGAGTTTTTTGGCTTCTCTGGGCTTCAGTTCAAGAATCTCGCTCAAGTCGTTAAAATAAAATTTTGACTTTGATTTTGATTTCTTGGTCAACGCTTCAACTATTTTCTCTTTTGCTTCTGCGATTTCCATAAACCTATCCTTCATTATTAAAAGGTCAATGCGGGAGCACTAAAACCAAAAGTGCTCCCGCACCATTTAAACGCCTGTTAGAACTTGAAGTTCGTGGTCTGGCGCCATGTATAATAGGCCGGGTCACGGAAATCATCAATCAGGTGATGTGAAAATTCAAGTCCGGTTTTATCAAAGAACCGCTCCCATCCGATACGTTCCGCCCATTCGCCGAGCCGCTCATACTTGCGGGCGTCTTTGGCGTAGGTTTCAACTATATTACGGAGCTGAGCCGTCATGGAAGGCCATCTCGGGGTTTCATTGGGAATAAATGAAACAACGACTTTGGAGAACTTGGGAGCGGAAATCCGGTTGGATACTTTCCCGCCGACCATCAGAACGATACCGTCGCCTTCTTTGTCGGAAAGCGGCAGAGACGGGCACATAGTGTAGCAGTTACCGCAGAACATGCAGCGTTCTTTGTTCACTTCAATACTGTTCACGGTGGTGCCGTCAAGATCAACTTTTTTCGGCTTCAGAGCAGCGGTCGGACAAGCGGCGATGGCCAGAGGCACTTCGCACGTTTTATCCAGGTACGCATGATCAACCATAGGCGGTTTGCGGTGATATCCCAGAATTGCGATATCCGAGCAATGCACAGCGCCGCACATATTCAGGCAGCAGCCCAAGGCGATGCGAACATGGGCAGGCATCCGCATGGACTGAAAATCCGTAAACAATTCATCCATCGCCGCTTTTACCGGGCCGGAAGCATCGGTTGCCGGTGTATGGCAATGTACCCAGCCCTGGGTATGAACGATGTTGGTAATGCCGGCACCGGTGCCGCCCACCGGGAACTTGAAGCTGCCGCCGTCAAACTTGCGGGCTTCCAGATCTTTGATCAGGGCATCAACTTTTGACTTATCGTCAACCATGAATTCAATGTTGTTGCGTGTGGTGAAACGCAGGTGGCCATCGCAGTGCTTATCGGCGATTTCGCAGATTTCACGGATATGGGTGATACTCATCAAACGGGCGCCACCGACTCTGACCGTGTATACTTCATCTCCGGATTCCGCCACATGGACCAGAACACCCGGTTTCAAAATTTCATGATACAGCCATTTGCCTTTGTTCTTCTTAATAACTTCCGGATAAAACTCTTCATAATGCCTTGGACCGATGTCGGTAATCCGGTTTTCCATAGGCTTGTCTGGATTATAACCAGATGATATAAATGCCATTGTTTGCCCCCTTCCTATCGTAGATGGTTTTTTCTGAATTCATTAACGTCACGTTCCCAGCCGCCTTCAACTTCTTCTTCTTTCCAGAAGATATAGGGGTTGGTTCTGGGTTCCTGAACATGCTGGGCCACCGGTTTAATATTGGTAGCTTCAAGCATTTTCTGGAATCCCTGACGTTTCATCAGTTCACCAAGCCGTTCACGGTTTTTGCCTTCTTCCATCCACCAATCCCAGATCGCTTCCACCACTTCCTTGATTTCTTCATAACCGTTCTCTTTGTTCACTTCCACAAAAGGAACGAGCAAAGAACCCATCTGAGCGCCATCAAGAATCGGGGCTTTGGCGCCGACGAGAATGGACAGACCTGTTTCCTTACCTGGTTTTAAAGCTCTCGGCATAACATTGATGCAGTGCATGCACCGGGTACATTCCTTGTTATCAATTTCCAGTTTGCCGTTTTCATATTTCATGCATTCGGTGGGGCAAAGCGCGATCACTTCCTTTTGAATGTCAAAAGCACCCCAGTCACGGCCTGAATGTGCGCCGGCGTTGGGTTTGAACTCGCCTTTCACATAACCGGCAACCGCATCCTGATCAATGCGGATATCGTCTTTCCAGGTCCCGATAAAAGACATGTCGGAACGGGCGATGGATGCCACGCAGCAGTTCGGGCAACCGTCAAATTTGAATTTAAATTTATACGGGAATGCCGGGCGATGCAGTTCATCCTGATAATCATTGGTCAGGGTGTGGCACAGATCCTGGGTATCATAGCAGGCAAATTCACAACGGGCCTGGCCGATGCAGTCTGCAGGGGTCCGCAGGTTGGAACCGGAGCCGCCCAGATCCTGATTCATGTTGTGGGTCAGTTCAAAGAAAAATTCTTCGATCTGAGGAGTTGTCGTACCGAGCAAAATAATATCACCGGTGGAACCATGCATATTGGTGAGACCGCTGCCGCGTAAATCCCACAGATCACACAACTGTTTCAGATATTCGGTGGTATAAAATTTTCCGGCCGGCTGAGCAACGCGAATAGTATGAAAATGCGCAACGCCGGGAAACAATCCCGGTTGGTCACAATAACGGCCGATAACGCCGCCGCCGTAACCGAACACACCTACGATACCGCCGTGTTTCCAGTGAGTTGTCCCGTCTTTGTATGAAAGTTCAAGAACACCCAGCAGGTCTTCAACCACATCCTGAGATATCTGGTACTCAACATTTTTTTCATTTTTTGCCCTTGCTGCGGCTTCCTGTTTCAAATCTGAAACAAAACTCGGCCATGGACCGCTTTCAAGCTGATCCAGCAAAGGGGTTTTGTGTTTCGCCATCGTTACCTCCCTTTTCTTTTAAAATATTTAACCATCTTGTTTTTTGGCGCATTAAGCACTAACGACGCTCAGAAACTGACACCACTTCTAAACCCTATATATAATGAAGACATAAGATTACCGCCCTATGTCTGTGTTTCGCCACACAAAGACCTGTTTAATTTATATAATCAAACTGTTAACAATTCGGGCATTCTGCTCCAAGACTTTTTTATCAAAGCAAGGATAATACGGCCCAACACATTTGATGTCAATAAAAAAGGTACCCGACAGACAGGATAGTGAAGGGGCCTCCTATGATGCCCGCTCCCCTGCCCCCACTCACTATTTTCTATGCTGATCGATTTCCGCCAGTATTTCCGGCGCGACATCGTACCCCAGTTCCTTTGCCTTGTCACAGTGAGTTACTGCCAGCTCATATTCTTTTTTTTCCAGATAATTGATGGCCAGATTGTTATGGGCAATGGCGAAATCCGGATTCACGGCAAGGGCTTTTAAATTCATTTCAATGCTTTTATCGATCAGACCTTTAAACATGTAAGCATTGGCCAGCGTGGTGTATGCCTGTATGAACATGTTATTAAAATTCACCGCTTTTTCAAGGGCTTCAATCGCTTTATCAATATTGCCCTTTTGAAGCTGCACAAATCCGATATTGCCATATCCTTCGGCAAACCGTGGCCGCGCATTCACACTCCCTTGATTATAGGCCAGACACCCGTCAAGATCTCCCCGCTGGAGGCAGATCCCGCCCAATTGGACAAACGCTTCCGCAAGACTCGGACTGCAGCGGATGGCTTCTTTAAACTCTTGTTCCGCTTCTTCCATTCGCCTTAAACTGAGCAGCCCGGTCGCCAGATTGTAGTGGGACATACCGCAATCGGCGTTACTCTGTATGGACGCCCGCTGTTCGGCAATAAATGCTTCCACTTTTTCTTTTTCAGCCATAATATGATTTCCTTCATAACTTTCGATTCGTCAAAAAATAATGCGAATATTGCGTTTCACCGCTTCAACCCGCCAAACTGTTTTAATAGGAATCCGCGCCCTTCGTTGTCAAGCAAAATCCAAAAACCGTCTCTCTGGCTTATTTTAAAGAAAAGACGGTTTTAGCTGAGGATTTCAATTGAGACCTTGCGCCATCTGTTTTATATTGACAAGTTTTTAAAATTTTTAATAATTAAAGCTCAATAAAAAAAATAAAGTTCGGGAATAAATTAGGAGGTTTTATGCGCGCTGGAAGTTATACGGCCATCATCACACCCTTTACACAGACGTCTGTCGACTACGACGGCCTTGCGCAACTGGTCAATTTTCAGATTAAAAACGGCATCACCGGCATTCTGGCGATGGGTACCACCGGTGAAAGCCCGACTCTGACCTGGGCTGAACACAACCGGGTGATTCAGGAAGTTTCCGAAAATTCAAAAAACCATTGCCTGTGCATTGCGGGAACCGGCAGCAATAATACGAATGAAGCCCTTGCCGCCACCGAGCAGGCCATCAGGGCCGGCGTGGATGCCGTCCTGCTGGTTGATCCATATTATAACGGTCCGAGTTCACTTGAAATTCGAAAAGAATATGTTGAGCCCGTGGCAAAGACATTTCCATCCACTGACATCATTCCCTATGTGATTCCCGGTCGCACCGGTGCCCAATTGCTGCCGGAAGACCTGGCGATTCTTGCCGAAACCTGCCCGAATGTAAGAGCCGTCAAAGAAGCCACGGGAAATCTGGAAAACATGAAACGCACCCGTAAGTGCTGCGGAAAAGATTATACCATTCTGTCCGGAGATGACGGGATGACCTTTGACATGATGACTGATCCGGAGATTAAGGCGACCGGCGTGATCTCCGTTATCTCGAACATTGCGCCAAAAGCGGTCGGCGATATGGTGAATTTGTTAATTGAAGGTCGATTTGCTGAAGCTGAAAAATATCACACCGCGCTTCTTCCGCTGTTTGATCTGGTCACCGTCAAAACAAAAGAACAAACCCCTTACGGTGAAGCGTTCTGCCGGGCCAGAAACCCTTTGGCGGTAAAAACCCTGATGAACATTTTAGGGATGCCGTCCGGTCCCTGCAGACGGCCTATGGGAAAAATGACCCGTAGCGGCATTGAACAGGTTTTGTCAGCGGTTCGTCAGGTGCAGTCCGGTAACCCGGAAATTCTGGCGCCGGCGGCAGAATTCTTCAATATCGATATTGCTGCGCGCATCCATGACCCCAAAAACTGGGAATCCTTGTTCTATAAAACCTATTAGCAATCCATAACCTGAATGTTCCGCAAGAAGCGATTTCAATAAAAATACCCCCGGCCCACATCCTGTGTGCCGGGGGTATTCAATTTGACTCCAAAGCGCATCTCCCGCGCCCTTTAAAAATTTTCCCGGTTGATTAAAAACCCGCTCAGGAAACGTCTGATTGCCGGGCTTTGATCTTTTCCTGTCTTTCAGACAGGGACGACTCAATTAACCGGAAATCGCCTTCCTTGAACATCAGCCATTTTAACCATTTGAATCCAAAACGCAGCAGGGCAATTTCGTCGGACCGGATTTCTTCCAGTGTTGTTTTGTCGATATCGTACAATGTCAAAAAGGAGCTTTCAAAGACAAACCGCCTGAAACCGTCCATATCATAACTTGCTGTAAAGAACATTTTCTTGGTTTTTTCCGTCAGCTGGACATTTTTCGGAATCGATTTTTTTCTGACAATCAGGTCCGTCCATAATTCATTGATTTCATCATGAATATCAACGCCCTGATTTTTCCGCCATTCCGACACCGTCCATTGATCTTTTTCCTCAAACCCTTTGCAATGGGGCTCATTAATAAAAATATAAAATCCGTCTTTCTGCTGCTCCTTGTAACTCAAGGTCGCCACGCCCAAAGGATAATACCGGCAGGTCGTGGGCCGGTCTTCGTAGACAATGCATCCGTCTTTTCTGACAAACGGGCAGGATTTCTGCTCATCATCCATCATTTTCAAGGTAATGACCGGAAGATCGGTGGTCTCCAGAAGATGGGGCTTGGTGTAAAGCGCCAGAAAATCCTCAGATGGAATTCCCATCCGGTTCTTCAGCCGGATCACATCATAGGGCGTCAGCATAATGTCTATTCCGCGGCAGCACTGCGTAAAACACGGGACCCCGGGATGGCATTTAAATTGAAACCGGCTGTTTTCACTCAGTTGAACCGGCGGTATATAGGCTGTATTGTTTTCTGTTTCACTCATTTAAAACCACTCTCCTTAATATAGTGTATCAATTTATTATTTAGTAACATCTCAAAAAAAGCGCTCCAAAGATAAAAACGACGGTCAGGACGTCCGGAGCAAAAAAAACCTGAGTCGCTATCCTTATCAATATGAGGCTTCAAATCAACATATTTTTAATCGCGGATTTTAGCCTCAGCACTTGAAATCATAATCATTTAAAATATTTTTTATTCCACGCCGTCAGGCATCGCGGCCACGAGATCGCCGCCGATCACGTACCCGCCATCCAGCCGGATCACGCTGCCGGTCATAAACGGCGCATCCTTTAAAATAAATAAAACCGCCTGAACCACATCCCTGATTTTTCCGGTGCGCTGCAAAAGCGTATGCGCCACCACTGCCTGACGCTGATCATCGGTCAGCAGCCCCCACCCCCGTGTTTTTTCCGCATGACGGGTTTCAAAAAAACCCAGCATGATTTCATTCACCCGGACATTCGGGGCCCCTAAGCGCGCCCAAGTCTCGGTTAACAAAGATGTTCCCCGGCTGGCCAGAGCGTATCCCTCATTAAAAATATAACTGGCGGGACCGGACCGTCCCACTATGCCGGCAATGGACGAGAAATTAATAACGCACCCATTCTCTGATTGTTTAAGCCATGGGAATGCCGACTCAAATACCCATTTTTTGGCCCGGAGCGTTGTTTCCATCTCCAAATCCCACTGATCACGGGTATACGTTCCATGGACGACCGGCCATCCCCCTCGCTCAATATTATTAATGAGAATATCCAGTCGCCCGAAACGATCAATCACCTGTTGCACCATGTAGCTGATGGCATCGGTGTCCCGCAAATTCACCCGGATGATCAGGGGATCGCCACCCATATCGGCAAAATCCAGTTTCATTTCATCAAGCGATTCTTCCCAGTCATAATAGGTCAGTGCAACGTTTATCCCTGCTTTTGCAAGGGCCAGCCCGATGCCTTTTCCAATGCCTTTAATCCCGCCGAGAACCAGCGCCACCTGATTTTTTATTTCCATATCGCCTGTTCCAATGTAGTTAAACCGTTATGTGAAAACATCCTGGAGATATGCCATTCCGAATCGCAACAGTTCCACGTCATCATCTATCACTGAATCCGGAATTTGAATGAATGGGTTGCCGGACTTGCCTATTTCTGCACGGAAACCGTCAATATCATAACATATGGTAAAAAAAAGCCGCTTAATATCATCATTTAAATACCCCGGCATGTGCCGGGTTTTGAGGCTGATAATATCCATCATCAAATCATTCATCTCATTAAACGGTTCAAGCTCCTGGCCGCTCATCCATTCTTTGACGGTTAAACTTCTGGGTTGCTCAAATCCCCGGCAATGGGGTTCCTGTATTAACGCATACCGGATATGTGTTTCACGGGATTCCCTCGATCGGGATAAAACGCGAATGACTGGATACATGCGGCATGATGACGGCCTGCCCTCATAGACGCTGCATCCGAGAGGGGTAACAAATGGGCATTTTCGTTCATGCCCTGCCGCAGGCTTTATGGTGATTACCGGCAGGCGTGTTTGAGGGCCGATATGCGTTTCCGTATACTGTTCTAAAAAAAAAGTGGAGGAAATGTTCAAATGATTTTTTATCCGGATAATGTCATAAGGCGTTAAAAACTGATTCAAGTCACGGCAGCATTGGTTAAAACACGGCACCTGGCACTGACAGTCAAAATTAAACCGTTCATTTTCAGATACTTCTTTAATTATTCCATCTTCCATAGCGCCATTCCCTGTAAAAAAATTTTTATTAAAATTAATATTGTATTGCCATTTTTCCCATGATATCAATCATATTTTTTTTGTAGCAGCGATTTACAGGCATTGACCTGCACCTGCAACAGTTGCTTGATTTTTCTTGCATATTCTATTTTTTTTGTATAAAGGTTAAAAGATTAGAAGATTTACAGCCATCTTAAATAGGTAAATACGTGGCGTTTTTCAACAAAAACAGCGGGAGGTGGAAGAATAGCTAAGCTACGACAGAACGGTGGTCAAACCAGGATCAACGAGGAAATTAAAGTCAATGAGGTACGGACAATTGATCCTGAAGGAAATCAACTTGGGGTCATAACGATTCAGGCGGCGCTTGCCGCAGCCGAGGAATTCGGATTGGATCTTGTTGAAATTTCACCCAATGCCGATCCTCCAGTATGCAAAATAATGGACTATGGCCGCTTTAAATACGAGCAGACAAAAAAGACGCAGGAAGCCAAAAAAAAGCAAACGACTTTCCAGATAAAAGAAATCAAAGTCCGTCCCAAGACAGACACCCATGATCTGGAAATCAAAATCGGCCATATACAGAAATTTATTGAAAAGAAAAACAAAGTGAAAGTTACGGTCGTCTTCCGGGGGCGAGAAATCACCCTTACCCATATGGGAAGGACACTGCTTGACAAGATAGCTGAAAATACAAGTGAATACGCCGTCGTTGAGCAGTCGTCCAGAATGGAAGGCCGCATCATGCATATGACACTGGCACCCCGATAATTTCACTGACAGCGCTTGTGCCCGGAAAATCCGGTTGAGTCTTCGTTTATACGGTGCGGGATGGACTCATAATTTTCAATAAGTGCATCAACGACTTGTATTTATAATAAATTTTAGTATAGTATGGCGCGGATAAAAACGTCCGCGCCATATATTTTTCTATATGTTATTTGCAGATACGCTTTTAAAAAAAAGAGTTGATCTGAGCAAAAAATTTTGTTTAATACCGAATCCACAAGGAGTATGGCGATGCCAAAAATTAAAACCAACCGATCAGCCGCAAAACGATTCCGGAAAACCGGAACCGGTAAATATAAATTTTCAAAAGCGAATGCCAGTCATATTCTGACTAAAAAAACCCGCAAGCGAAAACGATCGCTGCGGCAGGCCCAGGTTGTCGACAGCACCAACATGAAAGAAATCAGACGCCTGCTTCCAAACGGGTAAGTATACGCATCTTAAGGAGATGGATCATGCGAATTAAAAGAGGATTCAAAGCAAGAAGACGAAGAAATAAGGTCTTAAAACTGGCCAAGGGCTTTCGTGGCGGACATAGCAAATTATTCCGCACTGCGGCAGATACCGTCGACAGGGCACTCGCGTTTGCATACCGGGACAGAAAAGCACGCAAAAGAGATTTTCGCAAATTATGGATTACCCGAATCAATGCCGGCGCCCGTATGAACGACATGTCATACAGCAAATTCATTCATGGATTAAAACTGGCCGGTATTGAAATCGACAGAAAAATTTTGGCAGATCTGGTCATATCTGACCCGGGTGCATTCGCTCAACTGGCTGCAAGAGCTACCGTTCATTAAATATGAGACCGCAGTAACGGCCGTTGAAAATCCGTTTTATCAGCAGAGTGTTTACCATTGGAAAACCGCATCGAACAGATTGAAGCCGAAGCGCTTGCCTTGCTTTCAGATGCTTCAGACGTTGAACAAATAAAGTCCCTTTCCGTCAAATATCTTGGCAGAAAGGGACTTGTAACTTTATTTTTAAGAAACATTTCCGAACTTCCGGTTGACGAACGCCCCGAAGCCGGCAAACAGGCCAATATCACCAAAAAAAGGCTGGAAAGCGCGTTTGAAGAAGCAGCAAAACGCATGGAAGCCGACTTTTCAGATGACTCCGATGCCATTGATGTCTCTTTACCCGGCCGTCCCTCCCCACAGGGATCTCTGCACCCGATCACGACCATCACCCGGCACATATGCAGCATCTTCGCCCGAATGGGATTTGACATTGCCGAAGGTCCGGAAGTCGAAAATGATTATTACAATTTTGAGGCACTGAATATCCCCAAAAACCACCCGGCAAGGGATATGCAGGACACCTTTTATGTATCCGAAAACATAGTTTTAAGAACCCATACGTCTCCGATCCAGGTCCATGTGATGGAGCAGAATGCCCCTCCGATCCGAATCGTGGCCCCCGGAAAAGTTTACCGATGTGATTCCGACCTCACCCACACCCCCATGTTTCATCAGGTGGAAGGTCTTCTGGTGGATGAAGAGGTTTCCTTCGGCGATTTAAAGGGCATTCTGGAATCGCTGGTGCATCAGATTTTTGATGAGAACATCCGCCTCCGGTTCCGGCCCAGCTTTTTCCCATTTACCGAGCCCAGCGCGGAAGTGGACATCCTATGCGTCATGTGCCGGGGGAAAGGGTGCAAAGTATGCTCCCAGACCGGCTGGCTGGAAGTCATGGGATGCGGCATGGTGCATCCGGCGGTATTTGAAAATGTCGGGTACGACACCTCTATATTCTCCGGCTTTGCCTTTGGCATGGGGGTGGAACGGCTCGCCATGCTGAAATACGGCATCAACGATCTCCGCATGTTTTTTGAAAGCGACCTCAGGTTTCTAAGGCAGTTTTAAAATGAAAATCAGCACCAACTGGTTGAACCAATACGTATCCATAGATATTCCTGTATCCGAACTCGCCGACAAATTAACGATGGCCGGCCTGGAAGTGGAAGGGGTTGTTGAAAAATATGACTATCTTGGATCTGTGGTTGTCGGCAGCATTTTAGAAGTTAAAAAACACCCAAATGCGGATTATCTCCGCCTGTGTGATGTCAAGACCGGCGAAAGGACGATTTCGGTTGTGTGCGCTGCGCCGAATGCCCAAAAGGGAATGAAAGTCCCGTGCGCCCTGCCCGGAACCATACTTCCGGGAGGACTCGTCATCCAGAAAAACACCATCCGCGATTTTCAGTCCGAGGGAATGCTGTGCAGTGAGGCTGAACTTTCCCTCGGATCAGACAAGTCCGGCCTGATGGTCTTAGATTCGCAGCTGATTGATGGGACGCCTTTAAATAAAGCCCTGAATCTTTCAGATACCATCATGGAAATCGGCCTGACGCCCAACCGTCCGGATTGCCTCAGTTTCATCGGTATTGCCCGGGAAGTGGCGACAATGGTGAACCAGCCGCTCAAACTTCCTGAAATCAGCCTGCCTCAGGCATCCGACCGGATTGATGACCTGACTTCCGTCACCATCCGGGATCCGGATTTATGCCCCAGATACGCGGCCCGGCTGATCACCGGAGTTACCGTGGCGCCTTCCCCGTTCTGGCTTCAGGAACGGTTGCTGTCCGTTGATTTAAAACCCATCAACAATATCGTCGACATCACCAATTTTGTCATGATGGAGATGGGGCAACCCCTGCATGCCTTTGATTTCGACCATTTGGCCGGACACCGGATTGTGGTCCGGGCCGCCGCACCCAATGAGGCGTTTACGACCCTTGATGACAAGGAACGGCGGCTGACGGGTGAGACGCTGATGATCTGTGACGGAGAAAAACCGGTGGCTGTTGCCGGTGTCATGGGCGGCCAGAATTCAGAAATAGAAACAACCACCACACAGGTGCTGCTTGAAAGCGCCTGCTTCAACCCGGTGTCCATCCGAAAAACAGCAAAATATCTGGGCTTAAATACGGATGCCTCCCACCGTTTCGAACGGGGGGTAGACCCGGCAGGCACCTTAACTGCCTTAAACCGGGCGGCCCAGCTCATTGTTGAAATTGCAGGCGGCTGCCTGGTGGGCGGAATTATTGACGAACACCCCGCCCCTGCCCCGGTCAGACGGATTCAGCTAAGCACGGCAGCCACAAACCGGCGTCTGGGCACCCGGCTGGACCAATCGGAAATCATCCGATGTCTGGAGTCCGTGGAATTCCAGGTTACGGTCCAGGACACAGATGCCCTGACAGCCGATGTTCCGCCCTTCCGAGTGGATGTCAGCCGGCCGGAAGACCTGATGGAGGAGGTCGCAAGGTTGTGGGGGTATAATAATATCCAGACCACAATCCCGAAAATATCCCCTGCCACCCGGCCGATCAGCCGATCCATAGAGATAAAAGATAAAATTAAGGACCGGATGGCCGGATATGGTTTTTCAGAGACCATCTCCTATAGTTTTATTGCAAAAAACGCCTGTGACTTATTGAACCTTCCGGAAAATGACGAACGCAGGAATTTGCTCCTTGTATTGAATCCGATTTCCGAAGATCAGGCAGTTATGCGCACCTCTCTGATTCCCAGCCTTCTGGCATCCATGCATTACAACCTTTCCCGGCAGACCCGGAATCTGAAAATTTTCGAACTCGGCAAAATTTTTATCAGCAAGAGCCAGGATCAGCAGCCGGATGAGATTGAAACACTGGCGGGTTTGTGGACCGGTGTGCGATCGGATCAGACATGGCATGACAAACCAGTTCCATGCGATTTTTATGATGTAAAAGGGGTCCTTGAAAATCTGCTGGTTTCTCTGGAAATAACCGGCATATCCTTTTCACAAATGCCTGCGCCATCATGCCATTATACAAAACCCGGGCATACGGCCCGAATTCTCTGCAACGGCGCACCCGCAGGCTTGATCGGGGAAATCTCACCATCCGTATTGGCCAATTTTGACGTCAAACAGCCGGCATTTATATTTGAACTCAACGTCAGCTATTTGATCGCTCATGACTCAGCGATCAAAATGTTTGTGCCCGTTCCCCGGTTCCCGTCCACAGACAGGGACATCACCTTAATTGTTGACAGCCATATCCAAGTGGGCGATATCATAGATAAGACTAAGCTTTTACAGGAAGGTTTAGAGGAGAAATGGATAGAGGGCATCAATGTTCTGGATGTATACACCGGCCAACCGATTCCTTCAGGCAAAAAAAGCATTTCTTTCAGAATCACCTATCGCTCATTTACGGAAACATTACTGGATCAGCAGGTGAACCGCCTTCATCAACAACTGACAAACCGGATTATTGAGGAATTTAACGCCGCGCTACCGGCCTAAACGCCTTCAAAGGGCCTTTGTTCCAATGGAAATTCAAATACCTCCGGGAACAGTAATACCGGACAAGTTGTATTTCAAAATTGGGGAAGTGACTGAGATCACGGATCTGGCGGCTTATGTCCTCCGGTTCTGGGAATCTGAATTCCCCATGATCTCCCCCAAACGCACGGATTCCGGCCAGCGGCTTTACAAAAAATCAGATGTTGAATTGATATTAAAAATCAAATACTTGCTATACGAAAAAAAGTTTACGATCCCCGGCGCCAAAAAATTCTTAAAAAGCCACGGCCGGCACAACGATTCGCTCCCTTTATATGATCTTGATGAAATCAGAACCGAATTGCGCCATATCAGAACACTCCTGGAGTAACCTGGACTCCAGTGAATGGCTGTTTCACACCGGCTGAATTGCAAGACAAAAACCGCACGCTTTAATTCAACCCTTTCTTATCATCACCCCATCATTAAATTTTAATATTGACATACTGATCATTTTCAATTAGTTTATGTCGTCTAAGGATTGCGGGCATAGCTCAGTTGGTAGAGTACAAGCTTCCCAAGCTTGGTGTCGCGAGTTCGAATCTCGTTGCCCGCTCCAATTTTCTTGTAGGCCCATTCGGGTTGAATGAGATGTGATAAAGAACGATGGATCTGATCGGCTTGATAAAACGGGCATAAATGCCCGTTTTTTTATTTTTTTAAAAAAATCAGGATAGTAGCTTGGCAAAAGCGCAGAAAAAAAAGAACATGGCAAAGACCGGGGAGCCGAAACTCCAGGAAGAAACAACCGATCTGAAACCTTCCGATATCATCGCAACAGCATGGGAACTGGCTGAGCCGATTTGCAGCATCGAAGGACTGGAATTGATCCATATTGAATATCAGCGGGAACCTGGGGGGCGTATTTTACGGATGTATATTGATAAACCGGGGGGTATCTCGCTGGGAGATTGTTCAGCAGTTAGTGCGCAACTGGGAGATGTGCTGGATTTGAAACTGGAAACCGGCGCGCCCTACACCCTCGAAATTTCATCGCCCGGATTGAACCGCCCTCTGTCCAGACTGTCTGATTTTCAAAAATTCAATGGAAAAGAGGCAAAAATTAAAACTGTCCGGCCCATCAACGGTCAAAAAAATTTTAAAGGGATCCTGTCCGGGATTATCGGGTCCGATATACAGTTGCAGACCGAAACAGAAACCGTCGCCATCCCTTATGAGGATATTATTAAAGCACGGCTTGTCAATTATGACGGAGATAACAAATGCTTATAACAGACATGAAACGTGTGATTGAGCAGGTTAGCCGGGATAAAGGCATTGAATTTAATGTACTGGTGAAGGCTTTGGAAGAAGCCCTCCGCTCAGCCGCAAAAAAGAAATTCGGCAATAAGATCGACATTGAAATTCAGTACAATGATACAACCGGAGAACTTGAAGTCTTTCAGTTCAAAGAGGTGGTTGAGGATGTCACTGATTCCGCTTTTCAAATTACCATGGAAGAAGGACGAAAGCTGGATCCTGAATGTGAAGTCGGTGACAGCCTGGGTACGAAAATGGACACCACGACCTTCGGCCGAATCGCAGCCCAGTCCGCTAAACAGGTGATCATACAAAAACTCAAAATCGCTGAACGCAATGCCGTTTACACCAGCTTTATCGAACGTCAGGGCGAAATCATCAACGGAATTATCCAGCGGGTCACCCGCAACGAAATGATCATCAACCTGGGACAGTCTGAAGCGGTTCTGCCGAAACGGGAACAAATCCCGGGCGAGACTTACCGGCGAGGGGACCGAATCAGGGCCTATATCGTCAAGGTTCTTGAAGAAAGCCGCGGACCGCAAGTCGTGCTGTCAAGAACGCATCCGGCTTTTTTGATCAACCTGTTTAAAACAGAAGTTCCTGAAATCAGTGAAGGGATTGTAAAAATTATCGGAGCTGCCCGGGAAGCCGGGAGCCGCGGGAAAATAGCCGTCAGTTCCACTGATCCGGATATCGATCCGATTGGCGCATGCGTCGGCATTAAAGGGAACCGGGTTCAGAGCGTTGTTCAGGAACTCAAAGGTGAAAAAATAGATATTATTGCCTGGCATGCGGACCCGGCAAAGTTTGTCTGCAATGCGCTGGCGCCGGCCCAAGTCTCACGGGTTATTATCGACGAAGTCAACCACTCCATGGAAGTCGTTGTCCCTGATGACGCCCAGTCCATTGCTATTGGCAAAGGCGGTCAAAATGTGCGTCTTGCCTCAAAACTGGCCGGATGGCACATTGATGTGAAAAGCGTCACCGATTACGACAACAGCATCAAACGGGGATTTGACTCGCTGATGGAAGTCCCCGGTATGAATAAAATTCTGGCGGATGACTTGTTTAAGGAAGGTTTCTTTTCTGCTGAAGATCTGGCCAAAGCATCGGTTGAAGATCTTGTGGAAGTGAGCCAGCTTTCCAATGAAGAGGCCAGCCGGTTAATTGAAAGCGCAAGGGACTCCTTTCAACGCAGCAAAAAAAAGAAAGATGCGCCAGAAGAAGATACTCGCGCTGATACGGATGTTGACAGCACTGATGCGGACATTGACAACAAAGATACGGCTGACGGGAATGATGTCGATGTCGAACCTGAAAGCGCCACTGAATAATTTAAAACATACTGTTTATACGTAAAAAACATAAAGAAACGGATCCCGGTTTTTGATGGATAAACAAGGGGGATGGATGGCAAATCTCAGAGTATACGAACTCGCCAGAGAACTCAACCTGGAGAATAAAGAGCTTCTGGACAAAATAGCGGAGATGGGTATGGACGTCAAAAGCCATATGGCATCCCTGGACGAGGACGCTATAGCCCAGATCAAAAAAGGCCTGTTCGGATCAAAAGATCCAAAAGAAATCGTCGAAGACAAACGGATTCAACCGAATGTCATCAGGCGACGGCGGAAGCTTGTCCCGGTTTCTGATGAACCGGAAGCTCTTGAACCTCCTGAAATCTCCGCTACTGATGATACGGTTTCCGAGACTTCGGCACCAGACGCTCAGGCTGCGGAACTGTTGACGGACGCACCGGCTGCGCCGGAAATTAAAAAAGACGACACCCCCATTTCTGAGCCACCCGTCGCGGTAACGCTCGAAACGCCGGTTTTTGCCCCTGATGCCATAGATGAAGCCGCCGTTAAGGATGAAACGGCCGCTGAAGTGATTGAAGCAAAAACAGCGGAGTCCGTTGAAATTCAAAAAGAAGAAACACCGGAATCTGAAGCGGATGTTGAAAAACCAGCTGACACGCTTTTGCCTAAACGGAAACTAAAAAAAGGCACGCCGGCTAAAATCATCAGCTTGCCGCCAGAGCCGGTTGCACCTGATAAATCGGCCAGACCCGTCGCACCTTCTGAAAAGCCCCAGGAACCGCCCAAAAAATTCGTCAAAGGCGGAAGACCGGCTGTTCCAGTCGTTGAACCGAAAGGCATTCAGCCTCCTGCGCCGGAACCCAAAGAAGAAATCGGCGGGAAAAAGAAGGGAAAAAGAAAAAGAGAGGAACTGACAGAAGAAATTGATGTTCTCAAAAAACCCAAAATTTTAAAAGGCGCTGTCCGGCGGAAAGAAGTCGTGGAAGGGTCCGCCCTTTACGACAAAACCGCCGGCAGGCCGAAAAAAGGCCGGAAAAAATTTAAATCCGCGCCGGTGCCCAGTGGACAAAAAACCCAGATTACAACACCCAAAGCCATTAAGCGCCGCTTTAAAATCGATGACACCATCGTTCTTGCCGATCTGGGCAAACGAATGGGAATCAAAGCCAATGAATTAATCGCGAAACTCATGGGAATGGGCATGATGGTCACCGTCAACCAGACCATTGATTTTGAGACAGCCTGTCTGGTGGCGACGGAATTTGGTTTCGAACTTGAAAAAGCCACCTTTGAAGAAGAGACCATGATCAAAATCGAGGTCGATGACCCTTCCCAGATGTATCCCCGGCCGCCAGTCGTCACCATTATGGGACACGTGGATCATGGAAAAACATCCCTTCTGGATGTGATCCGCCGGACAAAAGTCGCCGATGGTGAGGCAGGGGGTATTACCCAGCATATCGGCGCTTATCATGTCCGGCATGAAACCGGCGAAATCGTTTTCCTTGACACACCCGGTCATGAAGCATTTACCGCCATGCGATCACGCGGCGCCCAGGTAACCGACATCGTTGTGCTGGTGGTGGCAGCCGACGACGGCGTTATGCCGCAGACCGTTGAAGCGATTGATCATGCCAAGGCAGCGGGAGTCCCGATCCTTGTTGCAGTCAATAAAATAGATAAAGCGGGTGCGGATCCCGAACGCATCCGGCGGGAACTTTCCGATAAAGGGCTGACCCCGGAAGACTGGGGTGGTGACACGATCTTTGTGGAGGTGTCGGCCAAACAAAAAATCGGGATTGACACGCTGTTGGAAATGATTTTACTTCAAACAGAAGTATTGGAATTAAAAGCGAATCCAAACAAACCGGCCACCGGGCACATTGTTGAATCCCGGCTCGACACCGGCAGAGGCGCCGTGGCGACGGTTCTGGTGAAAGACGGAACCCTGCGTGTCGGCGACCCTGTTGTTTGCGGTATGTATTATGGCAAAATCCGGAGCATGTTTGATGACCGGGGCAACCAGATCAAAGAGGCCGGACCGGCCATTCCGGTTGAAATCGTCGGCCTTTCCGGCGTACCCATGGCAGGGAACGAACTGGCCGTTCTTTCGGCTGAAAAGGACGCCAAACAGGTCAGCGAACATCGGCTTCAGAAACAACGCGCCAAGGAACTGGCCCGGACCAGCCGGTTAAGCCTTGAAAAACTTTACGAAAAATTAATGGAAGGCGAGGTTAAGGACTTAAACCTCATCATCAAGGCCGATGTTCAGGGATCTATTGAGGCACTCAAAGATTCGTTGACCAAACTGTCCATTGATGAGGTCAAGATCAGCGTCATTCATTCGGCGGTCGGCTCAATTCGCGAATCCGACATATCCCTGGCGGCGGTTTCCAATGCCATCATCTTAGGATTCAACGTCCGTCCCACTGCAAAGGTCGCTTTGCTGGCTGAAGAAGAAAATGTGGATATCCGCTATTACGATATCATTTATAACGCCATCAAAGAAATCAAAGATGCCATGGTGGGCATGATGGACGCCAAATTTGAGGAAAAAGTGCTGGGCGCGGCAGAAGTCAGGGAAACCTTCCATGTTCCGGGCATCGGCACCATTGCAGGGTCTTATGTCACCAACGGTAAAATCAGAAGAGGCGGCCAGGTGCGTCTGATTCGGGATGGAATCGTCACATTCAGCGGTAAAATCGCCACCTTAAGACGATTCAAGGATGACGTGAAAGAAGTCCTTCAAAACTACGAATGCGGCATTCACATTGAAAACTATAATGACATCAAAATCGGCGACATTATCGAGTGCTATTTCATGGAAGAAGTTAAAGCCACAATGCCTTTGTAATGTAATGATAAGTGATGAATGATGAATAAAAGATTGTGAATGGTTATCGGAATCGGAAGAATAACATTCGGTTTGTCTGACTGCCATTCGCTGAAAGACAAACGAAAAATTATAAAGTCCCTGATTGCCCGCGTGCAAAACGCGTTCAACGCCTCCGTGGCGGAAATTGACTTAAATGATGTTCATCACCGGGCGGGAATCGGGTTTTGCCTGGTGGGCAATGACCGTCAAACAATCAATTCAAAAATTGATAAAATATTTGAATTTACAGAAGATCTTCAATTAGCGGAAATTATCGATACGGAAATGGAAATCATTAATATATGAATATCAAACCTTTTGACAGAACCAGCCGGGTTGCCGGGTTAATCCATGAAGCCCTGTCAGGCCTCTTGATAAGCGGGGTAAACGACCCGCGACTGGAATCGGCAACGGTGACAGGTGTCAAGATGTCGCCGGATCTGAAACTGGCAAAAATATACTTTGTGATTTCCGATCAGGTATCAACCAAAAAAGATGCGCTTGCCGGATTTAAAAAAGCAAAAGGGTTTATCAAATATACACTTGCGCATAAACTAGAACTTCGATATATGCCTGATCTTCAATTTTATTATGACAATTCCATTGAATACGGATTCCATATCAATTCCGTATTGAAAAATATAGCCAATGAACACACAACAGATCATCAATCAACTAAAAAAGAGTGAACGTATACTGATTGCGTCCCATGCCAATCCGGATGGAGATGCTATCGGATCGCTGATCAGCCTGGGAATCGCACTGGAAGATTCGAAAAAAAAAGTCTGGCTATACAATGAAAGCCCGATCCCGGCTGTTTATCAATTTCTGCCGTCCCTTCATCTGGTCCATCAGACGGTCAGGAATATCGCCGAGTTTGATACGGCCATTATTCTGGACTGCTCCGATCTCCACCGCATCGGCGAGGCGGCGGAAGCGGTGTCTAAAATTCCGATACTCATCAATATCGATCACCATGACACCAATACGCGATTCGGCAGGTTTCAGTATATTGACCCAACGGCGTCCTCCACAGCGGAAATCGTTTACAGGATAATCACAGCCCTGAATGTTCCCATCAATACAGGAATTGCGTATTCCATTTATACGGGGATCATGGCGGACACCGGTTCATTCCGATTTGCCAACACCACTGCGGAAGCATTTGAAATATCGCATAAAATGGTCCGATACGGCGCTGACCCCCATAAAGTCGCGCACCATGTGTATGAAACGTTTTCATTGAACCGGATCAAATTGCTCAATATGCTGTACGACTCCATCGAATTGTCTCCCAATGGAAAAATGTCGATCATGACGCTGACTCAAAACATGCTCAAGACCACTGGAACAAAGCTCGAGGATGTCAATGGATTAATCAACTATGCCAAGCAAATAGAAAACGTGAAACTGGCGGTCCTTTTGTTTGAAAGTAACCGCGGCAATGGTAAAAAATTCGGGAGCGATTTTCATGTCAGTCTTCGTTCGGAAGGGGCGGTGAATGTGGCGGCCATCGCCAGCTCTTTTGGGGGCGGCGGACATCAAAATGCGGCCGGATTTGATATCCATGCCACTTTGCCGGATTTAAAAAAAACGATTTTTTATTTTTCAGAAACACTCTAACCGGTCCTGGAGGCGGACGGATCAATAAAGATAACCAGTGCGTTGCAACAGAATGATAAATAAAACCAGCGGCATTTTGATTGTTGACAAACCCCAGCAACTATCGTCAGCGCAATTTATCAGCCGCATAAAAAAGATTTCAGGAATCGACAAAATCGGCCACGCCGGCACACTGGATCCCATGGCAACCGGTGTGATGATTTGTGCTGTAAATCAGGCGACACGGCTTTTCCAGTTTTTTCCGAACAAATCGAAAAAGTATGTGGCGGTTTTAAAATTAGGCATTGAAACAGATACTCAGGACGCTACCGGAACGGTCGTGGCGACCCGGCCCACCGACACGGTTTCAGAAGAAGCCGTACGTGCGGCTTGCAGACAGTTTGAAGGCGAAATGGACCAGATCCCCCCGGTTTATTCCGCCTTAAAACACAACGGGACGCCGCTTTACACATATGCGAGGAAAGGAACGCCGGTTACAAAGCCTTCCCGGAAAATTTTTATATCCTATATTCACATTCGGGATATCAGGCTTCCGGAGATTCGGTTTGAAGTGGAATGTTCTTCCGGCACATATATTCGCACGCTTTGTGCGGATATCGGGAATGCGCTTGGGTGCGGCGGGCATCTCAGCGCCTTGCAGAGAATCGAATGCGGCGGGTATGCCATTCATGATGCCATATCGTTAGAGGATATCACATCCCACCGGTCGCTTTCGGCACTCAGCAGCAAACTGATTTCCATGTCGGATGCGCTGCCGGAAATGCCGGCAGCTTACGCAGGCGCCGGTTTGATGGAAAAAATAAGATACGGCAAACTGCTGTCAGTCATTGATGTTCCGATCAATGCGCAGACGGGAACAACTCCGTCAGCCGAACCCGGCGGGTTTCCGTTTGTTAAGCTGATTGATCAGGATAACCGGCTCCTTGCAGTGGTGCGCCGGGACGAAACCATAAACCGTTATAATTATTGTTGTGTTTTTTGCAATCCATAATATGATGCAAAAATAATTCATGCTATAAAATAGACACACATTAGGAGGAAAAAGTGAATATCCCAGAGCAAAAAAAAATGGAAACAATTAACCGCTTCAAGACCCATGAATCGGATACCGGGTCACCGGAGGTTCAGATCGCCCTTTTAACCGACCGGATTGTCCACCTGACGGAGCATTTGAAGATCCACAAAAAAGACCACCATTCACGGCGAGGTCTGCTGATCATGGTCGGCAAACGCCGAAGAATGTTGAATTATGTTAAAAATAAGGACGTCCAGCGCTATCGGTCCATTATCAAAGAACTGGAACTCAGAAGATAACAAAAATCCCCTTGAAGTGATGTGTGTCTATATATCCGGCATATCGGCGTTTGAGGGCAATACACATATTCCCATTCAGGCAGTTGCATAAGCGTTGATATGTCGCTTTTGGACGCCGGTTTGTTATGAGGAGATTAATTTCATTATGGAAATTTCATTCAGTACAGAAATCGGAGGGCAGACCTTAAGCCTTCAAACCGGAAAGGTCGCCAAACAGGCTTCCGGATCGGTCGTGGTCCAATATGGAGAAACCATTGCGCTGGTGACAGTGGTTGCATCAAAAGATGAAAAACCTGAAATCGACTTTTTACCCCTTTCGGTTGAATATCAGGAAAGAATATATGCCGCAGGCCGAATCCCCGGCAACTATTTCCGGCGGGAAATCGGCAGGCCCAGTGACAAGGAAACACTCACCGCACGGCTTACCGACAGGCCCATCCGGCCGCTGTTCCCTAAAGGGTTCGCCTTTGAAACCCAGGTCATCATCACGGTGTTGTCCATGGACAAAGTCAATGATCCGGACATTCTCGCCCTCAACGGCGCGTCCGCCGCGCTGATGCTCTCAGACATCCCGTTTGAGGGGCCGGTGGCCTGCGTTCGTGTGGGACGCATTGACGGCCAGCTGATCGTCAATCCCACCATTGAGCAGCGAAAAATTTCAGATATCAGCGTCATTGTCGCCGGATCAAAAACCGGCGTTGTCATGGTGGAAGGCGGCGGCCAGATCGTCAGTGAAGCCGACATGCTGGAAGCCATTTTCTTCGGCCATGAACAAATGCAGCCCATTATTGCTATTCAGGAAAAACTGACCGCCAGCGCCGGAGTGGAAAAACGCGTCATTGTGCCCAAGGAAAATGATCCGGAACTGGTGGCGAAGGTGGATGCGGCGGCCCGTCAAAGAATCGCCGATACCGTAAAAATCCCCGGGAAAGCAGACCGGAGCAATGCCCTTTCCGCCCTTAAAAAAGAGATTTTTGAAGGTTTGGGCGAAGAATATACCGATCGGAAAAAAGAGGTTTCCGCGATCTTCCGCGATCTGGAAAAAACCGTCTGCCGGGACATGATCCTCAAGCACGGCCACCGGATCGACAACCGCGCGTTCGACGAAGTCCGGCCCATTGCCTGTGAAGTGGGACTTCTGCCCCGCGTTCATGGCAGCGCCTTGTTTACCCGGGGAGAGACCCAGGTTCTCGGCGTTCTGACATTGGGTTCCGGGCCGGATGAGCAGCGGGTGGAGACCTTAAACGGAGATGAAACCCGGTCGTTTATGCTGCATTACAATTTTCCGCCCTACAGCGTCGGCGAAGTCCGGCGGCTTTCCGGTCCGAGCCGCAGGGATGTCGGCCACGGATCTCTGGCCAGAAGGGCCATTGAAAAAGTGCTGCCTTCCAAGGAAGACTTTGATTATACCATCCGCCTGGTGTCCGAAGTGCTTGAATCCAACGGTTCTTCATCCATGGGCACTGTCTGTTCCGCATCCATGGCTTTAATGGATGGCGGAGTCCCGATCAAGGCCCCGGTTTCCGGAATCGCCATGGGCCTAGTAACAGACGGCGAAACCACGGTGGTCCTCTCGGACATTCTGGGAGATGAAGATCACACCGGAGACATGGATTTTAAAGTGGCCGGAACGGCAGAAGGCATCACCGCTCTGCAAATGGATATTAAAATTCACGAACTTTCCAGGGACATCCTTGAAAAAGCGCTGGATCAGGCCAAACATGGCCGGCTGCACATTCTCGGGAAGATGCAGGAAGCCATCACCACCCATAAAGCCGAAATGTCCCCCTATGCGCCCATGATCTACACCCTTCAGATCAATCCGGAACGTATCGGTGAAGTAATCGGCCCCGGCGGCAAGATGATCCGGGCCATCCAGGCAGAAACCAACACCCAGATTGAAATCGGCGACAAGGGTATTGTAAAAATCGCGGCAGTGAATAAGGAAGAAGGCGACCGGGCTGTTCAGATTATTCAGGACATCGGCATGGACCCTGAAATCGGGGCCGTGTATGAAGGCAAGGTTGTCAAAATAACCGATTTCGGCGCATTTGTTCAGATCAAACCCAAAACCGACGGGCTGGTTCATATTTCCGAACTTGCCAACTACCGTGTCAAGCAGGTTACGGATGTTGTCAAGGAAGGCGACATGATCAAAGTCAAAGTACTGGATGTGTCCAAGGACGGCAAAATCAAACTGAGCCGCAAAGCACTGTTGGAAGACACCAAAGAAGAAAAGCCGGACCAGGGTTAATCTTAAGCGGATGCCGGATACTACTGTCATAAAATGCTGCCGGGTGCGGCCGGAGAAGGATGCGGACATCCCCCTGCCCCGGTACATGACCCCGCATTCGGCAGGTATGGATATTTGTGCGGCTGTGGAGCATCCGGCCGCCCTGGCTCCCGGTGAAATTCTACTGATTCCTACAGGGTTCGCCATTTCACTGCCGGAAGGCGTTGAAGCGCAAATCCGCCCCAGAAGCGGCCTGGCTGTCAAACACGGCATCGGGCTCATCAATTCCCCCGGAACCATTGATGCGGATTATCGGGGCGAAGTGAAAATAGCACTCATCAATTTCGGTAAAACGCCCTATATCATAAACCGGGGCGACCGTATCGCGCAAATGGTCATCAACCGGGTCTGTTCAGCGGACTTTGAACTCGTGGACGCACTGGACGATTCCCTGCGCGACACCGGCGGTTTCGGACACACCGGCATTTAATTTTCCCCATCATCAGGTTGACGCGAACAGCAAATGCGAATCTGTATGCTTGCCAGCGGCAGCAAGGGCAACTCCATATTTATCTCCAACGGCGAAACCGCTATTTTAATCGACGCCGGATTGTCCGGCGTTGAAATTGAACGCCGTCTGAAATCTAAACATATTCCCATCACCAGCATTGACGCCATTATTGTTTCCCACGAACACGCGGATCATATTCAGGGCGTGGGCGTTCTCAGCCGAAGGCACCAGCTGCCGGTTTATCTGTCCTCCCAAACAGGCATTGCAGCCCCCCAACTCGGCGCCATCCCAAAGATCAGCCATTTTTCCTGCGGCACGGCATTTACCATCAACACGCTCACCATCCATCCGTTCTCCATTTCCCACGACGCCAGTGACCCTGCCGGATTCACGATCAAAAGCAATAACCGGAAAATCGGCATTGCCACAGATCTCGGAATCGCAACCACTATGGTAAAAGAACATCTGAAAGGCTGCCACGGACTGGTTCTTGAAGCCAATCACGACATGCGCATGCTTGAACAGGGTCCCTACCCGTGGCCCCTCAAACAGCGGATCAAGGGCCGAACCGGCCATCTGTCCAACGAATCTTCCCGGGAGTTGCTCATGGAAATCTTGCACGATGGACTTTCCCATGTGATTCTGGGACATTTAAGCGAAACCAACAATACGCCGGAAATCGCTTTACGGGTCGTGACCGAACCGTTGACCAACACCCGGCTGAGCGTGACCGTAGCCGATCAATCCAGCGCCGGCCCCATGATCCATCTTTAACGCACAACGTCCCAAAAGCCGTATCCCGGCAGCCTTTATCTTACCCTTTGATCGTCAATTTTTTCCCTGCCGTTCATCTGGCGCAATGCGGATTTCACAACTTCCACCCCCGCATCCACGCTCACCCGGGCGGTATTGATAATCAGGTCATATTGAAGGGGTTCTGAGACATCTGCATAAAAATATTTACGGGAAAACGACCGGCGATCTGCATCGGTTTTTAAAATCATCTTCTCGGCTTCCCCTTCTTCGATGTCGAGTTCATGGGCCACATTATAGATTCTGAGAGCCAGCGGCGCAATCACACGCACCTTGAGGGTCTGATCAAAAGGCAGAATGTATTGCGCGCCTCGCCCCACTATCACAGCCCGTCCATGCTTGCCAAGGGTACCCACCACCTTCAAAAGATGGCGCATGAACTCATCCGGCCACAAATGACGGTCCCTGATCATGGCGGCAATGGAGTCCTCAAGCACGGAAAGCCCCTTTTCATCAAGGGTTTCCACAATCCGGGCACTGATGTTAGCGCTTTCCGCCATTTCCTGAATCACCTCCCGGTGAAACAAGTCAAACTCCAGATCCCTGGCCAGCTTCGCAGCCATAAGGGTTCCGCCGCTGCCGGATTCCCTGGAAATGGTAATCACATTCACGCCTTTGGGTACTTCCTTTTTTTCAGCGTGAATACGATTCCACTGAAGGATCTGGTCTTCAACAATTTTTTCAATGGACCTTCGCGATGTTTTCATGACGCCCTCCCTGATTTAAAGGTTACAGGCTGAAAATTTGAAAACCGGTATGGATGGATGACTGTAAATAAAATATCATGGACAAAAACGACAATACAAATAAAATCTCAATTTAGTAAATTGATTGAAGCGTCCCTATTTACCAGTTGTATGATGATTCAAACAGATGGTATACTGGCAGGAAATCCTTTCCGCGCCATCACCATAGGAACCAAAACCATCCACAAAAACACCAGAAAAAGGGGGTACCATGACCAAAAATTTTTCGGCCTGGCCCGAGCAATGGCCAAAAAACCTCAATTACCCGGACAAGCCTGTGCATTATTTCCTTAAAAACACGGCCCGGCGGGTGCCGGACCGCATCGCCATCCATTTTGGCGGCATGGTGCTCACTTATGGGGAATTGGATGTGCTGACGGATCGTTTCGCCACCGCTCTTGCCGGACTGGGGATCGAAAAAGGCGAACGCATGGCCATTCATCTGCCGAACATGCCCCAGTTCGCCATCGCCTATTATGCATTGCTTCAGATCGGCGCGGTGTTCACGCCCCTGAGCCCTCTGCTCTCTCCCAAAGAAGTGACCCACCAGCTCACGGACTCCGGCGCAAAAACCCTTTTATCGCTGGATCTGCTGTATCCCGGCATTCAATCCATAATACCGGAAACACCGGTCGAACGGGTCATCACCACCAGCATCGGTGACTGCTACAACGCCGTGATCGCCCCGCTCAAACTCCTCGGCAAGCTCCCGGTTCCCGACACTTTAGATATGGTGGAACTGATACGGAACCATCAACCCAGTCCCCCGGAAGTGGCCATTGATGTATTTGCCGATCTGGCCCATCTGGCCTATACCGGCGGCACCACCGGCGTATCCAAGGGTGTGATGCTGACACACAAAAACGTGGCGTCCAATACCCTCCAGTTCGGGTGCTGGTTTAACGGGGCCCAGCTTCAAACCGTTGGTGATACGGTGGAATTGATCTATCCGGATGGCGTGGATCCGGCTAAAGACCGGGTGGTGTGCCGGGACCGGGAAACCGCCCTGGTGGTGGTCCCCTGGTTCCATGCCATGGGCACCATCGGTTATCTCAACAATATGGTATCCGGCGGGACCACGATGGTGGTTTTCCCCCGGTTTGATCCCCTGGAATATGCCACAGCGATAAAAAAATTTAGCGCCACCTCTCTCGGCGGCGCCCCGCAATTATATGTGCCGCTGATCAACATGCCGGGATTTGAAAATTTGGATCTGTCCGGCATCAAGCTGATCGGCTCCGGCGCGGCACCTCTGCCGAACAGTATTCTCGAATCCATGCAGCGGGCCTTCCATTCCAGCGTGGTGATTGAAGCTTACGGGCTTACCGAATGCGCCATGGGCGCTGCCTGCAACCCGCCCATCCCGGGAAAGACAAAACCCGGCTCGGTTGGGTTGCCGGTGTTTGACACTGAAATCAAAACGGTGGATGCCGTCACAGGTGTTGACCTTGCGCCGGGGCAGGAAGGGGAAATCTGCATCAAAGGCCCCCAGGTGATGCAGGGCTACTGGGGACGGCCCGACGCCACTGCCGAGGTCCTGAAAGACGGCTGGCTGTTCACGGGTGATATCGGCAAGCTCGATTCAGACGGTTATGTTTATATTACGGACCGGAAAAAAGACCTGATTCTGTATAAAGGATACAATGTTTATCCCAGAGAGATTGAAGAAATCCTGTTTGCTCACCCGGCGGTTGAAATGTGCGGGGTGGTGGGGAAACCGGATGCGACCGCCGGAGAACTGCCGGTGGCCTTTGTTCAGCTGAAAGCAGGCGGACAGGCAACCGCCGAGGAACTCATGACGTTTGTCAACGGCAAGGTGGGGGCGTACAAAAAACTGCGGGAAGTGGTTTTCACTCCTTTGGTTCCGGTTTCAGCGGCCGGAAAAGTGCTGAAACGGGAATTACGGAATCAATTGACCGGAGCGTAAAAAATCAGTCCGAATTCAGACTCTATTCCTTCAGCCGGGTTTCCCGGCTGAAGGAATAGAGAGGATTATTTCTCATGTTTGTAATACATGACCCCGAGGGCCTCGGGGCCGGCATTGATGCCGATGGAAGGACCGAAATAGGTGCGAACCACTTCCCGGCAATCAAACGTATCTTCAAACACACTCCGGAGACTGTTGACCAGATTTAAATCCCTGCCATGAGCGATTGCCAGGGTGATGGGCGACTGGCCAATCTCTTCCTTGATCATGCCCAGCATGGACAGAATCATGTTGGGCTGTTTGCCGAACAGCCTAGTTTTAACCACCAGTTTGCCGTCTTCAAACCCGAGAACGGGTTTAACGCCTAAGGTCAGGCCCATGAGCGATTTGAATCCGCCGATTTTTTTTTGCTTTCGTAAATATTTAAGGGTCGGGATGGCCAGATAGGAAGTCGTTCGCGCCATCATCCGGTTGAAATGATAGACAACGCTGCCGAATTCTTTTCCCGCCTTGAATGCCTTGGCCGCTTCGATCACGGCGAGCCCGAACCCCATGCTGCATGACCGGGAATCAACGACTTCCACCCGGCACTTGCCTTTATTGAATTCTTCGACCACTTTTAGCGCCATTGAATAATTCCCGCTCAGGGCTTCGGAACAGTGAAGAATCAGGATCTCATCATAGCGCGCCGTCAATTGCATTAATTTAAGGGCGTACTCCTGATAGGGTATGGGTTCGGTATACATGGTTTTATATTTTTCGTAATTTTCATAAAATTCCATAATATTGATATCGACACCGTCCTTGTAGGTCCTTCCATCCAGCACCACGTTGACCGGCAATACTTCTATGCCCAGTTCTTTGGCGAGATATGGAGGGATGTCCGCTGTGCTGTCCGTCAAAACGAGTTGTTTCATTTTCCTTCTCCAGTATAGGTTAAATGGTTTTTTATGATCATATACATCTATTGTTTTATTTAATAAAAGTCAACTTGTTAAGATTACATTGGATTTTTTAGTGCAGAATTCGATAACGCGGATAATCGGTAATGGACCAGGTGCGCCGGCGAGTTCCTGCCTGAATCCCTGCGGGAGAAAAAGAAATCATCGGGTATAGAGGAAATAAAAAAAAGCTTTCTTTTTATATTTTTATCAGATAATAATTATTGGTTTATAAATGGCGAGCTTTACTCATTAATTGATAATTGTATATTTTAAATCAAAATATCAGCCCGTTATGTTACCCATGACGGGTTTTATTATTTAAAAAAATCAGCCATTATGAAGCAATCCGCTGGTTCTGCGCAACCCCCGGATCGGCACAAACTTTAACCTTTTCAAGAAGTAACGTAAAAAATGAAAAATACACCCAATACATCCGTACGCAATATCGCCATTATCGCCCATGTTGACCATGGAAAGACAACTTTGGTGGACGCCATGTTCAAACAGAGCGGCGTCTTCCGCGAAGGGCAGGTAACAGACGATCGCCTCATGGACAGCATGGACCTGGAACGGGAACGAGGCATCACTATTGCCGCCAAAAACTGCGCCATCAACTGGAACAACACCAAAATCAATATTATTGACACACCGGGCCATGCGGACTTCGGCGGCGAGGTGGAACGCGCCCTGTCCATGGCGGACGGCGCCATTCTTCTGGTGGATGCTTCCGAAGGCCCCCTGCCCCAGACCCGGTTTGTGCTGAACAAAGCCCTGCAAAAAGGGCTCAAAATCATCGTGGTGATCAACAAAATCGACCGGGATGACGCACGCCCCGCAGAAGTGCTCGACGAAATCTACTCCCTGCTGATCGATCTCGACGCTACGGATGAACAGATTGAATTCCCCCTGCTCTATGCCATCGGCAGGCAAGGGGTGGCCATGAAATCCCCGGATGATGAGGGACACAACCTGCATCTGCTGCTTGACATGATTGTAAAGGAAATTCCCGCGCCCGCGACGATTGAAGGCGAGCCCTTCCAGATGCTGGTGTCTGATTTAAGCTATTCGGATTATCTGGGCCGTCTGGCCATCGGCAAGATCATCAACGGTTCGGTGGCATCCAGAAAAAACCTGGTGTGCATTCATGAAGACGGGAAACTGGTCCCCTTGAAAATTTCCAAGCTCCAGGTTTACAGCGGCATCGGGCTCCAGGAAACACCCGAGGCATTTGCCGGCGATATTATCGTTTTGTCCGGCATTGAGGACGTCAACATCGGGGACACCATCTGCACGGGGGAAGCCCCCAAAGCCCTGCCCCGCATCCGGGTGGACGAGCCCACCGTGTTTATGAATTTCACGAACAATACCTCCCCCCTGGCCGGACGGGACGGCAAGCTGGTGCAGATGAGCAAAATACGGGCACGGCTGATCAAGGAAAGCCTGATGAACGTTTCCATCCGGGTGGAAGAAGCCGAAGACAAGGAAACGATCATTGTCAAAGGCCGGGGGGAATTCCAGATGGTCATTTTAATTGAAACCATGCGGCGGGAAGGGTTCGAACTCTGCGTGGGCCGGCCCCAGGTAATTTTCCGGTATGACCAGGGCAAGAAACTGGAACCTATTGAAAATCTGCTGATTGACTGCGAAGCGGTTTACAGCGGCACCGTCACCGAAAAACTGCTCCGGAAAAAAGGCAGCCTGACGCGCATGGAGCACCGGGACAACGGCCGGGTGCGCCTGGAATTTTCCATCCCCTCACGCTCCCTGATCGGGTACCGGGATGAATTTCTGACCGATACCCGGGGCACCGGCATCATGAATTCGGCATACGCGGGATACGAAAAATACCGGGGGGATTTCCCCGCCCGGTTTACCGGCAGCCTGGTCTCGGACCGCCAGGGAAACGCGGTTCCCTTTGCCCTGTTTAACCTGGAAGCCAGAGGCAATCTGATGATTCAACCCGGTGACGATGTTTACGAAGGCATGGTGGTGGGCGAACACAGCCGGAGCAATGACCTGAACGTGAACCCCACCAAAACCAAAAACCTGACCAACATGCGGGCGTCCGGCAAAGACGAGGCAGTGATCCTGACCCCTGTCCTGCCCATGACCCTTGAAAAATCCATTCAGTTCATCGGAGACGACGAACTGGTCGAGGTCACGCCGAAAATCATCCGGATCCGAAAAACGATTCTTTCCATGCACGGCAGAAAAGTCGAACGCCGGGGAGTGGCAGCCTAACAACCTGGACCCGCCGCCTTGCATCTTCAAAAAATAACTGATAGCGTTTTATCAACAAATTAAAGATTATCGACACATGAGTTTTGAAAATTTAAATTTACACCCGGAAATATTAAAAGCCGTCGAACGGATGGGGTTTACCGCCCCCACGCCCATTCAGGAGAAAATCATTCCTGAAATCATAGGGGGCGACCGGGATCTCGTGGGGCTTGCCCAGACCGGCACAGGAAAAACAGCCGCTTTCGGGCTGCCCATGATCCAGCTGATTGATTTCGCCTCTCACCACACCCAGGGGGTTGTCATCTGCCCCACCCGGGAGCTGTGCATCCAGATTTCCAAGGATTTCAAGGAGTACTGCCATTTTGTCAAAGGCGCGAAAATCGTTTCAGTGTACGGCGGCGCCAGTATGGAAAACCAGATCCGGCAGATCAAAAAAGGCGTACAGATTATTGTCGCCACTCCCGGACGGCTGCTGGACCTGATCAAACGGCGGGTGGTGGATATTTCCCGAATCGCCTATGTGGTGCTGGATGAAGCCGATGAAATGCTGAACATGGGATTTCAGGAGGATCTGGACGCGATTTTGAGCCAGACGCCCCCTGACCGCCGGACATGGCTGTTTTCCGCCACCATGCCCAAAGCAGTGGCCGCCATTGCCGGTAAATACATGAACAACTACGTTGAAATCACCGCCGGAAAACGAAACGCAGCGGCGATGAACATTGAGCACACCAACTATATCATCATGGAAAGGGACCGGTACCCGGCATTAAAACGGATCATTGATTATTCTCCGGATATTTACGCCCTGATCTTCTGCCGCACCCGCAACGAAACGCGGCTGGTGTCCGAAAAGCTGATCAAGGACGGCTACAACGCGGAAGCCCTTCACGGCGAACTTTCCCAGGCCCAGCGGGACCTGGTCATGCAGAAATTCAGGGACCGGAACCTCCAGCTTCTTGTGGCCACGGATGTGGCGGCCAGGGGTCTGGATGTGGACGATATCACCCACGTCATTAATTACAATTTTCCGGATGAAGCCGAAACCTATACCCACCGCAGCGGACGTACGGCTCGGGCCGGGAAATCCGGGATTTCCGTTATCCTGATGAACACCCGGGAGCGGCACAAGCTTGCGGAAGTGGAACGCAGGTCCGGCATCAAATTCACCTATGCAAAAGTCCCGAACGGGTATGCCGTCTGTGAAAAGCAGCTCTATGCCATGGTCAACAAACTGGTGGCGGTGGACGTCAATCATGAGGCTGTGGACAAATTTCTCGGACCGGTTTACGAGACCTTGGCCGGGCTCAGCAAAGAAGAATTGATCCAGAAATTTATTTCTGCTGAATTTAACCGGTTTTTAGATTATTATAAAAACTCGGAAGACATTAACGCCAGCGCCTTCAAACCCGCAAAACAAAAACCGGACGGATTTTCCGCCGACAAAAAGAACACGCGGTATCCGGCAGCAAAGAGCCAGACCGGTAAATACAAAAAAGAGCCTTACCGGCACCGGGAAATGAACACTCAGAGTTTTTTTATCAATGTGGGCAAGATGGACAATATCCAGAAAGGCGCCATTACCCGGCTGCTGTGCGACACCTCGGGTATTGAATCCTTCCAGATCGGTAAAATCGAAATCATGAGAGAATTCTCTTTTTTTGAAGTGGACGACAAGGTGGCGCTGACCGTCCTCAAATCCATGAAACATGCAAAGCTCGACGGCCGGGATGTGCTGGTGCAGTTTGCCGACAAGCAGCAGCCCAAAACAAACCGGAAAAAACGGTAGCGGAACTCATCGTTTTTTCAAGCGATTTGCCGGATACGCGAACGTACCCGACAGTCCCGTCGTTTTGAATAACAGCCAGCTTTTGGCTGATCGCTTTCCGTTAATAGCGTGTGGCTGGTTAACGGAAAAGCGCTTTCTCGATCATGCCGCACGGGTAAAGGAGAATTCCTATGAACATGTATGTTGGCAACCTTGCGTTCACGGTGACGGAAGAAGATCTGACGGCAGCTTTCTCGGTATTCGGGACAGTCGCCGGCGTGAACATCATTAAAGACCGATTTACAGGGCAGTCCAAAGGTTTCGGCTTTGTGGAAATGCCTGACAATTCGGAAGCGGACAAAGCCATCAAAGCGTTAAACAACAGCCAGATGAAGGACCGCGACATAAAAGTCAACCAGGCCAAACCCAAATCAGACAGAAGCAAGGGCGGACGAAGACCCCCGCGCTATTAATAACGGATAAGTGATGAAAAAGCCGGTATGCCGCAAGGCATACCGGCTTTTTTTATTGTGCGGCCCCCTATGGGTCTTTCGAATATCCTCTTGAATTTAACCGCACCCGGCATTATGAATATCCAGCAATTTTTAAAAAAACCAAATCTCCCGAAATGGAACACCCATGAATCACTATCTGATCACCATCCTTCTGCTGGGCTGCAGCAATGTGTTTATGACCTTTGCCTGGTACGGGCACCTGCGCAATCTTTCCCACCGGGCCTGGATTATCGCAGCCCTGGTGAGTTGGGGCATTGCATTATTTGAATACCTGCTCCAGGTGCCGGCCAACCGCATCGGCAACCAGGTGATGAATGTGGGCCAGCTCAAAATCCTGCAGGAAGTGATCACCCTGTCCGTGTTTGTGCCCTTCTCCATATTATATCTGAAGGAAAAACTGACCCTGGATTATTTATGGGCCGGATGCTGCCTGCTCGGGGCCGTGTTTTTTCTATTCCGCGCCAAACTGTTCGGGGCGTGAAGGGAATGCTGCTTTATTATTCACCGCAAAAGAACGCAAGGATCGCGAAAGAAAAATCGCTTTATTCTTTTTTTTTCAAAAAACAGGTTCTTTCTTTGTGATCTTTGTGATCTCTCGCGGTGAATATAGACCATGGGAAATCGCGTCATTTTTTGTCGGGATTAAAATCTCGACCTGTATAGCACCCTGGTTTCATTTAATTTTGTGTATATCGGGGGTTTTTACTCGACATTGAAATAATTTGAAAGGAAAGGCCGCCCTCTTCCGGCGGGGATGTTTTTGCCCATTGCGATGCGGCCCTGGCCCGATGGTTTCCGTGGATCACGGGGGCAAACTGTTTGAGCGGATAAATGCCAATGAACCTGAAAGCTTTGACAAACGTTGTCGGAATATCAAACCTCTGGCATTCCGCTTTGTCAGCGAGTTTTTGCCCACGCCACGGAGACCGGAAGGGACAGGGAGCTTTCCGCAGCGCACGGGCAGGGTTCTTTTGCTACTTTTCTTGCCACCAAGAAAAGTAAAAATAACAGGTTGTTGCAAAGGACAATCGTTACAAAGAAAGCCCTCCCATCATTTATATGCCAGCACCATCACGATACTTTTTCCCACCCGTTTTACAGCTTCATCAAAAGCCATATTTTGTGTAACCGGGGAAGGCAATTTTTCCGCCACTTCCGGCAAGGTGTCAAGCATTGCCTGAGCATAAGTGCTTTTTACCGCATAATTCACATTCTGAGGCAAGCTACCGGATGCTTTAAATGTGATTTCTGCATCAAGCATGGCTACGATCACTCCGTAAATATTACCATTATCATCAAACAATGGCCCCCCGGAATTGCCAGGCTGAACAGGAATGCTTATTTGATAGAGGCGCAAATCATCCTTGAAACCGGTGAGACTGTTAATTGTGCCATTGGTTAGCTTTGGGTTTAACCCTTGCAAATCCGGGTTTGGGTAGCCGATGGTAAAAACCTCCTCGCCCATTGCAGCCGTCCGTTTTGGTGAAAAGGATAGCGCATTGAAAATGCCGGATATTTTAAGTAATGCCAAGTCGTTGTTTGTATCGGTGCGGATGACTTTAGCTTGTTGAATATCGTCGCCGACGGCCACTTCGACCTTCTTCGCTCCCTGAATGACATGGAGACAGGTCAGCAGATAACCATCCCCGGTAATAATGAAACCCGTTCCGGAACCCTTAATTTGGGGTTCGCTGGTCGAGGCGGCGTTTGGTGGAGGGGATGTCTTATCAGGATTGTCCGGATGATTTATCTTATATTGAATTTCAGCGGCAAGGTCTTGTGCTTGGGCTAATTGCTGGGGCGATAATAAAGATATCGCCTGGTCCCTGAATTGAATTGCCTTTTCGTCGCCTTGTGATGCGGCTAAATTAAACCATACATAGCTATATGTATAATTTTGAGGGACCCCTTTGCCTTCGTCATACATCGTGCCTAACATAAATTGAGCATCCGCATTTCCTTTTTCAGCAACTTCTGTGAACCAGTGAACGGCTTGTTTGTAATCTTTAGGAACTCCCCGTCCAGTGAAATAACTAAGACCTAACATAAATTGAGCATCGGGGTTCCCCTTCTCCGCAGATTCCGTATACCAATGGAAGGCTTGTTTGTAATCTTTGGGAACGCCTTGGCCTAAGCAATATATCTGACCTAACATATACTCCGCCTCGGCATTTTGAGATATCTTAGCCGCTTCTTTGAACCAAAAAGCAGCTTTTTTATAATCTTTAGGACCGAATGTTCCATTGTAATTCACAAGGCCTGCAAAAAATTCACAAACACCTTCGATATAGTTGGCACCTATGCTCTTTTTATGCCAATAAATTGTTTGTTTATAATCTTTGGGCGTGCCTTCACCATTGTAGTACATCTCACTAAGCATCAATTGCGCTTTGGCATAATTTTTTTCAGCCAATACATGAAAGGCTTGGAAGGCCTTTGCGAAATCCTTATTTTTGTAGGCTTCCATTGCCGAGCTATATTCATCTTCTATGTTCGAAAAACCCAAAATAAATAAACAAATACAGCACAGAGCAATAAGATGGGTATGTCTATTATTTTTTCCCAAACTCATTTTTCACCATAAAATTTAGAAAGTTATATGGATTGACAATGAATATTTAAATCAAAAATCACATCAAACCCACCACTCACGCAAACGAGGGTTGGTCGGTTAAAAAAGTATCCTTTCTTTAAAGCTTATATATTTTAGCGAAAAATCCACCAACACTGTCAACTTTCAGCGGCATATTCTGCCAGAATACCTTTAAGAAATTCATTATTTTTTGCGCTCAATAAGTGCCCAAACTTATCCATAAGAGGTGGCAAGTATTCCCTGGCGCATAAAGTCGCATGGTGGACTTGTTTATTTTCAATAGCGATCTCCAGAATTTTTTTTCCTTGTTCCTGAGACAATGAATCAATGTATGGAAGTAATGGTTTAAAATTATCTTCTGCCCCCCTAAAAGACATAGACCCGGCTATAAGAGTGAATATAATTTCAATTCCACAATTTAAATCAGCCTTTATAATGCCCGTCATCAAATCATGAATTGACAACCTCTCTAAATCTATTCTTTTTTTAGCTTGTATATTTCCAGCAAAACCTTGCGGAATACTCTCATCTATCGACAAAGGAATTATTGTCATCTCCTTCCGAAAACTGGCTATTCCTGATTCTTGAATGCACCACGGAGAACTATTATAATTTGCACTCCAAAGGCTTATGAAAAGATCCGCCTTTCCTATTTCTTCGAGAATTTTTTGCCGCCACTCTTCTGAAACATTGATGTCTTCATGAGCAAGAAAAGATGCAATACCAACATCTTTCAAAATATTTTTTATTTTACCGGCAAAGGCTTTATCTGCCGTCTGGTAACTAATAAATGCATACATCGCTTCCCCAAAAAACCAACTTAAAAATTGTTTCCAGTTAGAGACTTTTTTTCAGAGTTACCACCAAACCTGAAGTGTTTCAATATCGGATGAGATAAATCTCATGTTCACGCTTTTTAGCATTATTCAGCCTAAAAAACTATATTTTTTCAATGACCTCTGGGATAATTCGGCAATATGAAAACTATATGGGAGGCCACATGAACGATCACCAAGCTAAAAAAATCCGCGATCCGTTCCCATTCTCCCCGCCCAGCCCGACTCAAACCTCCCCCAATCGGGTCAAAATTGCCCCTAAGATATTTTTCCAATTAATTTAAGTAAGTTATATCTAAAACATTCCGTTTTTACGGGCGAATATGCCCCGCGTTTTCCGGAGAAACGGCTGCCGAATGACACACTCCTCAAATTTAATTTTATTTCAGCAACTTATCTGGTACAATAACTGGCGTGTTCTTTGCATTTATAAACCCTTCTCAATTTTACTTAAACCTATAAACAGCCGGGAATTTCGAAAAACGCCCGGTTTTAACAAAAGGGAGAAAATAGCATGTCACCAATCAAAGAACCCACCAACCTCGTCGATTTATTTGAAAGCGCAGTCAAAAGATTCTCGAACAACCCCTTGTTCGGCGTCAAAAACGAAACAAAAACAGACTTAATCTGGATGACCTATGGCGACGTGGGCCGCCGGGTGGACAACCTGAGAGCGGGACTGATTCACCGGGGCATCGGCAAAAACGATGCCGTGGGATTCATCGGCAACAACCGGCCGGAGTGGGCGATTTCAGCCTTCGCCGCCTATGGCGCGGGCGGCCGGTTTGTGCCCATGTATGAGGCGGAACTGGAAAGCACCTGGGAATATATTATCCGGGACAGTGCCGTCAAACTGTTGATCGTCTCCAAACCCGAAGTTTACCAGAAAGTGATTCGCTACAAAGGACTCATCCCCACCCTGGAACATGTCTTTGTCATCGAATCATCAGGACCGGGCAGCATGGCATCCCTGGAACAGGCCGGCGAAAAGCATCCGGCGGCATCGATAAAACCCGGTTCCAAAGACATCGCGGCCCTGATTTACACATCCGGCACCACCGGCGAGCCCAAAGGTGTGCTCCTGTCCCACGGCAATTTCACGAGCAACGCCATCGGCGGCAACCGCATGTATCAGGATGTTCTTAACGAGGATTCCAGAAGCATTTCCATTCTGCCCTGGGCCCATTCCTACGGCCAGACTGCGGAACTCTATAACTGGATGCTGGTGGGCGGCTCCATCGGATTTATGGAATCGGTCACCACTCTGGGGGATGACCTGGCCCTTGTGAAGCCCACCTTCATGATCGCCGTGCCCCGGGTGTTCAACAAAATCTATGACGGACTAAACGCCAAAATGAAGGAAACCGGCGGCCTTGCCAAAGCCCTGTTTGACATGGGGGTTGAGAGCGCCAAAAAGAAACGGGAACTCGCGGCCATGGGCCAATCCAGTTTTCTGGTGAACCTGAAATACACGATTGCGGATAAGGTCGTGTTTAAAAAAATCCGGGACAAATTCGGCGGCCGACTGGTGGGCGCGCTGACCGCCAGCGCATTGATGAACAAGGAAATCGCGGCCTTTTTTTCAGATATCGGCATTCCGGTGTTTGACTGTTACGGCTTAAGCGAAACCTCCCCGGCCGTGACCATGAACTGTTTTTCGGCCAACAAACCAGGCTCCGTGGGACGGCCCATTGAAAACGTGCGAGTGGTCATCGACCCGTCGGTGGTCGAGGACGGCAGTAAAGACGGCGAAATTGTTGTCTACGGCCCCAATGTCATGCAGGGATATCACAACAAACCCGAAGCCACGGCCGCTGTCATGACCCCTGACGGTGGTTTCCGGACCGGAGACCGGGGCCGGCTGGACGAAGACGGATATCTGTTTATGACCGGCCGGATCAAGGAACAGTATAAACTGCAAAACGGAAAATACGTATTTCCTGGATCCATCGAGGAAGACATCCGCCTGATCCCCTTTGTGGCCAATGCCATGCTTGCCGGGGAAGGCAAGAATTATAATGTCTGCCTGATCATCCCGGATTTTGAGGTGTTGGCCAAATACGCCAAAGATAATAATCTGCCCGCCAAAGACCCGAAAGCGCTGATAGGCGACAAAACGATTCAACAGATGATTTCAGACGCCATTACCGCTTCTCTGAAGCAGAAATACGGCGGGTACGAAATCCCCAAAAAATTCATTTACCTGGCTGATGATTTTACCCTTGAAAACGGTATGCTCACCCAGACCATGAAGTTGAAACGCCGGGTGGTGTTTGAGAAATACCAGGATGCCATCGAAGAATTATATGACTCTGCCCATTGATTGACAGAGATTAAAACCTGAAGATACCGGGGAAGGCCCGTCTGCGGAAGCGGGCGGCCTTCAAACCCGGAAAAATCACTTGCCATTTTCAGCCTGAACCGTCTATATTACGGCATCAGGCTGAAAATGGAGGAAAAATGACTGAAGAAAAGCCCCGCAAGCCCCGCTCCAAAACAAAAACAATTTTCATTGCGATTGTTTCCGTCTTCTGCCTGGCCCTGCTTGCCGGGTGGGTCTCCGGGCCGCCGGCCGGTCAAAAAGCCCAATTCCTTTCCGAAATTCACCAAAACGCGGTGGCTGATTGCAACGACGATCCCGAATGTCTGGAAAATATCCGGCTGCATTTTGACGAGTGTCTTCGCGGCAACTATGCATCCGAACGATCCGGAATTTTTACAACCACATATAATCTGGATGCCGAAGGATTATACGACTGTTTAAACGACTTTAGTCAAACGGAATGAAACCATCTGATTCAATATCCTTAAAAAGCTCAGGCGTATTGATACCAGCGCACGACATCATCACCGGAGATTACGATAACTCCCCATGAGTCAGACCACCCAGCTCTTATCCACCCTGAAAAAATGCCTGAAAGCCAAGGGCATGACTTACCGGCAACTGGCGGACAAGATCGGCCTGAGCGAAGCCAGCATCAAACGCCTGTTCTCGGAGCAGACATTTTCCCTGAACCGGCTTGAAGAAATCTGTAATGTGCTGAATCTGAATTTTTATGATCTGGCGAAAATCAGCGCGGACGCTTTGGACGGTCCCAGCCAGTTGACGCTTGACCAGGAACGGGCGTTGTCCGAAAACCCCAAGCTGCTCGTATTTTTCTACCTGTTGTTAAACGGGCGGGAACCGGACAGCATTGTCCGGGACTATGATATATCCGAGAAAGAATCCCTTCAGTTTCTACTTCAACTGGACAAAAACAAACTGATTGAATTGTATCCGGACAACAAGGTGCGGCTGCTGACCCAGAGGAGCATCACCTGGCGCAAAAACGGGCCCATGCGGGCGACCTACGAAAAAAAAATTAATGACGAATTCTTATCCTCGCCCTTTGACCTGGCTGAAGAACGGCTGCGATTTGAAACCGGAAAACTTTCCGACGGGTCAATTTCCGTAATGCTCAATAAAATTGACCGCCTGTTCAAGGAATACAATGAACTGACGGAAATCGACAAGGCGCTGCCCCAGGAAAAAAGCCGGAACACCGGACTGATGATCGCTTTCAGGCCGTGGGTTTTTTCGATGCTTGACGCCTATAAAAGACAGTGATTAAAAGACTCCCGCTATTTCGTGGCAGCGCCCAGCGGCGCATACACACCTGCCCCCGCCCCTTTTATTCCCGGGATTTCCCTTCCGTCTGACGTAAAACCGTATTTCAAGTTTTCAATATAGGCTTTGTTTTCCCGGACCCACTGTCGCATGAGCATGTGTCCGGCCAGCCGGTATTTCACCCGCCATCCCCGGTGAAGCCGGTAGGCAGTCAAGGCCCTCGGCAGAGAGTAAAACCGGTTCATCTGATCGACAATGGCCATCTGCATGTCAAATGCGGAGCAGTTTGTGGGTTTGACCACCACATGCATGCCGTCGTAATCGTGCCATTGCTGATGGATAATACGATGTTTGTTTTCATTAAATGATCGCGTTCCGGGAAACGGGGTGATGGAAAAGATCTGGATGGTGTCAATATCTGTTTGAATGGCGAAATCCGCAATATGCCGGGCAGCCTCGGGTTTATCTTCACTGTCCACCACAAACATGCCGTGAATACCGATATTGTGTTTGTGGAGGTTGTCAATACATCGCTGAATTTCGTCCACCTTGTGGGCTTTGCCATATTTTTTAAGGGTTGCCGGGTCTACGGATTCAATCCCCACATACATAATCCGGCACCGGGTCTGCTGCATCAGATCCAGCAGTTCCATATCCGAAGCCGCCGCCACGCACATCTGGCCGGACCACCTTAAGGGCACGGCATCCGCCTTAATCATCTCCCGCAGCAATTTTTTGGCCCGCACCGGATTGGCGCAGAAATTGTCATCCCCAAAACATACGCTCCGGTGTTTGATCGGGCCGAGTTCTTTGATGACCTGCTCGCTGCCTTTAAACCGGTATTTCCGTCCGAAAACCGACGTCACCGAACAAAAAGAACAATCATGAGGGCATCCGCGGGAAGTGGTAATCATGGGCGGAATATTTTTGGCTGTCACTTTTGGAGAAAGCAGGAAATCCGGCGACGGCATGGACTTGTAATCCACAAAATCAGACGGACCGGTGTAATGCATCGCGCCATCCGGGCGTTTAAACGCTATTCCCCGTATGTTTTCAAAGGATGTCTTATTTTCAATCGCCGTCAACAGTGCCGGAAGAGTTCCCTCCCCTTCGCCAAGCACGACGAAATCGCAATGTTCAATGGCTTCTTCGGGCATAAACGTGACATGGGGGCCGCCCATCACTACCGTCACCCGGCTTTTTTTCAGACGGTCCGCCAGGAGATAGGCCTCATCGATGGTGCTGGACAGGGAACCAATGCCCACCACATCATAGGTTTCAAGCTGGTGCTCTTCTCTGGCCGACAACCCGTGGATGAAGATATCCACCGGATATCCCAGTTGTTTCAACACGGCCCCGAGGGTGGCGACACCGGCACGGGGCAGATAAGCTCTGCTGTAAACATGGGTGGATTTTGAAATAGCTTCCACCAGCGCAATTTTGATCTGCGGCATTGGCAATTCCTTGTTTAAATAATTTTAAAATGCCATGAGATTAAAAAAGAGGCGCAACATGCTATGCAACCTTGGGGGATAAAGGCAAGGGATGAAAAACATCCTGCTGAGCAATCAGGGAAGGAGCCTATGGCGTTTTTTGATTTTTCTGTTAATACAACATACTATGCCTGTCTCAAGTTTCAAGAAAATACAGCATCGCATTACATTGCGATACCCGGAGTATTAATTCCTTCGATTATTCCTGAAAGCCTGTCAAAAAATTAATTTACTTGAGTGTTTCGTCAATTTTGATAATAGATGTTTATATAGGTAAACCTCGCCAAGTACAAGATAATTCCACGCCACTCATCGACGGTCAGCACCATAAGGAGGAAATCATGAAGCAGGTGATCAGTATCAGTCTGGGATCAAGCGCCAATAATTATGAATTTCAAACGACTTTTCTTGGTCAGAAATTTACCATACGGCGAATCGGAACCAATGGCGACTATGACAAGGCGGTAGATTTACTGGTCCAGCACGACGCCCAAACAGATGCCTTTGGCCTGGGCAGCGTCAAACTGCCCGCGCCCAACAAGCATAACATGCTGATGAATATGGCCTCCAACCTGGTCGATTATGTACGGGATGATTCCATTAAAATCGCCAAGCTGCGCTCGCGGCTCAAAGCGCCGGTCACCACTGGCGACCATCTGATGAATGTCGCGCATGAATGGGCCATCCGGTCACTTCAGTTTGAGCACAACGGCTACTTCAGCAACGCCAGGGTACTGTTTCTTTCCGGCATGACCCACTACCGCATGGCATCCGTCATGTCGGAATTCACCTCAAACCTCACCTTTGCGGATCCGGTTCTTGATAACGGCATTTCCAAATTTCTGAACTCATTCAAAGATCTGGAGCTCTATGGCAAGGGTGCGCACGACATCCTGAAATGGGTGCCGGGCAAACATCTGTTGTCATCCTCGCTCCCGCTGAAAAAATGGAACGCGCACATCATGCGGAAAGCCATGCAAAACGCCCATGTCATTGTGGTGCCCTACCAGAATTTTTTCGATTATATGGGCGACTGCACTCCGGAAGAACTGGGCGGAAAGACAATCATCACCACCACCGCCTATGACGACCGGGTTGAATTCCTGAAGAACCAGGGAGTGGACGTAATTATCGACACCACGCCCAAAATGCTCAAACAAGTCGTGGGGGTCAATGTTCTCGAAGCCCTGGTGATCGCGGCCCTGGACAAAAAAAAGCACCGGATCACCGACGAGGAAATGCTGGAACTCATGAGCAGCACCAAAACCGGCATCCGGCCGAGACTGATTTATCCTTCAGGAAAACCAAAACAAATCAGCCGGTTCGCCTTTGTGATTCATCCCCTGTCCCAGGAACAGTTCAAACTGGAAAAATCCGTCAAGCCGTTTATAAATATCCCCGGGGCTGTGGATGCCGTGGAAAAAGTGGTGGCTTACGCTCCGCCCTGGATCTATTCAAAAGTGAGCGGTATCAAATCCCCCACCGGTGCAGAGACGGAAGGATGGCTCATAACCGTGGGCGGCACGCCCAAACAAATGATGTCCCATTCTCCGGAATTTACTTATAAGCGCCTGCTTATGGCGGCCCGAATGGCCAAACGCCTCGGGGCCCAGATCATGGGGCTGGGCGCCTTCACCAAAGTGGTTGGGGATGCCGGTGTAACCGTGGCGAAAAAAGCCGATATACCGATCACCACCGGCAACAGCTACAGCGCTTCCGGGGCCCTGTGGGCGGCTGCGGACGCAGTACGGCGGATGGGCCTGATCCAGATTGAGGAAGGAAAGAAGATCAAGGGCAAAACCATGGTCTTCGGGGCCACCGGCGCCATCGGGTCGGTTTGCAGCCGCCTTCTGGCAATGGCGTTTGACGAATTATATCTGTGCGGTCGCAATATTATCAAACTCATGACCCTCAAGGAATCGATTCTGGCGGAAAGCCCGAATGTGAAAATCCATTGTGTGGTCAATCCCGACAAATATCTGGGAGACATGGACGTGATTGTCACCGCGACTTCCGGAATGGGAAAAACCATCCTTGATATCACCAAGGTCAAACCCGGATGCGTCATCACCGACGTTGCCCGGCCTTTGGATCTTTCACCCCAGGATGTGGCCAAGCGCCCGGATGTGCTGGTGATCGAATCCGGAGAAATCCTGCTGCCCGGCGATCCGAAAATGAAAGATATCGGGCTGCCGCCCAAAGTCGCGTATGCGTGCCTGGCGGAAACCATCGTCCTGGCTCTGGACCGGCGGTTTGAGGTCTTTACCATCGGCCGGGACATTGAATGGGAAAAAGTCAAAACCATCTATAAAATGGGCCTGAAACACGGCATGAAACTGGCCGCCATTTCAGGGGTCAATGGCGTGTTTACGGATGAAGACATCGCCAAAGTCCGGGATTTGGCCCTTGCCGCACGGGCAAAACAATCATCAACCATTAAAAAAGAAAGTGCGCCGGAATAGCCGTTGCCGGTTATTTCAAGCACTGTTTTCCCGGATGATCCGGGCAGGGAGAGAATATGAAATCATTTCAGGAATTAAAAAAATTAGAACCCGGTCTGGAGTATTTGGGAATCCGGAACATCAAACAAGCCCACTGGAACCTGTGTTCTCCCAAATTATATGAACAGGCCACCAAAAGAGGCGAAGGGGTGATGTCCCACCTGGGTCCTCTGGTTGTCATCCGGCCCATCCTGTCACCTATCAGCACAGGCCGGGCTCCCAATGACAAATTTATCGTCAGGGACGAGAATACCGAAACTAAAATCAACTGGGGCAAGGTCAACGTCAGCTATGACCCGAAAAAATTTGATTACCTGTTTGAACGTCTCAAAGCCTACATGCAGGATCGGGAACTGTTTATTCAGGATGTCTATGCAGGTGCAGACCCGGCATTCCGGCTGCCCGTCCGCGTCATCACCGAATACGCCTGGCAGTCGCTGTTTGCGAGAAACCTGCTGATACGCATCCGGGATCGCAGCAAGCTATCTGATTTTATTCCGGAATTCACGGTTATCGCCATGCCGAAATTTCTGGCCAATCCGGAACTGGACGAAATTTCATCAGACACCTTCATTATGGTTAATTTCACCAAAAAACTCGTGCTCATCGGCGGCACCTACTATGGCGGCGAAATCAAAAAATCCGTATTCACGGCCTTAAATTACATCCTGCCCCAGAAAAACGTGCTGTCCATGCATTGCAGCGCCAACATCGGAGAAAAAGGCGACACTGCGCTGCTGTTCGGCCTTTCCGGCACCGGGAAAACCACGCTGTCGGCGGATTCCAGGCGTGCGCTCATCGGGGATGATGAACATGGGTGGTCGGATAACGGCATTTTTAATTTTGAAGGCGGGTGTTACGCCAAGGTGATCCGGCTTTCAAAGGAGGCGGAACCCGAAATTTTTGAGACCACCCGCAAATTCGGCACCATCCTGGAAAATGTGGTGTTTGATGAAGAAACCCGGCTGGTGGATCTGGATGACGACAGCATCACGGAAAATACCCGGGCCGCGTACCCCCTGACCCACCTGGACAATATCGTGAAGGAAGGCGTGGGCCCGCACCCGAAAAACATTATCTTCTTAACCGCTGACGCCTTCGGCGTCCTGCCGCCGATATCCCGGCTGACCCTGGATCAGGCCACCTATCATTTTCTTCAGGGGTATACCGCCAAAGTGGCCGGCACCGAAGCAGGCGTCACCGAACCAAAGGCCACTTTCAGCACCTGTTTCGGCGCACCGTTCATGCCGCTTCATCCCAGTGAATACGCCCGGCTTCTGGCAAAGAAGATCAGACAGCACGATGCTGCCTGCTGGCTCGTTAACACCGGATGGACCGGCGGACCCTATGGTGCCGGAAAACGGATTTCCATCAAATACACCCGGGCGCTCCTGAACGCCGCCCTCGACGGGCTGCTCGACCAGGTGGAATTTGTTCAGGAACCGTTTTTCTGCCTCAGTGTGCCGACGTCCTGCCCCGGAGTGCCGTCCGAGATTCTAATGGCCCGCAATACCTGGGCCGACAAAGCCGCCTATGATGCAAAAGCGACACATCTGGCCGCACTGTTTGCGGAAAACTTCAAACAATATAAGGAATTTATATCGGATTCAGTGTATTGCGCAGGGCCGAAAATCGAAAAATAAGCTGGATGCCGACGGTTGGTTGTTCAACTTGCGGGACGGCCTCGCATGTTAAAAATGGCATGGACCGGGCGGCAAATTAAAAAGGGGATATTTCATGGCGCAGATTCAATATCTTTATGATGAAAAGGTGCTGGTCCCGCAGAATTGATCAGGAACACCGGCTTGTCTATGAGGTCACGGAAAACAAAATTCGTATCCTGGCTTGCCGATACCATTATTAAATAGGGGAACGGGGCTATTTTTACGAGCGATTAAATGCTATGGGTGATGGATTCGCGGGGAGGCAGCGAGCTGATTTTAAAAGAAAAAAAGATAATTGACAAGAATTTCGTATGGATGTCCCCCGAATTCCCGGAAAATGAAGCATCCGATGTTTAGAAAAAATGAATGCCCATTCACTATCCGGAATTCCGGATAGTGAATGGGCATTCATTTTTTCTAAACATTATCTTTTTTTATCCCATCGGAATTTTCTTGTTCTGGTGAGATTGTTGGACCGCTTAAAACCGCTTTTTTGCCGTCAAAAAGCAGGTTCTTATTCCATTTCTAAATCAAATGTGTTATAATATACCCATCATTTAATTAAGGAGGTGAGTATATGCCAAGACCGGCAAGCGGCAAAGACGTGTTGGAAAGCGCAAGGAGGAGCCTATTAAAGGCGCGTACGGTTAGTGAACTTCGACAGGCACCAGCGGCTTATATCATGGTATATACCGCCGGTGTCTGCCTGTTTGTGCCGGGCACCCTGCTGACTGCATTGGGAGCGGCAATTTCGGCGCGTATTGGGGCTTTATTCACGTCTGGCTTGGTGCGATGACTGGGGCCAGTCTGGCTTTTTTCATCGGACGATACCTGGGAAGGAATTTTGCAGCCTCCATGATTGGCGGGAGGCTACAAAAATATGACGACGCCGTCGAGCGCAATGGATTTGCGACAGTGTTGTATCTTCGACTCTTGTATTTCCCGTTTACGCCCATGAATTTCGGTATGGGCCTGACCAACGTGCGGTTTTGGGATTATTTTTTCGGCACGGCCCTGGGTATCATGGCAGGGACTTTTATTTTCACTTTTTTCGTGGGGGCTCTCAAAGATGTCTGGGCCAGCGGACAATGGGGCAATCTCGACAGCTGGAAGGTCATCTTTTCCCTTTGCCTTTTTGTTTTTTCATTCTTTATTCCCAAAATCATCGGAAAAATTAAATCAAGCGGAAAAATATCCTAAATCCTTTTTTAAATCAATAATTTCCGGCTGAAAACGATGACAAGCCCGATTCCCAGGCGTAATAAAACAAAAATGCAATTCCAACGATCACGAAAATCCGCTTCATCATCCGGCTCCGGTTACATATAGATACAGGCGCGTTATCTTTTTATCCGAATATGTATATAAA
>QZKW01000028.1 GCA_003599885.1 Desulfobacteraceae bacterium | reverse complement strand
AGTTTTATTTTCAATTATTTCAATTGCTTATATGCTTAATTAAAAACATAGTAACATCAGGAGGTTAAACGAAAATCAGCGCCCCCTGAATGGGTACGAGGAATTCACATAACTCTTTTATTTCAACAAACCGGTTCTGAAAAATGACATGCTCGCCGAGGCCAAGCTTGAGTACCATCTGCTGCAGCATGATACGGTAGGCATCCCCATACGATTTCAAAATATTCGGATGGGTTGCACCCAGGATAATATAGACCGTATCGGGATGCTTTTTGATAACCGCCGGAAGCGCCCGCAATACATTTTCAATGCCCTTATTCGGGGAAAGCAAACCGAATGTGAGCAATACTTTTTTGCCCTCCACGCCAAATTTGTCTTTGTAGAAACTGGAATCAATAAACGGCGTATCCGGAATACCGTGAGGGATAAAGACGATTTTATCCTCGGGCACGGCATAAAAATCTTTCAAGAAATCAACCGCCTTGTGACTCATCACCACCAGTTTGTCGGAAAGATCCGCCAGTTTGCCCATAACGGCGCGATATTCCGGCGCAGGATCCTTCAAAACCGTGTGCAAGGTCGTCACCACCGGCATGCGCAGATCACCGAATAATTTCAGCAGATGGCTGCCCGCCGGACCGCCGAAAAGACCATATTCATGCTGTACGCAGACAATATCCGGCTGACTGATATTGAGAAATTGAGATGCGATGCGATAATCGGTCAGCTTGTTCTGGTTGATCTCAAAACGGACTTTTTCCGGATAGGGATATCCCTCGGGTTTGTCGTTCATGGCGGTCGCCCAGCAGTTTATATCGGGAGCTTCTGCGGACAAAGCCTCGACCAGATCCGTGGTGAAGGTTGCGATACCGCACTGGCGGGGCAGATAGTTACCGATGACGGCAACCGAGTTGATCCCCTCATTATGTTTATTATCAGATGTCATTACATAGACCTTTTTGCTTTACGTTGTCTTTAATTTGTCCAAAACAGGTTGATTCTTTATTTTTTTGTTTTTCGTTTCTCCTTTATTGTTTGCCGGGCTGATTTCTGTTCTTTTTGTTTGTCTTTATCTTTTTTCCCCTTGTCTCCCATTTCAGCAGCTTTCCTTTTAAAATTATTTATTTCCTGAGCAAACTCAACGCGTCATTGATTCGCGCGCGCTGTTCTTCCGTTGTCAGTTTGCAGAGCATTGCAACGAAACGCGGATGTTGAACGCCGGAAAAAATATACTGCCACCGGTAGGCTTGGTGGACACCTTTTCTGATTTGCGCCACCTGGTCCTCACTGAATTGCCGGTCATTTATTTTGGCAAAGTATGCTGTGTCAGATTCACTTTGGGCTTTAAGAATTCCATCCACATCCGTCACCAGGTCGATAACATCCGTTACCGCCTTATCCCGTTCTTCCTGTGTTAATTTTTCATCAACAAGCGGCCATTCAAGTTCGTCGATCATTGCATGCGTGGTCTCTTCCATCCAGTGAAATAGAAAGATATCTTTATACAGATCGGAGAGTTCATTATCGGGTTCGATGCTTTGCTTGTAATGCTCACGGGTAAAAAGCTCGATTTCCAGAATCAGCGCCATGACCGCCCAGGTGGATTTGGATAAAACGGCTGCAGCCACCTCGTTGGGATCAAACAGGAAGCGATAACCATCGGGCATGACACCTGCCATCATCTGATCAATGCGCCGGAACAATTCCTGATGTTTCAGCTCTTCATCACAGAAACGAACCATTGCCTCCAGCGCCGCCTGGTCTCCCAGCCAGTGGTTTGAAGTCAGTTCCAATACCTTGGCAACAATGAACCGCTCCACAAACCCGAACATGTTCGCATACGTCCGCCCCTGCACCTGACTTAAAGAAATCTTTTCCCGGTCATTCAGAAACTCAAACTGGCCGGCTTTTGATATTCCATCCGGAAGAAATTTCTTGGTTAAATCAAATTGACGCCCTTTAATCACATCATTCTCAATGTCCCAGCGCACCTTTTTTGAAATATCAATACACTTGGCATAACTTAATTTTTTAATATGATTAGAGTCACTTATCATGGCATCTCCAAAATATTTATTAAATTTTTTCTAAAATACCGGAACCAAAACGTATCCCTTTGTCTGATACCCGATTGAAGAAATCCAGCCATTTGCCACGTGATGGAGTTCCGGCAAAACCGAGTCCGGCGCAACACCAAATAAATTGGCCGCAAACATGCAGATTTCCAACCGGATGCCGTCTTTAGCCATTGCCGAAATGACTTGACGTATTTCTTCAATTATCTTTTTGTCTTTCGCTGAAAACCCGTCTTTGTTTTTTGACAGAAGCATTACTGAAGGGCCCATAAAAACAACTGCAAATTCGGGCTTTTCCGTCATAAAGACCTTGTCCTTATATGTATCGTGAATCAATTTGATATGAACCAGCGCACTCTCCAGGGTTGCATCACGAAAATCGAAAATCACCTTTACCGATTTGACGCCTTCCATGGATTTATACTTTTCGGCAGACGCCTGCACGACAACGGTCAACATAAATGCCAATGACACCAATACGAATATAGCCTTTGCCTTAAATGTTGTTTTCATTGCCATAACTCCTTTATTTTACGTGGGAATAAATTAAACAAAATTTGAATAACAGAATTCCTTTTCATTCTTCCCAATGATCGCTTTGAGCCGAATTTTAACGCTGTATTGAAAAGCGCAATAATTTTTCAACAGCCTGCTAATGTTTGGCAATATTGAATCTCAACCTTCTGCCAGTGTGGACCCCGGTCCTGCCAGAGGCCTAAAGGTCTTTACTGAAGATCCGCAAAACGGACATTCCCAATCTTCCGGAAGATCTTTAAAAGCTGTTCCTGCCGGCGTGTTTGTCTTAGGTTCCCCTTTGTCAGGGTCATAAACGTATCCGCAATTGCTTACTTGACATTGATACATGTCTTTTGGATCTGCCATTTTCAATCTCCTGTTTTTTATGGTTATTTGACATCCTCTCTTTATAGAGGATTGTTGCTTATTCTAACCTTAACGAACGCATATGAATACGATGCACTGTAGCCGGTTCCGATGACCTCGCCTGCCTTTTATATATTGGCCCCTATTGGGGGGTCCAAAAAGACCCGGCCTTACCTATTTTCTGAAACGAGTTCAGGAATTCTGTACCATTGCGGCATCCGGCATTTTTTTCCTCCTTTTTTTATAAGTATTGCTATCCCCCTGCGAAACTTTTCAGTTCCTGAAAGGCCTTCACAATGTCTTGGATCGCCTCGTGCATGCCATCAGTACTGGAGGCTATTTCCGCCAGTCCTGTCTTCCCGGTTTTGCCCTGAACCTCGGATTGAATCTTTTTGAAATTCTGTGCATGTTTTTCGAATTGAAGGCGATGTTCTTCTTTTATGCCGGTGGCATCATCAGAATTAATTTTTTGGATAAGTTCATCGGCTTCAGCCATTAACTGTTCGAGGCTCTTGAATTCCGGGTTGTTTAACATACTGTTTCCTTTCTTTATTCATATGGAAAAAACCGGTTTCAATTTTTTTTTCTTACGGCATTGACCGCGTCCATTCCTTCGGCATCTAAGATAGTAAGTATTTGAATTTCCATCGGTTCAATTAAAAGACTCTTGATCCCCAGTAAAACGCTGAATCCGTCGGAACGCACATACTGATCCAGGTGCTGGCGGGTTTCCCACTCCGAAATCAGACTGAAAACATTGCTGTCTTCAACATCAGTGTAAATCCCATAACGCCGGCATCCCTTCCCCTTTCCCGGCGATACAACCAGTGAAAGAAGCGTTTGCAAAACTTCTTTTTGCTTTTCCGGAATCGCGTTCATGATGGTTCTGATTACGTTCATTGTTTATTAAAGGCCCTTTCCGCCATAACCAAGTTATCTGACGATTCGTTTATTGATAGTTCTCAGCTGTTCACTCTTTTTTTCTCCCCATGACCAGCAGCACGATACCGCCTGCGAGGGTTAACCCGCCAACAATCGGGGGCAGCGGAAGCGTTCTGGTTTTTTCCGCCGTCATTTCCAGCGAACCGATATCGACGATCTTTTCTCTGGTCGTGTAGGTGATTCCCTGATATCCAAAGGCAACGATCCCTATAGCAATAAGGATAATAGCAATAATTGTGGTTATTTTCATTTAGTCCTGCCTTATATATTTTTAATTTGGTTTATGATGTCCTGCTGACTTTTTGATCTTGCGGCCCTGAACAGTCTTGACCAGTATAGTGGCAACGGCAAACGCCAGCAGGATATGGATGAATCCGCCCATCGTGTAATTGTTCACAAATCCCAGCAGCCAAAGGATCAGCAGTATTACGGCAATCGTATACAGCATTGGGGCCTCCTTAAGCTTAGATTTCAAAGATTCGCCGGTATTTTAAGCCACGGCCGGCTGTATAGGTGGTGACGCCTGAAAACAGGTTTATTTATTCACCACTTTCTTGATCTGGCCTATCTTTTCCTGAATTTTTCCCTCTAAATTTTCTTCTTTGCCTTTGGCTTCCAGATCATCATTTCCGGCGATTATTCCGGCAACTTCTTTGATTGTGCCTTTTATCTGGTGCAACTTGCCTTCAGCCTTGTCTTTTGTGCTTGATTTCATGATATTTTCCTTATTATTTCCGGTTTCGGTTAGTTTTACTTGAATCATGTTGTGCCATCCAAAATCGATTGGCTCCAGCCGATTCATTTCACCACAATACTATTCTCAACGGATTCCACTCCCCTGACCGATTTTGCTATCTGCTCAGCCCTTGCGGAAGCCTGCGGGGAATCCACGAATCCGCTCAACTGCACGACGCCTTTATAGGATTCGACATTGATCTGGAGCACCTTGAGCATCGGGTCATTAAATATTTCCGCTTTAACCTTGGAGGTAAGCACCGAATTATCGACATACTCCCCGGTGCTTTCCTGGTTCCTGGTCGCCGCACAAGCGGTTATAAACCCAACCAAAACCAGTCCGATAAAAAAGTACCTGATAAAATTTGATTTTTTCATAATCTTTCCTTTCTTTGCTGCACTTTTTTTGTTGTTTCCGGAATGCCTTTTCCGAATGATTTATCTATCCTTGCTTTTTATAGATTCATTTTTTGTGCCAGAGTTCCAACGCTCAAGATCACATCAATCATCATTCTGATTTTTAAGAATATCCAGTTCAAAAAGCATTTACAGGATGGAGTTTAAAAGCCATAAAAAAAGGTCATATGTACCCTGTGGTCATATATGACCTTTTTTGGAATAAAGTTGGTGTTATATAATGGGGGCAATGCTTCAATCTTTGATAAGTTGATTAACGATTGCTAAATATCAAAATAATCATATTATTCGTGCTTTTTTGCATCCCATCAGCCATCAACAACCGGAAAATTATCCTTCATTATCGCTTCACAATAAGTACCTGGATTTTTGTCTCTTTTTGGATTGTGTTGTAGGTAACGCTACCGAGGAACGCGGCTGCTAAAGCGCTTCTTCCATGCGAGCCGATCACAATAAGATCAACATCGGCGCTCTCGGCTTCTTTAATATCAGAATAATTATCGAACACTTTAGCTGTTTGGCGAGGCCAATGGCATATCTGGCGGCCTTTTGAGCGGACAGTGATCCGTCTGTCGGTGCAAGAATTTTTGAAATCATCAATCTCCTTTAATGGCTGTTTTTAAATGCTTAACTCCCTTTGCTGACGATGCGCTTTCCTGGACCTTTTTTCAGATTATTCGACGATATCGAGCACGGTGTGCTTTTTTGCCTTTGCCGAAACAGCGTTTAATATGACCCGCATAGCGCCGGCGGTCCGGCCCTGTTTACCGATGATCTTACCCAGGTCTGTTTTGGCTACTTTGAGTTCCAGTATTGACGTCTGCCCCCCGTCGACTTCGCTGACGGTTACGAAACCGGGTTCATCAACTAATGCTCGTGCAATTGTTTCAATGATTTCTTTCATGGCGCACTCCTTTTGTGGTTAGATATCAAATGGACGCTCGTAATAACGCGACTGTGACCGGGTTTTTATTTCATCGGTGTTTTCGTTCACCAAATAAATAATCAAACTTCATGCCAAAGTTTGAACACCTGGTTTTTAGTTCACATCCTGCTGATTTTTAGAAACAATTAGTTTTAAAAAAGAGGGTTACGGCAGTCAGCAGTAGTCACATAAAAAGGTCACATATGACCTTTTGGTCATATGTGACCTTTTTATGTGACGCCGGGTGCCATGAAAGGCAACGGGTAAAGATGAAGAACAATTTTAGAAGGGCAGATTGAATGAGGATAAAAATTTAAGGTTTTTGGATATTGAGTTTACGCATGCGGGCGCGCAAGGTGCTGCGGTCGAGTCCAAGGATTTCAGCCGCACTGTTTTTCCCGCCGACTTTCCATCCGGTTTGTTCAAGTGTCTGGATAATATAATCCCGCTCAACCGACTCCAGGGTTTTACGACTGATGCTTGCTTCCTTGGCTGGTTTCCTGAGTTCATCCACCAGGCGCAGCTTGGGACCCGACGAATTGATCACGGCACGTTCAAGGACGTTTTCCATCTCCCGGATATTTCCCGGCCAGCCATAACTTTGTAAAGCATCCATAACGTTTTCCGGAATGATTTCGATGCTCTTGCCCATTCGCCGGGAAATTTTCTTAACATAAAAATCCACCAGCAGCGGGATGTCATCCGCCCGGTCCCTTAGCGGCGGCAGCGTAATCGGAAAAACATTCAACCGGTACCAGAGGTCTTCACGAAAATTGCCCTTCTTGACCTCCTCTTCCAGATTGCGATTGGTGGCGGCAATAATCCGTGTATCGACTTTGATGGTGCGGGAGCTGCCCACCCGTTCAAATTCGCCGTCCTGGATCACCCTGAGCAGTTTTGCCTGTAATTCTATCGGCAATTCCCCGATTTCATCCAGAAAAAGAGTCGATCCGTTGGCGACTTCAAATCGACCCAGGTGCCTGGAAAGAGATCCCGTGAAAGAACCTTTCTCATGGCCGAACAATTCGCTTTCAATCAGGTTTGCCGGGAGAGTGGCGCAATTTACTTTTACCAGCGCCCGGTTTTTGCGCTTACTCAGGCCGTGAATGGCACGGGCGACCAGCTCCTTGCCGGTTCCTGTCTCCCCAAGAACCAACACGATGGTATCGCTGGCGGCAATTTGTTCAACCTTAAAGAGTACGTATTTAAGCCCGTCGCTTTGACCGATAATGTTCTCAAAATTATACTCCAGCTTAATTTCTTCCTGCAGATAGGCCCTTTCCGCTTCCAGACGTTTTTTTAACCGCTTTATTTCGGACAGCGCGGATTCAGCGACTTGTCTCCTTTTTTCCGCCTCTTCCCTTGCGTGGATAAGCGCCACTGTGCGCTCGGTAACGAGTTCCTCAAGGTTTCTTTTATAATTCTCACGGTCCGTCACATCCTCAATGGCCAGAAGGATCAGTTGTGTCTTGTTCGATTTGGTGTAAATCCGCCTCGCGTTTAAATGCATGATCTTCCGGCCGATAGTCTCAAATTCATGTTCCACTTCAAAGTCGTGGAATGCGGAATTTTGAGGGAGGATGTCTTCAAGCAACTCCCGAAGCGCCGGGATGTTCCATTGCCGGTTGCCAAGATCATAAATCAGCACCCCCTCTGCCTCATCGGGTTTCATGCAGAACGTATGGTAAAAGGCGTAATTGGCTTTTACCACCTTCAGATCAGAATCAAGCACCACCAAAGGTTCACGAATCGAACCCATAATGTTGTCAAAAACTTCAGCAAAAGGTTTTATCGTTTGTTGATCATACCCGGATTTCATAATTTTTTTCCTTTTCCCGGCTTCAGTTTATTAGATCAGATCCAGTCGCCCGGTTTCGGCGAACCGGGCCTGAATATCCGCAAACGCTTCAACCGTAAGAGGCCGGTAGGTGACGTCTCCCCGGAGCCTGAAATAAATCCGCATATCCGGTTTTTTAAGGATATTGAAATGATCTTTCTTAAACGGCCGCACCAAAATTTTCTGGGTGCTGGTGAGGGGGATGTCATCGATGATCCGGATATAATCCGGCATCCATTTGGGATCCATGCCCCCGGTTTTCTGTTGGTCCATAAACCAGTCAAAGGCCTGCTGCGGATCAAACCCCGCGTTTTCTTCCAGCTGAATCGTAACCATCACCTGTTCGTCCGACACCGCGCATGGCGCGCCATAAGCAGCCGCCAGATGGACGCCCGGCAGCCGGCTGGCGTAATCCGCCACGTTTTCCGCTGAAAAATTCTCCCCGTCCTTTCTGATCCAGTCGTCGGTCCGGCCATTGAAATACAGATAGCGCTTGCCGCCGATAATCCGCACATGGCCAAGGTCCCCCGAATGGTAAATGCCGTCCCGGAATTTACGGCTTGTGGCGCCCGGATCACCGAAATACCCGCCGAACCGCAGGTTGTTTTCATCCGCTTGCTTGGTGATCTCGCCCACTGCCGCGTCATAGTTGAGGATCTGCCCTTTTTCATCCACGATGGCCGGGGGGCAGGGCTCACCCTGCTCGTTTCTGATAACTACGGATCCGGGAAGTCTGCCCAGGCTGTCAATGGGGTCGCCGGGTTTGTTGGCAGTGGTGATGACCGCTTCGGTGGACCCGTAAATCTCGAAAATATGTTCCATGCCCAGGTATCGCATCAGTTTCCGGCGGTCGATGGGCAGCGCCCCGTTTCCATAGGCTGTGCGGAACCGGTTGGCGGGATGGCGGGCCAGGGCCGCCTCCACAGCCTCCGGGCTGCCGTATTTTTTCTCAAGGGCCGCGATAATATAATGGAGGGGCTGGCCTACATAGTTCATGAAGGTCACGCCGTGTTTCAGGATATCTTCTTCAAACGCGCCCGCGCTGAAATTGCGTTTGAGTACAAAGGAGGCCCCCGCGAGCATCACGGGCAGGATACCGATATACCAGGCATTGGAATGAAAAAGAGGCATGCACACATAGCCCCGATCGGCTTTCTTCAGGCGGACGGCAGACTGGACCACAGCCCCGGCCCCGACCATCTTGAGATGTGTGCAGGGAACGCCTTTGGGCATGCCCGTGGTTCCGGACGTATAAATCACCAGCACCGGGGCGGTATTGTCCATGGGGGCGCCGGATAATTTGCCAGGCCCGGTTTCCGTTTCCCGAATGGCCGCGTCAATGGCTTTAAACCCCTTTGGATTCTGCGCCCGGCTATCGCCAGTGATAAAAACCTGTTCATGGCCCAGACCGGGGATCTCGCCTAAAAGACGGCCCACTTCTTCGTCCGCCCCACCGTCCGTCAGCAGCAGGGAGATGTTCGCCTGATTAATGACCCCGGCCAGCGTTTTTCCTCTAAACCCCGTATTGAAGGCAAACAGCGTTGAATTGCTGAGTCCGGCCCCAAAAACCGCAAACAGGAAATCCGGGGTGTTTTCCTGGTAAATCCCGATCTTCAGCCGGTCTTCTTTCCCGAGAATCCCGGCCTCTATCTGCTGCTGCCGTTTGCGCAGAAAAAAGTCCGCATACTGTGCTGATCGGACATAAACCTCCTGGCAGGTGTATTCTTTTTCTTCGAATATCAGAAAAACGCGTCCGGAGCGGGTTGGCAGACCCAGGGTCAGACGGATCATGGATCCGAAATTGACAAACCGGAACCCATTTCGAATGATGGTTTTCAGATTAAATGAAAACAACGGCTCCTCCCTGTTTGATCTAAAAAATCCTGATGGGGATGACGGCATGGAAGTACAGTTTACAATATTTTCGCCTGAGCGTAATGCTTTATTTTTAAAAAATGAAATGCTATAGATAATCGTGCCTTATGCTTCCGTCAGGATTAGACATTTATGGAACCGTCCGTATTTTTTGAAAAAGGAGCTCCGCCCCCATGCAGGATTTGACCAGTTCCCAAAAAGCCCGTGTCGCCATTCAATCGTTTAAAACCCTTTCCAACGCCCTGGCCCTTCGCGGCTTTTTCAGGCCGTCGGGTCGCATGGGACAGGCCCTGGCCGAAAGCCTGAAAACCCTGAGTCCGGAAATTTACGGGAGCATGAACGACCCCCGGGTGGTGGAACTCAACGGCCTGGAATATGTGATTGACCGCCTGCCCCGCGGCATTGAAGAATGCACCCGCGTTATTCTCACGGAAGAAGATCATTTCGGTGAAAATTCCTTTGAAAAAATCATTCCCGTCAAACGCCGGCGCACCTGTTACCGGATCAGCAAGGAAGAAATGTGTTTTGTGATTACCCGCGGCTTAAGCGAGATCTACGATATCCTCACCCATCTGACGTTTTTAAACATTGAAGCCAAAAAAATTCAGCGCCATATGACCGATGAATACGGGAAAATGACCAGCGAATGGAGTGATCTGGAAAAAGCCGTGAACCGGATGGACGAACTCAGCCCCAAGGAAGTGGAGCGGGCCATCTGGGACCTGAGCCTGGTGCTGGGCCGCTCCTACCAGGAAACCCGGCAGTCATATGAAAATTTTGAACGCAGCCGGAAAAATCATCAGGCCAACAACGGTCTGTTCAAGCTGATTTATCACCTGGGCCACCGGGTGAATGAAGAGAAAAAAGCCTTTGAAAATTTCCTGATCGTCCACCTGACCCCTTCGCTGATGAACATTATCGCCCACCAGCGGTATGGGGCAAAATGGGCGGAAGACATCAAGAAAAAATTGCGGGAACTGGATCTCCTGGACCGTCCCCTGCATATTGTCAGCGCGAATCTTCACAGCGTGGTCAACCTGCTTTACGGTCATGCCGCCGTCACCTCCTGCCGCATGCCGCAACAAAGCAAAACCGGCGACAATCTGTACGATTTCATTCTCTGCCTTCGGGAACAGGGGGAAACGATTCTTACCTATGCGCGCCAGCACGGATTTTTTGAGCTGCCGGACCGGTCAGGCGCCCATATCGACTGCCAGATCATCGATACAGCCGGCCTTGGTTCCGTGTCGTTCCACCCGGATATCCGGTTCAACATACCGGAAGGGCCGGACAAAAAGCCGGTCATTCTGGTCATGGACTATGCCTTCGGCGCCCAGGCGTTTGAGGTCATGGACCGGCTCCTGGAACCCGTGGACGACAATCACGACACCCCGATGAACGTGGCTTCTATTTCCATCATGGGCAAAGCCGGGATCCTGCCGGGACAAAAGGGAGATATCATGCTGGCCACGGCCCACGTAGTTGAAGGGTCATCCGACAATTACATGATTGATAACGATCTGAAAAAAGAGGATTTTGATCCGGATGTGAATGTCTACACCGGCCCGGTGATCACGGTGCTGGGAACAAGCCTGCAAAACCGGGATCTGCTGAAACGTTTCCAGTCTTCCTGGAACACCATCGGCCTGGAAATGGAAGGCGGGCATTACCAGCGGGCCATCAACGCGGCCATCATTAAAGAGCATATCTCCAAAGACGTCCGGGTCCGTTATGCCTATTACGCCTCAGACAACCCCCTCGTGAGCGGTCAGACACTGGCTGCCGGAGAAATGGGCGCGGAAGGGGTGCGCCCCACCTATATGGTGACAAAGGTCATCCTGGAAAAAATATTTTCATAGGAGACGGGTTTATTGCGCTTCAAAAAAGGGAAAAAACTGACCATTGTGCTCATGTTTCTCCTGTTTTTTCCAGTTCTTGGCGGATTGAACCGGTTGTTCCATTCCCTCCATGAAAAGCCGCCGCCCATAAAGCCGGAAGGCCTGCCGACGCCGGAAGAAACCGTGTCCGGCGATCTTGACGGCATGCTCCGCAACAACGAGATCCGTGCCCTGTCTCCCTACAGCAAAACTTTTTTTTATCTGGACGGCGCGGACCAGCGCGGCCTTTCCTATGATCTGCTCAAATCCTTTGAAACCTATATCAACCAATCCCAAAACCGGGACGTGTTAAAAATCAAGGTGATTATTATTCCAACGCCAAGGGACCGCCTGATTCCGGGCCTGTTGGCCGGCCGGGGCGATATTGCTATCGGCAACCTCACCATTACCCCCGGCAGACAGCGGCAGGTGGATTTTTCCGACCCGTTTTACACCGGCATCAGCGAAATTCTCGTGACGGCACCTGAAACGACGGCGATTCAAGCCCTTGAAGACCTTTGTGGAAAAAGAATTTATGTCCGCCGGTCCAGCAGTTATTTTGAAAGCCTTCAAATGCTTAATCGCCGGTTTCAAAAGGAAAAGAAAGAACCGGTTGACATTATCAAGATTAACGAGATTCTTGAAGACGAAGATATCCTTGAAATGATGAACGCGGGCATTATCTCCAGGACAGTGATCGACAGCCATAAGGCCATGTTATGGAAGAATGTGTTTAAGAATCTGACGTTTCATGACCGGATCACTTTCAGGGAAAACGGGGAGATTGCCTGGGCGGTCCGGAAAAACAGCCCGAAGCTGAAAGCCCGGATCAATGCGTTTATAAAAACGCATCAGGAAGGAACGCTCATGGGTAATCTTCTGAAAAACCGGTATCTGGGAAACGGCCAGCTTGAACACAACCCATTGGAAAAAGAAGCTTTTTCGAGATTTGAAGGATCCTTGGCCCATTTTAAAAAATACGCCAAAAAATACCATTTTGACTGGCGGATGATCGCTGCCCTGGCGTTTCAGGAATCCCGGATCGACCAGTCCAGAAGAAGTCCGGACGGGGCCGTGGGGGTGATGCAGTTGCTGCCGGGAACCGCCGCCGACGCCTGCGTGGGTATCGCCGATATCCACATCGCGGAAAGCAATATTCATGCTGGGGTCAAATACTTAAGATTTCTCAGAGACCGGTATTTTGAAAACCAGCCCATGACTCCTTTGAACAAAATGCTGTTCACCCTGGCCTGCTATAACGCCGGGCCGGCCAAAATCACCGCTCTTCGGAAACAGGCCGGCCGGATGAATGTTGACCCCAATGTCTGGTTTGGAAATATCGAAATCGTCGCGGCCCGCCGCATGGGCAGCGAAACCGTGACCTTCGTGAGCAATATTTATAAATATTATATTGCCTACAGCCTGATTCTGGATGCGGACAAAGAAAAAATCCGGATCAAAAAAAAATTCGCGGCCGGTCCGAAAGAGCAGAAAACCGACATTACACTCTGGCAGGATTTGCTGGATTTGGGCTTGCAATGGAACGACGAGTGGGGGCTCTCTCCGCCGGTAAAGAGTGATTGACGGTAGTTACAACCCCATCCATCTGAGGATCTGTTTTAATTGTTTGAATCAGATGGTATCTATTCAACCTTATATTTAAATTCATCGATCATTTTCTTGTTTCCCGCCGCAGCCTTGCATTTGATGGTGTATTCTCCGGATTTTGACAGATTGATATCTGCGCCGTAACCATCTTTCATTTCCATTGTCATGACCTTTTGTTCAGAACCGTCGGGATTAACTACCAGATATCCCACCTGCGCGGAATCAACCATTTTTCCAGTGGAATCCGTAATGGTGAGCATCAGGTGATAGGTCCCCTTTCCCTGCATATTGCGCTGCATTCCGGGCATATCTTTCATTTGTGCCTGCAAATCAATCAAACGGTAAGAAAGATGATATCCGTAGGACTCTGCATCGGTTTCATGGATGAGCTTCCCCATGGGGGCGTTATGCTCCATCTGCATGCCTTGAGGGTTCATCTCTTCGGCAGCAACGACTGTTAAACCGAGAAAAAAGAAACCTGCCATAAAAATAAAAAGAATGGATTTTTTCATGGTGAATCTCCTTTTTGGGGTGTTTAATTAAAAAATAACGCTTTGATTTATTTTCAAACTACTCTAATATATTTATTAAAATCAAATATTACAAGCCCTCTATCGAAACATAAGTCGCGCGCCCCGTTAGCATTAATTCTTTTTACCGGCACAGCTTTTGCAATAATTGTTTGACAGCTCCTTAAAAAGTGATGGCCTTCCGCCTGCGGTATTTTTACCGGAAGTTGCCAATCGTTAAATATAAACAAACGGAGATGGCATGACATGAACTCAAAAAAAATACTATTAATGGTCTGTTGCGCATGCGTTGTCATCCCGTTTGGATCGGTCCGGGGGGAAGAGCTGCTTAAGCTGAACGATCTCATTGCAGAAGTCATTCAAAACAATCCGGACCTCAAAGCCGCGCATCATGAAATTGCGGCAGCCAGAGCACAGATCCCTCAGGCAAGGGCATGGGACCCACCGCAAATCGGTGTGGAATTTTTTCAGACGCCCATTGATTCGTTTCCCGATCCGGCCGGCAGATGGATGGAAATGGATTATTTTGTCCAGCAAATGTTCCCGTTTCCCGGTAAACGCGCTGCCATGAGCCAGTCTGCGGAAAGCGGCTCGGCCATGACAGAACAGAAATACCACGCGCTTGAAAAGAAAATCATCCGTGACCTGAAAAAAGCCTATTACAATTTATATCTGGTCCAGCAAAAGATCCGGATTAATTTGGAAAACCAGGATTTAATGCATGAATTCACCAATATTGCCAAGCGCCAGTATGAAGTGGGCATCGGCAGGCAGGCCGATATTCTCCGGGCACAGACGGAATTGTCGATCCTGATCAACGAAGGCATCAATCTTGAGCAGGAAAAGAGATCCGTTGAAGCCATGCTCAATACGATTCTTAGCCGCTCAACGGACGGGTCGCTGCCCGTTGTTCCGGACATTGTCATGTCCCCGCCCCCCCTCACTTTTGACGGGCTCAAAACACTGGCAATGGATTCCCGTCCTGAACTGCAATCCATGCGCGAGAACATCAACATGACCCAAGCGGATTTGTCGGCAGCCCAGCTTGAGTACTATCCGGACATCATGCTCCGTGTCATGTATAAGGACATGCGGAGCACATCCAAGGACTACTGGTCCACCATGGCCAGCGTCAATGTTCCTTTGGCCTTCTGGTCAGGCGGAAAATTCAAAGGAAAAGTCGATGAAAAAGAACAGACTCTTCGAAAAGCCGAGCAGGATTATCGTGCCATGGAAAACATGATGTTTTTTCAAATTCAGGATGCCCTCGTCAATGTTCAATCAAACCAGAATGTTGTGTCCTTATATAAAAACACATTGATTCCCCAGGCGGAGCAAACCCTCCAGTCGACCATGGCGGCATACCAGACCGGCAATATGGATTTTTTTTCACTGATTGATGCGTATCGGATGCTTTGGATGGCAAGGCTCAATTATCATATGGCGGCCATGAAATACATGGAAAGCCAGGCTGAACTGGAGCAGGCGGTGGGCCTGGATATGGAGGAAATCGCCCTGCGCTCTCAATAATCGATTGAATAAACAATAAAATCATACCGATGCGGTTCAATCAGTGAACACGGACGGTTACAATATGGAGATGGGCTATGAAAAAAATACTAATAACAGCGGTCATCTTCGCAATGCTGGGACTTGGCGCCGGTTGGATGCTGTTTAACAAAGGCATTGGACAGATGCCGGAAGAACAGGCCCGAAAAGTCGAGTTTTACCGGGATCCGATGAATCCACAGATGACATCGCCGGTTCCGAAAAAGGCCCCCGACGGGAGGGATTATGTGCCGGTGTATGCCGAAGGGGATAAAAGTCCCGGCCAGCGAAAAATCGCTTATTATCAGGACCCCATGCATCCCTGGTTCACGTCTGATAAGCCCGGCATCGCACCGGACTGCGGAATGGACCTGGTTCCGGTGTATGAAAATGACAGCGATATCAAGGGGATTCATATTAACCCGGCCACCATTCAGAATATCGGCGTCACCACTGAAGAAATCACCCGGCGGAAACTCACCAAAACCATCCGCACCTCCGGTATCGTTGAATTTGACGAGACAAAACTGTACAACATCAATACCAAGTTCATGGGTTGGGTTGAAAAACTCCACGTTGACTATACCGGCCAGATTGTCAAAAAAGGCGACCCGCTCCTGGATATTTACAGCCCGGATCTGGTCAGCACTCAGGGAGAATACCTTCAGGCATTGCGTTATCGCGGGAGAATGCAGGCAAGCAATATTGATGCGGCCCGGCGGGAGGCGGACGAGCTGGTGCAGAGCACCCGCCGGCGCCTTAAATACTGGGACATTACCGATAAGGAAATTGCTGCTCTGGAGCAAAGAGGCACCCCCACGCGAGCGGTTACCCTTTATTCGCCCGCTGATGGCATTGTCACCGATAAGATGGTGGTGGACGGCCAGCAGACAATGGCCGGCATGACACTATACAAAATCGCCGATCTCTCGACGGTCTGGGTGACGGCGGACATCTACCAGTTTGAATTGGGCTGGATCCGGCCGGGGCAGCAGGCGGATCTGGAACTGTCCTATCTGCCGGGAACTCTTTTTCAGGGAACCGTTACCTATATATACCCCTATCTCAATACCGAAACCCGGACCGCAAAGGTGCGCATCGCTGTCCGCAACACCCCGGAATTTGCTTTAAAGCCGGGAATGTTCGCCACGGTAAAAATTGTCTCGCTGGTTTCCATTGACGCTGTGGCGATTCCGGAGCAGGCGATTATCCGGTCCGGTGAGAGAAACCTGGCCATCATCCCCCTGGGCGGCGGCTATTTTGAACCCAGAGATGTCCGCTTAGGTGCGTCCGCCGACGGGTATGTGCAGATTATAGAGGGCATCCGTGAAGGCGAAAAAGTCGTCACATCCGCCCAGTTTTTGATTGATTCCGAAAGCAATCTCAAGGCAGCTATTACGCAAATGACCCCGCCTGAAAAAGCGGGTCCGGCGGGTTCCGGGAATCCGCCGGGGATGAACCAAAAACAAATGGATGATTTTTTTAAGGACTTTGATCAGGAGCCCGCAAAAAAACAGCCTCAGCCAAACCCTAAACCAGACACTACAATGGATGGCATGAAGATGGAAAAAATACCGGAAAATCATGACATGAAAAAGATGTAACCAACATCCATTATACGCATTCAGGACAACCTGCCATGCTAAAAAAAATCATTGAAGCGTCCATTGAAAATAAATTTCTCGTTATCCTGGCGACCGTGTTCCTCATCGGCTGCGGACTTTACTCCCTTTTAAATATCCCGATTGACGCCATTCCCGATTTAAGCGACGTGCAGGTGATTATCTACACGGAATATCCGGGCCAGTCGCCGAGGACCATCGAAGACCAGGTGACCTATCCGCTGACCACCGCCATGGTGGCCGTCCCCAGCGCCAAAGTGGTCCGGGGCTACTCCTTTTTCGGATATTCGCTGGTGTATGTCATTTTTGAAGACGGCACCGATATTTACTGGGCCCGCAGCCGGGTTCTGGAATATCTGAATTACGCCGCAAAACGCCTGCCCGCCAATGTGACGCCCACCCTTGGACCGGATGCAACTGGCGTCGGCTGGGTTTTTGAATACACCCTTTCATCCGATAAACGGTCGTTGCAGGAATTGCGCTCGATTCAGGACTGGTATCTGAAGTACGGACTCACGGCCGTGGAAGGGGTGGCCGAAGTCGCCAGTATCGGCGGATTCGTCAAAGAGTACCAGATCACCATCGATCCCATCAAGCTGATGGCGTATGATATTTCCATCAGCATGGTGGAAATGGCCATTGCGAAATCCAACAATGATGTGGGCGGAGAGATCATTGAAATGGGCGAAATGGAGTTCATGGTCCGGGGGCTCGGATACATCAAATCCATTGACGACATCAAGAGCATTCCGATCATGGTGAATCCAAAACGCGGAACGCCGGTTTACCTTGGAGACATCGCAGACGTAGGCATCGGGCCGCTCATGCGGCGGGGCATTGCCGAAAGCAACGGAGAGGGTGAGGTTGTGGGCGGCATTGTCGTTATGCGATACGGACAGAACGCGCTTGAGGTCATCCGCAAGGTCAAGGACAAACTCGACGAACTCAAAGGGGGGATTCCCGATGATGTCAAGATTGAAACCGCATACGACCGGTCGGGGCTGATTCTCCGGGCCATCGATACATTAAAAATCAAGCTCATCGAAGAAATCCTCATTGTGGCACTGGTTTGCATTCTTTTTCTCCTTCATTTCAGAAGCGCCATGGTAGCCGTATTCACCTTGCCCACGGCCATCCTGATTTCATTTATCATCATGAAAGCTCAGGGGATCAATGCCAACATTATGTCCCTGAGCGGGATTGCCATTGCCATCGGCGCGATGGTGGACGCGGCCATTATCATGATTGAAAACGCCCACAAGCATATTGAGCATGAAAATGAAAAGCCCCCTGACCAGCGCCGGGACCACTGGGAACTGATTCTGGAATCCTCAAAAGAGGTGGGGCCGGCCCTGTTTTACTCATTGCTGGTCATCACGGTGTCCTTCATCCCGGTATTTACCCTGGAGGGCCAGGAAGGCCGTCTGTTTAAACCCCTGGCATTTACCAAAACCTATTCCATGGCGGCTGCGGCCATTCTTTCAGTGACCATCGTGCCGGTTCTCATGGGGTATTGGGTGAGGGGCAAAATCCTGCCGGAAGCGAAAAATCCGTTAAACCGGCTACTGATCGCTGTGTATCATCCGGTGGCGAATTTTGTGCTGAGATTCCCCAAACTGATGATCCTTTTTCTACTGGTCATGCTGGCGGGCACCTGGATTCCCTTCAGCCGGATCGGGTCCGAGTTTATGCCGCCGCTCTACGAAGGTGATTTGCTGTACATGCCCACAACCCTGCCCGGCATATCCATCACCAAAGCCCGCGAACTCCTGCAGCAGACCGACAAAATCATCCGGCAATTTCCGGAAGTGCATCATGTATTCGGCAAGGTCGGCCGCGCTGAAACCGCAACAGACCCTGCGGGCCTGGATATGATGGAAACAACCATCATGCTTAAACCGGAAGACCAGTGGCGGAATGGCATGACCGTGGACAAGCTGATTGATGAACTGAATCAGTCCATTCAGTTTCCCGGTCTGACCAACGCCTGGACCATGCCCATCAAAACACGGACAGACATGCTCAGCACAGGCATCAAAACGCCGGTGGGCGTTAAAATTTCCGGTCCCGAATTAACCGTCCTTGAAGGATTGGGCAAAGAAGTGGAAGCCGTGATTCGCAAGGTGCCGGGAACTCTTTCGGCCTTTGCCGAACGGACGGTCGGGGGAAATTACCTTGATTTTGATATCAACCGCCGGGCCGCGGCGCGATATGGCCTGACCGTCGGGGATGTCCAGAAAGTGATCCAGATTGCCATAGGTGGCATGACGATCACATCTACTGTGGAAGGCCTGGAACGATATCCGGTGAATCTGCGCTACAGTCGTGAGCTTCGGGACAATATAGACGCTTTAAAACGCGTATTGGTGCCCACCCCAGCGGGTCAGCACATCCCCATGGAACAGCTTGCCACCATTACGACCCGAAAAGGGCCGATGGTGATCCGGACCGAAGGTTCCCGGCCAAACGCATGGGTTTATGTGGATATAAAGGATATCGATGTGGGCACTTATGTACGCCAGGCAAAAAAGGCCGTGGCGGAGGCCGTCAAACTGCCACAGGGATATAATATTATCTGGAGCGGCCAGTACGAATACATGGCCCGTGCGGAGAAACGGCTGATGCTGGTTATTCCCATGACCCTGTTCATTATCTTTATCATTATTTACCTCAACACCCGATCCTTCATAAAGGTTGGAATTGTCTTTCTGGCCGTGCCGTTTTCGCTCATCGGCGCATTCTGGTTTATCTACATTCTGGGGTACAACCTGAGCATCGCGGTCTGGGTGGGGATTATCGCCCTGGCCGGGCTCGATGCGGAAACCGGGGTGGTGATGCTTCTCTACCTGGACGTGGCGTATGATGAGCTAAAGAAAAAAGGGCTCATGAACAGCCTTGCCGATCTGAAAAACGCCATCCATCATGGCGCGGTCCAGCGGGTGCGCCCGAAGATCATGACGGCTTCGGTCATCATTGCCGGTCTGCTGCCCATCATGTGGAGCCACGGCGCCGGCGCCGACGTCATGAAGCGGATTGCCGCCCCGATGGTGGGCGGCGTGGTTTCTTCAGTCCTGATGGAACTGCTCATCTATCCCGTGATCTATCTTCTATGGAAAAAACGGGGTCTGCCACATACAGCCGTTTAGGAGGAGCCTTTCTTTTTCGCGGAACCACACTGCGAATATAATTCGCAGTCATGCGCAAATACTTATCAGGTGCATTTGCATTTGAACTCTCAAAACCATTTAATTTATAAAACATTAATTTAATTTCAGCATGTTGTAAACATCCCTCCTTACTGGCACATTGTATGCATCATATTATGCATTATACTTTGGTAAAGTTAACCTGTTGATTAACGACAGGTTCAACACCTACAAAGGGAGGATTTAGCCATGAACAGACTGATAACATTACTGATAACAATATTGGCAATTGTGCTTGTGGTTCCGGCTGCCTGGGCAGAAGGGAATCATGAGCAGACGGATCAGCAGATTTCGTATCAAGCCCTGTCACCGGCAGCATTTTTCGGATATACCGGGATTGATCAAGCCGCTGTCAATGTGACGGAAAACACGGCTCGTGTTGCTGATGAAAAAAGAAATGAAACGTTAAATGAAGGAGAAGCCAGATTCTATGATCTCTCGCAGGCTGTGTTTTTTGGATATACAAACATTACTCCTGTCACAGAAAAGGCGATTGAAGGTCCGGTTAAAACAGCTGCTGCGGATTGCCGTTGTGGCAAAATCACAGAGATTAAGAGTTCAGGGTCGATTTATCATCATCTGTCTCCGGCGGAGTTCTTTTATGGCTTCACGCAACCAGACACAAAGGTTGATCGCTGCGCCCACTGCTGATCCTGCGCAATTAAAAAAATGATTCATTCAGAAAAGGAAATCTCACTCTTCCTTCATGTTTTTATGGATTGGGGTTTAAGATAAAGCTGGACGTTTCGGAGAACAACAAAAGGGAAGCACGTGTGCTTCCCTTTTGTATTTAAAAAGCGTGGATACTTTTTTCGCAGGAAGTGGCGCGAATCACTCCGATGCTGATAAAAATATGCGCACCGGATCCTCCTTAACGATAGAAGACGAAGATTCCCGGCTGCTTTTAATTTAATTATTATTTATAATTTCAAAATATTAAATTAAAAATTGGATATAAATCCGATCGTTTTTCAGGTCTGGCATATCAGTTGCATTATAGCTCATCAAAACAAAAAACCTTCATTCACCCTGTTCGAACAGATCCAAAAAGTATTAGCAACCTCATGGCAACATTAAAAAAAGGATATTTATTATGAAAAATCACATGCGAAACGAAATGAGCCGGCAGTCTTTCCGTCCGGGTTGGTTTGCGGCGACATTTATTATCATGGCCGGTTTGACCCTGGCAGGATGCAGCGGCGGCGGTTCCAGCAGTGGCGCCGATGTCAGCACACCAGACTATATTACCTCTTCTGTTGAAGGAACTTTTGTTGACAGCCCGGTTCAGGGTCTGAATTACACCACGCCTTCCGGCGTTGGCCTGACGGATGAAAACGGACAGTTTGTTTGCCCTGCAGGAGAAATGATTCAGTTTATGATCGGCGATGTGATGCTGGGTGAAGTCCAGGCGAAAGACGTGGTCACGCCCATGGATTTTGTTGATCCGAGTGATCTGTCAATGGGATTTAATAATCCGATGCTGGTGAATATGGGTAGATTTCTTCAGTCTCTGGACGCGGATGGCAACCCTGAAAACGGAATCACCATCACCCAGGAGGTGAGAGATCAGGTATCCGGGCGCATGATCGATTTTCATCAAAGCATCCATGACTTTGAAAATGACCCGGATGTGATGGCGATGTTCGCCACAATGAACGGTTTAAACATGCCGCATAACGGCATGGACTGGGAACTGGTTGATGGCGAAGGTGCACAACAGCACATGATTAATTACATGGGGCCATATATGACCGATGCCATGAAGGCGATAATGAATGAACATATGGGTTCCGGAACACAGACGAGCGGAGGTGTCGGTGATTCGCCCATAAACAATGGGAATATGATGAGCGGTCAGGGAGGAAACAACCAGAATACTCCCATGGGTGGAGCAATAAATAATAATATGGGTTCCGGAATGCAGTCAGGCGGTGACGTAAATAATTTGCCCATGAACAGTGGAACGATGATGGGCAGCCAGGGCGGAAATGGCGGCATGAAAGGAACCTTTGTTGACAGTCAGGTACAGGGGTTGACTTACACAACTTATTCAGGTTCAGGCGTAACGGACGAAAACGGTCAGTTTTTTTGCAATCCGGGAGAAATGATTCAGTTTATGATCGGCGATGTGCTGCTGGGTGAAATCCAGGCGAAAGACGTCATCACGCCCATGGATTTTGTTGATCCGGCCGAGTGGTCAATGGGGTTTAATCATCCGATGCTGGTCAACATGGGGAGATTCCTGCAATCTCTGGATGCGGACGCAAACCCGGAAAACGGGATCACCATCACGGAAGACGTCCGGAATCAAATGCACGGACTCATGATCGACTTTCACCAGAGCATACAGGATTTTGAAAATGATCCGAATATGATGACGCTGTTTGACACATTAAACGGCCTGAATATGCCGCACAATGGTTTTATGTGGGAGCTTGTGGATATTGAAGATGCTCAGCAGCATATGATCGAGCACATGAGCAAATTCATGGATGAGGACATGCTGGCTATCATGAATGAACACATGGGGCAAGGCACGCCCGGCGCCGATGGTATCGACATGCCGGGAAGTCAGATGATGGATGAAGAGATGATTGATTATATGAATGAGCATATGGGGGTTAACCAGGAGGGGGTTGGCGGAAACTTTGAACCCCCGATGGGCGCCGGCATGGGCGGACGAATGGGGCGGTAGGGTAAAGTGATCGAGTGGATCCTTTGAACTCATAGGCAATAATTTTTAATAGTCATCGGAGGTGAAATGCTTTCAACCATAAAACCAAATCCATCTGAAACCCTTGCCGAACTGGTATTTCAACATGCCGAGGAAATTGAAACCGCTTATGGCATTTATCTGGATAAATCCATTGCAGGACTGATCGCCCAAACGTTCAACACGATTTTCGAGTCCATGGCATATCAGACGAAATTGATCCGAAAGAATGAAGAGATGTAGCTTAAAAACACAAAAAACGGGGACAGATACCGTCTGATTGATTATGTTTCCTCCACTTTATGTAATCAATCAGTATCCCCAAAAAGCTCCCGGCATTCAGAGATGGACGCCGGGAGTTTTTTATATCCCACTGAATGCCTGGATTCCAGAAGGACAAACCATACAGCAATTGACGAAACAAATTAAATAAGGATATATAAAAATGGGTGTGAATTTTTTTCACGTCAACAGCCAGCCGGATGTTCACAATAAAATTTTATTCAACAATCCGCCACCCAGGGTATTCAATGAATATTTTCCAGCCTAAAAAATTATATCTGCCCGCTCTCATCATTGTCGTGATGATACTTACCCTTCTGGTTTTTATCGGCTTTTCAACTTATTGGAACCTGAACCGGGCACGGGAAAATGCCTTAAAATTCGTTCATCAGCAGGGTGTGGCCACGCTGCAAATTATTGACGCGAGCCTGTTGTCTCTAATCGAGACCACGGACTTTCAAAAGGATTCCATCGATCAGTTAATCCGGAAGGCGGAAAATAACCAGTATATCGAATTTGTTTATATCGCTGACCGTGAAGGGCGAATCATGCATTCCTCCGCATCAGTCAAGAGGGGCCCGCCGGAAGTTTGGATTCCCCAGGAATCCTCCGGAAATAGAATATTCTCCCGCATCAAAAAATTGCCGGATACCATGCCGATATATGAAATGGCGCAAAAAGTCCTCCTGCCGGATACTGCCCAAACCCCGAATTCGGCATCGGATCCCCAATCACGTTCAAATATCCTTGGGACCAGAAAAGGATATGAGAATGCGATGCTGGTCGTGGGCCTGGAAATGTCTTCTTTTGAGATGGCTCAGCACGAGGATTTTCATCATGCGATTATTATGGTTTCAATTCTTGCAGCGCTGGGAGCGGGAACGATTTTTTTTATTTTTGTCATTCATGCATACCATCGCATGAACCGGCGCTTGCGGGAGACGCAGGAGTACACGCGGTATGTGGTTGAGAGCATGGCATCCGGACTCTTGAGTATTGATGAAAGCGGCAACGTGCTTTCCTATAACAATCTCGCCCTGGAATTCATCGGACAAAGCAGTGCGGACATGGAACGGTTTAATCTGCAGCAGGTGATTGATTTTCACCAAAGCGGCATATCAGACACACTTACCCGGTGCGGACCGGTTTTTGACCGGGAAATTGTTATCTGCAAGGCTGGGGGAGAAAATCTGCCCCTGGCCATCAGTGTTTCCCCGATGGCCATGCAGGAAGGCGCCTGCCAGGGAGCGGTTATTATTCTCAGGGATTTGCGTGAAATAAAACGGCTTGAGGAAAAGGTCCGGCGGGCTGAAAAATATGCTGAAGTCGGAAAACTGGCGGCAGCGGTTGCCCATGAAATCAGAAATCCGTTAAGTTCAATTCGCGGATTTGCCAGGTTTTTAGGTCATAAGCTCCAGGACCGCCCCCAGGACCAGGAATACGCAACGATCATGGTAAAGGAAGTGGACCGCATCAATCATGTGGTAACGGACTTGCTCAACTTCGCAAACCCCCTCGATATTGAGCCGTCTCATGACAATCCCGCAGATCTGGTCAGCCACTCCGTGCGGCTGGTGGAAGGGGATGCGACTTCAAGGAACATAAATATCTTAATAAAAACAGATAATTGTCCGCAAACGGCATTTCTCGATCAGGACCAGATGACCCAGGTATTGCTGAACCTCACGCTGAACGCTTTACATGAAGCCTTGTCCGGACAGACAATTGAAATCGGGGTGTCAACGGATGCCCCTCATAAAAACATTGTGTTCTGGGTGGAAGATGACGGGCCGGGGATTCCGAAAGAAAATCTTGAAAAAATCTTTGATCCTTTTTTTACCACTCGGGAAAAAGGGACCGGGCTTGGCCTTGCCATCGTCCAGAAAATTGTGGAAAACCATCGCGGCCAAATCTCTGTATCCAGTCCGCCGCCGGGCAAAAATCATGGATGCCGTTTTTCAATTGAAATCCCGTTGGACTTAGAGGCAACGTTATGAAGCCGGAAATATTGATTGTTGATGATGATGTGTCCCATCGCCAGATGCTTGTTGCCGTTCTTTCTGAAGAAGGCTATCGGGTGACCGGGGCATCGGATGGCGAGCAGGCGGTATCCGAGGTGGAAAAAAAGTTTTACGACCTGATTTTAATGGATATCCGCATGTCGCGAATGGGGGGGATCGAGGCGCTCAAGCGAATCAAGGATATCAGCCCGGGGATACCCATCATTATCATGACCGCCTATGCTTCAGTGAACACGGCCATTGATGCCCTCAAATCCGGCGCGTATGACTATCTGACCAAACCGCTGGATATTGATGAGCTTAAAATTCATGTGAATAAGGCGTTGCGGCATATTCAGCTGGAGCAGGAAAACAGATTTTTAAAAGAACGCATCGGTTCACAATTCGATTTTTCAAACATAATCGGGCAAAGTGAGCAGATGCAGAAGATGTTTGAGACCCTTTCGATGGTGGCGCCAACGGAGGCCACCGTACTGATTCTGGGAGAAAGCGGAACCGGGAAAGAACTGGTTGCCAACGCCATTCATCAGAACAGCCCGAGAAAAACCAATCCTTTTATAAAAATCAATTGCGCAGCCCTGCCGGAAACGCTGCTTGAAAGCGAGCTTTTCGGTCACGAGCGGGGCGCTTTTACCGGTGCGGTGGCCCGCCAGAAGGGACGGTTCCGCCAGGCCCACACGGGTTCCATTTTTTTAGATGAAATTGGCGAAATGACGCCCGCCACGCAGGTCAAAATTCTTCGGGTACTCCAGGAAAAGGAGTTTGAGCCGCTGGGAGGTTCCCAAACGGTCCAGGTGGATGTCCGGATTATCGCGGCAACAAACCGGGTTCTGGAACAGGAGATAGAAAAAGGAAAGTTCCGGGAAGATCTTTACTATCGGCTCAATGTCGTGTCGATCGAAATCCCGCCGCTGAGGGAACGCCGGGACGACATCCTTCTTCTTGCCGATCATTTTCTGAAAAAATACGCCGAAAAAAACAAAAAGATGATTAAAGGCTTCACACCGCGAACCCTGGACCTGTTTTTGCGGCATGACTGGCCGGGAAATGTCCGCGAGCTGGAAAACGCGGTGGAGCGGAGCGTTATTTTATCAAGAAATGAAATGATCTCCCCGGAGTATTTACCGGCAACCTTGAAGGCGTTAGACAGTGAGAGTTTTCCGGGAGAAGCCGGAATTACAGACAGCAAGTCGATTAAAGATGTTGAGCAGCAGCTGATTCTCCGGACCTTGCATGAAACCGGCGGAAATCGTACCCGGACTTCCGAAATTCTGGGCATCAGCCGGCGGACCCTGCAACTGAAACTGAAAAAATATCAAAACCCATAAGGAGGCAACCCATGAAAGAAAATCTGAAACCCGGACTGACCTATGAATTCCAGTATATGGTGCCGGAGGATAAAACCGTGCCCTTTCTGTTTCCCGACATTGAAGAAGGAACGGTCATGCCGAAAGTGCTGGCCTCCGGGTTCATGGTCGGATTAATGGAGTTTGCCTGCATCAAGGCGCTGAAACCCTATCTGGACTGGCCCGATGAGCAGACCGTCGGGACCGGATTTCAGCTGGACCATACCGCGGCCACCCCGGCCGGATTTACGGTAACGGTCCGGGTGAAACTGGAAAAGGTCGAGGGCCGGAAACTGTCATTTTATATTGAGGCGGACGACGGGGTGGACCCGATATCCAAAGGAACCCACGAGCGGTTTGTGATTAACGCGAAAAAATTCAGCGGTGCGGTGGCGAACAAGGCCGGAAAGCATTTAAAGCCTCAGGGGTAATACTTGACACATCCGCCCACTTTTGTCATAGTTTAATATAACAAATTCAAGTCATTCGATTTTCTCAACATCTCAGCGGCTTCAAGCCGCACGATCTCAATTTCAATTCATATTCGCCGCATTGTTTCCATGAAGCGCCTGTTTTTTTTGGCAACAGCGCTTCAAATTGGCAATACCCCGTTAATGTAACTTTATAATAATGGATGAAGTCCATGAAAGTTGCAGAAAAAATTGTTTTGAGGATTGAGTTGAGTTGGATTCTTTTTGTTATCAGCCTCATCCTCTTTCTGTGGCCGTTTCTGTCAACGTCCATCCTGTCAAGCCTTAAAGTCCTGTTTTTCTATCTTTTTATTATCTGGGCAATCCTCATCGGCATTGTATTATTTATTTCAAGACGCCTGCTTCAGATTCTCCCAAACGATAATTATAATGGACGAAGGTCTCTATAAAAGATGTTTGCCGCCTCGACCATTATTTTTGTCATCTGCATATATATTGGAATGCTTGTTTTTGTCGCCACATGGGTGGAAAAGCAGGCCTTAAAGGGAAAAAACTGGGGGAATAATGCAATTGTCTATTCCCTTTCCCTGGCCATCTATTGCACGTCATGGACTTATTACGGCAGTGTCGGGAGCGCGGCATCATCCGGGATGCTGTTCCTGACCATGTATATCGGCCCGACCATCGGCATTTTTTTCTGGTGGACACTGCTGAGAAGGCTGGTACGGATAAAGCAGACCCACAGAATCAACAGTATCGCCGATTTTATTTCCGCGCGATATAATCACTCCCGGCTGCTGGCGGCGATTGCGTCCGTGATCGCCTTTGTGGGTATTGCGCCGTATATTGCGCTTCAAATCAAGTCCATACTTTCGACGTTTATACTGATCGCGCATCAAAAAGTAGAAGCCACCTGGATTTTTACTTTTGTTGACCCGATTTTCATTGGGCTCATGATCGCCTTTACCATCATTTTTGGCGTCCGGCGCCTGGATCCGACCGAGCGGCACCAGGGCATGATGACCGCTGTGGCGCTGGAGTCCGTGGTCAAACTGAGCACGTTTCTGTTGGCCGGTATTTTTGTCACGTATTTTCTTTTCAACGGAATGGATGATATTTTTCAGCGCTTTTCGGAAACCCCCTTTTCCAGCCGTCAAACCATCGGACCGGACGACGCATCCGCCCCCTTTATGTTATGGATGACATATCTGATTTTAGCCATGTCGGCGGTGCTCTTTCTCCCCCGGCAGTTCCATGTGGCGGTTGTTGAAAATTCAAACGAGAAACATATCCTCACCGCCATGTGGATGTTCCCGCTGTATATGTTTCTGATAAATATCTTCGTTCTGCCGATAGCAATGGCCGGATTGATAAAGGGCTTTTCCCTTCAGGAGGCCGATACGTTTGTTCTCCGGTTGCCCCTTGAATACGGAAAACCCTGGATGACGCTGCTGGTGTTTCTCGGCGGTTTTTCAGCCGCCATGAGCATGATCATGGTCAGCTCGATGACTATGGCCACAATGGTTACCAACCACCTGCTGCTGCCGCTTTTTGAATATCTGCCCGGCCTGGGTTTTATGCGAAGGCGGATTTTAGAAGCCAGATGGTGTGCTGTGGCGCTCATTATCCTGTCCGGCTACTGGTTTGAAAAAAACCTGGGCGGCAGTTATACGCTTGTGAATATGGGGATTCTTTCTTTTGCGGCAGCCATTCAATTCGCTCCGCCGATTATCGGCGGCCTTTTCTGGCGACGGGGAAACCATTACGGAACCGTTCTCGGCCTGAGCGCCGGGTTTATCTTGTGGCTTTATACATTGCTGCTGCCGTCCCTGATTAAAAGCGGATGGCTTTTATCAGATATGCTTTTATACGGCCCATGGGGTGCCGGGCTGCTGAAGCCTGAAAATCTTCTCGGCATGAATGGCCTGGACCCGCTGAGCCATGGCGTATTCTGGTGTCTGCTTGTGAATACCGGGCTATATGTTTCAGGATCTTTAATTTTTGAAAAAAACACAAACCAAGCCGTAAATGAATTCATTGATGAATTAATTCCGGATGCTGCCATAAAACCGCCGGTTTGGACAACGCCCTCAATCACCGTATCCATGTCTGAAAAACTTCCGCCACTCATCCGGCTCCTCAGTCAATATATGCCTCATGCGAATGCCTGGGCCTTAATATCCAAAAGCCTGGGCGATCAGGGCATGAATGAAAAGTCCATGATTACAATCCTGGAAATGGCGGATTTCTGCGGCAGGGTGAAAAAGCGGCTTTCCGGCTCCATCGGCACGGCGGAGGCTCACAAGGCGTTCGCAAAAGCAGGATTTTTCACCCCTGAAGAACAAGTGGAACTGACATCGGCATACGGAGAGATTCTGGCTTCCCTTGATCTCACCCCGGAAGAACTGTATCGGAAAATTGATTTTTACCAGGAACGCAATAAGCTGATCTCAGATCATGCAAAGGCGCTTGAGGAAAAAGTGGAGGCGCTCCAGATAGAGATCGCCGAACGTGTCCGTGTGGAACAGGCGCTGAAAAATTCGGAAGACAAATACCGTATTCTTGTGGAAAATGCAACCGATGCGATTGCTATCATTCAGGACAGCAACATAGTTTTTTCGAATCCGGAAACATTAAAACTGCTGGGCTATACGGCTTCGGAGCTTCAGGATATGCTGTTCACGGAATTGATGCATCCTGATGACCGTGAAACCGGTGCATCAAGATATCAGCGGCGGCTCGCCGGAGAAACAATCCCCGGATTGATTGAGTACCGGTTTATTGCAAAGAACGGAAATACTATCACCGTATTGGTCAGCGCGGTGAAAATCGACTGGGAGGGACGGCCGGCATTATTATTTATTGCGCGGGATATCACGGAACAAAAAAAACTGGAAGCGCAGCTGCTCCAGTCACAAAAAATGGAGGCGCTGGGCACCCTGGCAGGCGGCGTAGCACATGATTTCAATAATCTTCTGATGGGCATCCAGGGGAATATCAGTATCATGCTGCTCAAGATGGATCCCCAGAACCCGGATTTCCAACGATTAAAAAACATGGAAGAATATATCGGCGATGCAGCGCGCCTGACTTCCCAGTTGATGGGACTGGCCAGAAAAGGAAAGTATGAGGTCAGGACCATCGATATTAATCAGCTGATTTCAAAGATAACGGACATGTTTGGCCGGACGAAAAAGGAACTTAAAATTGTTAATGACCTGAGCGTGGTTCCACCGGTTGAAGTCGACAGGTCTCAGATTGAGCTGGCGCTGTTAAACCTGTTTGTAAACGCCTGGCAGGCCATGCCTGGCGGCGGAACGATGACGATTTCCACGGATATCGCAAACATCACCGGCGCAGAAGTTGATCTTTATGGGTTAAAACCCGGAGCATACGTAAAAATATCCGTCTCCGACACCGGCGTCGGCATGGATCAGGAAATTCAGAAAAAGGCATTTGATCCGTTTTTCACCACAAAAGCAATGGGCAGGGGAACCGGATTGGGGCTGTCGTCTGCGTATGGAATCATCAAAAACCATAGCGGTTTCATCTCAATATCCAGTCAGCCGGGATCTGGCGCAACATTTAATGTGTTTCTGCCGGTATCAGCAAAAACTGTTTTCGTTGAATCCAAGCAGAAACAGGGAATGCGTTACGGCCGGGAGACCATTCTACTTATTGATGACGAATCAATGATTCTTGAGGTGGGTACGGAAATACTGAAAATGCTGGGATATACCGTGCTGACGGCGAACTCCGGAAAAACAGCGGAAGCCATTTTCAAAGAAAACAAAAATGAAATATCTCTTGTCATACTGGATATGATCATGCCGGAAATGTCCGGCAGCATACTCTATGATCAGCTTAAAAAAACCGATCCCGACGTAAGGGTTCTTCTTTCATCGGGTTACAGCATGAATGAGCAGGCAACTGAAATTATAAAAAAAGGATGCAATGGCTTTATCCAAAAACCTTTTGACATTGCAGCACTATCCCACAAAATCAGAAATATTATAGACAAAAAAACAAGTAAGCGGCACGATACGGGTTCATTGTAGAAAAACAGCGGTACTTCCGACTTGATCAGGACCCTGGCCGGGAAGGCTCTTCCGGATTTTTAAAGCATCCCTTTCTTGCAAATAACTCTCCGTTGTTCCCTATGATTTTTTTTTGATTGGCTGAATGCGTATTTGACGAGATTCAGATTAACCGTAAAAACACGGATTATCTCGATTAAAAAATTAATCAATACCGGGAATACAGTAAAATCATTGACAAAAGCATCCTCTCAATATATTGTCAATTTGCATAATTATGCATGATAAAAAATGCTTGGATTTTCTCTAGAATTTCGCAGCATACAAATAAATATCAGGATATCATCACCATTACAATCTAACCCCATAACACATAACCTTCTGAACGATATATGCCGGAACTCATACCCGTTTTAACCGAAAAAGAAATCCATGAAAAAGTGGGGATGGTTGCGCAACAAATTTCTAAAGACTATGAACATGGACAGCTTGTATTAATTGGTGTACTAAAAGGTGCCTTTGTTTTCATGGCGGATCTGGCAAGACGGCTGTCGATCCCGGTTGAAATTGACTTTATACGTTATGCAAGTTACGGTGACAGCAATTTTTCTTCCGGGGACATTCGTTTGTGCAGCGATATTACAACGGACATACAAGGCAAAGACGTTCTGGTCGTTGAAGATATCATTGATTCCGGCTTGACGATGGCCACGCTTATCAAACACCTGAAAACACTGCACCCTGAAAGCATTCGAATTTGCGCATTTATTGATAAATATGAGCGGCGTAAGATTGATTGTCAGGCAGATTACGTCTGTCATTCGGTTGAAGGCGGGTTTCTTGTGGGATATGGTCTTGATTATGCTGAACAATACAGAAATTTGCCAGCGCTTTATCACTTAAATTATTAACCAGTGAGGAAATAACAATGATTATTACCTGTGAGGCTTGTGGCACCAGTTTTAAATTAAAAACCAGCCTAGTAAAAGAAACAGGTTCAACGGTCAGGTGTTCCAAATGCCAGCGCGTCTTTATTGCATACCCCACGTCTACAGGGATTGAAAAGCCGTCGGCATTTAAACTGGATAAAAGTTTAGAGGCAAAAATTGATGATGTGCTGGGGGATGAGTTTGATGATGAATTTGATGATGTGGAATCAGAGATATCGCTAAAAACATCTGATATCGCAATGGACACAGCAGATGAAAAAGTGCCGGGCGGTACGTTTGAAGATGAATTTGGTGATTTGGAATCAGAAATTTCAATGGAAACCGCTGAAATCCCGATGGCCACGTCCGATGATCTGTTTGACAGCACGGCTTCTCTTCTTGATGCCCTGGAAGAAGGCTCGGAAGAGCCTGAAATTATGATGTCGGAACTGTTGCAGGACGATGATGATGTGATTTCTTTGGATGCCCTTGAAGCGAAAGCCACATCAGAATCTCTTGACATGGATGAACTGCTGGCCGACGACGGTGACACCGGTTCTGATATACTGTCTTTTGAAGACCTTGAATCGAAAGCCGCAGAAAAAGAGGATGACTTTAGTGCCCTGCTGGAGGAAGAGGGTGAATCCGATATCGTGTCTTTTGACGATATTGAAGAAAAGGTTGAAGACGAAATAATACTCGACAACCCGGAAGAGGAACCCGAGCAAGATGTAGAAACGATGGCGTTTGATGACCTGGAATCAGAAGAAGTGTTTGAACAAGCGGACTCAGAAAAGCCTTCTGCTGAGGAACAAATCGATTTTTTAGACTTTGAAGACTCGGCCGTACTAGATGGTGACGCTGAACCGGAACAAATAACGGTTGAAACGAAAGGAGGTGTGGGTGCTGATTTGGATGAATTTGACGTAACACAAGAACCGGAAAAACCCGCAAAGAAACCCGCGAAAGAAAAGGCGATCGATGCGGATGAGGATGATTTTGAATTGGATTTCGACCTTGAGGAAGAGCCTGCTGCTCCAGTTTCAGGAAAAGCAGACGTTGAAAAGGATGAATTTGAATTGGATCTGGATTTGTCGGAAGAAATATCCGGGGAATCCTTAGATGACGATCTGGGACTGGATCTGGACGAATTTGAAGACCTGGATCTGGGCGACAAACAAGAAGCGGCAGCGGCCATTGCAGCGGATGAGGATGATTTCGATCTGGATTTAGACATTGACGCTGAAGAAACGGCCGGTGTGGCAGAGAAAAAAGGATCTGAAGCCGAGGATCTGGATTTAGATCTGGACATGGATGGGTTTGAGGATCTGGATTTGGCGGAAGAAGTTTCCGGGGAATCCTTAGATGACGATCTGGGACTGGATCTGGATGAATTTGGCGATCTGGATCTGGATGAAGGCCTGGAGAAGGAATCGACCTCTGCTCATGAAGAAACCATTGAAGACTTTGATCTCGACTTTGATTTGGAAGGTGAATCAAAAGAAACGCCTTCTGCGAAGACGGAAACAGATGACTTTGACCTGGACTTTGATTTAGACGCCGAAGCGCCGGGGGAAGCGGTTGCAGAAGAAGAAACGTTTGACTTCGACCTGGACATCGAACCCGAGACGACAGGAGCGAAGGATGACACCGGAGACTTCGATCTGGATTTGGATTTTGGTGAAACATTTGATGACAAAACAGCGACTGTGTCTGAAGCGTTCACCGGTGAATCCAAGGCAGAAGAATCAGAGGACTTTGATCTGACGCAGATTGAAGATGTCCTTGATTTTGATGAATCTCCGAAACCGGAAACGGTCAAGGCGGGCGCTGGCAAGAAAAGCATGGCGCTTGAGATGGATGAACCCGAGCTCTATACGGCTTCAGATGACGACGACATGAATATTGACCTTGAAACCATTCTGGACGAAGGAGCTGATGATAGCGACAGAAAAGAAGTTTCTTTGGAAACCGTCGAAGAACGGGATAAAGAATTAGAAAGGCAATACAAAAAAACGGTTATTGACGAGGAAGAGCCTGCGGAAGAAGTTTCAGAAGACCTGTCCAGAGAAATTGAGGGTGGGTTTAAAGCAGCTGCCCCCGCGGTAATGGCGCCAAGACCGAAACAGCAGAAAGGCCGGAATCTGAAAAAGATATTGGTCGTGCTGCTTCTTTTGGTAATTATCGGAGCTATCGGATTCGTTGGATGGAAAATGTTTGGCGGAAAAGAAGAAACGCCGCCGCCTGCTGTTACAAAACAGGTAAAAGATCTGGGTAATCTCCAGATGGAAATGCTTGTAACACCCGAGTATAAGTTTGTTGAAAATAAATCTTCCGGAGAACTTCTGGTTATAAACGGAAATGTGACGAACAGATATGACCATCCCCGCAGCAATGTACAGGTAAAGGGCACACTTTACAACAACGCGGGGAAGGTCATCATCTCTTCAACCGTTTATTGCGGTAATATGTTTACCGACGCGGAGTTAACCGATCTGGACATCAAAACAATTGAAGGGCGTTTGAATAATCGTACGGGGGACAATCAGATGAATTCCGGCATAACCGCCGGACAATCTGTCCCCTTTACGGTTATTTTTAAAAATTTACCTCCGGAGATGGATGAGTTCACTGTTGAAGTGACATCTTCCGTAAGGTAACAAAAAAGCAACTGCTGTACGCTAAAAAACAGATTTTGGCTTGACTTGGCTAAATGAAGCTGTTAAAAAAACGGCTTTCATTCAACCGCTGTTGAAGGTTTCGTAAAGTGTCCGATGCCGAATAAGCTGTTTTATGGGCAAGGATACCGCATTGGTTTTGTTAATACTCAAAAGGAACAAGGAATCCTTATTGGTAATTCGGGCTTTTTACGAAGTTTTCAACAAGGCGATGTAGCTCAGCTGGTTAGAGCATACGGCTCATATCCGTAGTGTCCGGGGTTCAAGTCCCTGCATCGCCACCATCATCAAATCCAGTATTGTCCAATACTGTCTGAAAAGGCCTGAGAAATCAGGCCTTTTTCTTTTTCTATTGCTCAATAAAATCCTAAAGGTTTGGGGGTATATGTGGGGATATCCGCCCCCGCCCCCGACACAGATACCCCCAAATATCTCTTGCCGATGCCAGACAAAAACGTGACCAGGCAAGTGCCTTGATAGCCAATGGTGTTGATCCTGGAAACACCAAAAAAGCGCAAAAGGCGGCAGGCGTCCAAGAGACTGAGACCTTCGAGGTCATCGCCCGCGATTGGCACACCAAGTTTGCACCGTCCTGGGCTGCCAGCCATGGCAACAAAATCATCCGGCGTCTTGAACTGTATATTTTTCCATGGTTGGGAGACAGACCGATCAAGTCCATCACAGCGCCGGAACTGCTGACGGCACTCCGAAGAATTGAGGCCAAGGGCACACTTGAGACAGCGCACCGGACCCAACAAAACTGAGGCCAGGTATTCCGTTATGCCGTAGCCACCGGCAGGGCCGAGCGTGATCCATCCGGCGGCCTGCGCCGCGCCATCCCCCCGGCATCCGGTAAACACATGGCCACCATCACCGACCCGAAGGAAATAACCGGTCTGCTGCGCTCCATTGACGATTACCGGGGCAGTATTGTTACCCGTTGCGCCCTCCAACTGGCCCCATTGGTCTTTGTAAGGCCGGGTGAGTTGCGGCAAGCCGAATGGTCGGAGTTCAATCTTGACGCGGCAGAATGGCGAATCCCGGCGGAGAAGATGAAGGCGGGCGTTCTTCACATCGTCCCGTTATCGAGCCAAGCGCTGGCTGTCCTGCGGGAGATTCAGCCTTTAACCGGACATGGCCGGTATGTCTTCCCAAGCCCCCGCACCGACTCAAGGCCAATGAGCAGTAACGCCATATTATCAGCTCTGCGGCATATGGGATTTGCCAAAGATGAGATGAGCGGCCACAGATTCAGAAGTATGGCCAGCATGTTACTGAATGAACAGGGATGGATCCGGGACGCTATCGAGCGGCAGCTTGCCCATGCTGAAAGAAACAGTGTGCGGGCTGCCTATAATTATGCGGAATTCATGCCGGAGCGTAAAAAGATGATGCAGGCCTGGGCCGACTATTTGGAAGGGATCAAAGCCGGTGCCAAAATTATATCAATAAGGTCGGCGGCTGGGTGACAAAGGCGATTGTTTTTCGTTGCCTCTGAAATAGCTTCTTCCAGTGTCGTCGTTGGTAACTCTTACTCAAGGCCGGTAAAACGCACATGCATGCCATGCCCACGCCAAAGAGGAACCGCTTGCTCGTTCTCCGACTCAAAGGGTTGCTCCGTGCTGGCGATTGCCACGGAGGCAAAATGTCCCATCTGGCTCTTGTGTTCGTACTGATGGGCAATGGCTTGCCAGTTTGCAGGCCGTGATGCCTGATTTTCGGGGTAGCGCACTGCCCGCACGACAACCCATTCCGGCCCCTTGCTTTCACCCACAAACCAAATAGAAGGATTCACCTCGGGATTTCCTTGCCAAGACATGAGCTGATATCCCTGCTTTTGGAGGTAATCGCGCACAACCTGCACGGCCAGATCCTGAAGCTCCCAGGAAGTCATTTCGATCTTCTCGTCTGTGACGAGGGAAACCGGTTCGACAGGCTTCATCGTTGCGGCATCGACGAGCCCCCAACCGCTCTTTTCCGATATCCAGCCGCCGCCGAAAAACTTTTTCTTCATGGGCATGAGACAAGCATGGCCCCGATTTCCATCGGCAACAGCATGCAGCCCCCTAAGACTTCCCGGCCCTTCAACCTTTCCCTCGACATCTTCAACCCGGACAAAAAACAACTGGTTTCCGAGGCGGAAAGATAAGTGTTCGAGAAATGGTGGATGGGGATCAGCCCGAAGCCAGGATTGGATGCCCCCTTGAACCTGTTTGTCCAGGTGCATGCCAGCCGCCTGCCAACACTTGAGAAATTCCGGCGACATTGCCTGCATTTCGATTTCGTACATGGTTTGCCTCTCAGTCGATAATTCAGAAAATGACCTCTGACTTCAATGGTTTATAAGCCGAACTTTAAAGGAGAGGGAATCTCCGCCATGATAGGGGTGGCGTTATAGACTGACTTCAACGCCAGAACTTCCCGGACGAATAGATTGGTCCGTTGGGGTGTGGTCGCTCATGAAATGGCGGCTGCGGAATTGCGATGAACTCTTGGGCTTTTTTGTCCTCGGCAAACCGGGAAAAGCCATTTCTGCGCAGAGCCGCTTCAGCTTCGACTACCAAAGGAAAAGAAAGCTGGTCAAAGATACCAGACGTGTCGCCAAAGAAAAACACCGCGTAGCCATCTGGGGTTTCATCTATCAAGGCCCAGTTCTGTTGCAGGAACTCAATAATCTTGAACCAGTAATCCCGGCTGCGAATTTCAACAGGCGTTTCGTTGAATGGCATATAAACCTCTATCGGTAATTGCACTGGATGGCTATGAAGCCCAGCGGAATAGCCATCCAGTGCAGTGACTTGCTTTCTGTTATATGATCTCTTGGGCAACGAAGGGCACGAAGCTCTCCCATTGAACCTTTTGAAGCTCTCCAAGTCTTGCTCGAACTCCAAACACCACCTCACCCTCGAAATCAAGTGTCCTCGGTGTAACTGGGTCGTGCGTCAGTTCCTTTCGTATGAATGATGAAATCTGAGGGGGTGCCTTGGAAAGAATCTGATCCAGTTGTTTTTGGTTGAAATCGAGTGAAAGGGCGTACAGTTCGCCAGCAAATGGTATTTCCACCATCGTTGAGTATTGCCCGCGACTAAGCAGCGTCAGGCTATACAACCGAAAGTCATGGAAATGGTGGACTACATCTCGGGAAATCCCTTCATTCATCTGGCGTAAACCATAGTCAGGTTTGAAGCTCATATCCTCTCCTTTTCATTCATTCATCCCGCCAATTCCAACCTCTAATCTCTTTGGCCAGAGCTTTCCACCGTTCTACGGGAGGCAGACGGCCAAGATATTCAGAAATTGAATTCTTTTCCCAGGAATACCGAATTGAAAACTCTTCAACGAATCCAAGCAGATGATAAAAGCCCTTTTCCGATAATTCCCAGTGAGCCATTTCACCCAAGTAGTCTCCGTTGATGCCACGGTACTCAACCAGTCTTCTGTGCAACGCTTTTAGTAGCGCTTCAGAGGCACGCCTCGCCTCGTCCAATGATATGGCGGCTTCTCTTGCAACTTCATCATAGAGTGTCGACTCTGGTTCCTCCCTTTTGTCGGGCCATCCTTGCTGCTGTGCCCGGTCAAATTCCTCACTGGACATTGTGTCCTCGATAATGTTTGTACTTACCTCACCCTTTTCTCCGAATGGAGCCGCGCCGGAGTATGCCACGATTTCGCATTTATAGAGTCCGGTACGCACAATAATCTTGGCATAAACAGTCATATCAGCTATCGAGTACCGAAAGTGGGTGAAATCGAACGGCACATAGCGGATCTTCTCCCTTTTCGCCCTTGCGATAAGCCGCTTCATGATTACTTGGCGAAGGCGCTGCGGGTCCTCTGGCGGCAGTTTCAGTTCTGCCGCTACGATCATGCGATCTTCCTTTGAGAGGGAATCTGCCGTGCCTTCGATAATCGCATCCATTGTATCGAGATATGCCTGCCAGAGGAAAGACCTCTCGTGCTGTACTTGATCCTTTATTTCCTCCCACGCATCAGCCAAAGGCGAATCGTCACCAGACAGGTTCGCAGGTATCGCGCGGATCATTTTGATCGCATCATCCAGAATGGCCCTTGTGTTCATCATTCCTCGCCCAACAGCTATGATAGATGAATAATTTTCCATCTATTCTGATATTTATGTGGGTTAATATATTTTCTGCATCAATTAAATGGGCCAACAAGATCAAATCATCCCTCTCAACCCCCTGCGGATGTTTCCGGCCGCAACTTTGATGGCTTTCCTGAAACCGCCTGATCATACCAATTGAACATCTCAGAGAAAAAGAACTTCCCAAACCCGGTGTCGGTTTCGGTCTTGGACATAAAGCTCAGGAATTCATCGGCATTGCTTAGAAAAGCCTCTTTGATGCTGTCCTGGAGTTTCTGTCTGCGCAGGAACTCGATGGAGTTGGTCTTGAAGGCCGCCCGCAGCGCCTCGTCTTTTTCCAGCTTTTGCTTGATGGCGCCAACCACCCGATCCGCCTCTTCAAAGGCAATCCCATACTCTTTGTTCAGCTTTTCAATGATGAGTTTGATCTTTTCCTCATCTCCTCGGCCGCGCCGGTATCCGTCATCCGGGGTCAGCTCCAGAACGCCATCCTCGCCTTTCAGGGTGATGCGGCCGTTTTGTTCTTCCTGGGCGCGGTATTTGTCCATGTCGATCATATCGATCACTTCCAGTGGCAAGGTCTGCGCCTCATAGGGTAATTGCCGCAGGAGCAGCTTGGCAAAGAGATAAAACTTTTCCAGAGCTGTGTCGGTAAAGGTCATGATCTGGCTGATGAAGCCGTATTGCTTCACATAACGGGCAGTGCCCTTGCGGAATTTTTCCTTGGCATCGGCCTTCTTTTTTTCATAATCCTTCGTGCCCTTGTGCTCGGCAGCCAAATTTTCATAGCCATTCGTTACAATACGCTGGAAAAAGGGCTGCAACTTTTCCGACTTCACTTTTTTGACCAAAAACAAATCCACAAACTCCGCCACGTCTTCCGGCGTAAAGACCCCCGATTGTTCCAACGTGTATTTGAGATTATTAAGTTTGTTCGGGTCGGTTGCGCCTTCCAGCTCGGTGGTCTGGTAATAATCCTGGAATGATGCCTGGATGGTCTCCTGTGTGTTCACAAAATCAAGCACCATGGTGTCCTGTTTAAGCGGGTGGAAGGTTCGGTTCAGGCGGCTCAGGGTCTGCACCGCCGCCACGCCCCCCAGCTTCTTGTCCACATACATGGTATGCAACAGGGGCTGATCGAAACCGGTCTGGAATTTATTGGCCACCACCAGCAGGCGCTGGGCCGGATTCTTAAAGGCTTCCCCAATGTCGCCGGTGCCGGGCGGGTTCATGTTGTCTTCAGTGTATTTTTGCTCATTAATGGTCACCGTGCCGGAAAACGCCACCAGCACGCCAAAGCTCAGATTTTGTTCACGCACGATTTCATCCAGGGCCTGCTTATAAAGCACGGCATGGGCGCGGGAGTGGGTCACCACCATTGCCTTGGCCTGCCCGGCGATCTTGTGGGACGTGTTCCGGGTAAAATGATCCACGATGATATGGGCCTTGCGCTTGATGGCAAACTCATGCTGATCCACATATTGCAGCATGAGCCGCCGGGCCTTGAGCTTTTCCACCTGCTTTTCCCCATCGGCCTTTTCATTTTCAATCAGCTCGAAATAGGTCTTGTAGGTGGTGTAACTTTCCAAAACATCCAGAATGAACCCCTCGGCAATGGCCTGGCGCATGGTGTACTTATGGAAAGGGCGAAACCCCTTTTTAACGCGGGTGTCCTTTACGCCGAAAAGCTCCAGGGTCTTGTCCTTGGGGGTGGCGGTAAAGGCGAAGAACGACAGGTGCGGCAGCTTCTGGCGGGCTTTCTGGATTTTCTCAAGCTCGGACTCGATGGGATCGTCCGCTTCTCTCGATTCGTCGTCCTTTTTTAAGGCTTCTTCAAGCTGCTCGTCACTGGTCAATACCAGGTGCAGGTCTTTCACGCCCTCCCCGGTCTGCGAGCTGTGGGCCTCATCCACCAGCACGGCAAACCGCTTACCCGGAATCTTCGACAGCTCGCCGACAAAGCCGAATTTCTGCAAGGTGGTGATGATGATTTTGTCACCGCGCTCCAATGCCTTCACCAGTTGTTTGGTATTGCGGTCGATCTTTGAAACCGTGCCGTTGATCTTTTCGAACTGCTTGATGGTGCCCTGCAACTGCCGGTCCAGCACCCGCCGGTCGGTAATGACGACGATGCTGTCAAATACCGGCTGCCCATCCGGGCCGCACAGGTTGGCGAGTTGGTGCGCCAGCCAGGCGATGCTGTTGGATTTGCCCGATCCGGCGCTGTGCTGGATCAGGTAACTGTGGCCACTGCCGTTGGCCCTGGCATGCGCCAGCAACTTGCGCACCACCATCAGTTGATGGAACCGGGGAAAAATGAATTTTTTTTTGCCGGTCTTCTCGTCTTGCTCGGCGTGCAGATAATTCTGGATCAACAGCAGCATCGAATCCGCCTGCCAGATTCCCGGCTGGACCTCGCCGTCTTCGTCAACGAAATCGTCCCACAGGTAGCTTGAGGCAAAGCGGCCGAAAATGACCGGGTTGCGGGTGTCCCGGTTAAAGGGTAAAAACGCCGTGTCCCGCCCAACCAAACGGGTCGTCATATAAGCCGCGTCGTCATCCACCGCGAAATGAACCAGACAGCGCTTCCAGAACGGCTCGTTCTTGTCGCGCCTCCGATACTGGGCGATGGCATGTTGCACGTTTTGACTGGTAAAATGGTTTTTCAGCTCCACCGACACAATCGGCAGGCCGTTGAGCAGGATCACCACATCGGCTGACTGATCAGGCGTTTTAGTGGAAAAATGCACCTGGCGCATCACCGCAAAGCGATTGCCTTCATAACGGGCCTGATGCTCGGGATTGCCTCCGGCGGAAGGGCGGAAATAGGCAAGCTGGAGATTGATGCCGTTAAACGACACCCCATTTCTCAGCACCTCCAGGGTGCCCCGCTTCTGAATCAGGGTGGTCAGATACCCGGCCAGCGCGGTCTCCTCCTCACCGGGAAATTGTTTGCCCAGCTTCGCCCATTCCTTTGGCTGGGTTGCCATGATAAACGCCCTGGTCTCGGCCACATCCAGCAAGGTTGCAGCATCGAATGCACTGCTGTGGCGCTCACTGTAAAACGGACTTGCCACAAGGCTCTCGACGATCCCTTCTTCAGCGGCCCGTTCCGATATCTGGCTGGTTTCGAGGTCTGATGTCATTTTGGACGATCCTTTGGAAAATGTGTCCGGGGAATACCCATATCAACAAAATATGGGTAAATTTTAATATTTTTTACCCATGTTGTTGCAATGTGTCCACGGCATACCCATATCAGGAAATCAGGAGTTTGAGTAAGGCGATATTCAGATAATATACTTCGCGCCCCATCTTGACCGGCGTCAGCATGCCGATTCGCTCCAGCTCCCGCAGATACTGTGAAGCCGTCTTGCGCTGGGCGATGCCGGCCTCTTCCAGGAAACGGATTTTGCAATACGGCTGCCGGAAAAGCAGTTCCAGCAAATCCTTTGAATAGACCTTGGGCAGCTCCCGTTTCACTTGTTCAATGCCCTCGCGCATCAGGTCGCGGATGCCCAGGATGCGTTCACGGGTTGCCCGCGCCGTTTGTGCGATGGCGTCAAGCATATAAAGTATCCACGGTTCCCAGGCATGGTCCTCGGTCACCCGTTTCAGGCCCGCATAATAATCGCCCTTATGGTCGATGATATGGCGGCTTAAGTACAGCACCGGAATATCCAGCAGCCCCGTTTCGATCAAATAGAGGATATTCAGAATACGCCCGGTGCGGCCATTGCCGTCGGTAAAGGGGTGAATCGCCTCAAACTGGTAGTGCATGATTGCGAGCTTGATCAATGGGTCGAGGTCGCTGTCGTCGTAGATAAAGCGTTCCAGGTTGGCCAGTTTGTCGCGGATGACCGCCTCCCCCTCGGGGGGCGTGTAAATGACCTCGCCCGATGGATTTGCCAGCTTGGTGCCCGGCGTGCGCCGCATTCCGGCGCTGGTGTCCTTGATGATTTGAAACAGCTCCTCGAACAGGCGGGTGGTCAAGGGCCGGTTTTCTTCCTTGAGGGACTTGAAGCCGTGCCAGAGGGCGTCCTTGTATCGGAGAACTTCCTTGGTGTGGGGATTGGCATGCTGCCCCTGGTCGGCAAAGGCACGGTACAGTTCGTCATTGGTGGTGACGATGTTTTCGATCTCCGAGGACAGCTTGGCTTCCTGGAGGCCAATGGCCTGAATCAGCAGGGATTGATCCGGGATCAGTTCACCGGCCCCTTTCAACTCGGCCAGCGCCTTGTTGGCGTCAATGGCCTTTTTGAGCACGGCCCTGGTTTCCAGTTCCCCCGGCGGCGGCAGCAGGGGCAGATCGTTGTATGGCGTTTGCGGGTCAAAGGGCATGGGCGGTTCCTCCATCTGGGGATGAGGGTTCCGGGGCCGGCCGCTGGCCGGTGACGCATTCGTGAATCAAGGCGGCGCGGTATTCGGTCAGAAGGGTGAGTTGGCGGGCGTAGGCGGTGTGAAGAGCCTCAAAAGTTTCTTTTTGCCGCTCGATAAAGGCTACAATTTCTTCCTGTTCATCAATCGGAGGTTGAACAATGGTAGCTCCACCAAGCTCTTCAGCATTCAAATGCGGTTGTGCGGCGCGCATCATTAGCAATCGAAGTTGTTGATTGCGAATATACCCAGTGAGCAAAGCAGCAGCCACAAAACTGGGGGTTGCATGTGCTACGCTCAACACCATGTCGTAACCAATCACTGCTCCATAATACTCTGGCGGAACAATAGCCGAATCTCCCGTCAATGCCCCACTTCTCACAATTATTATATCACCGGCTTTAAGGTATGGATCGCGTGAGGCTGGAAGTTCATCTGGATCAATGAGCAAAAGATCTTTTGTGAGAATTTTTCCTGCATCGACATTCGTAGCACGAAGCATAGGAACCCCACGATCTTTAAGACGCGGAGGTTGGCCAAGTCCATACCTGATTCGACCAAGCGTCTTTATTCGTTTCACCTCCCAATGCGCCGGAATCTCCCCCAGCCACGGCAGGCCGGAGTCCTTCATGGGCGCGTTGGGATTGAGGCCACGGGTGACGGCCTGTTGGATGAGTGCCGCCCGCTGCTCCTTGAGCAAGGCCATCTGCCGCCGCCGCATATCCATCAGCCGGTCGATTTTCGCTGTTTGTTCGTCCAGATATTTAGTTATTCGTTTTTGGGCCTTTACATCAGGTAAACCAACCCAAACCTCCTTAATAATGCTTGAGTTTAAACCACTCATGATAGTGCCTTTGCCACCCGCACATATCTGCTCTTTGACATAATGCCCTTTATCTATAAGTAGAGCCATGAACGAAGGATCAACCTCATGGTTTTTAAATCTCAATCTAATGAGGTGGGAATCCATAATACCTTCAGCTATCTCTTCTGGAACCACACAGCAGCGACCCGTTGTGCCCATCATAGTCACAAGCAAGTCGCCACTGGTTATTGAACAGGCTTTCAGTTCAGCATATTTTGTTGGATTCAAAAAGCGAGTACCTGCCGTGAAATCCTGTGAGATAACATTCTCTTGGCCATAAACTTTGTAGCCTTCTTCAACCATTTGATCGAGCGTTAAGGCGCTGCCGAACGGACCAATACGGATGCCGCCCACATCACAAAGTTTTCGGCGGATTTGAACTGCATTCCATTTGTCTGGAAATATTGGAAGATTGTCGTTCATCCCTTCACAATCTCCCGCAACAGATTTTCCGTCTCTTCATCCAGGGCCAGCAGTTCGGCGGCGATTTCCTCTGTTGATCGTAACGGGTTGTATTCATAAAAATATTTGGTAAAGCTGATTTCATAGCCCACCTTGTCTTTGCTCCGGTCCATCCAGGCATCCGGGACATGGGGCAGCACCTCGCGGCTGAAATAGGCGTCGATGTCGTCTTTCAAGGGCACATTCTCAAAATCGCGCAATTCGCTGTCCGGCATCTGGTTGCCGTCATTATCGAGAACCGGCACGGCGGCTTCATCCCGTTCTCCCAACACCGAGCGTAGCACCTTCACCAGCCCGGCAGCAGGCTTCCAGGGCAGGGCCTTATGCAGGGCGGCGAAAAATTGACCGTCATCCATCCAGGGCGCTTTTTCCGCCAATTTTTCCAGTGCGGCGGAGAGTTCTTGCGCCCGGTCATCCTTGAGCTTGAGCACAGTGGCGTCCAGTTGCAGGCGCAGGCGCTGTTCTTCAGTCAGGTCATAGCGCAGGCGCAGCGGCCGTTCCACACAGACCTTGGTATAGCCGAAATCGACGGTATCGAATATCTTGCTGACCCTGCTTTCTTCAAATGCCTCATAAATCGCCAGAATGGCGGCGGAATGGTCTTCGCCGATCTCCACCCGCTTCTTGCCCAGGTTGCGGCGCAGCATAGCGTAAAAATCCGATCCGCCGGCGCTGATGAGCTGCACCTTGCCACGTCGCTCGTCGGGCTTGCGGTTATGGATCAGCCAGATGTAGGTGGCGATGCCGGTATTGTAAAACAGGTCATTGGGCAGTGCGACGATGGCGTCGAGCCAGTCGTTTTCCAGGATGTATTTCCGGATATTGCTGGGGCCGCTGCCGGCATCGCCGTTGAACAGGGGCGAACCATTAAAGATAATGGCGATCTTGGAGCCCTGGGGGGCCATCTTGCTCATCTTGTGCAGCAGAAAAAGCATGGCCCCGTCCCCCACATCCGGCAGACCGGGGGCGTAGCGGCCCCCCGCGCCCAGCCGGTGCTCGGCCTCGATCTCTTCCCGGATATTTTTCCAGTCCTTGCCGAAAGGCGGATTGGAGAGCATGTAATTGAATTGCTTGCCGGGCAATAGGTCGCGGCTCAAGGTGTTCTCACGCTTGATGTTTTCCGGGTCTTCCCCCTTCATCAGCATGTCGGCTTTGGCGATGGCGTAGGTTTTTTCATTGAGTTCCTGGCCGTAGAGATAGACCTCAAGCGCCGGGTTGACGGCGCCCAGCAGGTGTTCCTTGGCAATGGTGAGCATGCCGCCCGTACCGCAGGCGGGGTCATAGATGCCGATGAGTTTTTCTTTGGCGAGTTTGGCCCGGTCCGGCTCGAACATGAGTTTGACCATCAGCCGGATGATATCGCGGGGGGTGTAGAACTGCCCGGCGGCCTCGTTGCTGGCTTCCTTGAATTTGCGGATCAGGTATTCAAAGATGGTGCCCATGCCGTGGTTATCGACGTTTTCGGGCGAGAGGTCGGCCTCGGCAAAGGCTAACGTGATTTTCAGGATCAGCCGCTTGCGGGCCAGGGTCTCATAAATGGGAGACAGCCCTTTTTCCTCCCCGCCGGAAAAGTTGTAAAGGATGTCCTTGACGTTGGCGGAAAACCCGGCGAGATAAGCGGAAAAATTGGGCACGATGTCGGCGGGCCGACGGATCAATTCGTCAAGGGAATATTCGGAAGTATTGTAGAAACGCTGGCCCGCTGCTTTCGTGAGCAACATGTCGCGGGTCTTTTCAGGGGAAGTCTTGTATTTTTCCGCCGCCTCGCGCACCGCCTGCCGGGTGGGTTGCAGCACGCAGTCTAGACGGCGCAGCAGGGTGAAGGGAAGGATCACGTCTTCGTAACTCTTGGCGTCGTAGTCGTCTTTTATCAGGTCGGCGATTTTCCAGAGGAATTCAGCAATTTCGGAGTGGTTCTGCATGTATCAGACGTCCTATTGAAAATTAAGAGAGCATTGAATTGATTTTATAGTGAAACTTTCGCTATTAAAATACAATAATATACTGTAATGTCCAGCATAATCCAGCTAATGAACGAATCAAACGCAAAGATAGGGGCAGCATCGGGTGCAATTAATCTTGATTTTTCACTTGGCTCAGCCTATAAAACCATTCTTTTGTTGACACTGAGAGGGAGCGCTTCTTGTTTTCGGGATATTTCAGATTTGTTGATACAAAAATATATTTGAAAAACAGTTAGTTAAATATAGAGTTCGATGGACTGCATCATTTTAAATACAAATAAGCCTCTCTGTCCAATCCAGAGGGGCTTATTTGTTTAATAACTCCAATTCGCATTCAAGCGGCATCTGCGTTGGCTGCGTCGTCGGCTCCTTAACTTACAGGCAGTAAACCCGCGTCGCCTCCACCTTGCCGCCTTGATGACATCTTGAATGCAAAATGGAATAAGCAATTTGACAGTTTGTTTTAACTTGGATACATAATCTTCATGATCACCGGTTTTGAAAAAATTGTTGAAGAGCGGATCCGTCAGGCCCAGAAAAACGGGGATTTTGAAAATCTTCCGGGAGCCGGCAAACCCTTGCGCTTTGAAGAGACCGGCCAAATACCCGAGGATCTCCGCCTGGCGTATAAAATGCTCAAAAATGCGGACTATGTTCCTCCAGAACTTGCTATAAAAAAGGAAATCACCAGCACGGAAGCGCTCCTGGAGCAAATGACCGATGAACAATTAAAATACAAAACTCTGAAAAAATTAAACTATTTAATCATGAAACTCAACACGCTGCGAAAAAGCGCCATCGAGTTTGAACTTCCCCAAAAATATGAAGAACGGGTTGTCGACCGGCTATCGTTGAATAATAACGGACAATCCGTCAACAAGTAACCGGTTTTCCTTACTGGGGCAGCCTGGGACCAGACAAGCACGACATACAACCATGCTAAAAAACAAAAATGAAATAACCTCACTTGTCAGCAGCCTTTTCCTGGCGTCATCCGTCTTGCTTTTCCATGTCATTCTCGTCGTCGTAATGGGCATTCTCGTTCTTTTCTTCAGCGGCATCGTCAATTATATTTTCTGGATTTTTCTGGGCGGGTGCGCCTTGATTGGAGGCGCTGTATACTTTTTTTTCCGTTATATGAAAAAAGACGGCGGCCAGATGGTATACCAGATGCTGTCTCTTCCGGAATTGAAAGGAAAAAAAATAGAAGTCAAATTACTGGGGGGGCTGGCCTCTTTAAAAATCGCCGGGGATGATGCCAAATCCCATGTGATTGACATGGATCCATCCCCCACATCACGCCAACTGGAGGATCCCCGGTCAATTCGACTCCGCGAACTGACGGAACTCTCCCGCCTCCGGGAAAAAAATCTTATCACCGCCGAAGAGTACGATCAGGCGAAAAAATCGTTTTTTAACAACTGATTATGGGTAAAAAATGAAAAACAAAATTACAGTTGCGCTTCTCTCCGGCGGGACCTCCACAGAACGCGATGTTTCGATCTCCGGCGGAAATCAGGTCTTCCAGGCCCTGTCGCCGGACAGATACAATGTGCGCCGGTATGATCCGTTGACCGACATACCCAAACTGATTGCGGATGCATCCTTAATTGATGTGGCCCTGATCATTCTTCACGGGACCGGCGGAGAAGACGGCACGGTTCAGGGCCTGCTGGATCTCCTGAAAATCCCCTACCAGAGTTCAGATCCATTGGGAAGCGCCATTGCCATGAACAAGCTGGCGGCCAAACGCCTTTATCTTCAGGCCGGGATTCCGGTCCCGGCATACATGAGCTTCAACGCCGGGGGCCCCATCGACATCGACGGCTGCGTGGACCGGCTGGGCCTGCCGATTGTGGTAAAACCGGCCAGCGGCGGGTCGAGCATCGGCATGGATATTGTCCATTCCAAAGACAGGCTCCAGGCGGCGATGGACAAAGCCTTCGCCCTGGATAACGCCATTTTGCTCGAAGAATACATCGCGGGCACGGAAATAACCGGTGCAATCCTCGGCAACAACGCTCTGGAAGCCCTGCCTCTGGTTGAAATCATTCCGGAAAAAAACCATGCGTTTTTTGATTATGAGGCAAAATATAAAAAAGGCGAAACCCGGGAAATCTGCCCGGCCCGGATCAGCGAACCGTTAACGGAAAAAGCGAAAAACCTGGCCGGCAAGGCGCATGAAGCGCTCTTCTGCAAAGGCTACAGCCGCACGGATATGATCGTAAGGGGAGACGATATTTACGTTCTGGAGACCAATACCATTCCGGGAATGACGACGGAAAGCCTGCTGCCGCTGGCCGCAAAAGCGGCCGGCATGGATTTTGGCCAACTGCTTGACCGGTTGATTGCTCTGGGACTGGAAAAGCATCACCCGTAACGGATGCATACCCTTAATAAATTATTAAATTTTTTATAAAAAGGAACGCAATCGATGAAAATACTTCTTATTGGCAGTGGCGGCAGGGAACATGCGCTGGCCTGGAAAATCGCCCGCAGCCCGAAAGTGAAACAGATTTATTGCGCGCCCGGCAACGCGGGTATCGCTGCCATCGCGACCTGTGTTCCCATTGATTCGGGAGATGTGATCCGCCTGGCCGAATTTGCGGTAAAAGAAGCGATTGATCTCACGGTGGTGGGTCCGGAAACCCCGTTATCAAATGGCATCGTCGATTTTTTTGAAAAAAAAGGCCTCAAAATTTTCGGGCCGTCCAAAAAAGCCGCAGAAATAGAAGCCAGCAAGTCCTTTACCAAAAAACTCATGCTCAAATACAACATTCCCACAGCAATGGGAAAAACCTTCGCCAGTGTTGAAAAAGCAACCGCCTATATCAAAAGCAGCAAAACCCCCATCGTGGTCAAGGCCGATGGGCTGGCTGCCGGAAAAGGCGTGGTGGTGTGCAAAACCCGGGAAGAAGCCGTCGATGCGGTAAAGATGATGCTTGAGGGAAAAGCCTTTGGGGATGCGGGCAACAAAGTGCTGATTGAAGACTGCCTGATCGGGGAAGAAGCGTCTTTTCTTGCATTTACCGATGGCGCCACTGTGTTGCCCCTGCCGTCTTCCCAGGACCACAAAACCATATATAATAATGATGAGGGACCGAACACCGGCGGCATGGGCGCTTATTCTCCGGCGCCGGTGGTGGACGCGGCCATGCATGAAAAAATCATGAATCAGGTCATGATCCCGACGGTCAAAGCCATGGCCGCCGAAGGAAGGCCCTACAAAGGGGTGTTGTACGCAGGCCTCATGATCCACCGGGACAAAGTCCAGGTGATTGAGTTCAACGCCCGGTTCGGCGATCCGGAAACCCAGCCCCTGCTGGTTCGTATAACATCTGACATTGTCCCGATCATGGAGGCGGTGATCGAAGGCCGACTGGACCAGTGCCGCCTGGAAATCGACCCCCGGCCTTCGGTATGCGTGGTCATGGCATCCAAAGGATATCCCGGTGCGTATAAAAAAGGAATGGCCATATCCGGCCTTGAAAATGCAGGGCGCATGAAAGATGTGATGGTGTTTCATGCCGGAACCGCAGAAAAATCGGGAAAAATAACCGCCAGCGGCGGCCGGGTATTGGGTGTCACGGCTTTGGGAGACACGGTGAAACTCGCCATCGAGCGGGCCTATCAGGCGGCCGCCAAAATCACCTGGGACGGCGCGTATCACCGGACCGATATCGGACAAAAAGCCTTAAAAAGACTGGAAACCCCGCCGCTGGTGGGCATTGTCATGGGCAGCGACTCCGATTACGGGGTGATGAAAGAAGCCGCAGACATCCTCAAAAAATTCGGCGTGCCCTTTGAGATCACCGTGGCGTCCGCTCACCGGACCCCCAAACGGGCCGTGGATTTTGTGGTGAACGGCCAGAAAAAAGGATTCAAGGTGATCATCGCCGGTGCAGGCCATGCGGCCCATCTGGCAGGCGCACTGGCCGGACACACCACCCTTCCCATCATCGGCGTGCCCATCGACTCTTCCGCATTAAACGGCCTGGACGCATTGCTGTCTACCGTGCAAATGCCGCCGGGCGTACCCGTGGCCACCATGGCCATCGGCAAATCCGGGGCCAGAAACGCGGGAATTTTCGCGGTCCAGATTCTGTCGACCGCAGATCCCGAACTCCAGGGCCTGCTTGCGGATTTTAAACAGGAAATGGCGGACCAGGTTGAGCAAAAAGCCAAAAAATTCAACATGTAATCCCCCTGTTTACAAGATAAATCCGGACAGCCCGGATGCATCGGTGATTCGGGAGGCGGCCAGGGTGATCCATGCGGGCGGTCTGGTTGTTTTTCCAACCCGCACCCTCTATGGTCTGGGCGTGGATGCGAATAATCCTGAGGCCATCGGCCGCCTGTTTCAAATCAAGCGGCGATCCGCCGCCAAACCGGTTTCCATATTGGTCAAATCGAGGGACGCCTTGACATCGTTTGTGGCAGAAGTCCCCGAAGCGGCCATCCCCATTATGGACCGTTTCTGGCCGGGCCGAATCACCCTGGTTTTTCGGGCAAAAGAAGGGATCTCGACGCTTTTGACTGCCGGAACCGGCAAAATCGGGGTCCGGATACCTGAACATCCGGTGGCCGTTCAGCTTGTCGCATGCCTTGACTGTCCTCTCACCGGCACCAGCGCCAATTATTCCGGAGCTCCCGGCGTGAGCCGTATCGAAGACCTGCCCCGGGACTTTTTAAATCAAATGGATCTGATCCTTGATGCCGGCCGGTTAAACGGGGGAACCGGCTCCACCGTAATCGATATGACGACCGACCCTCCGCAAATTTTACGGGAAGGCGCAGTATCAAAAAAGGAACTGGTTTCCGGGGTGATTAACATGGTTGATAAATAATAAAAATCATGCTTATTTCTTTTGCATAAGGATTAACAGGGGGTCTCCCCTTAACAATTTTCAACAAAAGGAGATTAGAAAAAATGACGACGACCGATGAAATAAAGAACAAACCGCTCTGGCTGTTAATTGAGGAGACTTTCCTTGGACTGAACGTGCAGGAACTCTCAGGCCAGGGCAAGGAAAAAGCGATTCAAAAGATTGCCGGAGAACTCGACAATACCGGTTATAATGTTTCGCGCAGCGGGGGCGGGATGCTGCAGTTGAGATGGGCGATGGACGACATGCTGAAGGTCGGGCACCCCATGTTAAAGGATTTCAATGATGCGCTCGCAGCCCTTACACTGGAGGATGTGCTTGATCCGTATGCCGCAACCGCGACGCTTCTCAATAACCTGGGCGGCACGTGGAAAGAGCTCAGAAATGCCGATCGCAGAACGGAAATAATAAAGGCTGTCGAGAAGGCAAGACTCGATTTGCTCGTTAAAAAAGCCAAAGCACTGACCGGCGATGAAAGCATCCGTTTCCTCATCAAGGAAGACGTGGCGTCCGAATTGATCATCAGCGAACTGGGCATTACCGCGGAAAAACTGGCCGAGGTAATCGCTGCGATTGCCGCGGAAAAAGCCGAAATAAAAAGAGTGGAAACGCTGCTCACGGCGGTTGACGGCAAGCCGGATGCGGAAAGGGTAAAGCATCTGTTGACGAACAATGTCGCGGAAGCGCTGATCATAGAGATGGCGAAAGTCGACCAGGCGGCGATTGACAATGTCAAAAAAGCCATGGAAGAGGAAATCAAGGAAAAAGAACGGCTGGCAGCAGAAGAAGCGGCCAAGAAAAAGGCAGCGGCTGAAGGGCCTTCCCTGGATGCAATCGCTCCGGACCAGATGATTGCATTCATTGATTCCATTCGCGAAATAATGGAATTCAGCGAAGAAGAAAAAGAAATCAGGACCATGTGTGAACAAAGTTCCATCCCCAAGAGCCTTGTGGACGTTGCAGTTTCCGATCCCGCCAAGCTGGATGAACTCGAAAAAGCGGCACAGGGATGATATCATCACCCAAATTGATCGTTTTCTTTGAGTGTCAAAGAAAACGATCAATTTAAGTAAAAATACCCGTACCTACTCAGGTATTCAGAATTCAGGCGTCAGGAGTCAGAATGGCCTGCCACACCATTAAATTTTCAAATCGCTTTGCCGGTTCCTTTATTCTGTCTTCTGAATTCTAGCTCCTGAATACCTGAGCAGTTACAAATTCCCTTTTTTAAAAAATCCATATTCAACCAGAGTGAATATGGATTTTTGTCTTCAAGTCATACGTATGGTTCGAAAAGGAGGATTTTTAATCATGGCTGTTATTGCTAAATTTTTTGTCGTCAGGAATGGCGTGGAACTTGACAAGGTTTTTACTGAAAAAAAGGACGCCGAAACCTACGATATCATGCTGGATGCTGCCGATCAGCTTGCGGAATTCATTAAAAAGGGGGAACTCGAATGCAAACTGGATGATAAGTCCATCAATGAAATCTCTGTATTTCTCGCCAAAAACGGACCTGAAGTTACTAAAATTCTAAAAACGGTAAAACCATTGTCCCCATCTCCCTCCAATGAAAAAATTACAAAATCTGAAGAAACACCAGAAGAAATCGGGAGTAAAAAGGAAACCCCGAAACAGCCCGGTAAAAGAGATAAATAGCAACGATCTATGTCTCATGTTACCAAAAAAGAAGCCGATGCTTATGATCGTGTGATTGATGCCGCCGATTGTATTTCTCATTTATTGGTAAAAAGCGGCATCGGCATTGACGAAGACGATCTTGAAGTATTGTCCATTTTTATTGCGGATAATGCACCTGCTGTCATGCACATATTAAAACGGGTGACAAAACCATGTGTCATCTGATGATTATGCTTATCGCGGCACTTTACTTTCAGCGGTCTAAGGGAAATCTCTTGAGATAAAAAAATATCGAAGAGTCTTTGCATTTACATCAAATTAATGCTGACAAATTCAAATGGAAATTTCAGGGTTTTCGCGTTTAAAAATCAGGGTTTCCCCGATTGAAATTTCTTTTCAATTATTTTAGCTTGAAATCAAGTCCGAATTTTTTTTTGCACCAAAGAGTAAACGGTGTTTCGTTTCGCAAATTGAGTTAATTAAAAAATTTAGTGTTTATATTCAAGGGGAGGGGAAAATGAAAAAGATTATATTGATTGCGTTAGGAATTTTTCTGTTTACTTCGGTTTACGCACTTGCCGGAACCTATGACTTGGTCCTGGTTCATGGTCTGACAAACAAGCATCAATGGAGCACCAGTTTTCTGGATAAATGTCTCCAGAAATACGGATCCGGAAATGTCTATGCGATTTATACGGATAACTCCACCCGTGTATGGACCCGGACGATAAACGGCCGCACAATGTATTGCTGCGGAGAAAATAATTATTCCGCTGGTGATGACGATGTCGCAACCCAGGCAACCCAAATGCGGACCAAAACCCAGAAGTTGCAGCAGTCTTACGGCCTGAGTTCCAAAATCAAAATTATTGCCCACAGCATGGGCGGTTTGGTTTCAAGAAGGTATATCTATAATAATCCCAGTACAGTAGCTGGTTTGGTGACATTAGGTACACCGCATCAAGGATCCGATCTGGCATATGTGGGAGAGTTTTTGGCTTTTTTCGTGGGTGCAACGGCGGCTGTTAATAATTTGAAACCTAGCTGGTGCTCAAGCTTCAATGCAAGTTATCCCGCTCCCGGTCCCATGTACGGTGGCGGAAAAATTTATACCATTCGCGGTGACGGTGATGGATGGGACTGCTGGGGGTGGGGCGGTGAATTATCCGTCGGCTGGACGGCACTGTCCACCATTTACTGGACGGACAGCGACGGGGCGGTCCCCCGCAATTCCTCTCAGATCAGCGGAGCAACCCATATAGGCGATTTCTGGAGTTATGATCACATGGAACTGGTGACGCAATCCTCAGTGGCCGATAAAGCTCTGCAGTATTTATCACCGAATTAATAAAAGTCCTATCTCTGAAATTCACAAAAAAGCAGGCCGGTCAACCGGCCTGCTTTTTTTGTGTAAATTCAAAAGAGCTTAGAAATCGGGGAACATCTTACCCATTAAACCAACGGGGGCTTGTGATAACCTTGATTTTTAATTCCACCGGTCAGAGCGAGGAGTCTTTATTTCAAACTTTTAATAAAACAAGTGTCATCATCATCGTCATCATGGTGATGATGGTATTCCTGGAATCTTGGGGCAAGATACAAGTCTTCACACAAGTACATTGCAACTTCATACCCCCAGATGTCATCATCCCCCCACCCAATGAATTCATAATCATCGTAAGGAATTGCCACTAATAAGATTTCGTAATCCGTATCAACACAAAGGACTCCGGACTCATGCTTAAATTTTTCCTTCTGTGATTTCCCTTCGCAATCAACATAATAAACTTCGACGTACCCGCCACTATCTTCCATGTTGATGTAAAGCGCAGCAAATTCTTTGCATTCTTTTCCAGGATCAGCCGAAGATGGTGAAAAAAAGAACAATACAAAAAGTAACGCCAACATTAGTTTCTTCATGATTCCCTTACCCCCTTACGGCGCTGACGGCGATATATAATTGATTCTCTCGGTAAAATTCTATCTTCTGAACTCATTATTCTCAAGGCATATTTATTGTCACGTCAGCCGTTTTGTAAACTTTTGACGGGGAAAATTCAATTATCGCATTCGGTAGCACAATAAAAAAAGGGCTATCGCAGATTGCGAAGCCCCTTTTTTATTTGTGCTCCCTGTTTCAGGGATATTGGTGAAACATTTTAGAAAGGATCAAAGAAGATCATCAAGGCGGGTTTCATTTCTGTATTTTTTTCTCTGATAGGCTTTAACAAAAGCAATGACAGCTTCAATCTGCTTATCCTTCGGCCCGACAAACCTGATGCCGGTCAGATAATATCCTGTTTTGCTGCAGACTCTCGACGTAATCACTTTTCCATTAACTTTTATCTTTTTGCCGTCTAAATCTATGGCCATAAGAATGATAAAAGCCCCTTCAATTTTATTTTTTGTCTGAAGCAGCGTTCCCGTCTGGCTTAGATTGATAGTGCAAGCTTTGCCATGACCGATTTTGATCTTTTTTTCATCATAAAGGGCATATTCTACAGTATTCGCCGTATCAATTCTTGGATTACATCTTTTTTCCGCTATTGTTTCCCTTTTTTTTTCTTGAAACATTCTTTTCAACTTTCCTGTCAACTTATTATCGTTAAAAAAAGCGATGAGGTTGAAAAACAAAATACATCCCCCATGAAATCTGTACTCTGTATTATTTATAGGTTTAAGCATATTCTGTAAATCGGTTTTCGTCTGATTTTATTGTAGGGCAATTCTTACAAAATTTGCGGGCTGCGGTTTCAGCCGCAATCTTTTTGATGTCGAAAAACCCTCGCACGGTCGGTCACCTGAAAGCGGTTCCGTCCCGAAAACAAAAGGATAAAACCTAACGTAAACGTAAATATGCTCTTGACAAACAATGCCGGGGAAATACAAAATAAACTTTCTTCAGAATTGAGATATTATTAAAAAATCTTTTGAATATGGATTGTTACCGAATTTCGCATGACCTTTTGCCGTTCACTTGCCAAGGGTCACACATCACCCATTCAATGCATGAAAGGAACACACCATGGCACAGCAAATCGCAGACCGGAGAGATGTTGATTTTGTCCTGTATGAACAGTTCGACACGGAGGCTTTGACCAAACATCCGCGATACAAGAGCATGAACCGCAAAATGTTCGACATGATTATCACTGAGGCCCGTAATTTCGCGGTCAAGGAGATTCTTCCGGTCAATGAGGAAGGAGACCGGGTCGGCCTGAAATTTGAAAACAATCAGGTGACCGTGCCGGAATGCTTTCACCGTCCCTACTCCCTGCTCCGGGAAGGCGAATGGATCGCCATGACCGAAGATCCGGAAATCGGCGGCCAGGGATTGCCACACATTATCGCCCAGGTGGCTGCTGAATATATCGTTGGCGCGGATTTTTCCTTTGGGGCTTTCGGGTTCGCCACCCATGGGGCGGCCAAAATGATCGAGATTTTCGGAACAGACAAGCAAAAGGAATTATACCTGGGCAAAATGTATTCCGGCCAGTGGGGAGGCACCATGGTGCTGACCGAGGCGGAAGCGGGATCGGATGTGGGAGCGCTCACCACGTCGGCAAAGAAAAACGACGACGGCACCTACACCATCTCCGGCAACAAAATTTTCATCACCTGCGGGGAACACAACCTGACAGAGAACATCATCCACCCGGTATTGGCCCGGATTGAAGGCGCGCCCGCCGGAACAAAAGGTATTTCCCTGTTTATCGTGCCGAAAAGATGGGTGAACGACGACGGCTCCATGGGAGAACTCAATGATGTGGTATGCACGGGCATTGAGGAAAAACTGGGCCTCCACGCCAGCCCCACCTGTCAGCTCACTTTCGGCGGAAAAGGCAATTGCCGGGGCGTGTTGCTGGGAGAGGAAAACAAAGGCATGCGGGTCATGTTCCACATGATGAATGAAGCCCGGCTGGGCGTCGGCGCCTTGGGACTGTTTAACGCATCCTGCGCCTATCTTTATGCTGTAAATTACGCAAAAGAAAGAATCCAGGGCCGGGATCTGGCCGACATGCTTTCCAAAGACGCTCCGCCCGTCAACATTCTCCGGCACCCGGATGTCCGCCGGATGCTGCTGTGGATGAAAGCCCATACGGAAGGCATGCGCAGCTTTGTGTATTATGTGGCATCCCTGTTTGATAAAATGGCCTGTACGGATGATGAGGCGGAAAAAACAAAGATCGATGATTTTATCGGCCTCCTGACCCCGATCATCAAATCCTACTGCACGGACCGGGGGTTTGAATGCACGGTATTGGCCATGCAGGTATATGGCGGCTACGGCTACACCAGGGATTATCCAGTGGAACGGCTCATGCGCGACTCCAAAATCAATTCCATCTATGAAGGAACCAACGGCATTCAGGCCATGGACTTGCTGGCCAGAAAAATGGGCATGAAAAAAGGCGCCATATTTATGGAATTTCTGGGTGAAATTCAGAAGGTCATTGCCGCCGGAAAGCAGATCCCCGGCAATGCCGAACTGGCCGAGCAACTGGAGACGGTCATTAACCGCCTGGGCGGCGTGGCCATGCATTTGGGAAAAACAGTCATGTCGCTCGATTTCAAAGTGGCGTTTGCCCATGCAGCCACATTTCTGGAAGTGATGGGAGATGTGGTCATGGGCTGGATGCTGCTGTGGAGGGCCAATGTGGCTGCGCCCAAGCTCACGGCCCTGGTGGGAGACTTGACCGGCGACGCCCGTCTTGAAGTCATCAATAAAAACAAAAACGCCGCGTTCTATGAAGGCCAGGTGCAAACCGCCCGGTTTTTTATCCAAACCATCCTGCCGGTCACCTCCGGCAAAATGCAGTCCATTGAAACCGGCTGCAAAGCGGTGGTGGAAATGCCGGAAGCGGCCTTCGGCGGGTAACTTATTGGATCATTTCTATGTTTAACCGGGGGTCCGGCAAAAAACCTTTTTGCCGGACCCTTTTGTTTTTTCCCTTTCATATCCGGTCTTTAATTTATACTGTCGGATTTGCCAGCATGATTTCATCTTTACCTTTCAAATGCTGAATTTTTCTGTTAATAATATTAAACTCTCTGTGCTGAAAAAGGTTAATCATAACGGTTGCGTAAAAAGCCGACTTCTTTGTTGCGCTGCACCCCTCTCTTCTTTAAGTACGAAACGTACTTATCCCGGTCCCGGATGTCGCGCCTTTGATTGAAACCGTTGTCTTTGCCATCGAATTCTAACTTTTTCGGAACAGTCAGAAGTTGCTGTTTTTGGAAAATTTGCGCATCATTTGACATGGAGGAAAAGCAGTGAATATCAAAAGCTTTTGTATGCCAGTGCTGATTTTGGCAATAATGGCGGTCTGTGCCGGAACCATTTCACCGGTCTATGGAAATACCGGCGCCACCAGGTTGATTTCTGAAGGCGCCCCGCTGCCAAGCTTTAAAATGAATATGGCATTAAACCCGGACATGATGGATTATCTCGGTTTGGAAGCCGGACCGGAATTTACCTTAAGCCAGATTCATTCCAAACTGGTGGTGATTGAAATTCTCAGCGCGCTATGCCAGGAATGCCACAAAAATGCGCCACGGGTGAACAAGCTTTATAATATCATTTTAAATGATTCGGAATTAAATTCTAACGTGAAAATGCTGGGCATTGCGGTTGGCAATGAGACCAAGCTGGTGGATGCGTATAAAGACACATATAAAGTGGAGTTTCCAATCGTTGCAGATCCGAAAGAGGATATAAACAAGCGGCTCGGCAATCCCGCAACCCCGTCTATCATCATAACCGACAGCAAGGGAAAGGTTCTGTTCCTGCACGAAGGACTGATTGATGACATGGATTTGATACTGGACGTTCTCCGGACCTTTATTTCTCAGAAATGAAAATAAAAGTAAGTATATTTTTTAACGCATTTCCATGAACTGAACAAACTCTATGACACCACCTCCACCCGACATTAAAGATATCGATCACCCGATCTTAAAAAAACTGCCGGAAGAGATCCGCACCGAAATTGCCCAGCGGGCCGAGTACCAAACGGTTGCTGCCGGGTGCATGGTTTGCCGGCAGGGAGATCCGGGGGACAGTTTTTTTATGATACGATCCGGAACGGTCCGGATTTACAGAAGAACAAAAGAAAACATCGAAATGGAGCTGGCGATTTTGGGGCCGGGGGACAGCTTCGGCGAAATCGCCCTGCTGACCGGGGCTCCCCGGGCGGCCAATGTGTCGGTTGTCGGAGACGCCCAACTGACATCCCTTTCGAAAGACCAGTTTGACAGGATTCTGAAAAACTACCCGGTTGTTGCGCTGACCCTGATCAAGCAAATGTCGTGCTGGCTGATTGACAATGACCATCTCATTGAAAGAGAACACAGCCGGCAATACAAACCCCCACGATTATCCGTTTTTGATTTTGCGATCATTATCTTTTTAAGCTGTCTTTGCGCCCTGATTTTTAATCATTCCAATCCCAACGGAATCAAGCTCTTTCCGAACATCACCCTGAATTCCAACATCTCCATGGTGCCGCCTTCGATTGCGGTAAGAGAGCTGAATAATAAAACGGCACGGTTTGTGGATGCCATGCCGGCCAACTTCTATGATCAGACACACATCGCGGGGGCCATCAACATACCGCTGGCGGTCTTTGATATCATGTATATGATGGGGCTCAGCGACGCGGACAAGTCCCAGAAAATAATTGTTTACGGCAGAACCATCAGCCGGCTGTATGATATTCAGCTGGCCAACAAACTGTACCTGCGCGGCCACAAGAATATTCAGGTTTTAGAAGGCGGATTGCCTTTTTGGAAAAGGAAAGGGTACCCAACAGCGCCATGAATCGATTCCTGGAGTTTTCAAAAAAAATTCTGACCAGCGAATATTTGTCTCTTATTCTAAGGACTTATGTCGGGATCATCTTTATTTATGCCAGCATGAGCAAAATCGCCTACCCCGCCCAGTTTGCCGAATCGGTGGCCGCCTATCAGCTGATTCCGTTCTGGGGGGTGAATCTGGTGGCTGTGCTGCTGCCCTGGATTGAACTGTTCTGCGGGCTGTTTCTCATCATCGGTTTAAGGTCCCAGGCGGCGGCGTTTATCGTCGGTTCCCTTCTCATCCTGTTTATTGTTTTCATCCTGACTACCATGTTCAGAGGCATCGAAATCGGTTGCGGATGTTTTGACACCACCGGGGAAGCCCTTGGCTGGAAAAGAGTGATAGAGGATTTTATATGGCTGGTCATGACTGTACAGATTTTTTTCTATGACCGGATTTACCTGTTCAACCGGCATTCGTTTAAACCGGTCAAGATCGTCCCTCTATAATGTATGCATGGGAGGAAATATTTTGAAGCCAGAAAAATTAACTGTTTTGCGTGTATTGGCGGCATGCCTTTTGATGTTCGGCGGTTTTGCTTGTAATTCCATAGACAATTATGCCGGTAAATATCAGGCCGTCGACATCACGGAAAGCGGGAAGAAGATAAATCATATCGAATTAATGGAAAACGGGGAAGGCGCCTGGACCTGCTGTGATGGGGAAGTGCTGTTTACATGGTATGTCAAAAACAAGGAATTGCGAATTAACACAAAAGAAGGCGGAATCATGGTGGGAAAACTGGAAAACAGTTCCTTTACAATTGCCCTTCCCGGAAAAAAAATCCTTACTTTTGTTAAAGTCTCTTCTCAGGAATAAAGCACTTCATCTAAAGGGTTTTTAGCCTGCTTGTGCTATCTGAGCCCGAACATCAATCGGTACCCCCAGTTCATCAGCACCAGACAGAGCAGAAAAAACCATGTCCGTTGTTTTAAAATGACCCGCAAGAACCTTCCCCTCTCAAACCGCATTCCCGAAAAAATGGCCGCGCCATTCCAGATAAACATGAACAAACAGGCAAGATACAGGACGCAGGACAAGGGGCAATTATTCAACGCATAAACAAAATTGCCGTCGGCCATGGCCTGAAAAGACCGCGTATATCCGCAAAAAGGACAGGGCAGGCCGGAATACTGGATAAACAGGCAGGGAACCAGCGGCAGTTCGTTCAGTCTAATCGTGTGGGCAATCAGAAGCGGCAGACCGCTGACCAGAAAAAACGGCAGATGAAATCCCAGAACATCCCAGAAAGAATCCGGCCGCCAGCGCTTGCAGAAAAGTGCATTCGTTGGCGGCCGGCTGTTTTTCATCGGCTATTGTTCGTCGGAGAGTTTAGACAAAACAGGGGTGAAGGCAGCAGGCCGCCCGCTACCGCTAAAAACTTCACGAAAAGCCGCGGTGATAATGCAATAATAGATGGGCAAAGTCAGCACAATGCCAATACCGCAAAGAATCGCGCCAAGACTTCCGATGATGCCGGCAATAAAGGACAGGCCGAGAAACGGCCAGAAATTGGTTTTGACAACGTTGAAACTCTCCACCGATGCGGGCCAGAAATCCATTTGCCTATCCACAATCAAAAACAGGCCAAAGATCAAAAACGTCCAGGCTGCGATGGACAGACAAATCCCGGCAAGCTGGCCGATGCAGGGAAAAAGCGTCAATACACCCTGAACCACAAACAAGGCGAGACTCCAGACCCCAACAAACAGAATACTCTGCAAAAAGAAATCAAATCCCCTGAAAAGGGTTCCGATTTCCGGGCGGGGCGTTTCCCGGTCATGGAGCTTCAGGCAGATCAGGATCATGCCGGCCATCATGGGACCGGAAAGGATTAAAAAAGAAACAACGCTGAGAATGCCGCCCACCAGGGACGCCAGAAACAAAAGCCCGAAATTTGCTTTATACAGATTAAATCCTTTTTCAATCCATTCGCCGAATTTCACCTCAACCGCGTTCATCCAAAGCCTCCTGTTTAATGTTGAATTGGAATTGAAAAACCGGTACTAAACATAGCGACATGTGGTCAATAAATCAATTGGATAAATATTTCAAAATAACAAACAGATATTTATGATGAAGACTCGCATCAGGTATTCCGCTTTTTATCGAAACCTCAATTTAAATATTAGAATCAACCTCTTATGAAAATCATCGACGCCCTTGTGTCCAAAGCCCTTCGAACCATTACGGTTCCCGAGGATCTAACCCCCCTGATCACTTATGATCCGGCAGATGAAGCAGACCCGGGCCTTGCCGGAATGACCCGGCAGGATGTGGACGCCATCTGGGAGAGTGTGGAAAATCTTTACCGGACAGGCGTTTATCCGGGCCTTTCGTTTTGCATGAGACGGTATGGGCAAAAAATACTGAACCGGGCCATTGGCCACAGCCACGGCAACGGACCCCCCGGAAACGCCACGGACGGGCCGGATGACCGGAAAATCCTCATGACTCCGGACACACCGGTCTGCCAGTATTCGGCCTCCAAGGCGATCACGGCCATTATGATGCATTTGCTGGCCGAGCGGGGAGAGGTTTCCCTGTCCGATTCGGTGGTGAGTTACATTCCGGAATTTGCGGTTCTGGGCAAATACAAAATCACCATCGACCACATTCTTTCCCATCATGGCGGGGTTCCGGCCCCGCCTGCCGGCGCAAATCCGGATATTTTGTTCGATCATGACGCGTTCGTGAAATTGATCTGCGGCATAAAACCCAAGTCTAAGGACGGCGGGCATATGGCGTATCACGCCATAACCGGCGGCACGATTCTGGCGGAAATCATCCGGCGGGTGACGGGAAAGGACATCCGGGAAATGCTGCGCGAATCCGTTCAAAAGCCTCTGGGGTTCCGGTATTTTAATTATGGGGTTCCGGAAGAAGACATTCCAAAGGTGGCGAAAAACTATGATACCGGGTTTCCTCTGGTTTTTCCGGTTTCCGCCATCGCCAAACGGGCATTGAGCGCATCATGGGGGGAAGTGGTGCAGATTTCAAACGAGCCCCGGTTTATGCGGGCCATTATTCCGGCGGCCAATCTGGTGGCCACCGCAGATGAAATGTCGCAGTTTTTTCAGGTTCTGTTGGATGGCGGTGAGCTGAACGGCAAACGGATTTTCCAGCCGGAAACCGTCAGCCGCGCTGTTGCGCCTGCGGCAAAAATGTGGTTTGACGGCACCATGGTGGTTCCCATGCGCTACAGCGCAGGCCTCATGCTGGGCGCGTCACCGGTAGGCATGTGGGGCCCGTATACGGAATCCGCTTTCGGCCATATCGGGTTTATGAATATTTTTTGCTGGGCCGACCCGGCAAGAGAGATTTCCGTTTCCCTGCAAACCACCGGCAAGACTTTGGCCGGCCCGCACCTTGCCGCAATCGTCCGGTTTTTATTTACCATCGGCCGGCGGTGCCGGATGAAAAATCAGGAGGATGACATCACCCTGTCGCTGTCGGCATTCGAGAAAATGTTCCATAAAATGCTGCGCCGGATGATTCTGGGGATCTGATATTTCCTGAAGTCTATCTGAAAAGTCCGGATCAAACCTGATAACAAGGCGGAAACCGGCGAAAAAGCGCAGCATAGTTGTTTATGTGAGCAGTTTGAGCCGTTTGACAACGAAGTTAGCGGGTCTGATCCGGACTTTTCAGAGTTGGCGCCGCATGATTTTCCCCACCGGACTCTTGGGCAGAATATCCCGGAAATCAATTATTTTCGGAACTTTATATGATGCCAGATGCTCCTTGCAAAAATCGATGATGTTTTTTTCCGTAACTTTGCCCATATAATCCAGCTTCAGCGAGATGACCGCCTTGACCGTTTCTCCCCGGTAGGGATCCGGATGACTGACCACCACCACTTCCTCAACCGCCGGATGGAGATACAGCACGTGCTCGATCTCCTTCGGTGCGATATTGTATCCGGAAGCCACGATCAGGTCTTTGATCCTGCCGGAAAAATGGACGAAATCCTCTTCATCAATAAAGCCCCGGTCTCCGGTCCGCAGCCATCCATCAGACAAAAACGACGCTTCGGTTTCCTTGGCTTTATTGAGATAGCCCGCTGCCACCTGAAGGCCCCGGTAACAGATTTCGCCTTCCACATTCCGTCCCAGGATATTGCCCGCGTCATCGGTTATTTTGACTTCCGAATACACCGGAATGCCCAGGGCGTCACTTTTTTCCTTGATT
>QZKW01000087.1 GCA_003599885.1 Desulfobacteraceae bacterium | reverse complement strand
CATTATTGGTGGATGCAATAGATTTATTTTTCAAAGAACAAAAACCAAATTTAAATTGGCTTGGTTAGGATATAATCGTTATCCTCTGAACCTGTACGATTATTCTACTTTTAGCATGAACTAACGGCAGCCTGGCAGCCGAATTTCTGAAAAAATGCGGTTTTTACAGTTTCAGCTATCTGAACAGGATCTCTGAAAAAATCACGGTTAATGGTGATGTCATATTCCTCAGGAGCGCCTTCCTCAATATTGTATACTCTCTTGAAAAACCGCTGTTGCTCTTCATCGAGCTCTTTTAACCGTGAAAACGCATCAAATTCGGAAATGTTAAGCATTCTTGCAATTCGGGTCATTCGGAAAGCATTGCTGCATGTCAGCCTGACGGCAAGAACCTGTTCCCGCGGCAATATGAGGTGAGCGCCTCTGCCGACGAAAATCGCGGGTCCAAGCGCCGCAAAAGAAAATATGGCGCGAAACAGCAGCAGGGAATACTCGTTTTGGGCATACGATTTCACGCCAAAACGCATGGCAAAAATATCTTCCATTTCGCTGAGGCAATGTTCATCAATTAATTCCGCAAGCCCATCATCCCCGCCCTTCCGGCTTGCCAGGTATTCCATAATTTCCCGATCAATCACGTGATATCCAATTTTATTTGATAGAATATCAGCAACTTCAAGCGCACCAACACCGATTTTCCGCGAAAAACAGATCACCGGAAACTGTTTCTTCGCTTCTGATTTTCCTAATTTTCGCACCAGTTGCCAGTCGTTGAAAACCTTCTCAATCCGCTCTTGAATATTCGGTTTTTCCTTGTGATACATTCCCGGAACGTAATCTCTGCTTTCATTATCAGCACTACCGGATGATTTGAAATCCGTCATATGATCTCCCGCTTCAGAATTAAATTAATGGATAAAATTGCGACTTTCACATTGAACGGCTGGCGGCGCCAATGGATATCTGTCTGAATATCCCTTATTAAGAGCAATGATATCCAGATGGCACGTAATAATATTTTCGATGTCGTAACAAACATCATGGGTTGTTTTTCGCAAATCAATGGTCTTTAAATAGCGTCTGCATCCGTCGCACAGTTCAATGCGGTATTTTTCGTCTTTTTCTATTAACAGATAAGACATCTGCTGCTGATCGTGGTTCCCGCAATACGGGCATTTGATCCGGGAAAATTTCCACTCGGTGCTGCAGGACGAACAGATTAAAATCCTCTTCCCCTCATCTTTCGTTAACGCGGCCAGAGCAGGTTTCTCGCCGCAAACCGGGCAAATGCCTCTGTCCCAAGTCCTCAACTCAATCTGATCCCTTATTTTTTCAGCATAAATTTCGAGAACCGGGTTAATCATTTCATTGACCAGAAAGTCTATTAGCTCTGCGGGCATGGATTCTTTGGAAGTGGAGGCCGCGTCTGACAAAAAACTTTCATTAAATATCGCCTCAAAGCTGAAATTTTTGTTCCGGGTGATTCGATCTAAAAAAATGCCTGGCACGTTTTGGGTTCTTGCTCTCAGAATCTGTAAGAGCTTAATTAAATGGTCAATCATTACCTTATTGTCAAACTGGACATCGGTTTTAGCAACCAGGGGGATATGTTTTTCCAATTGCAACTGATAATAACCTGGATCATCCGCGATATTCGGGTGCAGCGATTCTCTTAATGCGGATTTGAATTTTTTCCTTTCCTCCAGCACCGGCTCATAAAAGTCCAGAAGCTCTTTATATTGGGGCATTTCAGCCTTCATTTGATGCAGCAGCCCGGTTCTTTTTTTAAGATTTTCTTTTCTGTTCTGGTTTTTTCCAAGCACATGATTTGACATGACACATCCTTTTTTGTTTTAAGGTTATATGGATTGCAGCAGCCCCTTATCCGGCAACACCCAGAATGTATTATATTCCTCGCCCGGATACAGTACCGCGTCATTTGCAAGCTGCTTTATCCGATCCCGGGCCAGTTGAAGCATTTTTGCCTTTTCGCCAAAGTTCAAAGCCCCCGTTGAACAGGCTTTTACACAGGCAGGCGGCAGGCCGTAAGGAATTCTGTCGGAACAGAAACTGCATTTGAAAAACATCCGGGTTGCCTCGTCAAATCGCGGTATATTATAAGGACAGGCGGACAGTATTTCATCAGGATCAATGTCTTTAATTTTTTCCGTAAACAGAACCGCCCCGCTGCTGTCCTTGATCACAGCCCCTTCCACAAACGTGTCGGCGATATACTTGCAGTCCGGCGGGTCGCAATGCCGGCAGCGATCACTGAAAAAGGTCCAGGATATTTTCCCGTTTTTATGGTTTTCAATCCATCGGATGCGATTCCAGGTCTGAACAGACAAATCCGGCGGATTCTCATGTGACCCGCGGTTTTGTGTTTGTTCCGCTTTTAACTGGTTCCAGTTCTTGCAGGCAACCTGGCAGGACCGGCAAGCCGTGCATTTTGAGATGTCGATATATATTGCCATGTTATCCATGAGAATCCCCCCTTACGCTTTTTTTTTAACGTTCACCATGAAGCACTTGCTCTCAGGGATCATGGTATTGGCATCGCCGATGTTGGGTGTCAGCAGATTGGACGTATCGCCGAAGGTAAAAATTTCAGGTTTTTTGTCCTTCGCGTGATAATTTCTTTCCGCTGTGGTGGCCCAGCCGTAATGCCATGGAACGCCAACCTGGTGAATGGTTTTTCCCATGACAGTAAAGGGTTCCCACCGTATCGTGACAATGGCGACGGCCTCCAGCGCTCCCCGGGCAGATTCAACAATGACGGTTTCACCGTTACTGATCCCCAGTTCCTTTGCCAGGACTTCACCGATTTCAACAAACATGGCCGGCTCCAGTTCCGCCAGCCACGGCGTCCATCGGGTCATGACGCCGGTCTGCCAGTGCTCGCCCAGCCGGTATGTCGTGCATACAAAGGGAAATTTCGGATTAAAAGACGCCCTCAGATTCATCTGATCACCGTCACCGCCACGATCATAGCGTTTAAGGGCCGGATTCACGAATTGCGGAGATAAGGGATTTTTTTCAAGGGGACTCTCAAGCGGCTCATAGTGTTCCGGAAACGGTCCGTCGGCAAGGCCGGGGCCAAATATTTTGCCGAGACCTTCGGGCAGCATAATAAAAGGATGTCGGGATTTCTCGCCCTTGGACAAAGGGGGCCATGGACCGTCCGGCACATCGCCCCGCCATACATTCAAATGCCATTCAATAACGGGTTTTTCAGGGGCCCAGGGTTTCCCGTTTTTATCAACAGATGCGCGGTTATAGATAATCCGGCGGTTGAGGGGCCAGGACCAGGCCCATCCGGAGTATAATCCGATTCTGGACGGATCGCTTTTGTTCCGCCTGGCCGCCATATTGCCTTCTTCCGTATAAGAATTGCAGTACAGCCAGTTTCCGCTGGAAGTGGAGCCGTCATCCTGAAGCAGAAGAAAACTCGGCACCAGAGTTCCCTTGTTGTATTGCTTCCCACCTATGATCTTGTCTTCCAGGAAATACCCGTTGATTTCTTTTGCCACCCTGTGAGGATCTATATGGCGCAGCCTGCCGTTGTCTTCCTCCGGGCCATAATTCCACTTGAGCTTCAGAATGGGGTCAGGAAACGCCCCGCCTTTTTTTTGGTAAAGTTTTCTGATCTGGCAAAACAAATCCGACATAATATCCGCATCAGACCTTGCGTCTCCAGGCGGTTCCGATGCTTTATACCGCCACTGCATCCATCTGCCGCTGTTGGACAGGCTGCCTTCTTTTTCAAACGACACGGCACAGGGCAGCATGAACACTTCGGTTTTAATTTTTTCCGGATCCATTCCCGGCCCTTTCCAGAAAGAGCCGGTTTCATTGTCGAACAGGTTCACATTCACCAGCCAGTCCAGATTCGTCATGGCCTGCCGGGTTTTGTTGGCATTGGCGCCGCTGCAAGCGGGATTTTGCCCCCAGGCCAGAAGCCCGGATATTTTATTCTGGTAGAGCTTGTCGAATATCATCAGCCAGGAATAATTGTCTGCGTCCTCCATTTTGGGCAACAGGGTGTAGGCGTCCGCCAGCGGAACTTCGGGGCCGAAGAATTCCCTCAGCAGACTGGCTGAATATTTGGGATAATTCTGCCACCAGTTGGCGCTCATGGGATCGGAACTGACCGGGGTGCTGGCCGTGACATAATCGGCGTAGTTCTGCTGTGAAGCTTTCGGCGTTTTGAGATATCCCGGGAGGATATGATACAGAAGGCCGTGATCGGTGGAACCCTGAACGTTGGATTCTCCCCGAAGCGCGTTCACGCCGCCGCCGGCCATTCCCATATTGCCCAGGAGCAGTTGAATGATACACATGGCCCGGATGTTCTGGGTACCCACTGTATGCTGGGTCCAGCCCATGGCATACATGACGGTGCCGCTTTTATCCGGCCTGCCTGTTTTGCTGTATGCCTCATAAACCGGCATCAGTTTATCAAGCGGTGTGCCGGTAACTTGAGAAACCACCTCCGGCGTATAGCGGGAATAGTGTTTTTTCAGGAGTTGGAATACACAATTTTTATTTTTGAGCGTCGGGTCCTTCAGAACCGCACCATTGGCATCTTTCTGATAGGACCATGAGGTTTTATCATATTTGCCGTCTACATAGCCCTCATCGGTTTTGGTCCCGATAAACCCCGAGAAAATTCCGTCATTTTCCGCCGTGAGCTGAAAATCCGGATTAATCAGAAAAGGCGCATTGGTATATTCCCGGACATATTCCTCAAAATAGAGATTGTTTTCCAGGATATAGCGGATCATGCCGCCCAGGAAGGCGATATCACTGCCGGAGCGTAAGGGGGCATACAGGTGGGCCTTGGCCGACGTACGGGTATAGCGGGGATCCACGCTGATGAGGGTCGCCCCTCTGTCAACGGCTTTCATCATCCATTTAAAGGAAATGGGATGATTTTTAACCGGGTTGCTCCCCATGGCCAGAATGCAGTCACTGTTGGCAAGATCAATCCAGTGGTTCGTCATTGCGCCGCGTCCGAACGACTCTCCCAGAGCCGCTACAGTTGCGGAATGTCAGATACGGGCCTGATGTTCGATATAGACAAACCCCAGACTTCTCAGCATTTTCTGATACAGATAACACTCTTCGTTATCCATGGCTGCGCTTCCCAGGGACGCCATCCCCAGGGTGCGATGAACGATTTCGCCTTTTGTATTTTGAATTTCAAAAGTATTGTCTCGGGTTTCCTTCATCCGCCGGGCGATTTTTTCCAGCGCATCATCCCATGACAACTCTTCCCACTCGGTGGCGTAAGGGGCGCGGTAAAGAGGTTTGGTAAGCCGGTTAATGTTGTTGTGGGAAAGCTGATACACGGACATCCCTTTGCTGCACAGCGCCCCTTCATTGATGGGATGGTCCGGATCACCTTCGGTATTGATCACCTTCCCATCGGAAGTGTGGACAATGATGCCGCAGCTGACGGAACAATAGGGACAAATCGTTGTGGTCTGCCGGGCATGGAGGATACGCAGACCCGACACGGATTCACGCACCGGTTGCATGTCAACCCCCAGACAGCCGCTGAGCGCAATACCTGCGACTGTTCCGCCTGAAATCCAGAGAAATTCCCGCCGAGTAATTTCTTTCATCCTGTCACCTCACTTTTTGACCGTTCATGTTAATGGTCCCGTAAAAAGCAACATTTACCGCAGACAAAGATTACCGAATATTTTTACACCTCCAAAAAGTAGTGGGGACTGTCCATTAAACTAAACACCGTTCACGTGCAGCCATGGTGCCGGATTTTTTTACACCGTGTAAAAAAACATTATGCGTTAACCGGCGTCTCTGCCTCCGGTTGACAAATTGACACCGAACTTATTCTCAAAAGCCGAAACAATGATTCCCGCAACCGCATTCGGGTTTTTAAAATGATCCATATACAGAATCATATCGAATTCTTCCTTGGGCGCGGTTTTCAGATTATAAACGTTTTTAAAAAAACTTTTCTGTTCAATGTCCAGGTGGGCAAGGCGCAAGGAGGCTGAGGTTTCGGAAATCCCGAGTATCCGGGCCAGCCGACGGCTCCGGTATTCGTTGCTGCATGTCAGCCGGATTGCCAGCACACGGTCTCTGGGCAATACTAGATGCGCACCCCTGCCCACGAAAATCGTCGGACCCAAATTGGCAATGGTGAAAATAGCTTTAAATAAGAGCTTCGTATTTTCACTTTTAAACACCGTTTCCCTTAAAATCTTTGCCAGCAGGGTTTCAAGCCCGCTGGGACAGCGCTCATCAAGAAATTCCCTGATGGTTTGATCAACGTCTTTGGTATTGATCAGATATTCCAGAATTTCACGATCATACACCCGATAATTGATTTTTTTCGCCACCATTTCCGCAATTTCATAAGATCCGACACCGATTTTTCTCGAAATGCAAATCAGGGGCAGATTCTTAGGGAAAATTTGTTTTTCCTTTTTCCACTCCCGGAATGCACCTTCAATGATATCATATACTTTCGGCATGGTTTCATGGTACATGCCGGGGCGATAACTGTCCGCTTTATCGCTGGAACCGTTTCTGCCTGAAGCTGCCATATGTCCTCCTGAAATAAGTTGATCCTGTGGTTAAAAAATCAAGGAATGCCAGAGAGGAATGGAGAATTATTCCGGAAATTTATCTTCATACCTCTCATCGCCATCTGCTGATGGATGGAAACAATGGTCAGGTTCTAAACGCCGGTGACTAATTAAAATATTTGCAAAACTTACGCCAAAATTTTTGATTGAATCCGGAATGTCGCGGTAGAATTCTTCATGAAACAAATGAAGCCATCTAAGATTTGGAGGAAGGGAGCTTTTCGTTTAAATTGGGGAGGGGAATTTTATCTATAATAACGGATTGCAATTGTTATCTTCGGAATAATGAATTCATCGCGAAGGATCACAAAGAACGCGAAAAAAAATTTAATCATTGCTGCTTTTCTTTGTGATTCTTGTGTTCTTTCGCGGTGAAATTTATCACTCATCACTCATCACTCATCATTTTTCAAGCGTTTCCCTGACCTTGACGGCCAGCTCCTTAATGGTGAAAGGTTTTTGTATAAATTGAACGCCATCGTCCAGCACCCCGTGGTGGGCGATGACATCGGCGGTGTAGCCGGACATAAACAGGCGTTTGAGGTCCGGATAGAGGGACAGCAGGTTTTTGGCCAGATCCCTGCCATTCATTTCGGGCATCACCACGTCGGTCATAAGCATGTGAATTTCTCCGGCATGTTCCCTGGCCAAACGAATGGCTTCGCCCGGCGTGTTTGCCGCCAACACTGTGTAACCATGCATTTCAAGCATGCTCGCAACCATTTCCAGGATAGCCGATTCGTCTTCCACCAACAGAATGGTTTCGCTACCGCGTTCGAGAGGTTCCGCCTGGCCATCCTTCTGCATCTGCCAGGCCTTACCCGCATACCGGGGCAGATAAATGGTGAAGGTCGTTCCCTGTCCCGGTTCGCTGTATACGTTTATGAAGCCGTTGTTTTGCCTGACGATGCCATAAACTGTGGCCAAACCAAGTCCCGTGCCTGCTCCCATCTCCTTGGTAGTGAAAAACGGCTCGAAAATCTGTCCCAGCATTGCCTTATCCATGCCGCACCCGTTGTCGCTGACGGATAGCCGCAAATACTCGCCGGGAAGACAGTCCGGATTTTCCGAACAGTAGGTTGCATCGAAAGTCGCATTTTTCGTCTCGATGACCACTTTTCCCGTATCGGCGACGGCATCCCGGGCATTGACGCACAGATTGGCAAGAAGCTGGTCGATCTGTGACGGATCCATCATGACCTGCCACAGATCCGCCCCCGGTTTCCAAATGAGGTCGATATCCTCCCCGATAAGCCGCCGCAGCATCTTGATCATGCCTCCCACGGTCTGGTTCAGATCAAGAACTTTGGGCGTGATGGCCTGCTTGCGGGCAAATGCCAGCAGTTGCCGAGTCAGGTCGGCGGAGCGAGTGGCGGCCTTCATAATTTCACCAAGATCGGCAAGAATCGGCTGGGACGATCCCGCCTTGTCCATGGCCAGTTCCGTAAACCCGATGATCACGCTCAGCATGTTGTTAAAATCGTGGGCCACGCCGCCTGCCAGCCTGCCCACCGATTCCATTTTCTGGGCCTGCTGGAACTGGGCTTCGAGTTTAAGTCTCTCCTCCTCAGTCCGCTTGCGCTGGGTGATATCTTCAATCATGCGGAGGTGGAGCGGCCATACCTGGCTATCGATTTTCAACGGGGCAATGGTTATATGGACCCAAACCGCCGTGCCATCGGGATGGAGATAGCGTTTTTCCATCTGAAATCCGGGGATTTGTCCGGCATTCATTTGCGCCATCTTATCCAGATCTTCCTGCACATCGTCAGGATGGGTGATGCTCATGCGGTCAATATTGACCAGACTCTCCATGGTGCGGCCCACGATCCTGGCAAACATGGGATTCACTTCATAAATCGTTCCCGTCAGGGAATCCACCAAAGCAATGCCCATGGGCGCTTCATTAAACATTGTCCTGAAACGTTCTTCACTTGCCCGCAGCGCCTCCTCCCCAAGCCTGCTCTCGGTGATATCGTGGGAAAAACTGGCCACCTGAACGACCTTTCCCATATCATCCATAACGGGGAAAAGCCTTACACTGTAATGTTTATCGCCGCGCGCTTCCTCATATTGAACCAGTTTCCGTTCGTTCAAGATCCGCTCAACCGCCTCCCGGCGCACAGCCGCAGCCTCGGGGGGCAAAAAATCAAACAAGCTCCGACCCAGCATGGTGCCCTTGCCCACATCCCGCCGCTGCGCCGCATTATCGTTCAGGTCGAGAATCGTGCCGTCCGGGTCGATCAAAATCACCGAATCCGAGGTGGCGTTGAAAAGGGCTTTAAACCGGGCAACACTCTCACGCAAGGATTCCTCCATCCGCTTGCGCTGGGTGATGTCCAGCGAAACGTTGGCCAGGAATTGCATCTCACCGGTTGCCGGGTCATCGATCCGGAACGCGATAGCATGCGCATCGATCAATCCGCCGGTTTTGAGATTGAGGTATTGAAGGTCGCCTTCCCAGAATCCGTTCTTAACAATGGCGGTAAACACCTCCTTCCGGGCTTTTTCGTGAAGATGCTCGGGCATGACCGTCAAAATATGGGTTTCCGCGATCTTGTCTTCGGAAATACCCAGCATCTTTTTCCCGGCATCATTGAGAAATACCATCATGCCATCCGGTGTTGCCAGGCTTACAAGCTCCCGGCTGTGCCTAACCACGGCCGCAAGCCGGTTCGATTCTTCCTCGGCCCGCTTACGCTCGGTAATGTCTGTGTGGATACCGATAAGACCGGTAACGTGGCCGCCACTGTCCTTGTTGGCATAGGCCCTGAGCAGAATATCCCGCACACTCCCGTCTTTGGCGAGCATTTTGACTTCTCCGTCCCAACGCCCCCCGGCCTTGATCGTTTGGAACATTTTCTCGGCGACCGCTTTATCCACATATACGGAAGACGGATTATCGCCAATAGAACCAAACAGAGCATCGAACGCCGCGTTCTGATAAAAATGCTTTCCTTCCGGCGTCGCCATTCCAATGACGTTCGACGAGTTTTCCACCGTATCCTTGAAGATCTGGAGATCGACCTCCGCCTGCTTGCGTTTGGTGATATCCCGGGACAGGGTAAGAATCCCGACAGGGTTGCGGTCCTTATCACGCAAAAAGGAAAAGCTGACCTCCACCCAGATAATCGAGCCGTCTTTCCGGTATTCTTCAAGTTCCAAGATGTTCACTCTGCCTGGATCAGCCGTTCCGGATGCTTCCAGTTGCATCTCTTTTTCAAAAACAGCCATACTGAGATTCAGGGATTCAGGAGTCAGGATCTGTTCAAGGGTCTGGTCGATCACCTCCTCAACCGTAAATCCGCGGAGGCTCAAGATGGTCGGGCTGACATAGATAAAGCGCAGATTCATATCCAGGATCGATATGGTTTCAGCCGTGTTTTCCACGATTAAACGGAATTTTTCCTGGTTCTCTTTCAGTTCTGCTTTCAGTCTTTTGTTTTCAGACTCAACCAGTTCCAGTTCCTGAACTCTTTTTTTCAATTTTTCCAGGGTGACGCTTTCATCCATTTGAAAATCCTTGTTTACGATTCGTCATTTATCCAGAGATGCCCTGATTTTGGCGGCCAGGTCTTTTAAAGAAAAAGGTTTTTGTATAAAATGCACACCTGCATCCAGGACACCGTGATGGGCGATGACATCGGCGGTGTAGCCTGACATGAACAGGCGACTGAGATTCGGATAGAGAGACAAAAGGTTTTTGGCCAGGTCCCGGCCGTTCATTTCGGGCATGATCACATCGGTCATGAGCAGGTGGATTTCACCTTTGCGCTCCCGGGCCACGCGGATGGCCTCGCCCGGAGTGCATACCGCCAGCACAACGTAGCCCATCTTTTCAAGCATTTTCGTGGTCATTTTCAAAATGGCCGGCTCGTCTTCCACCAGCAGAATGGTTTCGTGGCCCCGCGTCGAATGCTCTGCCGGTCCTTCCGCCTGCGCCTGCTCTTCTCCGTCCATATACCGGGGCAGATAAATCGAGCAAACCGTGCCCTGTCCCGGTTCACTGTAAACATTGATAAAGCCGTTGTTCTGCTTGACGATGCCGTAAACCGTGGCCAGTCCAAGCCCGGTGCCTTTGCCAATCTCCTTGGTCGAGAAAAACGGTTCGAATATTTGTTCCCGTATTTCCTTGTCCATACCGCAGCCGGTATCGCTCACAGTAAGCCTCACATACTCACCGGGCACAAAATACGGCTGATCCGAGCAGCAGGCCTCATCAATGACAACGTTCTCCGTCTCGATGGTGACCTTGCCCACATCAGTAATGGCGTCACGGGAATTAACGCACAGGTTGGCAAGGATCTGATCGATCTGGGACGGGTCCATCATGACCAGCCACACCCCGGCGCCCGGCCGCCAAGTGAGATTGATGTTCTCGCCGATGAGCCGCCGCAGCATCTTGAGCATGGTCGTCACGGTATCGTTCATGTCGAGGACTTTGGGAAAGATGATCTGTTTGCGGGCAAATGTCAGCAACTGCCGGACAATTCCCGTAGAGCGGTTTGCGGCCTTATACACTTCGGAAAGATCAGCATAGAGGGGGTCAGCCGGGTCCACCTTTTCCAGGGCCAGTTCCGTAAATCCGAGGACCACGCCCATCATGTTGTTGATGTCGTGAGCCACACCGCCCGCCAGGCGGCCCACGGATTCCATTTTCTGGGCCTGTTGAAACTGGTCCGTCAGCCTGAGATGCTCCGTGATGTCCCGCTTGACCGCCACATAATTGGTGATCCGGCCTTCGGCATCAAACACCGGCGAAATCGTGGCTTCTTCCGTATAGAGCGATCCGTCTTTTTTCCTGTTGACCATGCGGCCGGACCAGGTTTTGCCGGAAGAGATGGTGTCCCATAACTGCCGGTAAAATAACGCGTCCTGACGGCCGCTCTTCAATATGCGGGGATTTAGCCCGATTGCCTCCTCCCGTTTGTAACCTGAGACTCCTTCAAAGGCCGGGTTGACATATTGAATTTTCCCATTGACATCAGTTATCACAATGACCTCACCGGCCTGTTCAATGGCGGCCATCAGCCTTTCACGCTCGGCTTCCGCCCGTTTGCGTTCGGCAATATTCCGGCTAATGATGAGCAACCCTGTGGGCACCTGATTTTTATCACGGATGAATGAACAAGCGGCCTCCACCCAGACCATGGAATTGTCCTGACAGTATTGTTCAAATTCAATGATACGGGTTCTGGATGGGTCTGCGGTTCCTGATGCTTCCAAGAGTATTTCTTCTTCAAAGGCTTTCATGACTTTTTTATAAGCTTCCGGCATCATTAGCTCTTCAATGGATAGCCGCATAGACTCCTCAACCGTGAAGCCGCTTAGACGTTTGATGGACGGACTGATGTAGGTAAACCGAAGGTTCATGTCCAGCATGGAAATGACATCCGACATGTTTTCTGCGATTAAGCGGTACTTTTCTTCACTCTCCCGCAACGCAGCTTCGGCCTGCCTGCTTTCGGTGATGTCGGTCATCACCCCCAGAACCTGCGGATCACTCTTCATGCCGGTGCAAAGGCGGGTTGTAATGAGAAATTGTCTCTTTTGCCCGTCAGCACGAACAATCTCCCATTCTTCCCCCTGAATATCATCACCTTCACGCATGCTCTGCATGCGCTGAATGGCGCGCTCCTGAACCTCCGGATCGGGATACATGCTTTGATACCAGCCCAGGCGGTTGATCTCCGCCATGGTATAGCCGGTTATCATGGCCATGCATTCATTCCAGATACTAAAACGAACATAGGGGAAGTCCTGAATTCCACAGCACACACAGATCCCCTGAGCGACATTCGATATGACCAGCCGATTGAACTCATTCTCCGAAAGCAGCGCTTCCTCTATTTTTTTTCTTTCCACTTCAGCCGCTTCCAGTTCCTGAACTCTTTTTTTCAACTTTTCCAGGGTGAACTTGTCATCCATTTGAAAATCCTTGTTTGCGGTTTGCGGGATAGAATAAAACGGCCATAAATTCAGTATGAAAGCCAAAAAAAATAAAGGACCGCTCAACATGCCGGGCGCTTTTAATCATAGACGGGTAAGGTGAAGATAACATATCGGCTTCCCTTGTTGTTTTCAAGGGATAAACTAAATGATGAATGATGAGAAAGCTGTCTTTTTTTTCATCATTCATCATTCATCATTCATCATTTAACACAATTTGACACCATCTGGCCCCACATGCTAATCAATCCTAAACTCTGTTTTCAACCATGAACGTTTTGACCGGGAGGAAGATGCTATGGAAAAATATTTAACCATTGAACACATCCAGCAACTGATCGCAAAACTGACGACCCTTGGCGCGGAATTCGGGGTCAAGCTGGTCACGGCTATTGCGATATTCATCATCGGTCGGTGGGTGGCCATTGGATTGAAGAACCTGATTGACACGGCCATGCGCAAGGCCAAGGTGGACGAAACCCTGATTTCCTTTACCGTGCACCTGTCATATATCGCCATGATCGCCTTTGTGGTTATCGCGGCTCTTGGGCAACTCGGCATTCAGACCACTTCGTTTATCGCAGTTCTCGGCGCCGCCGGTCTTGCCGTGGGTTTGGCCCTTCAAGGATCATTGTCCAATTTCGCGGCAGGCGTATTGATGCTGATTTTTCGCCCATTCAAAGTGGGGGATTATGTTGAAGGCGCGGGAGTGGCAGGTTCCGTCAAGGAGATCCAGATATTCACCACCATTCTGACGACCCCGGACAACAAAACCATCATCGTGCCCAATGCCAAAATCACCGGAGACAACATTACCAACTACGCAACCCAGGGAACCCGGCGCATCGACATGGCGTTTGCCATTGCATACAACGAGGATATCGACAAGGCCAAGCGCACACTGCTTGATCTGATCAAGTCCGACAACCGGCTGCTCGAAAACCCCGCTCCCCAGATCGCTGTTGGCGAGGCCGGGAATGGCCGCGTGAACATCCTCTGCAGGCCCTGGGTAAAAGCGGATGATTACTGGGATGCCTATTTCGACATGATGGAAACCGTCAAAAAGCGGTTCGACGCGGAAAATATCAAACCGCCGGTTCCCCGGCAGGACATTCATCTGTTTCAACAAAATAAACCATAACAACATTAAAAGGAGGGCTGACAAATGTTCAAAGAATTCAAAGCATTTGCAATGAGAGGCAATGTGGTTGACATGGCTGTTGGTATCATCATCGGCGGGGCATTCGGCACCATCGTCAAAAGCATGGTGGATGATGTACTGATGCCGCCCATCGGGCTGCTTTTAGGCGGCGTGGATTTTTCCGATCTGTTTATCACCTTAAAACAAGGGGCAACCGCCGGTCCTTACGCAACTTTATCGATTGCCAAGGCCGCAGGTGCGGTGACCATGAACGTGGGCCTTTTTATAAACGCCGTCATCAGTTTTATGATTGTTGCCTTTGCGGTGTTCATGCTGATCAAGGCGATCAACAAGCTTCAGTTCCAAAAACCGGAGCCTTCGGCAGCGCCTACCACAAAAGATTGCCCGAGGTGTTTTTCCGCCATACCCATCAAGGCCACCCGCTGCCCAAACTGCACATCGGAATTGAAATAATCAAAAATTGAAATAATCTGATATTTGAGAAGGAGGTTCAAATTGAAAAAGATTCAGAACATTCTGCTAATGGCGATATTTCTCTCATCTATTTTCAGCAATGTCTATGCGGAAGACGCCGCCAAGGTTGAAGACAAGGGACCGTGGACAGGGGCCGGGGAAATCGGATTTTTAATGACCGGCGGCAATACCAATTCCGAGTCCCTTAACAGCAAACTGACCCTGGATTATACGAAGCCCGCATGGTTTAACAAAACCGCCTTCGAGGCCGTCTATAATTCGTCAGAACAAGAAGACGAGGCAGGGGAAACCGATATGGTCACTTCGGCTGAAAAATACATGGGTTCAAATAAAACCGGCTATAATATAAATGATGCCAGCTATTTGTTTTTGCTTGGCGAATACACGTATGATTATTTCAGCGGCTATTACTACCAGACCGTCTTTAATGTCGGCTATGGCCGCCGGCTGATCAAAAACGACCGCATGACCCTTGAACTTGAAGCCGGCCCCGGTTACCGCTTCAGTTCCATCCGGGAACCCGGTGACGGTGACGACGGCGAAGAAGCCATTGCAAGGCTGTCCGGCATGTATAAGCTGAAATTATCCGAAAAATCGGACTTCCAGCAGGATGTGAGTGTTGAAACAGGCAAGGATACCACCATCACCAAATCGGTTTCCGCCATCACGGCCCAGATTGTGGGGGCCCTTGCCATGAAAGCCAGTTTTACCCTGCGGCATGATTCCAGTCCGCCGGTTGACAGTGAAAAGACAGACCGGCAAACCGGGTTGACGCTGGTGTATGGATTTTAAATAATTACGAATTAAAAAAGCCGCATATCCGGTTGGGGTATCCCGACCGGGTATGCGGCCTCATAACAAATCCAGCTAAAACCCATCGAATGGGTAAACCAGGAGATCCCTACTTTGCCCCAAGATTGCGGAACGCTTTTTTGGACGCCCCGCATACCGGGCATTTCCAGTCCTCCGGCAAATCTTCAAACTCCGTGCCTTTTTCGATTTTCCCTTTCCGGTCCCCTTTGTCCGGGTTAAAAATATACCCGCAGCTTTGTGTCTGGCACTGCCACATTTCTTCCGGTTCCGCCATTGTTTCCTCCTTGTCTTGGTTAATAATTATTTCTCAAATAACAGGAATGACCCGCTACTGGTTTCCGAAACCGTTCTGCCCCCCGCAGTCCGGACAGCTCCAGGTAATGCCGTTGCAGGAGAGATTCGAGACATTCTTGGCCATGCAGTTCTGGCAGATGGCAAGGCCGCACCGACAAGTCCAGCAGAAGGGTGGCGCCTGCCCGCAGCAATGGCAAATCCGGTCCTTCCCCCGTCGCCGGCGGTTACGCCGCTGAAGACTTACATCTTTTTTTTCAGGTGATTCGGTCATTTATAATACAGCCTGTCTTCCAACTTCATAAATCCCCGGATGGCGTGGGAAACGCCGTATGATATCATATCCGAAGGCCAGGGAAAGGTTTTTCTGCCGACAAAAAACATGTCCGTGCGAAAGGTTTCGCGGCCTGCAATCATCTCGGCGATGGCCTGACCGTTGGTTGTGGTCATGGACACGCCGTGTCCTACGCATCCCATGGAAAAAATGCATTTTTTGTCTTTCCCCAGATAACCGATAACCGGGGCCATGTCAACGGTCACGGAAACCGGCCCGCCCCATTTGTGGGTAAACCGGATGCCTTTTAACTGGGGAAAGACTTCGATCACATGATGCTCAAGATGGGCAAAAATTTTCTCGTTCCGGTCCTTATCCAGATCCGTTCCGTAACCAAAGGACACATCCCCACCGCCCATGACGATTCGGTTATCCGATGTCAGCCGGTAATAGTGAATCAGGTCCCGGGCGTCCTCGACTCCGGCCCGGCATCCCCAGCCGATGCTTTTCATCTGGGCTTTGGAAAGGGGTTCGGTCATGACGATGTGGGTGAACGCAGGCCGCTGGATGGATTTAAGCTCCGGAAACAAAACCGAATAGGCGTTGGTGGCAAAAACCAGATACTCGCTCCGGATGTCCCCGGTTTCCGTGCGGACGGTAAACCCTCCCGTCCTGTTTCTGGAAAACCCGGTAACCGGCGATTGCTCATGAATGGTTACACCCTGGGCTTCCGCATACGCCTTCATGCCGCGCGCAAGCTTTGCGGGATTCAGAATGCCGCACCTCTGCTCGAACCAGCCGATTTTATAGAAATCCGTCCCGAATTCATCGGCCAGCCGGTCTTTGTCCCAGCGCTCCACCCCGCCCATGCCCCAGCGTTCCATAATTTTAAAATCATGCTCCACCCGCTTGATCTGCCCCGGACTGGTGCCCACCAAAAGATAGCCGCTGCGCTCATAATCACAGTCGATGTTATTATTGGTGATGAAGTCGTGCAGGTAATCCACTGCAGCTTCCATATACTGATGGGCGGATTTTGCTTTTTCATCGGAAAACCGGAACTGGGTGATGCCCTTGGTCAGGCCGAACAGGGTCATGGAAAACCCGCCGTTTCTGCCGGACGCGCCGTAACCGCAAATGTCGGATTCAATCACCCGCACATCCATGCCCGGCTTCATCTGTTTGAGATGCCAGCCTGCGGACAATCCCGTGTAGCCGCCGCCGATGATCACCACATCGGCCGTCTGGGCGGACGGAAGACCGGGATTGGGCTGAACGGTTTCCGGCAGGGATTCAAGCCACCAACTTTTTGACTGGTAATCGGTTGCGTGATGATCTGTCATGAGGGGCCTCCTTGCAATTGATAATTAATATTGATAACTGAAAAATGTTGACCAAAGAATTGGATTGCGATATTTAGTTAGTCAACTAACTAAATAAAATTCCAATCATGTTGTCAAGTTTTTATTTTTTTGACAAAACGCACCCATTGAAAAATAAAAGGACTGTTCCATGCCTTCCAAAAATGAAGAGGACAAACGAAACCAGATTCTTGAAGCGCTAAACGCCTGCCTCCAGAACAAACCCTTCGACCAGACATCCATCAAGGAAATCGCTAAAGCCGCGGGCGTCAATCACGGGTTGCTGCACTATTATTTTAAAAACAAGGAAGACATTTTAATCCATTATATTGACTATGTGATCAATCACTACAAAAGGATGTTCACCGATTGGCTGAACAGGCCTGAAATGGAAGGGCATGAACAGAAAAAACGGATCAGCGCGTTTTTTCTGTTCATGAACGAACGCATTACACTCAATAAAGCACTGTCAAAGGTGTTTATCGAAATCTGGGAAATCGCCGCATACAACCCGTCAGTGAAGGCCAAGCTGCGGCAGGCATACCGGGAATGGGTGGACACGCTGGCAGCCATGCTGCAACGCTTAATCATAGACCCGGATGTTTCCCGCCGCATCAGCACCGCCATTGTCGCGTTCCTCGAAGGCATGGCGCTTTTTTCCATTATTCTGGAGCCGGATGAGGCCGAATTTCAAAAAATTCTGGCCGGATTTCAGGAAAAAATTGTGGACATGCTGTAAGCGACTGTTTGCAGCCCATCGGTGGATTACGCTGCGTTTTAAAAAAGGAATCCGTCTTTACTTAAAATGAATGGATATGTTAGTATTTCCCACTCGATTGCATAATGCTTTTTTTAAAACATAAATTAATTCCAATTCGCATTCAAGATGTCAGCAAGGCGGTAAGTAAGAAGGCGACGCAGACGTATGTTTTATACGTTGAGGAGCCGACGACGCGGCCAACGCTGCGGACGCTTGAATGCAAACTGGAATAAGGAGACGCCCATGACCGTTCATCCCCTGGCCGGGCAAAAAGCCCCGGCCCATGTGCTTGCCAATATCCCCCGGCTGGTATCCGCCTATTACACCCGAAAACCCGACATGGACGACCCTGCCCAGCAGGTGGCGTTTGGGACCTCGGGCCATCGGGGCTCGTCACTTAAAAACAGTTTCAACGAAGCCCACATCCTGGCCATCAGTCAGGCCATCTGCGAATACCGGGCCGGCCAGAACATCACCGGCCCCCTGTTCTTGGGCATGGACACCCACGCCCTGTCCGAACCGGCCCTTGCCTCGGCCCTCGAGGTCTTTTCGGCATTGAATGTCACGGTCATGATTCAGGATGGGCTGGGATATACGCCCACCCCGGTCATTTCCCATGCCATCCTGACCTATAACAAGGGGAAGGCAAAAGGGCTTGCCGACGGTGTGGTCATCACCCCTTCCCATAATCCCCCGGAAGACGGCGGGTTCAAGTACAATCCCCCCAACGGCGGACCCGCAGATACCGACGCCACAAACGCCATCGCCGCCCGGGCCAACGAACTCCTTCGCGAAGGCATCGACCGGATCAGGCGCATCAGTTTTGAACGGGCGCTTAAAGCCGGCACCACAAAGATTTATGATTACATCACTCCCTATGTGACGGATCTGGAAAACGTGGTGGACATGCGGGCCATTGCCGCTGCCAGCCTCAAACTCGGGGTGGACCCCCTGGGCGGGGCTGCGGTCGCCTACTGGCAGCCCATCGCCGAACGCTACGGCCTTTCCATTGATGTGGTGAACCCGAATGTCGATCCGACATTTTCCTTCATGACTCTGGACAAGGACGGCAAAATCCGCATGGACTGTTCATCCCCCTATGCCATGGAGAGCCTGATCGGTCTGAAAGACACCTATGACCTTGCCTTCGGCAACGACACGGACGTGGATCGGCACGGAATCGTAACCCGGAGTGACGGACTGATGAATCCCAACCATTTTCTTTCCACCGCCATCTGGTATCTGTTTCAGAACCGGCCCGGCTGGCGGCCAGAGGCGTCCATCGGCAAAACCCTGGTCTCCACCGCCATGATCGACCGGGTGGCCGCATCTTTGGGAAAAACCGTCACCGAAGTGCCGGTGGGGTTCAAATGGTTTGTGGACGGCCTGTTGACCGGGGCCTATGGATTCGGCGGCGAAGAAAGCGCAGGGGCTTCATTTTTGAGGACAAACGGCACGGCCTGGGCCACTGACAAGGACGGCATCATCATGGACCTCCTGGCTGCTGAAATGCTGGCCAAAACCGGAAAAGACCCCGCCGAAATCTATGCGGATCTGGAAAACCGGTTTGGCCGCTGCTTCTATGACCGCATGGACGCACCGGCCACCTTCGCGCAGAAAGAAACGCTCAAACGGCTGTCAAAAGAACAGGTTCCGGCAAAAACCCTTGCCGGAGAAACGATCACGGCCATCCTGACCCATGCGCCCGGCAACGGGGCCGCCATCGGGGGCCTGAAAGTCGCCACCGAAAACGGCTGGTTCGCGGCACGGCCTTCCGGAACCGAGGACATCTATAAAATTTACGCGGAAAGCTTTATCGATCAAAACCATTTGCGGCAGATTCAGGAAGAAGCCCAGGCGATTGTGAGCGCCGCGTTTTCATAACCGGAAATAGAGTAAATCAGGACGGATTGGCTGATTTGCCTTTTTTCTCCATTTTCCGTTTCAATTTCTTCAATGGAATGATGATGGGGCTGAGTGGAAACAGGCCATAGTGTTTCCAGTCCGCCTGGTTCCCCCTCAATATCATGTTTTTTACAATCTGCCGGGTGGTTCCCCAGGACGGGACAATCCATTTCTTGTCAACCTTTTCCTTATTGGTCAGATCCGGGTTGACATAATGGGCTTTCAGAAAATTTAAGACATGGGTCAGGTCAACCCGCTGGGCCGTTCCGTCAATAGACCGGTAGCAGATTTTGCCGCCCGGATTGATAATAAATATGGCAGGCCGTGCGATGCCGCCATGTTCAAACGGGTTGACCAGACCGTACAGCTGAATGACTTGCTTGTCCACATCGCAGAGCAGATCAAACGGCAGCATCATTTCAGAGGCCACCGCCCGTGACTGTTTCGGAGAGTCAACGGATATGGCATAAGCCCGTGTTTTATATTTTATGATATCGGCGTACTGTTTTTTGATTTCCGCCAACTGACGGATACAGAAGGGTCACCAATGGCCGCGGTAAAAGATCAGCATGATGTAGTGGGTATTTTTTAAAGCGGTCTTGAGCCGGAACTCTTCACCACTGGCCATTAGCACTTTAAAGTCCGGGGCCACTTCGTCTACGTCGGGAATATGACTGCTCATTTGACAAAATCCTTTCGCAAAGTTGGTCGGATGAGCTGGATAGCGGATATTTTATATTGTTAATGCATTAAAGTCATTAATTATTTGCAGCCCCCGACGGCAGCGGCCATCCGCTTTTTTTTAAAATTTGGTACATGAAAAACGGCAAAAACCAGAATCGGGTAGGACGCATAATCGCTCCGTCACTTGTTTCGGTCCATCAGCATGTCCGTTTTTGCGCAGAAAATATAATTACAAACAGAGTTGTGCAAGCGTACACTGAGAACAGGCAGATATCTCGCGGTACCTTTTTTGTATGATTTGCTTCCGCAGATAATTCATCATCTCTCCGTTCCATATCTGATCAAGCGACTCGCTGTTTACATTTCCGATAACCGCCTTTCGGTGCCAGTCATTGCAGCAAATCAGGACATCACCGTTAAACAAAACGCTCATATTGCTAAAAGGAAGCGCACAGGCCCGATAAAAATATTTATAGATCAACCGGAGTTTTAACGATTTCCATGTCAATCGGGAGAAACGAAATTCGTTATAATTATTAACATTATTTGCCCGGTTCAACACATGCATCACCCGCCATCCCATACGATTATTTTGGGCAAAGTTTATAAAACCGGGCAGCTCTCCATGATTTTGACGGGTGAGGACAAAACTTAACTTTACAGACAAGCGATCAGTCTTAAGCTGTGAAAGCAGACGAATCGAATTCAGTATCTTTTCAAATGAAAACCCGGGATGCAGTTTTTCATAGGTTTGCTTTGAGAAGGCATCCAGACTGATCATCAGTTCATCCAGACTGCTGTTAAGGATCTGTTCAATGACAGATGGATTCAGCAAGGTGCCGTTGGTAACCGTGGCAAGGTTGAGCCGGGGGTTAAGAATTTTAAAATATTTGATCGTTTCAAAAAAATCCTTATCCAGCAAGGGCTCGTTCTGCAGCATCAACATGACCTGGCGAAGCGTGTCCCATTTTGTCACTTCATCGGCTATTTTAAGAATCAGTTCCCGGTCCATCTTCCCCTGATTAAGTTTATGGCTCAGCTCAGGATATGGGCAATACAGGCAGCGGCCATTGCAAAAGGAATGGGTCTGAATTTGAATGGATTCGGGCTTGAGCGGAAAAATTTTACCGGAGCGTTTAAAATGCCGGATCGCATGATATGCCCGCGATTCTGAGGTTTTGCCTTTAAATACAAGCCTCCGGGCTTCTTCAAGAAATTGCCGTGGGACAATACTCATTTATTATTCTGCTTTTCAAGAAATGGTTTGAAATCTAATAACTTTCCGGATTTTTCCCTTTCGATATGATCCACCAGCCGGATTCGGATCGTTGCATACGGGAAGTCCTTATACATGAGTTTTTCAATTTCTTTTTGTATCTTTTCTGAAAAAAAACAGGACGGGACAATGAGCAATAAAAAAAGATCCGTGGCTTTCTGAATAATCTGGAATTCATGAATATATTGTCCTAAATGCCACATATGAGAGGTAATCGAGATGGATGAAATTTTTGATCCATCCCGCTTTTTAAAATAATGAGAGGTCCTGCCTGAGATTGTTTTCATCAAGGGAAACGTCCGGCCGCAGGTGCACGGTCTGTCCAGCCAAGATCCCAAATCGTGGAGATTGTAACGGATAAACGGGAATGTAAAATTATCCAGAACCGTGCATATGATTTCACCTTCTTCTCCCGGTTTCACAGGAATTCCGTCTTTTAAAAATTCCATAATCACGCAGTCAACGGCCATATGATACCCATTGTGCTTCCGGCATTCATAAGCGATATTTTCGGTTTCAAAAGTGCCGTAAACATCAATTACTTCCGCCTGAAACGCGGTTTCGATTTTTCGCCTGGAATTATCGTTTAACATTTCAGAATCCGTAAAAATCAATCGCGGGGAATGGACGGCAATCCCTTTTTCCAGAATTCTGGAAGCCATCAGTTGAAATGTTGAGCCATATCCCCGCATCACCTTAGGCCTTATTTTCTGGACCAATTGTATCTGAAAATCCGGGTCAAGGCCTGAATAAAACTGGTGATCCTTAAGGAGTCCGAGCTTCTGGTGAAGCATCTGTTTTGCCTCCGGCCGTCCCCGGAACCATACCGTGCGATCCATCAATCCGCAACCGTTGGTCATATACGGCCTTAAAAACTGGGCTTTTCTCAACTGATTATAGCGCTGGTCGACAAAAAATTGTAAAATCTGTCCGCTGGAACCGGAAGTGTTGATCCGGATCAATTTTTCAAAGGATTTAATCCGGTCATCAAGAAAATATGAAAAAGGATATTTATAAAAATCAGCCTTATCGATGATGGGGATTTTATATAAATCATCAACTGTCCGGATGTCATCCGGATGGAGGTTGATTTTCCGGAATTGGTTCCGGTAAAAAGGAATATGATGGTATGCATGACGGACGAGCCGTTTCAGCTTCTTATTTTGAATGCTGCGAAGTTCTTCCAAAGGGCACCGCTCGTTTCGCATTAATTGAATGAGGTGCAAATATTTATTATTTATCATCCGTTTGCCTTACGGTTTGCAGCCTTGAATGAAAAGGTCGTCCCATATCTGTACGCTGAGAATAACCATCAGCGCCCTTGAAAAATCCCCCTGACCTTCGCGGTGCTGGTTTAATAATTGCCGGACAATCGGGGGCTTGAAATAGCCTTTTTTTCTTAACTGGGGTTCCGAAAAATAATATTTTATGTGTTCAGGGAGTTCGGATCTTAGCCAATCACTGTTGGGGGCAGCCAGTCCCCGTTTTTTCCGCCATGTGATTTCGGGCGGCAGGTGGTTTGCCATGGACTTTCGAAAAATATATTTCTCTTTCAGATATTTCATTTTCAGTGACGGCGGAATTTGGGTGCAGAGCTCGACAAGTTCGTGATCTAAAAAAGGGACCCGGGCCTCAAGGGAATACGCCATGGTTGAGCGGTCCAGGCCACGGACAATATAATCTGCCAGACGCGTTTTGGTTTCCATGTACTGAATTTTTTCAAAGTCGTGCCAGTGATCATACAAATCAAAATCAGTGACACTCAAATAATTGTTCGGATTATCGGATATGTGATTTCGCCACTGGTCCGAAAGCACACCATCCATTATATTTTCGCGCCCGAATGCGCCTAAAAAATCAGCATAACGGTTTAAATTCATTTTATGGGGCGCCAGAAAAACGCTGCTGGACCAGGGTCGTTGTTTCAAAGTCCCTGTTAATTGGAGCATCATACGGCGCATGGATCTCGGCAAAACAGCAAAGGGTCTTAATAATGCATTGAACCGGTACCAGGGATATCCGCCGAAAACCTCATCCGCACCTTCACCGGTCAGCACTACTTTAAATCGGCTAGCGGATGCTTGCGCCAGCAGCATCCGTGTGGCATGATTGCCTGAAGACGTCGGGTCTTCATGATGCCATATCCCTTTTAAAAAAAAATCAAAATGGCTTTGGTTAAAGGCAACCCGTTCATTGGGAAAATCAAATCCCGGGAATTTATCCAGCGTTTTTTGAGACGTCACTTCATCAAAATGAGGAGAATCGTCAAATCCCAGCGAAAAAGTATGAACGGGGATATCAGTAAAGCCTCTCATCAGTGAGACCACAGCGCTCGAATCAATGCCACCGCTTAACCAGGCCCCAACCGGCACATCGCTTTGCATATGCAGCGAAACCACTTCTTTCAGTTTTTCCCGCAATCTCTCAACCCAGACGTCTTCAGAATCTGCCCTCCTGTTGTCTTTTTCCGGAAAGGACAGATTCCAGTAACGACTTATGGAGACTTTGCCGTGTTTGTATAAGACATAATGCCCCGGCGGAACGCTATGGATATGCTGAAAAAGTGTTTTGGGTGCCAGGATAAATCCGAAGGTAAAGAGGTCTTGAAAGGCCTGGGCATTTACATCCCGTTGTATCTGATCCGAGATGAGGATGGATTTCTGTTCGGAAGCAAAGTACAGGGTGCCGTCTTTGGCGACAGCGTAATGAATGGGTTTTATACCCAGGCGATCCCTCGCTAAAAACAGCTGCTGCTTATCAGTATCCCAGAGTGCAAACGCAAACATCCCCCGCAAATGAGTCAGACACTCCACTCCATAATCTTCATACAAATGGACAATGACTTCTGCGTCTGATTTTGTCTGAAAAAAATGCCCTTTTTGCACCAGCGTTTTACGAAGTTCTACATAATTGTATATTTCTCCGTTGCAAATCAGCTCCAGAGAGCCGTTTTCATTGGATAACGGCTGATCGCCGGTTTCAAGGTCAATAATGCTTAACCGGCGAAATCCGAGCCCGGCCCCCGGTCCGCTGTAAAAGCCTTCTCCATCCGGCCCCCGATGGCGCATAATATCGGTCATCCGCCGGAGGATGCCCATGTCAACCGGCTGATACGGATCCGGATGGACGAATCCGCTAATTCCACACATCAGATGATTTTCCTCTGTCTAAAAGCTCAAAGATCATTTTGGCCGCAATAATTTTCAAGTCCTGCCATTCCATGTTATTGGAAACTTTTTTCCCTTTGATTTCTTCGCGTATTTTGCTGAAAAATTCTTTTCTGTTTCTATTCTCCCGCCATTCGGAATATGCGGCTTTCAGATATGTGGGCCAGTGGATGTATTTGATGCCTGAGGAATAGGCTGGCATTTGAGGCCGCCTCTTCCCGGTTATCAGCTGACACATAACCCATGGAAAATTGACGCCGCACTGGATGGGGAACCCGATATACCCGCAAAATCTCGGGTTGATTTCAATCAGTTTCGGCATGCCGTCTCTTTCGTCAATTTTAATTTCAGCCTCGGCAAACCCCTGCCATCGGTATTTTTTAAAAAAAGGCAGAATAAAATCGACCAGATCCGGTTCATGTGTGCTGACGGTTAAAGCGCTGATACCTCCGGAATTTGGCCACTGACGGATTTTCCGGGTGGTAAAAGAGGCTATCAGTTCGCTGTTCTGATCAAACAGCAGGTTCACGGTCCGCATATTGGAAGTGGGACCGGGAATGTATTCGGTAATAAATGCTTCTCCGTATTTTTCGCCCGCCTTTTTATAGTGATGGAAGGATTTTTCATCATGAAAAATGCCAAGCCCCCTTGACCCGCCAATATCCGACCGGGGCTTTAAGACAAAACGAACCGGATTTTGCCTGTTTCTGTTATTTTCGAGTTCATGAAGCACATCCTTTTCATGCCGGATATTCGGGCACCCGATATGGAGTTTTCTGCACGCCTCAAGGGTCAGATGGTTGTCAAATGCGGTCATATAATTTTCATAGTCCGGCAGAAGAACGTTCGTATATCGTTCAATCAATTGCCTGTGTTTTGAAATTTCTTTTGTTCCGGCAACCGGCAGAAACACATCCGGTTTTTCCTTTTGAACGATTTTAATGATGGCGTCCACAAAATCGTCACCATAACCGGGAGGGTAAGAATAATAAGGCCCGGTGTAGCGGGAATGCATTTTAAAAGGCAGGCTTCTTTCATCAGCACCGACTATTTCGCACCTTTTTTGCGAAAGACCTCGGATGACCGCCATGCAGGAATTTCTCGTGGCGCCGGTTACCAGCACTTTCATAGAAGGTTTTTCCAGTTTTTTCATTTTTGATAATCTTTTAAAATAAAATGAAACGGCCATTTATTGAAAAGCACAATGTAGAGATTCAGTTTTTCTTTTTCGGCACCGAGTTTGAGCTTAAATTTTACAGCCGGTGTATTGAAATAATCCGTATAACTGTAAAGTCTTGTTATACTTATTTTTTCAAGCTCCTTGTAGAAATGGTGCCGTAAGAAAGGCGCGATCCCTTTTCCCCGGTAATCCGGAAGGGTATAGGCATCAAACATGAATGCTTCATTTTTTCCAAGCGGCATCCGGTGCCATTTAAATGTCAGTTCTTTGAAGTTGCACCAGTTAAATGCGATAATTGCGCCGCCTTTTTTCATTCCCAGACATTTCTGCCCTTCATTGAACCGTTTCAGAAGGTCTGCTTCTGAAAATTTCCTGCCAGGAATTTTCGCCATGGCCCGGATATCTTCCGGTCCCAAAAAACTGATTTTACAATGCTCTAATTCTTTGGACAGTGTCGGCGTCTTTAACGAAGAAATCCTTTCCCGAAAAGTATAATAAGGAGCGATGCGGATTCCGAACTTGGACATTGCATCAAAAAAAAGACGCAGGGAATGGCTGTATCGGTATTTTATCCGGTATTTATTCAAATCAAACATTGATGATGCTGCAGCCTCCTGTTTATTTCCCCAATAGAAGTTTTCGGGCTTCCTTATGAGAATACGGAATTTTATCCAGTGATTTGGCAATCGAAAGAACCCGTTCCACCAGTTCCCGGTTTAAGGCGAGCCGGGTTCTTTCCTGATCAAAATAGATATTATCTTCAAGCCCCACACGAACACCGCCGCCGGAGACAATGGCCATGGCGTTCATCTGCAACTGCCAGTCACCAATGCCGCCGGCCGACCATATAGAACCCTCCGGCAAGTCATTGACCATCAATCCCAGGTTCAGCATATTCGGCTGGGCACATGCTATGTTTCCCAGAATCAGGTTAAAATAATACGGCGCTTTGATCTGCCCCTTGCGGATTAAATATTTTGCATAGTTGATCATTCCGAGATCAAATGCTTCAAGCTCCGGCTTAATCCCTGACTCCAGCATTTTTCCCGCAAGCTGCCGGATCATTTCCGGAGGATTGATACTCGCCTGATTGTTGAAATTCAATGAGCTCAGCGTCAGGCTTCCAAAATCCGGTTTCGCGTCGCCTTTTAACTCCAGGCACTCGGATCTTTTTTGAAAATCATTAAACGTTCTTCCGCTGGTTGATACACCGACAACCAAACTTTTGTTATATTTTCGAATGCCGCTGATGATTTCGCCATAAATTTCTTTTTTAAAGGTCGGCGCTTCCGTCAGGGGATCACGGGCATGAAGATGCGCCATGTTGACCCCGAGCTCCGCTGCCTCCAGGACCTGCCGAACAATTTCTTCGGGCTGAACCGGCACATGCGGTGTCATTTGTTTTGTCGGAATCATGCCGGTGGGAGTAAAATTTAAAATGAACTTTTTATTGGGTATATCTCTCATCAATGGACCCGTTTAGATTTCTCAAATTATTGCACCAATGAATGGGTCTTCAGGAGCATATTTTTAACGACTTTAAATTTGCCATTTTCTTCCGGCAATATCCTTTCGGTTTTCCGGACAATAACCCGCATCTGGCCCCTGGTAATATTTATTATGGTTTCTTCGATATTCCGGCAAGTTTCATTCCCGACATTGGAATCTATTATCACATTGACAAACAGGTCTGTTTCCGATTCTTGAATCAATTGATATTGCAGAAGACCTTTAAACTTTTCGATGGCCGTCGTAAAACGGTAGGGTGAAATTCTTTCGCCGTCCGGCAGCAGGATATACTCCGAAGCCCTGCCGCCAACCGGCAGCATGATCGAAAAAGTTCGACCGCAACGGCAAGGGGCCTGAAGCAGTTTACCCCGATCATGAATCCGGTACCGGATGAGCGGCATGGCTGTATTTTTCAAATCAGTCAGGACGATGTCTCCGACTTCGCCGATGGGTGCCGGTTTGCCGCCATCTAAAATTTCACACAGGACCTCATCCTCGTTGATATGATATCCTTGATGCCGTTCACATTCCCATGCCACTTCCTTAAATTCCGTCGAGCCATAGATATCGTAAACCTCGACCTTCAGAACATCCTTTATAAACTGGGTAACGCTACTCTCACGGTATTCAGCGCTCGTATAAACCCTTTTTAAAAAAGGAAGCGTCCGCCCGGTCTTTTTTATGCCCCGTGCAAGATGGAACAAAAAGCTTTGCGGGCCATAAACGTTTTGCGGCCTAAATGCGATGAGATGTTCTATGGCCGCTGCCACATCATCAAATATTGAAAAATATTTTATCTTCAAAAAAAACTGCTGAAGCGGATGTTTCCTGTTCCGGGATTCCAGTTGTCCGGAAAGCTCGGATTCAAAGACAGCCACCCGCTCTCCGGGGCGCATGCCGCAGGCCATTCTGGCGCGCAGCTTGGACAGATATTTTTTCCGGATCCAGCTTTTTTTATCAAAATAAGTCAAAAAAGGCTGACCGGTCGATCCGCTGGTATGGCTTTTATAACAATCCCACAACTCTATGTTTTCATTTAAAAATATGTTCAAATTGCCATTAATGTCTTTTTTGGAAACAATGGGGAGCTTTTGGATATCATCAATATGTTTGAAATCTTCCGGAACGATATTCAGCCTTTGAAATATTTCACGATAATACGGAACATTCTCATAAATATTTCGCATCTGTTTCTTAAATAAGCATAGACGCAGGCGATCCAGATTTTTCCTTGGAGACCGGAGATGCTTTTTCATCTGAAAAACTTCAGGAATCAGGAAGAACATAACGCCGAAGGCTCTCTCCCCTTTTCATAAATTGCGACATGCTGTCGTGCGATACTTCCCCAGCTAAACTGCTGAATCATTTTCTCCCGGTTAATCCGCTGCATTTCGGCTCTCAGGTCAGGAGAGGATTTCATCTTTAAAATAGCGGTCTTTATCTGATCGATATTGCCGGGTTCCACCAGGATACCATTTTCACTGTTCACAAAATCGGGGATTCCGCCGGTGTTGGAAGCAATCACTGGCAGACCGCAGGCCATGGCCTCGGCAAACGCAGTCCCAAAAGACTCGGCAAGAGAGGTCAGAATAAAAACATTATTTTGGACAAGCAACTCCGGAAGTTCCCGGGGGTGACAGAATCCATAAAAGGAAACCCTGCCCTGAAGGAATAAATCATCGCACAGTTTTTTCAATTTTTTTTCATAATTCCCGGTTCCGACAATCAGGAGTGAAATATCAGGAGCCTGCAACTGCGCCAATGCCTTTATCACATCCTGAAGCCCTTTCCTCTCAACGAGCCTTGCCACGGCAATCATTTTAAAACCATTTTGCTCTCTGTCGGAAAAACGGAGGGGCGACAGGAAAAGAGCATCTACACCGTTTGGAATCACCCGGATTTTTTGAGAAGGGGCTGTCAGAAGTGCTGTCGCTTTCAGACTTCCGCTCAGGGCAATGACCTGTTCAGCATTTCTCCATATCTTTCTGGTTAACGGCGCCAGTAATCCGTGAATCCTTTCAAGCGTTTTATTGTACTGATCATAACCGGGAACATCGGATCCCCGAAGCGAGAGAATATAGGGTGTCTTTCCCTGGGGGCCGGGCAGCAGGGACAAAAATCCGGTGGGCAATCCGAAAAAGTAATGAATCACGTCATATTTATTTTTCCGCGTTAATTGCAGAAATTTAAAAATCGCAAAAATTACATAGGTAAGCGCCCCGCGAAAACCGCAATCATGAATCCCTTTACGCCAGCTCATCACGCGGTAAACAGTAAACCCATCCAGAGCCTCTTTAGCCGGCTGACTTTTTAATCGCGAAGTCAGCACATCCACTTTATGGCCAAGCCCGGCGAGTTCTCTGGCCAGGTTATGCGTCGCTTTTCCTGCCCCGCCGCCAATGGGAGGAAATTCATAATTTAAAAGGAGAATATTCATCGATAAAAAATTAAAATGATAGGTTGAACCAGAAATTTCCGATTAAAAAATCTTTGATTATATCCGAATATCCATACGGTAGAGAAACGAAAAAATCAAACCAGAGTTCCGAATGATCGATCACCGGCCCCTTATAACCCTTGGCCTCAAAAACCGGGCGGCCATTCATTGCACCAAAGATCATGGAGCGAATCACCCCTTGTTGTCGTCATAGTAAAAAACCACTTGGTTTCTGCCGCTGTTTTTTGCCTGATACATGGCTTTGTCCGCCTTTTCGAAAAGACGGTCTTTTTGATCATTCGGCTGAGGAACACAAGAGGATATGCCTAAACTGATGGTCGTCTGAATCTTATGATCATAATGAAACAACGTCATTTTTCCGGTTTCGGAACGGACTGTTTCCGCAAGCGCAATGACGGCGTCCCTGTCAAGACCGTCCAGAAGGAAGACAAACTCTTCTCCGCCATAACGGGCGATGAAATCCGTGTCGCGCTTGAATATGCCGGCAAGCAATTCAGCGATTTTTTTCAGATACGCGTCTCCGGCAAGATGCCCATAGGTGTCGTTGATCCGCTTGAAATGGTCGATATCCGCGATGACAATGGTCATCGGCGTGCTGTTCCGGACGGCCGCCTTCCATTGAATGTTAAAAATCTCATCAAAGTATCGCCGGTTGTATAAGCCGGTCAGCACATCCACCCGGCTGATTCTCTGGATCTCTTCAGTTTTTTGCTTGAGAAGATACTCATTTTCCAGAGCGTTCCAGTATTCACGGTTTCCCCGAAAGGCGATCATCATCATATATGCGATAAACAGGATAATTAATAAAACCAGCGCCGGATACACCCCAAAATAAGACAGCGCAATCGCAGCAGGCATCAGCATGATAACCGTATACAGAGCGGAAGTGCCCCATGATGGAATAAAAGCGACGACGCCACCGGAATCCAGGCCGACGGTGCTTGCCAGCATAATGATCTTTGACGACAACTCTTCGGGCTGAACCATAAAATAGGCAAAACCCAGCCCCCAGGTTAGTGACGTGGCGAACACGCTGGCAAAAAATGCAATAAAGTTTAACCGGGGGCTCGTCTTTTCAATTTTATCAAACAGGTAATAATGGGAAATCCGGAATATGGCGATAAAGGTCATTGCAGCCAGAAAAGCGACCGAAAAAGCGAAATGCCTTTTGTAAAATCCATCGACGGACAACACGCCGATGGTGACGGCCATATAAAAATACATGCCGATGGTAGACCGGCTTTTAAGATCGTCGATGACCCGCCGGTTTATCTGATGCCGCTTAAACGCCATGCCAATGCCTTCTGCCTCGATGTGAGCCGATAGTAACGATGAAATAAAACGTCCTCGCAGCTTTACCCTGCCTTCGGAATTAATCTATATAAACGATATCCGGCAGGGTAGCACGACTTTTTTGATTACAAGTCATCTCAAAATAAACGCAGTAAAATTATCGAGCACCCAAGCTGAACAAAAGCGAGAAAGTTTTCCGCATGGTATTCATATCGAACAACCAACCGTCTGAAATTTTGCAACCATGCAAAAAGGCGTTCAACTTTCCAGCGTCTCCGATAGCGGCGAAGTTTTCTGCCATCCTGTGTTTTTATCTTTTTCCGACCTTTCCGATGGGGCGCAATCATTTTAATGCCGCGTTCATCAAAAAGAGTCTGATCAAGCCCATCGCTGTCATATGCCTTATCGCCAATAATCTTGGCAGGGGCATATTCAGTAAACCCGCAGTCGATGGTCGCTTCAACCAGCTTTACCTCATGAGGCGAAGCGCTCTCAATGTGAACGGCGACAGGAAAACCAGAAGCGTCTGCGATTGCCATGATCTTGGTGCCCTTGCCACGCTTTGTCTTGCCGACAGCAAAGCCCTTTTTTTGCCGGCACAAACGTACCGTCGATAAAGGCTTCACGGATATCAATGCCGCCTCGTTCAAACAGGTCCTGTGCAAGCTCATGGGCAATGGATCGGAAAACACCTTGTCTCACCCATTGCTGGAAACGTCTATGGCAGGTCTGGTATGGAGGGTACCTTGGCGGAAGATCTTGCCAGGGTGTTCCTGTTCGCAATATCCATAGGATTCCATTTAATACAGCTCGCGGAGCTCTTGGTTTACGCCCTCTCGGATCTTTCGGTGGCGTTGACGCCTGGATCAGCGGCTGTATCCTGTTCCATTGTTCGTTTGTAAGTTCCATTCCTATTATATTGCATAATCAGATAGTTATGTCTAGTTATATTTTTAAATATTTCAATTAATTATATGTCAGCCATATATAATATATTATTTCAATTGGTTAAGCTCAAATCATACAAACTCGATTAAGGTTTTTTTTGAGATGGCTTGTACTCAAATAATTCCAGAAGCTGACGGGCGGCCTCTTGGCTCAGAGTACCTTTTGCCAGAGCGATGGAAATCGTGTCGATTCCCAGACGGGCATAGCGGTCGGCCAATTCAGAAGACACCTGCCGTATGGCCGTCAGATGTTTTTCTACAGTTCCGATATCCCCCCGGGCGATGGGTCCGGTCAGGGCATCCGGAATGCCGATGGTTTCTATGTTGGCCAGGGTCCCCTGGATCAGCGGCTTCAATACCGCAAACGCATCGGATGCCGGAACTCCGGATAAAGCCATCAGTCGAAACGACAGGTCCATAAGGGTCACCAGATAATTGGAAGCCGCCACAGCCGCCGCATGATAGAACACCTTGCCTTCCGTCGGAATGATAAACGGCCGAGCCGCAAGGCTTACGGCAATCGCCTGGGCGAGTTCCACTGCCGCCTCATCCCCTTCCACAGCCATCATAATCTGATGAAAAGGGTTGCCCGGATAATCGGCGGCAAAACTTTGCAGCGGGTGCATGGAACCGATGAACGCCCCGCAGGACCTTGCCGAAGACAGGATGGTGGATGGCAGCGCCCCGCTGCAGTGAAGGACAACCGAGCGTTCACGGAACCCATTATTTTCGGCAATTGTCCGGCACATTTCTTCGATGACGTGATCCGGCGTGGTAATCAATACCACATCCGCCTGCAAGGCCGCATCCCAAGGATTGTCAAAACACGCATCTGCGGCCCCGGCAATCCGGGCGGCATGACCGGCCGCTGACGCCCGGCGGCTAAAAAATCCGGCAGGCCGGTATCCTGCCTCCGCCAGGTGCTTTCCCATCATCACACCGACTTTCCCGCATCCAATAATGGCAAAGGATTCATGCATAAGCGACCGCTTTCTTTTGAATGATTTTTGGTGAGTGTTGCCGTTTAAAGCGACTTGAGTAATTTCGTTTTTTTATTATACATATCCCTTAAAAAATTCACAATCCTGTTGTTGTCCGGCGGGTGTTGCCGGCCGCCGCCAAAACGAACGGTTGCTCTATTTTTGCGTTGACAGATTCACTGCAATCATGCGAAGAAATCCCTATGGAATCTCATATCATTATCATCGGAGAACACGCTGAAGGTCATATCGCACCGGTCACTTTTGAACTGATCGCTTTTGCTCAAATGCTTCAAAAAGAGACCCATGCCGGAATCCACCTCTTGCTTGCAGGCCATCACCTTGGAGACGCAGCGACCCGTCTGGCCGAAACGTGGGGCATCGACGTCACGCTGCTGGAGCCGGACAAAGCGGAAATGGCCACGCGAACAGGATTCGCAGCACCGGACGATCTGATATTCAAGAATCTGCCGATTGATCTCTTGGATCGCCTGAACCCCATCTATGTGTGTGCGGGCCATACCCCGAATGGTGCTGACGCTGCCCCGGCCCTGGCCATCTCGCTGAACGCCGCGTGCATAACCGGGATTGAGCGCGTCGCCTCCCGGAATAACGCACTGTCTTTTGTCCGTTCCGTTTTTAATGACAAAATCACCGCAACCATCCTTCCGACCGCAAAAACAACCGTCCTGACAATGATGCCAGGCAATTTTAAAACCGAACCGCCCCGGCACTGCGGCTCCGGAACGGTTTCCGTTGTGAATGTCTCTGTTGATAAAAAAAACTATGCATTTCATGGATTTAAAAAAAATAGCGCGGATACGTCGGCGCTTGAAAACGCGGATGTGATCGTGTCTGCCGGAAACGGGATTAAAAAACAGGAAGATCTGGAACATATTTATCAGTTGTCCCGTTTATTTCCTAAATCCGCCGTCGCCGGTTCCCGACCGGTTTGTGATAAAAAATGGCTCAAATACAGCCAGCAGGTTGGTGTCACCGGCGCAACCGTTAAATCGAAACTCTACATAGCCTGCGGCATATCCGGCGCCAGCCAGCATGTGGCCGGCATGCGGGATTCCAGGTTTATTGTGGCCATCAACACAGATCCTCATGCTGCCATATTCAACAGTGCCGATGTCTGCATCATAGAGGACCTGACCACGTTTATCCCCCGGCTCATCTCCACGTATCATGAGACTTTCTAATGACTGATCCATCGTCTTTTGAAAATTTGACACGCCGCATCCTGGAACTGGAACAGGAAAACACCGGACTCCGGCAAGAGCTGGAGCAAGTGCAACGCAGTGAAAGCAACTTTCGCATGATGGTGGAAAATGTGCCGGATATTATCTGGACCATGTCCATGGACACAATGCAGATCGAGTACATGAGCCCGTCAGTGACCGCCATGATGGGCTATTCAAAGGAAGAAATCCTTGCCAAAACCTTCAGAGATGTCTTGACCCCGGCATCTTTTTCACTTGTGGCCCAGCATCTTCAAAACGGACTGGCGCAGCTGCAAACCGATCCCGGGAATTTTCCGAAGCTTCACGCCCTTGAAGTGGAATATGTCAGCAAAGACGGGTCCACGCTGTGGGTCGAACTGACGGCAAAACCGGTGTTTAATACCCAGGGGAAACTGGTGGATCTCATCGGCGTGTCCCGCGACATATCCCAACGAATTATTGCGGAAAAAGCGCTCAAAAAAAGCGAAGAAAAATACCGCAGCCTGTTTGAAAGCTCCAGAGATGTGAATTACATTACCACCCTTGATGGCGAAATTATAGAATTTAACCCCGCCGGCATGGAACTTTTCGGTTATTCGAAAGAAGACATTATCGGCGCTGACATTCTGACTCTGTATAACACCCCGGAAGATCGCATAAAATTCAAAGAAACCATTCGGCAAAAAGGATATGTCCGGGACTATGAAATCAACTTCCGGAAAAAAGACGGGACACGGATTGACTGCCTGCTGACTTCCACCTTCTGGCAGTCTGAAGAAGGGGATATTCTTGGTTACCAGGGGATTATCCGCGATATTAGCGACCAGAAGCGAATGATGCGCCAGTTTCAGCAAATCCAGAAAATGGAGGCCATCGGAACGCTTGCCGGCGGAATCGCCCACAATTTCAACAACCTGCTCATGACTATCCAGGGAAACACTTCCCTGATGTTGATGAAGACGGACCCGGGCCACCCCCACTACAAGAAACTAAAAACCATTGAAGAACATATCCAGTATGGCTCAGACCTTAGCCGCCAGCTTTTGGGTTTTGCCAGAGGCGGCCAGCAGCAGTCCAAAACCGTCAACCTGAACACGATTATCCGAATGAGCGCTAAAGTGTTCGCCAGCACCAAAAAAGACATCACGGTGCATACCGACCTGAGCAGCGAACTGATGCAGGTGGAAGCAGATCCCAGCCAGATCGAACAGTCCCTGTTTAATTTACTGGTCAACTCCGGGCACGCCATGCCCGAAGGCGGCGATGTTTATATCCATACGGAAAACACGGAGCTTGCGGCATATCAACTGGCGCCGTACCAGCACCAGGGGGGACGATATATCAAGCTGTCGGTGACGGATACAGGCATCGGCATGGACGCAAAAACCAAAGAAAAAATTTTCGACCCGTTTTTTACCACCAAAGAGCATGGCCAGGGTACGGGCCTGGGTCTGTCATCCGTCTACGGAATTATCAAAAATCATGGGGGTTACATCATCGTTTACAGCGAACCCGGAAAAGGCACAACATTCAATATTTATCTGCCGGTTTCAGAAAAATCATCTGAAAAAATATCGACACCGGCCGAACCGTTGCTGAAAGGTGCGGAAACCATTCTCATCATTGATGATGAACCCATGATTACCACCATCGGGCAAACCATGCTCTCGGAAATGGGGTATACGGTTATCACCGCCAATGACGGAGAGGCGGCGCTTGAGATTTACAATAGCGCGGCAAAAACCATCCACCTGGTCATTCTGGATTTGATTATGCCGAAAATGAGCGGCAGCGCGGTCTTTGCCCGGTTAAAAGAGCTTGACCCCCAGGTCCGGGTCCTGCTATCCAGCGGATACAGCATCAACGGGCAGGCATCGGAACTCATGAACAAAGGGTGCAGCGGGTTTATTCAAAAGCCCTTCAACATGATGGAAATATCGAAAAAAGTCCGGGAAGTGCTGGATAAAAAAGAGCATGCATAGAAAGGGGCTATGGACAACTCTTATGGGGGAACATCGATTAAAAGATACCTTGAATTTATAAGCAGCACGTATTAAAAACATTTTCTAAAACAACCATGAATCATGAGGATAAATTAGACATTGAAACCTTCGAATCCATCGTCACTCATATCCGCTTATCGCCGGGAAATACGATTCTTTCTTTTATTCAGCTTGCTTTTCTTCCTGTTTCAGACCGCACATTACATTTCCAGACCCTACCTTTCCCCTTTTGTCGTCAACACCCTGACGGCCGGCGGCGGGTCAAAATTAATCAATATAGTAATGCCTTCAGAAAAAACCGTTTCACAAAATGAGTATATCAGCTCCGGGAATTTCAAGCTCCAAATCGCCAGAGGCTGCGAGGGGATGGAGGGCATTATTATTCTTGTTGCGGCGATCCTGGCTTTTCCGGCCGGTATCCGCTCCAAAATATTCGGGCTTCTGGGTGGCGTCTTCGTCTTATATATTTTAAACCTGTTCCGAATCGCCGGGCTGTATTACATACTCCGATACAAGCCGGTATGGTTCGACCTGATGCATATTTATGTGGGACAGACAATGATCATTTTTATGGCGTTTATCTATTTTATCGGCTGGTTGAATTTACAAATGGGGAAAAATGGAAAAACCAGCTAAATCGCATTCTGTCGCTTTTTTATCCTTTTTTATCCGCCTGGTCCCGGCCAGCCTGTTTGTCATTGCCATTTTTTATCTCATCGGCCCTTTTTATATCAAAGGCCATTTGAAATTATTTAAAAATGAAATTGAACTGCTGCATCCCGAATACAAGGTGCTCAGCTACGACATCACTAAAATCAATCAGCTGGATTATATTCAATTTCTCTTTCAAGTGAATAAGACGCCGGACGATCCCGCCAGTTCAGCAAAAAAAGGTTCCAAAATCAGATTAAAGGGACAGGCCAGTACGATCTGCATCGCGTCCATCATTGTTTTTTCCCTCATACTGGCGTGGCCCGGTCTGGGACTTAAGCAGCGGCTCAAGGCAAGCCTGATATCCATCCCGATGCTTTTCATTCATTCCAGCCTGGATTATCCCATCATCTTTATAACAGACATCGAATCCGTTTATTCATCCAACAGCATCGTGCTTAACCATATCCGGGAAATCTGGAACCATTCGTTGAATAATGGGGGAAGACAATTTTTAGCAGTCCTGATTTTTCTTGCTGCAATCATGTTAACCTTTCCCAGAGAAAAGGAGGCCATACCGGAACGTGTGGGACGCAATTCCCCCTGTCCCTGCGGCAGCGGTAAAAAATATAAACACTGCTGCTTGTCACAGTAGGCAAAAATACATTTTTCCCAAAGCGCATCACACACTCATCACACCGGGGAATCGCCCTCCCGGATCTGCTCCAGTTTGCTTTTTGCATGGGGGAGGAATTTGATAAAGCTCTCCAGGGTATTGCAACCGTAGTCATCACAATGCGCACAGTTTTTGACCTGATGCGCCATCCCGCATTTACGGATGGCGCAGACCCGGCAATGGCCAATGAGCCGCTCGCTCCCGGACCGGCAGCCATCACAGTTGACATCGTCGGCTTTCAGATCAAAGCCGAACTGCCTGGACCATTGTTCAGCAACTTTCGCCCGCAGCTGGTCATCATCATTCCGGGTCGCTATATACGCCGGACATTCATTACAAACCAGGCCGCAATAGGATATCATTTCCTTCATTGCCTTCCCCTTCTGCGATTTTTAATTTCTATATCCATCCGCCATTTCCAACAAACGGCCGTTCTGAGAACGCATGCCCCCCCCGGATCAGGTTAAGGGTAAAATCAGACCCTACCGCCGGTCCACAATCCGGCCGTTAGCGATGACCATGTAAATGTTTTCGGTCTGCCGGATATCCTGGCGGAAATCCTTATTTAAAATCAATATGTCCGCAGGTCCGCCTTCTTTTATGAGTCCAAGTCCCTGTGTTCCGGTAAGGGTTTCCATCCATTTCCCGGATACCGCGGTGGCGGCCATCACCGCCTCTTCAGGGGTAAACCCGCATTTTTCAACCAGGAGCCGAAGTTCCGTATGCAGGGACGAGCCGGGCACCGTCGCCACATTGGGGCTGTCTGTTCCGGCGACGATCGTAATCCCGGCGGCTTTCATCCGGCGGACATTGTCAAATTTGATATCCCGGTAAGTGACCAGATCATGGATCCAGCTTTCTATCCGGGGGTCTGAAACCTTCAAATTGTCCGGGGTGAATTCCATATAGGCATTGAGGATGTTCGGGTCCAGAACCGCTTTGTCCATCTCTGTAAAATGAAGCAAATTCTGAAAAAAATCAGCCGTGTAATCAAACACCACCAGGGTGGGGATAATTACCGCCTGATTGGCCTTCATCTGCCGAATCGTTGTATCAGACAGTGACGACCGGTAGGGGGCATGGGCAAAAAAACGGACCCCGGCGTTCATGCCGGTGATGATATCCGATTCCGACCCGATGTGCGCGCCAACTGTAAGTCCGGCGGTTTTAGATTCCGCCACAATCTGCGTGGTCAGGTCTTCGTAAAGAGACGGGACACCCAGGGGGATCTGGTCGATCATGACCTTGGTCATACTAGCCCCATGGGTCTTGTTTTGCCGGATGGCTTCACGGATATCTTCCTGATCCGATACCTGAAACATCACCTTGTGAATTGTTAAGACGTCTACGGGCCAGGGAATCATGCTGCGGAGCATATAATCCGGATGCCCGCCCTTTACATTCAGGCACTTTCCAGCATACAGCAACCGGGGATTGACTTTGTCTTCAGCCTGAATTCGCTGCCGAAGGGTTTCCAGTTCTTCCAGAGGTCCGGCCATGTCAAATACGGTGGTGATACCTGCATACAGATAAGACGAAAGATTTCTGTCCAGCAGGGTGTCGTTCGGCATTACCGGAAAACCGGGAGGCGCACCGGGAGCGTGAATATGGATATGGTGGTCGATCAGACCGGGGATCACCATTTTCCCGGTTCCGTCAATTTGCTCGCAATCAACCGGAGGCGCAGGAAATACGCCCATCCGCGAAATCCGGCCATCTTCAATCAAAATATTTACATTTTCAATAAGTTGCTGATCTGTGTTGCCGGTGAACACCGTGGCGTTGGTAATGAGCATCGGCTTGTTGGAATGGCTTTTTTCGGCCAGTGGCGGCATTTTTGATGTATACACACATCCGGCCGTCAGGGCGGCCACCAGGATCATCGGAAGCCATTTCAAATTTTTGATCATGTTTCTTTCCCCCCTTCCTCCATGAAATGATTTTGAAACATTTCATCCGCCTGGGCAATGATGGCGGCCACGTCCCTTGACGGCGCTTCATGATTGCATCCGCATCCCAGGCACTCCCGCCGGGCGCGAACCGGAAAATGACGGCAGGGAAGAATGTTCCCTTTTTCGTCCTTTCGCCTGCCGTAAAACGCATCATTGGGCATCAGGGAGGTGTTGGACCCGCCGAAATAATACCAGTTTGTCAAAGTGCATCCACCCCCGATTTCCGGTGTGGGACAGGAACAGATTGTATACGGGGAGTCAAACAGCTTCATGGATGAAAATATCGTGCCCCTGGACAGATAAAAAATTGTCGCCAGTTCAAACGCCAGGGTTTTATGCATCAAATGGGCTTTGTGATTTTTGTGCATGGAACGGATCCAGACCGGGGTGTATTTTTCATGCACCGGAAGAATTTCCCAGTCTGGGTAGGTGCGCTGCAGCAGGGTTTCCAGCCGGTAATCCGGAGATCCGGTCCGTCTGAGCTCTGCCAGATCCCGGCACAGCGATTCATACCGGGTATCTGTGTCCGGCAAGCTGCCGTGAGCGGCCACCAGCGCCTCGTAACGGTCCACAAACCGGTCCAGCACGAGACGGCTGTCTTCTTCGGAAAGCAGATTGAACACCCGGTCATTATGACTCAGATCATCCACCACGCCGGCGCTCCGACAGGCGCAATGCCCTATGTATACCGGATCAGCCTCTAGAATATCCTGCCATGCCATCTGGAGGGGAACGACCCGGCCATTCAGGACATAATTGAGACCGATATCCCGGATTTTAGGAATCACTTCGCCGGGCATCTGGCTCATCCACCAGGGGAACAACACGATCAGCTCATGAATCACCGGCACGGAGGAGGTCCTGCCCCAGAGCAGGTAATTGCCGATCTTGTCGGCCATTCTCCGGGCCACGGATCGTTTTAAGCCTTCGGGCTCGTCCTTGAGCATCGCCTCCATGAGATCCCGGGTTAACCTTTTTTTTTCAACCGCCGACAGGTTTTGATGAAGATTCTCCGGATTGGCGCGGCGAATATCTTTGATCCTGTCAATTAAAGCAGTTAATTCGCGCAAGGCAACCGGCCAGCGGCGCTCCATTTCCTTCTGCTCCGGGCTGATCAGAAAATCAGATGGCAGTTCATCGGACGACAAATGAAACGGTTCAAGAATGTCATGATGCATGATTATTGTTTCCCATATATTAAATGATGAGCCGCTATCAACGGGGGTTTATTCATTAAATAAAAAAGAGACTGTTTCCTGACCAGACTCCGGAATAATCCAAATGAGCCGGGGGTTGCTATCCTGACAAGCTACTGATATCAAATGGTTATCACAAAAAGCGTGTTCCACCTGCCAGTATGTTTGATGGCAGGAAAGGATCAGGGATGTTTCGTCAACGATACGAAAAATTTTACAATGGGCCAAACCGCGAAGCCCGATCCCAAGAGCTTTTAGAACCGCTTCCTTGGCGGTCCAGAAGCGAAAAAAAACCAAATCCGTGACCGGATCCGCCAGCCGCCGTTCTTCTGCGTCCGTAATTCTTTCCATCAGACCCGGACGCACCGGACGCACGGTTTCGATATCGATGCCGACAGGCTGAAGGGCTGCGACGCCGGCCACCTGCTCCGGCTTATGGCTTAAAGACCAAAAGCACCCGTTCACCGGAATCGGCCTGCCATCCGCATCATTTTCAATCTCTGAAAAGACTCTTCCTTTTTCCCCACCCGACAAAACCACTGCCCGGCGTGCATATTGCCGCAGAAAAAGAACGCGTTCTCTCCCGGAAAGGGCCCGATGTTTGGCAGGCACTTTTAAAATCACCGGATAAATGGTTTCAGCACCGACGGGCGTCATCAAAACAGTTACTTTTCAAATGTAATAATGATGTCGGCCACTGTCGCCCCCTTACCTTTTTCATGCACAAACAGCGGGTTAATATCCATTTCCTTGATCTGGGGATGGTTGGTGACCAGGGCCGACAGACCCACCATCAGTTTTTCGAGTTTTTCAACATCCGCTTTGGGCTTGCCGCGGAAACCGTCCAGAATTTCATATCCCTTGATGCTCCGAATCATCCTGCGGGCGTTGTTCCGGCCGATAGGCGCCAGCTTGAACGTAACGTTTTTAAACAGCTCCACATAAATACCACCCAGGCCGAACATCAGCAGGTGACCGAATCCCGGATATTTGGTCACCCCCAGGATCACTTCCTGGCCCGGCGGCACCATTTTCTGGACCAGCACCCCCTGAATTTCCGCATCCGGTTTATACTTTAAAGATGATTCCATGATTTCCGCAAACGCCGTTTCAACGCCCTCCCGGGTTTTCAATCCCACCTGAACGCCGCCGGCATCCGATTTGTGCAGAATCTGCGGGGAAGCGATCTTCATGACCACCGGCAATCCAATTTTCTCCGCTATCTCGCCTGCTTCAGCGGCTGAAGTGGCAATGCTCATGGCTGGCACGTCAAACCCGTAACATTGCAGGAGTTCCTGCCCGTCATCCTCGCCCAGCACCAGCCGGTTTTCTGCCAGACACTGGTCAACGATCTCATGGGCGCGTTGGGTGTTAAACGTCAGATCATATTCCGGCAGAATTTGGCGGCCCAGCCAACGGGTGGCTTCATAGAGCTTGCCCATCGCCTTTGCCGCATCCTCGGGGAACCGGTATACCGGCACATGATTGGCTTGAAGATGCTTGACGCCGGCGGACACGTCCACCACGCCCATAAAACTGCAAATAATGGGTTTGGACGAATTGTGATAAATATTGACGATGGCTTCCGCAGTGCCGATGGCATCGGTCATGGACTGGGGGGTAAGAATCATCAGGACGCAATCCACATTTTCATCATGGATCACCGCATCCAGCGCATTTTCATAACGATCCCGGGACGCATCCCCGATCACATCCACCGGATTGTTAAAATTGGCCGTGGGCGGCAGAAACTGATGCAGATTCCAGACCGTATCTGCGCTGAATTTTGCAAGCGTCAGGCCTGCCATCTCAGTCATGTCAGTTGCGATAATGCCGGGGCCACCTGCGTTGGTGATAATGGCCACCCGGTTTCCGGCGGGGATTTTGCGGGCAGAGAATGCCACCGCAAAATCAAACAGGTCATCCACTGTATCCACCCGAATAATGCCGGCCTGATTAAAAATGGCGTTATAAACGGCCTCAGATCCGGCCAGTGATCCGGTATGTGAAGCCGCAGCCGCCGCTCCGGCGATTGTTTTACCGGACTTGATCACCAGAATCGACGTGGGCCGGTCGCCGGAGGTGATTTCCTTGACTTCTTCAATAAAGGAAGGCTGAAACCGGAGCTGCTCCATATAGATCATAATGACATCGGTTTCCGGATCTTTGTGATAATACCGAAGCAGATCCAGCTCATCCACATCCGCCTTGTTTCCAACAGAAATGAATTTGGAAAATCCGACGCCCCGGTCTGCGGCAAAATCCAGAACTGCGGTGCACAAAGCGCCGCTCTGGGAAATAAACGAGATATTGCCCTGCTTCGGCATCCTGGCCGAGAAACTGGCATTGAGGCGGACGTTGTCGCCGGGATTGATGACCCCCAGACAGTTGGGCCCCACCAGACGGATGCCGGCCTTCCGGCACTTTTCAGCAATGTCTTCTTCTATTTTCGCGCCTTCGCCGCCGACTTCCTTAAATCCCGCAGAAACAATCACAATTCCCCGGACCCCTTTTTGGATGCATTCGTCCACCGCTTTTATGGCCACCCTCGGCGGCAGAATAATCATGGCAAGATCCACAGGATCGGGAATATCCAGCACCGACTGGTAGCATCTCACGCTTAGCACCGATCGTGCGGTCGGATTGACCGGATACAAAGTGCCTGTATATCCGCCTTTGAGTATGTTTTCAAAAATATCATGGCCGACTTTTCCGGGGGTTGAAGAAGCGCCGACAACCGCCACTGACTCTGGTGAAAATATCGCGTCCAGTTTATCCATTTGTATTTTCTCCTTTTTCAATTTCCGATGGTTTCAGGTCCGGTTTTTTCGGGTCAGGCTCTTTTTCCATCATTAATTGAAGTTCTAAAATTTTTTCATACAGCTTATTTTTAGAAATTCCGGTGGACCGTGAAAATTTTTTGGCCAGAGCCAGCACCCCTGTCCCCCCTTTTTTCAGCTCAGCTTCCACCTGGGACTGTATGTCTTCATAGCAAACCGGCTTATCGACGGTATCGCCGGACAAAAGCAGGGTAATTTCACCTTTGATGGCCTTACGGGAGGACAACTCCGCGATTAATTCGGAAAGAGTCCCCCTTAAAAATTCTTCATACGTTTTGGTCAGTTCCCTCGACACCACTGCCTGCCGGTCCCCAAGGGTAGCCATCATGTCTTCCATGACCTCTAAAATCCGGCGGGGGGATTCATAAAAAATCAGGGTGGCGGGCTGACCGGACAATTCTTCGAGGCGTTCCCGGCGCTTTGGCTTTTTGGAAGGCAAAAAACCGATAAAACAAAAAGCGTCCGTCGGCAATCCGGACGCGGAAAGGGCCGTGATGGCGGCTGAAACGCCAGGGATGGGAACTACCGCGATATTTTCCCTGATGACGGCATTGATGAGACGATAACCGGGATCCGACACGGTCGGTGTGCCGGCATTGGATACCAGAGCCACGGATTTTCCGGCTTTCAATTGTTCGAGAATGCCCCGGGCGCTTTCAATTTCATTGTGTTCATAACAGGAGATGAGCCGGGAAGTGATGTTGAAATGGGACAAAAGCAAACGGGTGTGGCGGGTGTCTTCTGCGGCAATGATATCTACCTTTTTAAGGGTCTCTATCGCCCTGAAGGTGATATCGTTCAGGTTGCCGATGGGCGTCGCAACGATATAGAGCGTCCCGGCCTGAAATTTTTGAAGAGAGTCACTTGTAGGCAAGTTCAAAGGCATTTTTTATAATCTCGACGTCGGTTTGTTGATTGTGTTCCGAGATGGTTACCACGTCGAAGCGCGCCCGGACCTGGCTTTGATTGGTCATTTTAAGATAATACAGAGCGGCTTTGGAAATTCGTTCCTGCTTATCACCGGTGACCGCATATTTCGGATGCCCGAAAGTCGGTGTTCGTCTGGATTTAACTTCTATAAAAACAATGGTGTCCGCATCTTTAGCGACAATATCGATTTCACCGAATTGGGTCCGGTAATTCCGGCAGATGATCTGGTACCCTTTCTTGACAAGGCTTCGGGTGGCAAGGTCTTCCCCAAATCTGCCGAATTTCTGTGTCCGGTTCAGCATAGCGTATATAGACCATTGATCCAGTTTTCATCAGCGGTTCAACCCGGCTGATAATGTTCCTTAACCCCTTTAAATGTCAAGCGGTGAATAGGGGAACAGCCATATTTGCAAATGGCCTGTTTATGGGCTTTGGTCGGATATCCTTTGTGGGTTGAAAAATCAAACTCCGGATATTCCTTAGCGTAGACCGCCATCATCCGGTCACGGGTGACTTTGGCAATGATTGAGGCGGCTGCAATGGATATGCTTAAAGAATCGCCCTTAATGACGGGTTTCTGGGGAAAATTTGCAGGAATTGAGAACTGGCCGTCAATCAGCAGATAATCCGGAGCCGGGGAAAGATTCCGGGCAGCTATAGCCATGGCCGTGAGCGATGCCTGTAAAATATTGATCCGGTCAATTTCAGCCGAATCCACGATGCCCACACCGACCGCAACCGCGTGACGGTAGATATCATCGTATAGTTTTTCCCTTTTCCCCGGGCTTAATTTTTTGGAATCATTAATGCCCGCAACCGGAAAATTTTCCGGAAGGATCACGGCCGCCGAAACCACCGGGCCGGCGAGAGGGCCGCGACCGGCCTCATCGATGCCGGCCACAGCAAAAAACCCGTTTTTTCTGGCCTGCTTCTCAAACGCCCACACATCATCAGTCATTGGAATAACCTCCGATGGTGACCGGAATATACACTATGCTTTTTTCTGGTCCCGGCGGCGCTCGCGGATTCTGGCGGCTTTCCCTCTTAAATTGCGCAGGTAGTATATTTTTGCGCGGCGGACACGGCCCTGAGTGACCACTTCAATATGGGAAATACTGGGGGAATGCATGGGGAAAACCCGCTCCACGCCAATGCCATAAGAGACTTTCCGAACGATAAAGGACGCGTCCGTGGTGCCTCTTTTTTTGCTGATCACCACGCCCTGAAACACCTGAATACGTTCTTTTTCTCCCTCACGGATGCGCACATGCACCTTAACGGTATCACCGGGTAAAAAATCCGGCAAATCAAGACGTAACTGTTCTCTTTCTATTTGTTTAATTAATTCCATGATCATCCCTTATAATAATTTTATTTATTACAATAACTGCATTTTAATATTCAAAACGGGTTACGCGGCGCCCAGAATCCTGTCCAGGATAATGGCGACCGCCGCCCGAACCGGCAGATGGTTATATCCGGTATTGCCTTTAATCGGTTCCAGAACCAGGTCCGCGCTTTCTATTAAATCATCCGTCAGTCCCCAGGCGGTCCCAAAAACGAGGAGGTAAGCATTCGCCGGATCTTTTAACCGGTATTTAAATTCATCAAACCCCAATGCCTGGTCTTTTTCAGCGGCGCAGGTAACGACAACCTGAACCGGGACATTGGCTGTCGCCCGTATCTCATCAGCGACCTGGGTCAGAGAATCCCTGACTTTGATCAGGGCCAGTGCTTCCCGCCGGTCCGGGTTATGGACGCCGCCCCATCCGTCGACCCAGTGGGAAATGATCTTTTCAACCAGTATTTTCTGGTCTTCAAGGGGCGTTACCACATAAAAGGCGGCCACGCCATAAGTTTTTCCAATCCGCGCAATGTCATGCAGATCCAGATTGGTGACAGCAGACGCAATGGTTTCACCGTTCTTGTTCTTGACCGGATGATGCAATAAAACAATATAAAGTTCAGGTGGAGACAAGTCGTTCAATCGTATTGCACCACTGTTTCAGCGCCTTCTTTTCCCTGCTGCTCAATATCTTTTCTTCCAAAAGGTCCGGACGTTTCAGCAATGTCCGCACCAGCGACGATTCCAGCCGCCAGGTTTCGATCACCCCATGATTGCCGGACAACAGCACCTCCGGAACCGCTTCTCCCTCGAATACAGGAGGCCGCGTATAATGGGCATGCTCCAGCAGATGGTCTTCAAATGATTCCTTTTGCGAAGACTGTTCGTCTCCCAGCGCGCCCGGAATCAGGCGGGTGACGGCATCCATAATGATCATGGCCGCCGGTTCCCCGCCGGTTAAAACGAAATCGCCGATGGATATCTCATCGTCAATATATTTATATACCCGTTCATCCACGCCTTCGTAACGGCCGCAAATAAAAATAAGACCGTTAAGCAATGCCAGTTCGCCGGCGATCGCCTGCTTAAACGGCCTTCCCTGAGGAGACAAAAGGATGGTTCTGTTGCCGGGCGACTTTTCTTTCGCGGCGGCAATGGCCCTTGCCAATGGCTCCGGCTTCATCACCATGCCCGCCCCGCCCCCATAGGGCCTGTCATCCGTAATCCGATGGACACCGCCTGCAAATTCCCGGATGTCCTCCGGATGGACCGCAATCACCCCTGCCTCAATGGCTCGGCGAATGATGCCGTGGGACACAAAGGACTCAAAAAAATCAGGAAAAATCGTCAGTACTCTAAAATCCATCGCCCGAACACCTTTTATAACCCCTCGGGCAGATCGACAATCATCTTTTTTTCTTCAAAATCAACACTGCAAATGATGGATTTCAAAACCGGTATAAGTATTTCCGTCCCTTCCCGTTTTACCACAATCACATCATTACTGCCGGTTTCAAACAGATTCTCAATTTGGCCAAGATAGGTTTCATCTGATGCGTAAACCGCCAGCCCGATCAGATCACACCAGTACCAGCTCCCCTCTTCCGGTTCCGGCAATTCAGACCGGTTGATCAAAATTTCAGCACCGATCAGCGTTTCCGCGTCTGTTCGATCATTGATGCCCTCAACCGCCATACGGATAATATTTTTATGCGCCTGAATATCTTCAACGATAACCGTTTGTATTTTTCCATCCGGGTGTTTAAGCGTGAGGTGATTCCCCGGATCAAACAAATCGGAGGATTCGTCAAAAGAGAAGACCTTCAGATATCCTTTCATCCCGTGTACGCCAACGATCTTTCCGATGGGCAGAACACTGCTTTTATCCATAACGCCTAATCTTCTACAATTTCCAAGACGGTCCTTTTTTTAATCTTTGCTGAAGAAGCGCTTAAAAGCGTCCGCATTGCCCTGGCAGTTCTTCCCTGTTTACCAATCACTTTTCCAAGATCTTCCTTTGCAACTTTCAATTCCAGAACTGACGTCTGGTCACCCAATATCTCAGTAACCGTTACTTCTTCGGGATTATCGACCAATGCTTTTGCAATATACGCGATCAGATCTTTCATCGTCCGTCTCCTTCCAATAGCTTCCGGGAATAAGGATTGAGAGAAAAAACACGCTAATCCATTGGACTATTTACAGGCCTTCTTTCTTAAAAATGCTGTTCACGGTGTTTGACGGGAGCGCCCCCTGACCCAGCCAGTACTGCACTCTTTCTTTTTTTAAGGTTACTTCCGTGGCTTCTCCCATCGGGTTATAGGTTCCTACATTTTCCAGGAATCTTCCGTCACGGGGAGCCTGACCGTCTGCAACAACGATTCGATAGAATGGTCGTTTTTTTGCGCCACATCTTGCTAATCTGATTCTTACTGCCATAACGTGATTACACTCCTTCAAAAAGGCATCATTCCGCGGCCCATTCCGCGCATAAAACCGCCCTTGCTGATTTTTTTCATCATTTTTAGTACATTTGTATAATTTTTCAACAAATTATTCACTTCCTGTACACTGTTTCCGCTGCCTATTGCAATCCTTTTTCTTCTACTGCCGTTTATAATGGTATGATTCTGGCGCTCCTTCCGGGTCATGGAATTGATAATCGCTTCCACCCGGACGAGTTCATGATCATCCACCTCAAGATTTTTAAATTGTTTACTCTTACTGACACCAGGGATCAATTTAATCAAATCATTCAATGACCCCATTTTCCGGACCTGAGTCATTTGATCCCGAAAATCTTCCAGGGTGAATTCATTTTTTCTGAGCTTTTTTTCGAGTTCCGCGGCTTTATTCATGTCCACCGCATTCTGTGCTTTTTCAATGAAAGACAGCATATCTCCCATGCCCAGAATCCGGGAAGCCAGCCGGTCCGGATGAAACAGCTCCAGTTCGCTCAGTTTTTCACCCACACCGATAAATTTGATCGGTTTATTGATAATGGCCTTTATGGACAGGGCAGCGCCCCCGCGGGCATCGCCATCCATTTTGGTCAGAATCACACCGCCGATATCCAGGTCTTTATCGAACGCTTGGGCGATATTGACGGCGTCCTGGCCGGTCATGGCATCGGCAACCAGCAGAATATCCGACGGAAGAAGCGTTTTCTTGATATCAACCAGCTCGGCCATGAGCGCTTCATCCACATGGAGACGACCGGCTGTATCGATAATCAGGGTGTCGCACCCGGCTGCTTTTGCAGCGACAACCGCTTTCCGGCAAATTTCAACCGGATTCATATCAATGGTAGACGCATAGACTGGTATGGAAATCTGTGCGGCCAGTTTCTGCAACTGTTCAATGGCCGCCGGACGATACACATCCACCGGCACCAGGTAAGGTTTTTTACCCTGTTTTCTTAGAAAATTCGATAATTTGCCAGCGGTAGTGGTTTTACCGGAACCCTGAAGGCCCACCAGCATAATCGTTGCAGGCACCGGGCCGGAAAGATTCAGTTCTTCATTCCGGCTGCCCATCAGAGCCGTCAACTCATCGTTGACAATCTTAATTACCTGCTGGGCCGGCGTTAAACTGGACAGCACTTCCTGGCCGATTGCCCGAACCTTGATACCGGCAATCAGATTTTTAACAACTTTGTAATGCACATCCGCTTCAAGCAGGGCCAGACGGACTTCCTTCAAGCCCTCCTCAATATTTGCTTCATTGAGCTTGCCATGCCCTTTGAGCTTCTTGAAAACCGTATTGAGTCTGTCATTTAAATTCTCAAACATAACATCCTCACCCTGTAAGTAAATTCTTGAATTTAATATTTCATAAATGGTATGTCAAGTAAAATATCCTGTTATACAAACCCCGCAAATTATGGTATCTGCCTGTGGTTACAGGAAAAAATTCAATTGCCGGACATTTGGACATCAAGACGCATGGAATTCTCATCAGACAACCGACCCGCAGGCCGCCCAAAAGACATTACTGAACTGACAAAGGAAGAATTGTCCCTCTGGGTTAAATCCCATGGACTGCCGGCCTATCGCACCGGCCAGATCATGCGATGGCTGTACCTCAAACACGCCACATCATTTGATCAAATGACGGATATCACCAAAAATGTCAGGGGCGTGTTGTCCGAAAATTTTTCCATTTCATCGCTTCAAAAAAGGCAGATGGAATCCTCTGCAGACGGTTCCCGAAAATATTTATTCGGATTGGCCGACGGCCATTCCATTGAAACTGTTCTTATCCCTGAAAAAACGCATTACACACTGTGCATCTCCACCCAGGTGGGCTGCGCCATGGGCTGCCGGTTCTGCATGACCGCGAAATCGGGACTCATCCGCAATCTGACCCAGGGAGAAATTCTCGGCCAGATTCTCAGCACCGCCAAAGAGATCACCGGCAGGCGACAGCTCACCAATATTGTCCTCATGGGCATGGGCGAACCACTGGCCAATTACGAGAATGTGATGCGGGCCATCCATATCATGACAGTTGATAGCGATGGGCTCCAGCTTTCCACCCGGCGGATCACCCTGTCCACGGCCGGCATGATTCACCGGTTTGAAGATTTGGGGCGTGACAGCAAAATCAATTTTGCCATATCATTAAACGCCACGGACAATAAGACCCGCAGCATGCTCATGCCGATTAATGATCGATACCCCATCGAACAGCTCATAGACGCCTGCGCCCGCTACGCGCTGACGCCCAGAGGCAAAATCACCTTTGAATACATCCTGATCCGGGATGTAAATGACACCATGGAAGACGCACAAAGGCTGGTGAAACTGCTCAGGCCTGTAAAGGCAAAAATCAACCTGATCCCGTTTAACGAACATCCGGCCAGCGACTTTAAGCGGCCCGACGAATCCACGATTTTACGGTTTCAGAAAATCCTTCATGATAAAAATTACACCGCCATTATTCGTCGCAGCAAAGGTGTTGATATTTCCGCTGCTTGTGGTCAGCTGTCGGCTGTGCGAGGCGCTTGAAGGCCCTCTCAAACCCGATCCGTAAAGAGCGCTTTTTCTCAGCTTATTTCTATATAATCAGCAAATCCTGAACACCGGCACGGGGTATGGGCATCACGGTCAGTTCAAAGGCTCCTTCCGGCTGATTCACGATCACTACAGCCGGGGTGCCCAGCGGCGCCTGGCTGTAACCGGCGCAAACCCCCGCCGCCTGCAAAAGGGCCTTTTTACCGCACATCCCCGGAATCACCGTTACCGGCCCGGAAAATGATTTTATCTGCAACAAAACATCCTGGTCCGGACGATACAGACGGAAAAGATGCTCATTGTCCCTCTGGTTCCTGCCAACGATAATTTTTACACCGTCTTCCATCCTTAAATGCCGGCCATGCCCTAAAAATTCAAAATCCGTCACGGTTACATCTTCCTGATGGTCTAAAAGATCCCGCATTCTATTGGCATAGCCAGGGGATGTCAGCAGGCATCCCCCGGCCGGTGACGGGTAATCGGTCACCCCGAATTGTTTCGCCATCTCCATCTGGGGTTTTCGGCCCCTTCCGGACAAATCCCCCAATTTCGCCCTATCCACCAAACCGTTTTGCTCCATCGGGGTTTCGGGTAATAATTTTGCGCTGAGCGGCCGCAAAATGCTGCCATCAAAACCGGAATTTTTTTCCACATACCGCAACGTTTTTTTTTGCTGGGACATGGGCCGCTGGCCGACCACTTCTCCGGAAAACAGAAAATCACATCCGGTTTCCGCCAACATTTCACCGGCAACGCGGAACATCAACGCATGGCAGTCCATGCAGGGATTCATATTTTTTCCATACCCGCATGGCGGATTTTTCAGCATGGGCAAATACCGCTCGGTAATATCCTTGACAATGATCGGAATTTTATTATTATTTGAAGCCCTGCGGGCATTATCAGCAGAAAAAAACGGGGTTTCAAATGCGATCCACAGGACATCAATTCCCTGGTCTTTCAGGACCAGCGCGGCCAGAATGCTGTCCAGTCCGCCGGAACAAAGTCCCAGTGCTTTTACTTTTTTTATATGAGTCATTATCTATAAGTCTTTAAACTTGAAAAAATTTCGCGACAAACCAATCAAACCATGAGCCGACACCCTGCCCGAATTCAAAAAATTTGCCAGATACTAAAGACCCGTTACCCGGATGTCAAGACCCAGTTAAATCACCGGAATGCGTTTCAGCTTCTGGTGGCCACGATCCTCTCGGCCCAATGCACGGACCGGCAGGTCAATGCCGTTACGCCGAATCTGTTTGCGCAATTGAAAACACCGGAAGACTTTGCCCGGGCGCCCATCGAAACCATCGAAACACTGATCCATTCCACCGGATTTTTTCACAATAAAGCCAAAAACATACAAAACTGCGCCCGGATGCTGATGGAACGGTTTGACGGCAAGGTGCCGGACACGATTGATGAATTGATTCAATTGCCCGGTGTGGGACGAAAAACCGCCAATGTGGTGCTGGGCGCCGTTTTCGGCATCCCCGGTATGGTGGTGGATACACATGTGGCAAGAATTTCCCAAAGACTGGGCCTGACATCCAGTAAGGATCCGGTAAAAATTGAATCGGACCTGATGGATATTATTCCGAAAAGTAAATGGAACGATTTTTCCCTGTGGCTGATCTATTTTGGCCGCGCTGTGTGCAATGCCCGGAAACCTGACTGCCCGAATTGTTTTCTGACTCACCTGTGCCCGTATCCGGACAAGCGGATCTGATCTGTTCGTCTCATGCGGTTATCCATTCATCAGGGCATCATAGGCATTTTGAATTTCTACAAATTTTTCCTTTGCCAGGTCCTGGATTTCCCGGCCCAGATGGGCCACTTTATCGGGGTGATACTGCGGAACGATTTTCCGGTATGCTGCCTGAATCTCCTGTTTTGTGGCTCCAGGGGAGATTTCCAGAACCTCATATGGATCTTTTGGGCGAAATTGATTTGTTTGTGCGCCTCCTGGTTTTTCTTCTTTAACGCCCTCCCCGTTTCCGGATCCCCCCTGTCCGCTCTTATTCTTTCCGGTCATATTTTCAGTGGCCCTTCCCCCGAAAATCCACTGGCCCAACGCGGTGATAAAGGCCGGCATGCGGCCGTTTTTCAAATAATAAATTAAAAGACCGGTCAAAAAGGCATCATCCAGCAGAGAGATGGGGGAAAACCCCGGCAGCAGGTCCATGGGGCTGAGAATATACAGCAAAATCAAAACAATAATGACAACTTTCCAGAATTGGCTCATTTGGAAAACTCCTGAAAAAATCTAAGGGAGCAAACTATAGACGCCTTACATTTAATGTTATGAACGCAAGGTGGCAGTCAGCCGGAGCGGGTGGAACAGCAGCTCTAGAGCCGACACAATCGACGTGCAGACAATATCTGCAGCCAGCAGCGTTTCCAGTGACGCGCCTTCTCCCAGGATCACCGCAATCCCCAGCCTGGACGCCTTCAGCATTCGCTGGTCATTGCGTCCGTTGCCGATACTGACCGTTTTTTCAGCGCCCAGAGTTTTTACAAAATCCAGCTTTCCGGCCTGCTGGTCCGCTTCGGGCAAAATGTGCACTGTGCAGGGAACGCCTTCAAGTCCGGCTTTCGCTTTCCCGAATGTGTCGGCGGTCAATACATGCAGGGTCATGTGCCGGGCAAGTTTTTCAAGAGCTGCCTTTACTCCCGAAAGGAGAATTCCGTCCACCGCCAGCGTACCGTTATAATCCATGACTACATGCTGAAGCTTCAGTTCGCCGTATCCTGGGATTGATAGATCCATGATGTATTCCTCCTGTCTTTTCATTTAAAGACTGACCGCCATTATATGATGGCCACCGAACCAAAGATCAAGTTGAAAAGCAGACCAAAATTTACTTGATCACCCGGCATCCGCCTGTTATAGCTGTCCTTCGTTTTAAGCAAATGCTTATAAAATAAGCCGGTCATTTTTTTATGCCGCCACCATTATAATATATACCGGAGGTCCTATGGAAAAAATATTGATTGTGGGATGCAAAAAAACAATGGATGATTTGTGCATCGCCTGCTCCCGGTGCATGGTGGGCTTCAACCGCAAAGTCGGGGAATTCAGCCGTTACGAGGGAAAAGATACGGAACTGATAGGTATTTTAAACTGCGGGGATTGCCCAGGCGCCGGTATTGTTAACCGGCTGGTTCAGATCCATCTCTGGAACAAACCCCTGGATGAAAAAATTACCAAAGTTCACATCGCAAACTGTCTCTTGGACAATTGCCCCCACAAGGAAGCCCTTATCGCTAAAATAAAAAATAAGGCCGGCGTGGAAGTCATTGAGGGGACTCATCCGTTCGCCCCTCAAAGCATCTTCGCATAATACGCATGAAAGAAGCTGAAAGACAAAAAATTCATGGATGCAGGCGTAAAAGGATTCATGACCGTTTTTCAGCGCCCATCCGGTAAAAATGCTGGAATTGAATTAATGAGCCTCAAGTGTCAGTGCTTCTTTTCTGACACTTGAGGCTCAAACATCGAATAGCTGCGATCTGTGCAGGCAGCAACACAGTTCCCGGAACAAGGCCCGCCATTCAAGCGGAGATCAAAAACTGCCTAACGGGCGCTTAAACAATAGCTGGGCAGGTTCCTTCATCATCATTTCGTAGGCCTGATCCACATTGTTCCCCAGAGCTGAAAACGGCAGGGATACAACAAAAACAGCGGTGCCCATAATCAGAGACGCCAGTTGCAGCGGCCTTACCGCAACAATATCCGCCACCATGGTATCCGCACCGACTGTTTGCGGTGGTCTTGCTGAATTCGTCATTGCGGAAGCCCCCATAGGCATGACGAGAAGAGATACGATACACAACAGAATCATTATGTTTTTGCGTCCGGACATGTGCAACCTCCTTAAGTAAGACTCGAGAATACAATCCCCTGCCAATAATTGCATAAAATAACTGTTGTTTAGTAAACTAAACGCTTACGCGCTTTCTGTCAAGGAACAATCAAAGCGACAGTAAAAATTCAAGACGATGACGCCTGTTGTTTCAATGGGCACTGATTTCGCGGCCGGGAAGAACACTGACAGGAACCCCCTCGTAGGGTGTTCTTCTTTTTGATTTTACTGACCTCGGATCCTTCATGGTTTTAAGTATCTCAATACTGTCCTTCATCCCCTTGTAATTCCGTGCCATCACAATGCTCATGCCTGCCAGGGTGGCCATTGCCTGAACAAAACCAACATCCTCAAGGGTAAATTCCCATGGTTCGGCTGTATACACCCGCAGTGCGCCGATCGTATTTCCGCCAGCCACAATCGGCACTGAGAGTATGGAAGAAATCCCTTCCCGGGTTGCGGCTTCCGGATATTGGAGCCTCGGGTCATCCGTTACATCATAGATTGCCACTGGTCCCTGATCCAAAGAATCAGCGATGGATTTTAACGCGCTGATCGGGCCTTTTGCAAGATAGTCATTGCTCAGACCATATGAAGCCGCCACTTCCAGTTCATGGGTGGTCTTATTGATCAAAAAAACGGTGCAACCTTTCACATCCAGAGCGCTTGCGATGCTCTCCACCGTCATCAACACGACCTCTTCCGGGTCTTTTGAGTGGGATATGGCGTTGGTCAGACGGATCATGGTTTCATAGTTCAGAAGCTGTTTTTTCATAACGCCTCCTTTATTTGTTTTGAATTTAAACAAAGATGCACTTCAAAAGCAGCTTTTCCCGCTTCCGGCAGGCCGTTCAAATTTCCGCCGGAAGCATGACTCAATACATTTTAATTGCATGGACATTCTCCATTGAATACAGGCTTTAATAATTTTTCTTTTGCCGGAGGAAAAAATGGGCATCCGGAAAAAATGGACTCACCAAAAAAATGCCATAGAAAAACCAAAGCTGATGTTCTTCAGGTGGTTCTGTGAGAGGAGGTCGCGAATGTGTGTTCGGCTAAAAAATGTGCGACAGGAGGTGGATTCGGCAATATTACCGGTTGGGTTTCAGGTCAAAGTCTTTTTGTTGAATATCTTATCAGACGCTTTCAGTTTTATCAAACAGAATAACTTTCATATGGCAGCTTTAAAAAGGTCGGTGCTGAGATACCGTTCCCCGGTGCTGGGCAGCACCACCACAATGGTTTTGCCCTCAGACTCCGGGAGACCTGCGACCCTCAGGGCCGCTGCAACCGCAGCGCCAGAGGAAATGCCGCAAAGCAAACCTTCGGTTATTGCCAGTTTCCGGGCAGTGTCAAAAGCGTCATCACTGGTCACCGTGACAATGGAATCAATCAATGACCGGTCCAGCACGCCCGGCACAAAACCCGCACCGATCCCCTGGATCTTGTGCGGTCCCGGTTGCCCTCCGGACAGGACCTGCGATTCCGCAGGCTCAACAGCCACTGCCATGAATCCGGTTTTTCGGGGTTTTAACGCCTGGGTCACCCCGGTAATGGTTCCGCCGGTGCCCACGCCAGCCACAAAAATATCCACCCGCCCTTCCGTGTCGCGCCAGATTTCTTCCGCAGTGGTCAGGCGGTGCACTGCCGGATTGGCCGGATTGTTAAACTGATCGGGCATGAACGCCCCCGGATTTTCAGCGACGATCTCCTCGGCTTTGGCAATCGCGCCCCTCATTCCGGCCGAGCCCGGCGTCAACACCAGTTCCGCACCCAGATGGCCCAGCAATTTTCGCCGCTCAACACTCATGGTCTCCGGCATGGTCAGGCGCAGCCGGTATCCCCTGACCGCGCACACAAAGGCCAGGCCAATGCCGGTATTGCCGCTCGTGGGTTCGACAATTAGCGACCCCGGCCCGATTTTTCCATCCCGTTCCGCCGCATCCATCATGGAAGCAGCAATTCTGTCCTTGACGCTGCCCAGAGGATTGAAATATTCCAATTTGGCGTAAATGACGGCGTTCAGTCCTTCTGCCATACGATTTAAGCGGACCAGGGGGGTTGCCCCAATGGTATGCTGTACGTTGCTGAAATATTTCATGGCTTTCTCCTGTAAATAAGACTGGGGGATTCAATCAGCACCTGAGTGTCCGGGGGAAGGGATTCAGTGATCCAGACATTGCCGCCGATGACCGATCGGGCGCCGATGACCGTATCTCCGCCCAGTATAGTGGCTCCGGAATAAATAATCACATCATCTTCAATGGTGGGATGCCGTTTCCGGCCCTTCATTTCTTCAATCCGGCCCTTGGGAACCGACAACGCGCCGATGGTCACCCCCTGATAAATCCGGACGTTTTTGCCGATTTCCGAGGTTTCGCCGATCACCACCCCGGTGCCGTGGTCAATAACAAACCGCTCGCCGATAACCGCCCCCGGATGGATATCGATACCGGTTTCGCCATGAACATATTCCGACATGATGCGAGGCAGCAATGGCACACCCAATAAATGCAATTTATGGGCGATACGATATACGGTGATGGCGAACACGCCGGGATAGCTGAAAATGATTTCATCATAGCTTTTCGCAGCCGGATCCCCCTCAAAAACCGCTACAATGTCTGTGGCAAGTATCCGCTGCAGTTCCGGAATGGATTCGAGCAGCGCCAGGGCAATATCATACCCACGGGTCGTGCATTCCGTACATTCTAATTCAAACTTGAAACAGTCATGGCGGATGCTTCTGGCGATTTGTTCCGACAGCGAATCAAAAAGTTCCGCCACAGTCTGGCCGACGTAGTAGCGTAAATTCACGGGATCAAGTTTTTCAGTGTTAAAGTATCCGGGGAAAATCACCCCTCGAAGCCGGTGAAGAATGTCGATTACAGCAGCTTTGGACGGCAGCTGCTCATAGTCAATGTGCGCGTTGCATTTTTCATCGTCACATTCAATGATAATGCTGTCCACTATGTCATGCAGCCGTGCACGGTAATCCGTGTAAGAAAACGACTCAACACGGCAGGCTTTATCTTTATCTTGTTTTTTTTCTTTCATGACCGTCGTCCCCACATATCTCGCTTATGAACCTGCCCGGCAACGTCCTCTCACTTTCGTCCCATCCACTATTGCAATTGGCACCCGGCCCCTTTCCAGAACGGCGACATATGACGCAGCCGTTCAATAATCGGCGGTAGTTTTTCCACCACAAAATCCACTTCCTTTTCCGTATTATAGGTGCTGAGGCTGAACCGGATGGAACCGTGGGCCGCAGTAAACGGAACCCCCATGGCCCGCAGCACATGGGACGGCTCCAGGGACCCGGATGTGCAGGCGGATCCCGAAGACGCGCAAATGCCGAACTGGTCCATCATCAACAAAATCGCCTCGCCTTCCACGTATTCAAAACTGATATTGGTGGTGTTCGGCAGCCGCAGATCCTTGGCCCCGTTCAACAGGGCATTGGGAGTATTCTTCAGCAACCCCTCCTCCAGGCGGTCCCGCAAAGCACGGACACGGGTGTTCATTTCTTCCAGGTGTCCTTTCACCAGTTCACTGGCCCGGCCCAGCCCCACAATGGACGCCACATTTTCCGTCCCCCCCCTGCGTCCCCGTTCCTGGTGCCCGCCGATCATAAATGGCGAGAATTTAGCGCCTTTTCGCACATACAGCGCGCCCACGCCTTTGGGTCCGTGAAGTTTATGCCCGGACAAAGACAGCATGTCCAGTCCTACGGCTTTCACATCCACCGGGACCTTGCCCACTGCCTGAACGGCGTCAGAATGAAACACAATCCCTTTATCCTTCAGTGCGTCAGCGATTTCCGCGATGGGAAAAATCACGCCGCTTTCATTGTTGGCCCACATGATGCTGACAAGGGCCGTGTCGTCCGACAGGTGACGGCGGAAAAAATCCATATCCAGCACCCCGTCCTTGTCTACCGGCACCCAGGTGACCCGGTACCCGGTCTTGGCAAGATACTCGTATAGATTCTTCACTGCCGGATGTTCCACCCGGCTGGTGATGATATGTTTTTTATTCGGATTGGAGCGGATGGCCGCATAAATGGCCGTGCTGTCACTTTCCGTGCCGCAGCTGGTGAAAATGATTTCCCCGGGCTCCGCATTGATGAGGGCGGCCACCTTGTCACGGGCAGCGGCGATTTCACGGCCCACGGCGCCGCCAAAGGAATGCATACTGGAAGCATTACCATAAAATTCAGTAAAATATGGCATCATGGCATCAAGAACTACAGGATCAACTTTTGTGGTGGCGTTGTTGTCCATATAAACGATATCCATTATTTTACCTCCTCGACAATCAGATCCGGCGAAACCATTTCCTGAAGCCTGGCTTCCACGTAATTTTTAAGCGTCAGCTGGGACGCCTTGCAGGTGGCGCAGGTGCCGATGAGCTGGACTTTCACCAGGTCGCCATCCACGTCAATCAGCTCGATATTGCCGCCGTCTTTTTGCAGGGCCGGCTTGATCTCCCGTTCCAGGGTTTCTTCAATCAGACGGATCTTCTGAATATTGGTCAGCGTTTTTTTAGCTTCAACAACTTCCGGGACCGTATTATACACCGCATCGATGATCTGCTGAATGTCGTCATGGCATTTCTCACACCCGCCGCCGGCCTTTACGTAATGGGTCACATCTTCAATGGTTTTCAGACTGTTCTCCTTAACGGCCCGCTCAATTTCCTTGTCCGTGACGCCGAAACATTCACACACGATCCGGCCATCAATCTCTTTTTCCCCCTGGCCACGATAGCAGTAAATGGCTTTTTCCAGGGCGTCACGGCCCAGCACGGAGCAGTGCATCTTTTCCTTGGGCAGGCCACCCAGATAATCCGCGATATCTTCATTGGTGATTTTTTCCGCTTCCGCAATGGTTTTCCCAATAAGCATTTCCGTCAACGCGGAAGACGAGGCGATGGCGCTGGCGCATCCGAATGTCTGGAATTTGGCCTCCTTGATCCGCTGGTTTTCATCCAGTTTAAACGACAGTTTCAGCGCGTCACCGCACGCCATGGAACCCACTTCACCCACGCCATCCGGACTTTCAACCTCTCCCACATTCCTGGGATTAATAAAATGTTCTTTAACTTTATCCGTATATTCCCACATGACTGACTCCTCACTTTCGGGTTGATTCCCCTATATAATTTGTATTTGATCGTTTTTATAATATTTTCATTCTTTTGACAAAATCAATGATGTTTTTTTTATTTACGCATCAGGCGGAAATCACTTCCCGAAGTTTGACTGCCAGCACTTCCATGGAAAACGGTTTTTCAAGAAAATGAACCCCTTTGTCCAGCACGCCGCGATGGGCGATCACGTTGGCTGTGTAGCCGGACATAAACAGGGTTTTGATCCCAGGTCGAAGGTGAAGAACCTGCCGCCACAACTCCCGGCCGCTCATTTCCGGCATCACCACATCGGTCATCAGCAGATGAATCTCTCCTTCATAATGTTCGGCCAGATCCAGGGCTTTTCTGGAACTGTCTGTCGCCAAAACCGTATACCCGAGTTGTTCCAGAAGGGTTTTCGCAATTTCAAGCACCATCACCTCGTCTTCAACCAAAAGCACGGTTTCCGTTCCAAAGGGCATTTCAGCCGGTTGTTGTTCCAAAGACTCCGTTAACTCGTCCGGATCCATCTCTCGGGGCAGATAAATTTTAAAGGTTGAGCCCTTTCCCGGTTCACTGTAGACATTGACAAACCCATTGTTTTGTTTGGCAATGCCGTATACCGTCGAAAGCCCCAGCCCGGTACCTTTTCCCACGCCCTTGGTGGTAAAGAAAGGCTCAAAAAGATTGTCTAACGTCTGCTTGTCCATGCCGCAGCCGTCATCACTGACCGCCAGCATGACGAATTCCCCCTCTATAAACCCCGCATGGCGATTGCAATACGATGAATCAAAAACAATGTTTCCGGTTTCAATACTCACCTTGCCCACCCCGGCAATAGCGTCCCTGGCGTTGACCGTTAAATTGGCCAGAATCTGATCAATCTGGGACGGATCCATCTTAACAGTCCACAGATCTTCAGCCGGCTTCCACAGCAGATCGATATTCTCTCCGATGAGGCTTTGGAGCATAGTCAGCATGGGAACGACTGTATCGTTCAGGTTCAGACACACCGGGGCGATGGTCTGTTTACGGGCAAACGCCAGAAGCTGGCGCACCAGATCCGCCGACCGTCGGCCCGCATTCATGATTTCACTAATTTTCGAATGCAGGGGATCCGACGGATTCAGATTCATCAATGCCATTTCTGCGTATCCATTGATGATGCTCAATTTATTGTTAAAATCATGGGCTATGCCGCCGGCCAGCCGGCCCACTGACTCCATCTTCTGGGCCTGACGGAACTGGGCTTCGAGTTTCTCCCGCTCCGCCTCCGCCTGCCGCTGCTCTGTGACATCCTCAACAATGCCGATCCCGCCTTCAACGCTTCCGGGTTCTGAAATAATCGGGCTGAAAAACACCCTGACCGGTGTGACTTTATCCGCAGTCATTGACCGGTAATCGCCCTCAAACACGGCGGGCTGACCGTGCAGCGCTTCCTGGAGAATTCCGACAATACGGGTATCCGGCAGTTTCAGCATATTCAGGCCAATCAGGGCCTTTCTGGAGGAACCGATAATATGAACAAAATTTTCATTGCAGGCGGTGATAACCCCGGTTTTGTCAAAATGCAAGATGCCCAGTGGCGCATTTTCAAAGATCAAACGGAATTTCTGCTCACTTGCGGCCAGATCCGTCTCACTCTGCTGAAGTTTCATCTGCTCCTGGCGGGCAAGGGTCTGGTCGCGAAAGATCAGCACCGCACCGGAAAACGAATGGCTTTTGTCTTGTATGGGAGTCGCGCTGGCGGTAACAGGGATTTCACGTCCATCCTTTGATACCAATAGCATGGGACGCGTCGCCGCCGTCGCATGCCCTTCGCTCAGCACCCATCTGGCAGGATTATCAACCAAACCGCGTGTGTTTTCGTCTATCGCGCAAACAATCTCCTCAACAGGTCTCTTTCGGGCGTCTTCTTCCCTCCAACCCGTAAGTTGCTGGGCCACCGGATTCATCTGCCGGACACAGCCTTGTCTGTCTGTGGTGATCACCCCATCTCCCAGACTGTAAAGCGTGGTGCGAAACTCTTCCATGGCCTGACGCTGATGCTGCTCAGACCGGTAAAGGGCTCTGTAAAGCCTGACCTGCCGCTGGCGGTAGAAAAATCCGCTCACGCTGGCTGCCAGCAGAATGAACACCATCACAAAAAAAACGGCGACCCCGGTACGATATCTGGCCTCGGCCATGATTTCGGCGGTATCCACTTTTGTCACCATGAACCAGGAAAATCCGGATAGCGGCCGCAAGTCCGTGAGCACCTTCACTCCCCGATAATCAATGCCGTCAAAAATCCCTTTTTTACCGAGTACGGCCTGAACCGCCGGAAGAGTAATTTTCGTCAGCGGGATGCGGAGCCGCAAACCGGCATCGGCTTGATGGCGTAAATTATTTAAAAAAATGACCGCATCCCCTTCCCGGCGGACAAGGAGCGTCTCAGCGCTGGGACTGGCTGTCGGCCACGACTGAATCAGGGGGAACAGGTATGTTTCCGCATCGATTTTCATTATAAGAAACGCCTGGGGCTTTCCGTCAGCGCCGGATACAGGGGCGGCCACATCCAAATGGATATGTCCCTCGGAACACGGATACAAATCGGAAAATACCGCCAGCCCTTGGTTAAGGGCTGTTTTCATGGCCTGCTGCGTCAGCGGGCTCAGCGGTTCCGGATGGTCCTGGGCAGCCAGCAGAAGACGCCCTTCCAAATCAAGGAGCTGGACATCGGCATACGAATACGCCGCCAGTTCCCGCTGCAGACGACTTTTCCAAAGAGACTGCAATTCAGGATTTTGCCGGTCGCTCAACCAGGTTTCCAGCGCCTGCTGAAAAAACGGGCTGGTTGAAGACCTCCCGGCATCCCCCAGCCGGTCCTTACGCCACTGCTCTATCTGTGAGGACTTCAGTGCGGCAATGGCAGACAGATCAGAAAATTTTTCTTTGCGGATGCCCCTGGTCTCAGAATGGAAATAACCATAACCCGCCAATAAAATCACCAGCGTGACCGCAGAAAAAAGCAGCCATCCGTTTCGGCGGGCGGAACGGATTCCCGGATCGGCATCAGACATTCTTTACCTCATCGCATCGCTGTTTTCGAGGAATAAAAAAAGGACGGAAAAGACTTCAACTGCTTGTCGCGCCCCCGGCGTTTTGAGAAACTTATCAGATGCCGATCATATATGCAATCATTCACACAACCTCTTTACGCCGCAGATACCCTGCTCTTTGATTTTTTGATGAACGTCATCCATATGGCGCGAAGCAAAAACAAAAATAGAAGCATGGCTCCGGTTGAGAATATCAGATCTGGGACGAGCCTGGCCCAGCTTAATGCCCGAATCACCGGCCCGGATGCGATTTCCGGACTGCGGGCAAACCACAGGCCATATTTAACTGCGTAATAGAACTGATAAAATCCGGATGGAATCAGGCTAAATACCATCATACTCAAAAGCCCGCCGTTCAGCCCCCAGAAGCTCCATTTAAGCAGTCCATCCGACCAGGAAGCCCTGGTTACAATATGACGCACTGAAAACAGCATCAGAGAGATGGCGAGCAAGCCATAAACGCCAAAAAGCGCAGCATGGGAGTGAATCGGCGTGGTATTGATTCCCTGAGCATAGTATAGAACGATAGGCGGGTTGATCAGGAATCCGAACACACCGGCCCCTAAAAGATTCCAGAAAGACACGGAAATAAAAAAATAAATCGGCCATTTGTAAGCATATGCAGCTCCGCCCGCATCAATCACTTTCAAATTATGTGCCACCTCAAACCCCAGCAGGGAGAGCGGGACAACTTCCAGTGCGGAAAACACGGCACCCAGCGCAATGATCGCTGTGGGGGTACCGGCCCAGTAAAGATGGTGAAAAGTTCCGATTACGCCGCTGCCGAGATAGAGAAAAACCGTGAAATAGATGGTCGTCAGAGCGAATTTTTTGCTCACTGCGCCAATGTGAGAAAGCAAAAATGCCATCACCACCGTCGCGAAGACTTCAAAGAAACCCTCC
>QZKW01000012.1 GCA_003599885.1 Desulfobacteraceae bacterium | reverse complement strand
CCTGATATCCAATATTAAAGGCGGTATTCGCGGTGTCTATCGTGGTGTCAGCGAAAAACATTTAAACATGTATCTTTCTGAGTTCTGCTATCGGCATAACCGAAGATTTTGGGAAAATCAATTATTTGATCGACTCCTTACAGCTTGTACTCTTACGACAACCATTACTTATGCTGAGCTAAGTCAATAAGCATAATACGATTTTGTAGAGCTTGGGATTACCGCAGTGATTTTTTATCCACTTTTCCCACCGGGGTTAACGGGATTGAATCGATAAATTCGATGATCTTCGGCACTTTATATGGGGCCATGTTTTCCCGGCAACAGGCAAGGATATTTTCTTTCAGGAGTCCGGCATCCCTGCTCCTGCTTTCCGGAGCCAGTTGAATCACCGCCTTGACGATGTCGCTGCCGGGCCGGTCCGGGTCCGAAAAGCCGATGACGGCGCAGTAATCCACCGCCGGATGCCGGTGCAGGATTTCTTCCACTTCGCGGGAAAATACCTTGTAGCCGCCCACAATGAGCATGTCCTTGGACCGGTCAACGATATACAGGTAGCCATCCTCATCCATGCGGGCGATATCGCCGGTATGCAGCCAGATTTCTCCGTCATGAGGCCTCATGACAACAGCGGTTTCCCCGGGATTCTCATGATAACCTTTCATCACCTGGGGGCCGCGCACAATCAGCTCGCCGGGTGTATTCACCGGCATCACTGAACTGCCATCCTCAATATCCACAATCTTTACAAAAGTGTTGGAAACGGGTACGCCCACAGAACCGATTTTTTTTATCCCTTTGAGAGGGTTGCCGCTGATGATTGGGCTGGTTTCCGTCATGCCGTAAACTTCCACGACTTTGCCCTGGCCCACGGTTGCCTCAAACGAACGGATCGATTCAACAGGAAACGGGGCCGCGCCGGACACAAAAATTTTTGCCGAAGAAAAATTGAGTTTTTTAAATCCGGGATTCTCCATCAGCATCTGGTTAAGCGTGGGCACATTGGCGTAAATCGTGGGCTTGTATTTTTGAATCTCCTTCACGATATGTCCGGTGTTGCGGGGATCCGGAATCAGGCACTGGGTGTTTGCCGTTGACAGGGCCGTCATGCCGAACATGAGACCGGCCAGATGGAAAAATGGAAAACCGGAACACAGGACGTCCTGACCTGACTGGAAGTCGGCCCAGTGCCGCACCTGGGTCAGGTTGGCAAAAATGTTGCGGTGGGTCAGCTCGACACCTTTAGGGATCCCGGTGGTGCCGCCGGTATATTGAATCAGGCAGATGTCGTCCGGAGAGGTGACAGCTGCGGGTGTTGCCGAAGGGGGCACAGTCATCACCTGGGGAAAGGAACGGATGGTTTTGCCGGCAAACGGCGTTACCCTTCCCGAAGGTATCTTTTTAAAAAGGTTGCCAATCAGGCGTTTGACCGGGGGCAGGTAATCACCGATGTTTGCAGTAACGATATGCGAAAGGTGCGGCAGGGGGTCGGTGATGCGGGTTAACGCTCTTTCGAACACCGCATCCAGAGTAACCAGCACCCTGCATCCGGAATCATTGAGCTGGTGGGAAAGTTCCCTGGGTACCAGAAGGGGCGATACGCCGGAAACTGTGCAACCGGCACGCACCGAACCGGCAAGGGCAATCAGGAATTGGGGAATGTTCGGCAGACTTAACCCCACGACATCGCCGGATTGAACGCCGCTGTTCGTCAAAAAAGCGGCGAACCGGCGCGACATGTCATTCAGTTGCCGGAAGGTAAGGGTGGTGCCCATAAAATGCATGGCGGCACGGTCCGGGAAAGCCGTTAACCCTTCAACCAACGCATCGGCATAGGTTTTGTCCGGGATATCAATGTCCGGTAAAATTCCGGGGTCATAAGCCTTCAGCCAAGGTCTGTCGTCAGAGGTCGTCATTGAATCCTCCATTTTGCCCGAAATGGCATGGCAAGTGTTTGGTTTGAATTTTCGGAATTTGCAGGGGTGTTATGTTCTTTAAATAATATACCGGCGGCGTTAAATCAAATTGTTATTGGAAGCCGGGGTTATTCAAATTTTTCCCAGCGGGTTTGAAGGCGGGTGATTTCTTTTCCCGAGCCTTCATTGATGATGGAGTGAAGAAACGTTGATGCCGGACCGGATTGCATGCATTGGGTTTTTACCGTGACCGGGTCGCCGTAGAGGGATTCCCCCAGATAATTCACGTTGATTGATGTGGGCCGGCAGGTTTGGATAATATCCCTGGGAACGGTTTCGACGCCCCATACCACATAGACTGAATTGTTGACATGGCGATTGAAGTCCAGATCATGCATCCGGGCATTAAATGAGCGCCCCGCATCACTGCTGCATATTTCCGGCAGTGAGATGAAATCTTCGATGACGGGCTGCTGCAGGCCGTCAATCATTTCCACCGGCAGATGTTTGTCGAGTCGAACGGGTTTTTTAGAAACCGTGCTGGTCAGCACCCACGAACTTTTGGATGAAATCAGCAGATTGTCCTGATCGTCAAAAATTTCGTACTGTCTCAGCTCATATAAATTTCTATACGGAAAACGCCAGGTGCGCATCCGAAGATTGTCCTTCCAGGAGGGATAGCGGAAAATATTAATTTGATACTGAAATATCACCCATGCGAGCCCTTTTGGGAACAGATCCATGGCGGAAACACCCATCTCGGCGCTGTGGTCGCTGGCGATATCCTGAAAATAATTCAAGATATTGACCGGCTTGAGTTTCCCGTTGACGCCGGTTTCCGCATATTGAACAGTAATGTGTTTTTCATGTATCATTTTTGTTTGGCTCGGGCTCATGGATTGCATCAGGCGGACGCGTACCCGCCTGATGCAAAGTCAATCTATGATAAATTAGTTAATGCTTTTTTCGCAACAAGCCGGCAAACCCGGAGATTGAGAAAACAGCAGCGATTAGCATCGCGCCCGCTCGATAGTCCACAGGGGTTACAACCGAAGCAATAAAGCAGCTGTCATCATCGTCATCGTTCTCGTCTTGTATCTTGTCATCGGCATTGATCGCCACCAGTTCATGCGCTTTGGTCATAGGATGAATATTGTCCCAGAAGAGATAATCGGCGGCCGGTTCATTGACAGCGCCGGTATAATTGCCGTTTTCGTCCAGAACCATATATGTATCGGTGGAATTGACAAATTCGCCATCAGCGATCATTTTGTTCATCAAGGTAAAGACATCTAATGTGTAGATTTTGACATCAGGGAACAATTTTTTAAAGTTGGTTAATCCGGTTTCAAGCGCTGCATTAAACATCAGAGATAACGAGGTCGCGCCGGCAATTTCGGAAGGGGTTCTCGAATTATAGGCCGGGGTTTTGCCAAGATCAGGAAGATTTAAAACCAGAAAATTGGTTGCGCCTTCACTGGCGAGCTTGCTCATGGAATTGATGATGTTGTCTGTGGCGTCGCTGAGCAATGCGTCGACAGATGCTGCGTCAGACTCGCCCCTTCCATATTCAAGCAGGTCATTTCCCCCAATCCATATGGTAAAAAGCGTGTCCTTTGGCAAAAAGGATGGATTCTCATTGCTAAAGCTGTTGACTTGACCGATCAAACCCAGCTGGGGCAAGGCGCCTTGGTCTGAAAGGGCCTGAATCGATTCATTTTCATGGCCCTCGGTCATTGCGCCGGCAATGGCGTTGTTATCCAGTGTTGCGCCCATGATGTCTGCAAGATATTCAACCCACACATCCCCGTTTGTCCATGCTTCCAGCACACCGTTTGGATTGCTTATCGGGTCGTAAAGACTCAAATATTGTTCCAAACCATGATGATCAGAGAGGCTGTCACCAAAGGCAATGATTTTATTAAAGGATTTTGCAAATGTCCCGGCAGGCAGCATCAGCATCAGGGAGAGCAGCAGGACGGTGGTGATGCTTAATAATCGGGTTTTAAATACTTTCATTTTTTTCTCCTTGTTTAATTTTGGTTGGCGCGGGTTTTAAGTGGGTTTGGGTCTGATCGCAGATTGAACTCAATACATCCGAGCGGTTTTTGAAAAAATATGAAGAGTTAATAGGCATAAGAAAGGTTGATGCTGGCGAATTCCTGGGGCTCATTCTGGGTTTCAAATTCCTTGGAACGTTTTACCAGGGCAAAACTGAGCTGGCCACGTCCCATGTTGACATTGACGCCGGTCATCAGGTCGCCCACCATTGGTTTTTTATCGACACTGTGACTGTCCGTGAACGTGTTCCCGTCTAAAAAGATATTCTGAAAAACAGCTCTTCCTTCGATTGAAACGAAAAACTGGACCCCTAAGTCCGAAGCAATCCCGCTGCCGGAATGGGCCATCGCCCCATTGAAGGAACTGATGGGCCGGATTGGCATAATTCCGAAATCATTTGGAATATTCCATCCTGTACGAAACATCAGCCCCAGATTGTAAAAGGTCAGCGCATTTCCGATGCCGCCGCCGGTGTTAAGAATAACATCATATCCAAACCCGCCATTGGGATCAGGGCGCTTTATTTTCTTTTTGTGTTCATATACCAGATCTATGATGGCTTCATTGTTTAATTGATTGTCCCATCCGTTGGGCTGGATATCGTCAAACACGCGATGAACCGCTTTCTGGCATTCTTCAGCGCCGGAACTGGGACCGACCAGTCCAAGCAACATTTCCACTGAATCCATTGACCGGTCCTTGCGGGTGTGAAATCCCATTGAAAGATAGGTGACGCCGGCATAAGGCCGGTCATCTTCAACCACTTCTTCGGAATCGATGTCCTCCGGAGTAAAAATATTTTGTCCCAGGGCAAAGGTGATATTGCGTTTCAGATCGGGCTTTTTTTCAAAAGGTATATGTTTGATGAGCGGATACAGCCAGCGGTGGGGCCATGCATATTGAGGATACTCGTCATGTAGCCCTGAACTCCATGACAATTTCAGACCGCTGGTGTAGCCCCCGTCAGAATGGGCGAAATAATCGTTTTCAAGATAGAGGCCGAAGGTATCTGGTTCTGCTTCGACAGACACATCGCCGGTTTTGGTTTCTTCAGAAGACACTGCTGCTTCTGAATGATCGGCAAATACAGTTACTAACATGAACAAGACGAGAAAAATTCCGGGAAGAAATATGGATATGTTCTGGGTATACCGGTAAACAACTTGAGGTTTTAAGTTCATGGCCTGTCCTGTATTGCGCTCAACTGGCTGCTTTCTTGATTAATTTTGAATTTGGTGTTCCGCCCATTGCGAAAGGTCGTTCAGCACCTTTTCTCTGTCAGTGTTCACTTCATTGTAAATTTCATGATATAAATCATCATAGATGAAAAGGGTTTTGTCTTTGGTGGTCAGGGAATTGAAAAATGTTTTTGATGCGCCGGGGTCCACAATCCGGTCTGCCCCGGCCACCTGTATGAGCGTAGGAATTTGGATTTTTTCAGCAGCGGTGTTTGTGGCTTCCATAGCGGACAAAAACTCCGTAAACCATCTGGCGCTGATTCTCCGGTTGACGAGGGGATCATCAATATACTCCTGAACAACATCCAAATCATGGCTTAATTGGGAAGTATCCAGTTCATTGTCGAAAGTCAGGGACGGCCAGATTTTTGATAAAAATTTTGCGGCACCCCCCTTGACCACTGGGATTTTAATGGCAGGCGCGAGCCCCGGCGACGAGGCGATCACCCCGTCGATAAAACCATTATATATTTCGGCAAAACGAAGTACGATCAGGCCGCCCATGCTGTGCCCCAGCAGGAAACACTTCATGCCATCCGGCAAATTCTTTTTTGCCATGTCGATAACTTGTTTCAGATCATCCAGATACAGTTCAAAGCGTTCGATATGGCCCCGGTTGCCGCCGCTTTGTCCATGGCCCTGATGATCAAGGGCCCAGACGGATATGCCCATGTCAGCCATGCGATCAATCACATGGCTGTATCTCCCAGAATGCTCGCCCAAACCATGGGAAAGGACCAATCTGGCGCGCTCAGAGGTTGCAGATCGGTGTCTGTAGAAGATGGAAACACCGTTTCCGGAAATAAAGTTTCCCTTCGTTTCAGATGGGTTCATTATATGGGCGCCTCTCTTTCATGGGCTGACGGCATTAAATGCCCAGTTTAGATAAAAACGAACAGATGGCGTTCACAGTATTGACAAGTTTAGGGTAGGACGCGTGCAGTTCCCTGACGGATGTCGACAGACCATCAAGGGATATTTGCATCAGATGGGGGTCAATGGTTTCCCGGGTGGCTTCGTGAGCGGTGATTTTGGTAAACCCTTTGATGCTTTGGGCTTTTTCCTGTTCTGTTTTACTTAATTCATTAATTTCATTATTTAACTCATGAAGCAGATCAAAATATTCGGCTTTTTTTTCTTCAGGAATATTCGGCGACAGCTTGATTTTTTCTTCGATTCTATCTAACGTATGTTTCAGCATTGCAGTTCCCTTTATTCATAGGTTTCGGGCCGTATTTAACAAATTATTCTGAGGAAATCAAATGATTATCCATTCGGAACGGTGAATATGTGTTCGAAAATCCTAAACTGTCGGAAAAGGCAGTCAATTATTTCCAAGTTTTTTTGGAAAGGATTAGGCGAATGAATCCATGTGAAGATTGCGCAATTGACGACAAAGTTCATGAGTGCTGCGGCAGGCATCCGGTGACCGGTGAGGCTATAGATTCTTCTCCCCGTCCTGGCTGCAGGCGAAAGGTTTGCCCCAACTTGAGCGGAACGGGAACATGCCGCATATACATCCATCGACCGCTTGCCTGCCAGGCTCACTATTGCGACCGTTATCAGGCCATCAATAGAATGGCAGACGGGTTTCAAATTATGCGGAGCTGGTCCGGAATAATTCGATAGACAGCAACGCCGGGGCCGGTTTCATCCGGTTCCGGCGTTGCTGTCTGTTTTTTAATAATGATCTCACCTATTGTGAAAGATGCGTGAATGCTTTTATGCTCCTTAGAGATGCAGCAAGCCTGCCAGTTCCGGCAGTCCGACGCTTTCGAGTATCTGTTTTTCAGGAACACCCTCGGCGTTAAAGCCTCGTAATTCATAAAACTCAGCCAGCATCCGGTCCATGTCCGGGACACTGCCTTCCGTGGGGCCGGCTTCAAGAACGGTCATCAAACGGTTGGGGAGCCGGTCGTCTTTGGCTCTTGCGCCGAACAAGTTGGTAAGTCCCCGTTTTAAATACCATAACCGCCTGCCGATTTTCAGTATCTCATCCAGCGTGTAGTCAAACCCCGTCACATGGTTGACCATGTCAATGGCCTGGGTGGCGTTGAGAGGAGAGCCGCCGAGGTTGCAGAAGATCGCACAGTTGGAAAAGAACATGCCGTAGTCCTGACAGGCCACATTAAGCTGGGCCCGGTCTTCACTGCCTTCGGGCAGATCCGCTGACAGCTCGGGGATTTCCGGGATAAAGATCAAGCCGCCTTCAGCTTCAAAGGTCAGGCTTGCTTCATGGCACGCACCCCTGGGTGAGACAGCGTAGGCCAGACCATAGCCGTGGGCGCTTCGGGGGTCATGCATGGGTGCTTCCAGTCCCTTGACCGTGGTTAAAAAATCCCGTGCAATGCCGCCGATATGATCTGCGGCTTTTGCGCTGCCAAGGCTTAAAATCGCACCAAATCCTTCCTGTTTTCCAATTTTTTCCGTCATTTTAACGATGGCATCGGAATTGCCCCAGGTTAGACGCAACCCATCCGTGTCTTTTTCGGTAATCAAACCGTTTTCAAAGCATTCAATGGCAAACGCGATGGTGGATCCGCAGGTGATGGTGTCCATGCCGTAACGATTACAGATTTCATTGGCTTTGGCGATGGACTCGATGTTGGAATTCAGGCACATGGAACCAAAAGTAGCGATGGTTTCGTATTCAGGGCCGGGGCCTTTTTCCATCTGAAAGGGACCTTCTTTGACTTCCGCGCTTTTTTTACATGCCACGCCGCATCCAAAACAGGTTTTATGGCCCGCAAATATCTTTTCTTCAATGACTGTGGGTCCGATATCGTCGATGTCGTCCCATTCGGTCTGCTGCCAGTTTTTAATCGGGATATCCCCGCCGATAATGCCGACATCCATATGCGTTGCTGTTCCTGCGGAATGAAGGGCCATGATGCCGATGCTGTCCGCATAAAGTTCTTTGAGTTCAGCGCGCAGCTCATCGAGCGCTTCCGGTTTGGCGATTTTGATTTTTCCCGTGCCGTTCACATAGATGGCTTTGAGTTGTTTCGAACCCCAAACCGCCCCCATACCGGTGCGGCCTGCTGCGTGGCCTTTATTGTTGATAATGGAGGCAAACTTGACCATGCGCTCACCCGCCGGACCGATAACAAGCGCCTGACCGGATTTCTGGCCTTCTTTTAAGTCTTCTTTAAGTGCATCCGTTACCGTATAGACATCTTTGCCCCAGTAGGGTTCAGCGGTTCGGATTTCTACAATGTCATCATTAATATAAAGGTAAGAAGGGACCGCCGCCTTGCCGGTGATCACGATACCGTCATAGCCGGCAAATTTGAGTTGCGCACCGAAAAAACCACCCACATTGCTGTCCCCGTAAAATCCGGTGAGCGGGGATTTCGAACAAACAGTCCACCGGGCAACCCCGTTCATTTTCATGCCGGTGAGCGGCCCGGTCATGAGTACAAAAGGATTTAATTCAGAGAGAGGGTCAAAATCAACCGGATGGTTTTTAATGAGATCGAGATAGATGGTTGCCCCAAATCCGAGCCCGCCAATGTGCTTTCTGGCAAAATCCATATCCAGCGGTTTTTTTTCAATGGCCCCGGAAGTCAGATTCACATAAAGAATTTGTCCTGCATAACCGCCCATAATGGTCTCCTTTATGCTGTCGGCGGCGTATATGCCTTGGTGATGTTGTATTGTCCGAATCCATTGGCGTCCAGATACTGGGGATACATGGCATATGACGGTTTAATGGCCGGAAGGAGTTTTAAGACTTTCGGGATGGGGCCTTTGGCCACCATTTCTTTTCGGGTAAGGGCTTTGGTCAGATTGACCATGCCGAACCAGAACCGGTGGGCGATGTCCGAAGACATGGTCATTTCAACCACCGCTTTGGTTTCCGTATCATGGGGTCTGACCTCTGTCTTTTCCCCGGCGCAATCCACCACCACCACAAGGTCCGGATCCGTATAGGTGAAGCGAATGACCATTTTCGATTCCAGCAGTTTGTCGGCGATAATCGGTGTGTTCCCGACCAATTGAAAAAAACCCACAATAACTTTTTCAAATTCTTCGGTAGTTTTGAACATTCCCATGACGCTTTCTCCTTTTTAATATGATTTAATATGCGTTCTGAAGGTACGGTAATAATTCTTCTGCATCCACTTCCCGTGGATTGTAAAAAGAGGAGCCGTCATTGACTGCCCCTTCTGCAATGGCCGCCAGTCCGTCTTCGGGAACACCTACATCTCTTAAACGCAAGGGCAGGGCTCCCAATTCATTGAGCTGTCCGGAAAGTTTCCGGATGGCGGCAATTACCAGCCGGGCGGCTTCTTCATCGGACAACCCGCAACAGTCCTCCCCCATGACCGGAGCCAGCCGGGCGAGTTTTTCAGCGATTTCATCAAAGTTATATTCCAGTCCGAAAGGCAGGAGGATCCCGTTCGCAACTCCGTGAGGCACACGGTAAAGAGCGCCGGTTGCATGGGCCATCCCGTGAATACAGCCTACCATGGAATGGGAGAAGGCAATGCCGGCCATGGTGGCGGCGATCAATTGGCCGCCCCTGGCTTCCACGTCAGAGCCGTCTTTTGTAGCGTTGACGAGATGTTGCATAATGAGCCGGATGGCGCCTTCAGCAAACGCGTCGGAAACCGGTGAATTCTGTGTGCCCACATAGGCTTCCACTGCATGCGTGAGGGCGTCCATTCCGGTGGCGGCAGTCAGTTTCGGTGGAAGGGAAAGGGTCATTTCCGGATCCAGAACCGCCAGATTCGGAAGCAGGAATTTATCCACGAAAGCCAGTTTTTCCTTGTTGTCTTCATCATAGATGACTGAGATCATCGTCACTTCGCTGCCTGTTCCGGCGGTAGTGGGAATCACCACATGAGGTTTCAGGGGCCGGGTCAGGGTGTGAGCCCCGGAATAATCGTCTACCAGATCTCCGCCTTCTGAAAGCAGAATGTTCACTGCTTTGGCCGTATCAATGACGCTGCCGCCGCCGATGGAGATAAGGCCTTCCGCGCCGGATGCCTGTGCCTGCGCCAAACACAATTTCACATCGTTGAGTCGCGCGTCCTGCTTGACTTCAAGGTAAACACCCGTCACTTCACACCCGGCTTCGGCCAATCCGTCTGCGACCTTCTGCACAAAACCCAGATTGTTGATCACATGATCGGATACGATAAAATATTTTTTGATGCCGATAATATCCAGTTCGGGCTTTAAATCAGTCGCAACACCGGCTTCGTACACGACTTTAGTGGGATTGTAAAACTCAAAAAAATCAGGCAACATCGCATGCTCCTTACTTCGGGGTTAAAATATCAAGACGGGTTATATCTCTAATTTCCTACCACAGCATAAGTATACCGTCAAGAAATTAAATTTACCAAATTTTAAGTAATTTATAATAATAACAATCAAATAAATAGTTTTTCAAAAAGGGTTAAACAAAATTTGCTGTCATAACCAATGATTCGCCATGCAATTTAATTACCTTGAAAAAGAAATCATTTTCATTTAAAAACAAAAACCGTAAGTGGTTTTTTATACAGTCATCACGTTTGAAAGGAGTTTATTGTGAAATTACGGTTATTTATTGCCACTATCCTGGCATGTTTCATTCTTCACCCTTCCATCAACGCCTGGGCCGCTGGGTGAGGATGCTCTGCTCCGTCACGGAGCGCTTCCCCGGTGGGGAAGGGCGGCATCGAAAACCGGGTTCAGCAGATGAAAGACAATGTTTCACCGTTTAACGCAGACTTTCGGATCGGCGGCTTTTATGATTCCCGTGTAGGGTCCTCTTCCGGCACCGGGGATGACGAAAGCAGCACGGGTATGGCCACAACGCTAAATGCCGGATGGCAGGCGCCAATGGAAGGGAATATGGGGCTGCGGATGGATTACAGCGGTTATGCGGATTTTCATCAGGTTGATGGGAAGAATCTTGACCAGTATGATGTGATTGACCAGAGCGTTTCACTGGAGCCCCAGTACAATAACGGCCCGTTTGTTTACAGCCTGCCGACCACATTTAATTATGCCATGGAAGCGGGTAAAAGAGATTATCAGCGGTATTCCCTTGCGCCCACAGTGACGTATTTAATTCCGGAAACCAGTCAGGCGGTGGCCCTCTATGGCATTGGCGCGCTGATTGATGATCGGGATGACGTCAATACCGATGAAGACGGGGAATCCCTTGGGGGGGGCTGCGCCTACCTGTATTTTTTCCAGAACAAAAGCCGGGTGCGCCTGTCCCTTGACTATCAGCATACGGATTATGACGCGCGTCTGTCGGAATATGATATGAATCCCCTGCACACGGATAAACGGTCAGACAATATGGTTGTTGCGGGCCTTGATATGGTATATCAGTTCACCACCCACGTGGGGCTTTACACAAATTATTCATTTATTCACGCCAATTCCAATATTGATCAATACGAATATGACCGGCATGTGGTGGAGGGCGGTGTGGCGCTTAAATATTAATCGGCGGCACACAACCGGCAGTCCATCATTCAAAAAATCAAAAAAGCGTTGTCGGCAATCTGCTGACAACGCTTTTTTTAGCTGGCGCTAAGGCATGCGTATCCTGATTATTCGTATTTTCCGATAATGGATATACTGCAAATATTCTGGAACGGGAACCCGCCCAGGTTGTGGGTTAACCCCAGTTTGGGATTTTCAAGCTGGCGTTTGTCGGCCCTGCCGTGAAGCTGGAGATACATTTCATAGAGCATCCGCAATCCGGATGCGCCGATAGGATGGCCGAAGCATTTCAGGCCGCCGTCCACCTGGCATGGAACCCCGCCGTCCAGATCATAGAACCCGTCCATTATGTCCTTAATCGCCTTACCCCGCTCGGAAATGTGCAAATCCTCATAGGTGACGAATTCCGTGATGGAAAAACAGTCATGAACTTCCATCATGCTGATTTCTTTCCGGGGATCGGTGACCCCGGCCTCCGCATAGGCTTTTTTGCTGCAATGGGTGGTGGTCATGAAATGGTCCCCGTCCCACTCGTTAAAGGCGGTTTCCTGGCCGCTGCTTAAGGCCAGTTGAAGGGCCTTGACCGTGACAAAGTCTTTTTTACCCAGTTTTTTGGCGATTTCCGGAGTGGTGACAATGGCGCAGGCCGATCCGTCGCTGACGCCGCAGCAATCAAACAGTCCGAGCGGGTGGGCGATGATGGGGGATGCCATAATCTGGTCTTCGGTCACTTTTTTCTGAAGATGGGCCTTGGGATTCAAAACGCCATTGGCGTGACTTTTGGCTGATATATGGGCGATGGCCCGCTTCAGATCCTGGTCCTTGACTTTGTACTTGGCACAATAGGCGGATGCAAGCTGGGCAAAGGAGCCGGGTGCGGTCAGGTTCGGCCACCATTGCCAGAGCAGGGAGCCCGTGCTGGACCCGCCGCCCGGCAAACCACCGTAACCCGTGTCTTTTAATTTTTCCACACCCAGAGCCAGGCAGATGTCATAGGCGCCGGATGCCACTGCATAACACGCGCCCCGGAAGGCTTCGGTTCCGGTGGCGCAGTAATTTTCCACCCGGGTTACCGGAATCATGGGGAGCCGGAGGGTGGTGGCAAGCGGCATGGCGGTTTTGCCCACATTAACCTCGTCCATGCAGGTCCCGAACCAGGCGGCTCCGATGTCGTTTTGTTCAATACCTGCGTCTTTCAGGCATTCTTCATATGCCTCAAGCATAAGTTCTTCAGCGCCAACATCCCATCGTTCTCCGAATTTGGTGCAGCCCATGCCGATGATCGCAACTTTGTCTTTTATTCCTGTAGCCATGGTAATTCCTCCTGATGCTGTATGGCGATTATTTGCCAGAAAATTTAAGCCGGATATTTTTAACGGGCCATTTTAAAAAGTTTTCCGATCAACTGGGATTTCATGACATCGCCGTCAATGGTCAGTTTGCCGGATGTGAAGGCTTTCATGGGATCAAGTTTTCCGGAAATCATATCCAGGAAATCCGTATCCTTAATGTTTAATGTGCAGGTGGGTTTGTCGGCCTTGCCGGAGGCGACGACGCATGACCCGTCCTTAACGGTGATGCTCCAACGACCTCCGGTGGGTCCGGAAATATTGTACCCAAACACCACATTCACGCCCTGAGCAGCGCCCGGCTGGAAGGCAGACGCCATGTTGTCGAACACGTTCTGGACTGTCAGACCGCTGGAAGCCGGGGGGGCTGACGCTGAATCCACTGGAGGCTTGGCGTCTGTGGCTTTTGGCGTCATGAGATCAAACATGGCAGCATTTAGATCGGAAAATTCCTTGGCCCCTTCCATATCGTTGATTTTTTCCATGTTTTCGCTGATCTGTTCGGGGGTAGGCGGATGGTCGGCATCACCGAGCTGGACGCCGGGGCCGGTCAGGATGGCTGCCCGGTTGAAATAGCCCATGCCCGCGTTGAAAATCTGGCCGGAATCCGTGCATTCTTCACTGCACAGGTATAAAACCATGGGTGAGACAAATTCTGGTTTCATTTTGTCGAAAATTTCCGGAGGCATGATGTCTTCGGTAAGCCGGGAGCCGGCCAGAGGGGCGACCGTATTGACCCGTATATTATATTTCTGGCCTTCGAGTTTTAAAGTGTTCATGAGACCCACCAAGGCCATTTTGGCGGACGAATAGTTGGTCTGACCGAAATTGCCGTATAGTCCGGCCGCGGATGTCGTCATGACAATCCGGCCATAACCGTTTTCACGCATGATGGCAAATGCAGGCTTGGTGACATTATAAGCGCCGTTTAAATGCACGTTCATAACTGCATTCCAGTTTTCCGGATCCATTTTAAGAAAACTTTTGTCCCGCAGAATTCCGGCGTTATTAATGACAATATCCACCCGACCGAATGCTGTCATGGCGGTTTTAACAATATTTTCGCCGCCTTCCGGTGTTGCGACATTGTCATAATTGGCGACCGCTTTTCCGCCGAGGGTTTCGATTTCTTCCACCACTTTTTGTGCAGGAGTGGTGGACCCAAGGCCTGAGCCGTCTCTGGCCCCCCCCAGATCATTGACTACAATGCTTGCTCCGCGTCTGGCCAGCTCAAGGGCATAAACCCTACCCAAACCGCCGCCTGCACCGGTAATGATGGCGACGCGGCCTTCAAAGTTGATTTTGTTCATCTCAGCCAGGGCGCCGGGAACCGGAACCGCTTTCCAGAAATAATTCACAAATCCGCGTTCTTCATCATCCGTGCGCTTGCGGAAGACCATCTGCACCGGAAGACCGACTTTGATGTCTTCCATTTTACAGTCCGTGAAATCCGCCATAAACCGGCCTCCGCCTTCAAACTGGATCATGCCGTATTTATGGGGCGGGTCAACGGATACGGCCAGCAGGTCGCCGGTGAATGTCTTTATTTTAGCCGGAATGTCCGCAAATTCATATTCATCCTGGGACCGGTGGGCCACGCATTCGGGATTGACGCAGACTTCGGTTTTGGGAAATTGCGTCGTGCCGCATTCCCGGCATTTTCCTCCCACAAGGCCCAGCAGCATTTTACGCCGGCGCCAGAGGACGGTGACGGCGGTCTGGGTAGGCGCTTCGGCCCGGATCCCCATTTCCGGATGAATCAGCCCCCGGAATTTCAGGAATTTCAGGTAATTTTCTGTGGTTTCCTTGTTATCCAAAGTGCGTTGGAAACGGTTGCGGTCTGATATTTGGAGGATATTTTCCGTGACTTCAAATAAAAACGCGTTGCACCCCTGCCCGAATCCTGCCACCAGGATTTTATCTCCGGGTTTGGCGGTGTCCAGTGCGGCGGCCAGCATGAGCAGGGCATGGGCGGTGCCGGTTTCTCCGCAGACTTCATGCATATTGTCCATGACCTGGTCTTTGGATGCGCCCACTTTTTTGGCGATATTGCTGTGTTCCGCTTTGAAGAAGCAGGGATAGATCAGCTTAGTCACATCTTTTATGCCGATGCTAAGCTTATTGAGTAAGCCATTGACTGCCTCAGGGATGATTTTGGAATAGCCTTCATCGCGCACCCACCGTTCTTCCCAGTTGTAGTCGTATTTTTTAAACGCACCGCGATAATGGTCCACAAAATCATAGGAAACCGAATAGGCCCCCTTGTATTCAGCAATAACATCTGAATCGCCGACCATCAGGGAGGCTGCCCCATCCCCGAACCACATTTCATAAAAATAAGCGGGTTTGGTTTCACGCTTGTCGGCGGCGGTCACCAGAACGTTGTGCCGGTCTCCGCTTTTTACAGATTCAAGGGCCGCCAGCAACGCATTGGTGCCGGCCCGCTGGGAGGAAGTAAAATCCGATGTGAGGATGTCGCTGCGGAGATTGAGGGCTGTGGAAACGATGCCGGCGTTCTGCCGGTCGGCAAAGGGCAGTGTGGTGGACGCCAGATTCAGACCGTCAAGCAGCAGTTTGTTTTTTCCTTTCAGGCAATCCCTGGAAGCGGCAACAGCCATGGTAATGGCATCCTCATCCCAGTTGCACATGGAGCGTTCGCCCTGGGCCACCATGATGATGGCGGGCGCAAACCATCCCATGCTCTGAAAAATGGACATGCGGTTTAACCTGAGGCGGGGGATATACGCGCCGTAAGATGTGATTCCAATCATTGGGTTCTCCTTTATGTTAAAGGTCTTGTTTAATTTAATAATCCGGTTACCGGCGGAACAGTTTTTCAATGAGCTGGGATTTCATGATGTCCCCTTCGATTTTAAGTTTTCCGGATGTATAGGCTTTCATGGCCGGAAGCGTTCCGCCGATCATGTCAATAAAATCATTGTCCGACATTTTCAGGGTGCAAGTAGGCTTTTCATGGATACCCTGATTGATGGCGCATGAGTTGTTTTGAACAACACAGTTCCAGTCTCCGCCGCCCGGCCCCGAAATATGATATTGAAAGACCACGTCCGCACCGGCTGCGCCTGCTGCATTGAAAGATCCCGGCATGGCGCTGAAAATGTCAGCCACGGTCAAGGTCTGTTTGGGGGCTTCAGCTGTAGTTGACTCGGCCGGCGCACTGAAGGCGTTGATGAGATCTCCCACCTGTTCGTTGAGTTCAAAATAAAATTTGCCGTTTTTGAGGGACGCGACAGTGGCGTGTTTTTCAATAATATCCTCGATGGCCGGGGGGTGTTCTGCGCTGCCGATGGTGGTGCCAGGGCCGGTCACCACCGCTGCACGGTTAAAGAACCCCATGCCTGCGTTGTAGATGTTGCCGGTAACAGCGCATTTAGTTGAGCAAAGATACACCACCAGCGGAGACACAAATTCCGGCTTCATTTTTTCAAACAATTCCGGCGGAAGAATGTCTTCGGTAAGCCGTGACGCAGCCAGCGGGGCCACCGTATTGACATTGATGTTGTATTTTTTGCCTTCGAGTTTCATTGCATTCATCAACCCCACCAGACCCATTTTGGCGGACGAATAATTGGTCTGACCGAAATTGCCGTATAAACCGGCGGCAGAGGTGGTCATGACAATGCGGCCATAGCCTTTTTCACGCATCACTTTAAAGGCGGGTCTGGAAACATGATAGGCGCCGTTTAAATGAACGTCCAGAACGGTCCGCCAGTTTTCAGGGTCCATTTTAGTAAAACTTTTGTCCCGGAGAATACCTGCGTTATTGATGAGAATGTCTACCTTACCAAAAGCTTCCAGGGCGGCTTTGACGATATTTTCACCGCCTTCGGGAGTTGACACGCTGTCGTAATTGGCGACCGCTTCGCCCCCGGCAGCCTTGATTTCATCCACGACTTTTTGTGCGGGTGTGGCGGACCCGCCGCCCGAACCGTCCCTTGCGCTGCCAAGGTCATTGACCACGATTTTGGCCCCGCGTTTTGCAAGTTCCAGAGCGTAGACCCTTCCTAAACCGCCGCCTGCGCCGGTGATAACGGCAACCTGACCGTCAAAACGGATTTCATCCTTGGGGATATCACCGAATTCGAAAATACCGTTGGTGATGACTTCCTCCCCGGTTTTGGTGTTGATGGTTTTCCAGATGGCCTGTTCATCCCCGGTTTTCCAGATCTGGATGGTGATGGGGTCTCCCGGCATCAGGGGCCTTGAGAAACGGCATTTTAACCGCCGGACCTTATCCGGCGAACCGGGGGTCAGGCTTTGCATCAGAGCTCGGCAGGAATAACCGTAGGTGCACAACCCATGCATAATGGGCTTTTCAAAACCGGCCATTTTAGCGAAATCAGCGTCCACATGCAGGGGAAACACGTCGCCGGAAAGCCGGTACAGCAAGGGCTGGTCCAGGGAAGGGGTTTCATTGATTTCAAAGTCAGGAGCTCTGTCCGGATAAAGAAAGGTTTCCTGCGGCGCGTTTTCACCGCCAAAGCCGCCGTCAAACCGGCTGAAAAGTGTCATAATACTGGTGAACAGTTTTTTCCCGCTGGAATGTCGGGTTTCGCTTTCGCCGATGATGAGCGCGCCTTTTTTAGCCCCTTTGTCATAAATATGGGTGATTTTGCCTTCAGTGGTCAGCGTGCCGTCAAGCGGGATGGGCGCGTGAAAAATCAGGTCCTGTTCACCATGAAGAATCCCGGCCAGGTTGATATTGGCGTTTGTCGCATAATGGGACAGAAAGTCAAATATCGTGGCAATGGAAAACGTGGGGATGACTTTTAAGTTTTTTTCATAACAATAGTCCAGATCATTGAATCCGGCACCGACGCCCAAAGCATACAACACCACATCTTTCCAAGTATACTCCTTGGAAACCGGGCCAAGCTTTTTCCCGACAGCATCAAGGTTTAACGCCATTTGTTGTCCTCCTTATGTGATTAATTTCAAGTTGAAACGGATCGGATGAAGAATAAACAAGATCTAAGCAAGATTTTCGATTGAAGTTTATACGTCCAGGGGGATTGCCGATAAATCTGTTCAAAGCGTGCTGTGTCATGACCGGGACCGGGTATGAAAAGGGCGATGGATGGGGTGGACGTGTGTTAATGTCGGTAAACGATCAATCATTAGTTAACCATTGTTTTCTAGTCAGTTTTTTCCAACATTTGATGGAAAAAACAGTAATCTGTTTTCTGATGTGTGTCAAAATATTTTTTTTGGTTTTTGAAAAATTTTTATTAAAACATTGAAAATACATTACTTATATAAAAATCAAGGAACGTGGGATGTCTGTTTTCTCCTCTCCTTTAAAAACACTGTTGACTTTGAACAATTTGAAAATATATTGTTGCTTCAAGCAAATGATGGAAACAATCGTTTGAAACTGTATGCATTTATTTGAATTTTGACAGGATACGGAGGTGTTATGACCCGTCCCGGTGCTTTAAGTGGATTACTGGTTCTGGATTTATCCCGGCTTTTGCCCGGACCTTTTTGTTCGATGACTCTGGCAGACCATGGCGCCCGGGTCATTGCCATCGAAGACAGCCGATACGCAGTGGAAGCCGGGGGGAATGCCACAGTACTGCGAAACAAGGAACACATGACATTGAATCTGAAGTCGGATGCAGGCCGGGAAATTTTTTTGAAGATGGCGGAGAAGGCGGATATCGTTCTTGAAGGGTTTCGCCCGGGTGTTGTTCAGCGCCTTGGAGTTGACTATGAAGCTTTGTCGGCTTTGAATCCCGGTATTATTTACTGTTCGATTTCAGGCTACGGTCAGACCGGCCCCTTAAGGAATGAAGCCGGTCATGATGTCAATTATCTGAGTGTTGCCGGTGTTCTGGATCTCATCGGTGAAAAAGGCCGGCCCCCATCCATTCCCGGCATTCAGATCGCAGATCTGGCCGGCGGAGGCATGAACGCAGTGATTGGTATTCTGTTGGCGTTGCATGCAAGACACCAGACCGGGAAGGGCCAGTATATTGATATTTCAATGACGGACGGGTCTCTAAGCCTCTTGTCACTGGTCTTGAGTCTTAAACAGTTCACCGGGCTTCCGGTAAACCGGGCGGATTCGTTTTTATCCCACCGGTATGCCTGTTACAACACCTATGAAACGTCCGATGGCCGTTATCTTTCCATCGGTGCGGTGGAAAATCGTTTCTGGAAAAATCTTTGTACTTATTTTAAAAAGCCGGAATTTATTTCATTGCAGTATGATGATGGTCGACGGCAGGAAATCATTGATTTTTTACGGAACGAATTCAAACAAAAAACAATGTCTCAGTGGCTGGCGGCATTGGATGGCAAGGACATCTGCTGGGGGCCGGTCAAAACCCTTGACGAAGCCTTGGATGATCCTTTGTTTAAAGCCAGGGAAATGGTGGTTGAGATACCGGATGACAATGGCGTGAATAAACAATTTTTAGGTGTTCCGGTCAAACTCAGCCATACTCCCGGATCTGTGTGCACGCTTCCACCGGGTTTTGGTGAGAACACAACCCGTTTGCTGATGGAATTTGGTTATTCAGACGATCAAATAAAGCTTTTCACCAGAGACGGAATCATTTAACGCCTGGATTTTAAATAGTAAAAATTATTTACTTGATTACATTCGAACAGAACACCTGGACATTAATCAAAAGGTTTTTAAAATATGGCATCATCCCTTGAAAAAGCAAAACAGAATCCGGATTCCATGAAAGCCAGAATCCTCACTGCCGCCCGAAAAATATTCGGCGAATACGGTTTTCATGGCACCACCACCCGTATGATCGCTAAAGCCGTGGATATTGATATCTCCACTTTGTATTATCACTGGGGGGAAAAGGGGGACTTATATGAGGCAGTGGTAATGGATATCACTGAAGGCATGCGGCAGAGACTGATCGAGGTGGAGAAAATCATCAAAGGAAAACCGCTTTCAGAGCGGATCCAAATAGCCATTGACGAGATGGCGGATTATCTTTTTGAAAACCCGGAGATATCCAACCTGACCCTTTTCCGGTATTTCACCAAAACCCGTCACGGCAGCATTCTTGATTTTAAAGTGCCTGAATACATCTCAGACATTGCTTATTCCATGGGGCTTGCCAGTGACCGGAAAAATGTGCCGGTGGACGCCAAAATGAAGGTTTTATCTATCATGAACGCCATCCACAATTTTGTGTCCGGTGAAAATTTTTTCCGGCCCATGATGAATCTTGAGCGGGAAGAGTATATAAAGGCCGCCAAAGAAACCCTGAAGGTTATCAATGTGACGGCCTTTGCCTGATCGTTTAAAATGTGTCCAACTTCTTTGTTATTGGTTGTTTTTCATGCCCCTTTTTCATCGTACGGCACATGAATCATTGCTTAATCTGAAATCATTAAAAACAGCGGTTCGATATATTTCGCATCTTCTGAATCGATTACCTGGATAATGTGCTGATGCATCCGTTTTTTATGTTCTTTGAATATTCCGCGTTTTTTCTGAAAGGTTTTGGCAAACGCCAGGGATTCCGCAAGCACTTCTTCGGAGTTGGCGCAGGCTTTTTCAATCACGTGGTGTTCGGCCAGTTCCACTGCCCCCACTTTTTTTCCGGTCAGTTTCATGGCATTGAATTGATATTCCGGAATGGCTTTCCGGACAAAAGCGATCATGCCCGGCAGAAACGGAATGCCCAGATCCACTTCCGGAAAACAGAAATACCCGCGATCCGATTTCATGAACCGGAAATCACATGCGCATGACAGGATGGCGCCATTGCCGAAGGCATGCCCGTTAATGGATGCAATGACAGGAACCGGGAGTAGCAGCAATTTTTTAAATACATCATTCATGCCGTACATAAAAAGTTTGATGTTATCCATGGCCTGATCCTGAAACTGCTTTCCCAGCCAGTTGATATCCACGCCAAGGGACCAGCTTTTTTCATCAGTTGATGTGATGACGACGGCAGAAATGCTTGGTTCCTCTACGATCTCATCCAGAACCCGGCACATGGTCTGTGCAAATTCAAGATTTTGACGGTTTTCGCTGTTGTTTAATTTGATAACAGCAACAGTTTCATCTTTTTCCCATTCGATAATTGCCATTGTGTTGATCTCCCTTTTTTCTGCATCTGGATGTTTTTAAGATGCATCGATTTTAAGTTCATCCATCCGGTTGGATATTTTCCACTGAATAGCCAGCAGGTCTTCTTTGAGGATTTGCAGCTCCTGCATGCGTTCATTGATTTCGATAAGTTTTTTCTTGCCGTAAGCGAAGCTTTTTTTAAGCTGCTCGGTTTCATCCATATTGAAATTCGCCAAGCCAATCATTTCAGAAATTTCTTCTAAAGAATACCCCAGGCGTTTGCCTCTTAGGATCAGTTTTAAGCGTGTGCGGTCCCGCTTGCTGTATACCCGGTGGTTACCCTTGGTACGCTCGGGCAGGATCAGTCCTTTTTCCTCATAAAACCGGATGGCACGGGTGCTGATGTCCAACTCATCCGCCAGTTCCGAAATTGTAAACAGGTTGGTTTCCTTGGCTTCATCTTGGTTCATGGTGACCTCATTTTATAGTGTTACCGATCATATTTGCCAATCTTCGGATGTAAATTTTATAATTTTTATCTTATATTTCAATGTCTGCGTCAATAGGGATCACTTCGCCCAAAACCGCTTTTTTTCCCAATGATTTTAAAATTCGGCAGGGAATCAGCTGACTTTTCAGGCGATCATCGCCATCAAGGAGCACCCTCACGTAGTTGCCGCTAACGCCGGTCAAAAGACCGGTGGCGGTATCTCTTTTATTTTCCACGAGAACCACAAGGGTTTTGCCGATGATGTCATGATAAAATGCGGCTTTTTTTTTCATGCCCAGAGTTAATAATCTGTTGCGTCTTGTTTTGATAACTGCCGTATCCACCTGATCTTTAAACTGACTGGCCGGGGTGCCGGGACGAGGGGAGAAAGGGAAGGCATGAAGATACGCAATAGGAAGTTTTTCTAATAATTGATAAGTGTTAGCAAACGCCTCATCTGTTTCTCCGGGAAATCCGACCATGACATCCACACCTATGGAAACATCGGGGATGGCAACGTGTATTTTTTGTATCAATTCATCAAAAAAAGCAGGATCGTATGGCCGGTTCATTTTTTTTAATATGGAGGCATCTCCGCTTTGGAGCGGGATGTGAAAATGATGACAGATACGCTTTGATGCCGCAGAAAAGTTTAACAAATAATCTGTGAATTCAAGTGGTTCAATGGAAGAAAGTCGAATGCGCCCTATCTTGTCTGTTTCGTGAATCCGATTTAAAAGATCCAGAAGAGAAGAGGGCGGGGAAAAATCCAGGCCGTAGCGCCCCAGATGAATGCCGGTCAGGACGATTTCATTTGATTTGTCAGGAGGCAGATTGCAGATTTCGTTCATCACCATATCAACCGGCAGGCTGCGGCTTCTGCCGCGGGTGTATGGAACAATACAGTAGGTGCAAAAGTGATCGCACCCATCCTGAATTTTTATAAAAGGGCGGGTTCGCTCAGAGGTGATCGGTGCGCTGATATTGTGCAAGCATCGTTCAAGACGGATATCATGATGAAGAATTACCGGATTTGTATCTGCTTTGGACGGTTGCGATGCCTCCGTAACAATCCGGGCAATCCGGTGCTTATCTGAATTTGCGATGATATAATCCAGATTTTCGATTTTTTGCAATTCAAGGGGTTCGGACTGGGCGTAACATCCGGTAGCAACGATGATCGCCCCGGGATTTTCCCGAATGGCCCGTCGAATGGCTTGTCTGGATTGCATGGATGCTTTCTGTGTGACGGTACAGGTGTTGATTATGCAAACGTCGGCGGGTTCGGCTCCATCGGAAAAACGCCAGCCAAGGCTTTGCAGTTCTGAGCGGAGAGATTCGGACTCAAACTGGTTGACCTTACAGCCAAGGGTTGTGACACAAACCTTGCGACGGGTCACGGGAGGAGAGTCATGCATGAATCCACCCCCCGGCAATGACCTGATCGTTCAAGTAGCATACAGCCGCCTGACCAGGGGTAATGGCGGCCTGAGGGTCTTCAAAGCGGAGAATCGAAGAACCTGCATCGCTCGCCGGAAAGAGTATGGCGTCCACCGGCTGATGCCGGTATCGGATTTGAGCGGAAATTTTTATTGGGGAGAACGGAGGCGGGATGAACCAGTTAATGGTGTTGATGAAACATTCCCGTTTGTAAACTTCCTCCTTATACCCAACTATCAGACGGTTGCTGGCTGAGTCTATTTTAGTCACATAATAGGGCGCTGCCGCCGGGCAGTTGATCCCTCGCCGTTGCCCGATGGTAAATTGATAGAGCCCATCATGGAATCCAAGAATTTTGCCCGTTGTATCAGTGATCGGGCCTGGTTCAGCTGAAAAATCCGGTTGAGAGGCGATAAATCCGGTGTAATCGTTATTTTGGATAAAGCAGATATCCTGGCTTTCTTTGGCGGAAACAGGGGTTAATTTTTTTGATGCGCCAAATTCAATTACCTGGTTTTTGGTTAAATCACCTAAAGGAAACCGGATAAAGGGAAGGCTCTCAGGCTTTAAAAAGGCGAGAAAATAAGACTGGTCTTTAATGGCATCGACTCCCCTGTATATATGCAACATTCCGTTTCTCTGTATGATTCTCGCATAATGACCTGTGGCAAGAGCGGGGATTCCCATATTTTGGACAGCATCCAGTAAAATACCGAATTTAATACTTTGGTTGCATAAAACACAGGGGTTGGGCGTTTCGCCGGTTTGATAACTGCGAACAAAATAGTCAACGATTTTTTGTTTAAACGCATTCCGGCAATCCATTAATTTGATCGGGATATCCAGTTGGCTGGCGATGTGCTGGATGGGATGATCCGTCGGGGGGTCACATATAATCGGTATCTCAGGGTTGAACAAAGGATTTAAGGAATTGGATGGGGTAGCCGGGGGCAGAAAATTGTCTGTGTCTGTCTGTTCATAACCTGTAAGAAAGTGAAACCCGATAATGTTATTACCATACTGTTTTTTTAATTGATAAGCGGTTACCAGGGAATCAATGCCTCCGCTGATGGCAACGGCGATTTCCGGTATCATTCAAAAAAAATTTCGGTGGTCGGGTGTATTTTCATCGCCCGGGTAAAGCATGTGCGGATGCACAGTTCGCAAACGCTGCATTTTTTTTTCTCAAACACCACATGCATATCCGGGCGGCTGATGCACAAAGCCGCCGTCGGACAAACAGCCGTGCAGGCACCGCAATGAATGCATTTGTCTTCATCACGGGTGACTTCCTGAGACGCATTTTTGACGATTACACCCTGATCTTTCAGGTATTGAATGCCGTCCTTGAAATTTTTTTTGAGCCCTGTCAGCTCAATCACCATTATTCCCTCTTTACGGGGGAGGATGGTCGCTTTATGGATATTAAACGTCAGATCATAAAGTTTGGTAAGGTTGCAAACAACCGGTTTTTCAATATCCCGGCCTGAAAAATGCAGTATAAGAAGTTTTGAGTACAAAACAGATCTCCTGATGTTGGTCGATGGCTTAAATGCTTTTTTTCATTAAACTGTTTATAAAATTGATGTATACATGTCAACCGATTTGAATCACTATCGTTGCTGTCAATTTTCGAATGATTTAGATACAAAAAAGCGCAGGGATGGAATACCCCCGCGCTTTTTTTTAAAAAGTAAAGATAAAGATGTTCAGTTATGGTTGGGTTTGCCACTCTGCAGAGAAGGTTTTTTAACAAAAAATTATTCTCTGTTCATCTCAGATCCTTCGAAAAAGTAAGAACCTGATTCACTTCCGTTAAAAAATAGGTTTTATCTCCACTCGGCGGTTTGAGGCTCTGCCTTCTTCCGTTTCATTGGATGCAACCGGGTTGTTAAGTCCAAACCCTTTGGTGGTTAAACGGTCACTGCTGATACCATTTTTGATAAGATAATTTTTTACGGAGAACGCACGTTTTTCAGATAATTCCTGATTATACATCGCTGAACCGACATTATCGGTATATCCTTGTATTTCATATCGTCGGTCGGGAAGGTTATTCATAACGATGATAACGGCGTCCAGAATACTCTTGGCGTTTTCATCGTTGAGAGTCGACTGGTCCGTATTAAACGCAATGCCCGGAATGACCCAGCATCCTCTTGCGTCCACTTTTGCTCCTGTCGGAGTGTTGGGGCATTGATCAATATTATTGGGTACGCCGTCATTATCGGTGTCAAGGGGGCATCCTTTTGCATCAACGGAAGCGCCAGCAGGTGTCTTCGGGCATGCGTCATCAGCATCATAGACCCCGTCTGCGTCATCGTCCGTTTTGGACATTTCCATCGGGTAAGTACTTGCAGTTGTGACCGGGGCAGGGGGGGAGCTTTTTGAACCCAAGCCAAAACTATAGCCAATGGAAACCTCAAAAACGGGGATATATTCCTCGTCGTTATCTTTTGTATTATTTTTGTTTAACTCAGTTTGATCCCAGTTCACATAACCAGCACCGAGCCCTAAACGCGCGTTTAAATGATCGTTGATATTCAGTCGATATCCTAGCATCAGTCCGTAAATCCGTCCGATTTCATCAACACCGTGATTTTCAGTATCATAATATATCCCTGTGAAAGCTAAAAACGGAGAACTGGTATTGGGTTTTAAATAATAAGAAAGAGCACCGGTATAACCATCTGCTCCAATTAAGAGTCCACAGGACAGATGCTTGTATTGCACTTCCAGGCCTCCACCGAATTCGACGCTGTCATCGGTGGCTCCCATGCCGATTCTGGGTGTGACAAATAAATTTTTTTCAGTTTTGATGGGATGGACTTCTTCGGCTGTTGGAGCTTTGGCGGTTTCAGTATCTGCCGCAATGGGGGCTGCCGCGCCAGAGATTTGTTCAGTGCCGGATTGCATGGTTTCTTTTGCTTGCGGAATATTATTGACGCCAAAAAGAGATTTAATGTTTTCGGCGGGTGCTGTAGCTTCAAATCCCTGTTGAGTGCCTTCATAATCGGTAACAGCATACTGGGCTTCGGTTCCCCTATCGATATTGACCAAAGTGGTCTCCAGGGAATAGAGTTTACCTATGTGACCGATGACGCCGTAGACTGCATAATCCACATTCAATAATCGGCCGACATTCAGAGCGCAATCCTTGCTGGTACATGGTAATTTCAGGTCGGCAACATTTTTTTCCTGAATCATCCGGGCAACGGTCTGATAATCCATCACCTCAAACAAACCCAGGCGGCCTAATATCTCTGTGTACTGAGCTGAAAATCTTTCAGTTTCGCTCATTCGGGTGGAGTCGACGTCCGGAAAAAACATCAACACTACGCAGGTCGGTTTTTCATTGCAATATGCTGGAATGGAAAAAACCGATAAAAAGAATACGGCGGCCAAAATAAATAATATTTTTTTACGATTCATGTCTAATAAGTCTCCCTTGCCGAAGTAAATGTAATGAGATGATCGTCATTTGGCCAACCAAATTGAAGGATAGGCGTTAGTGCGGTTGATTATTTTTTTGCGGAACAGTGTATTTTGTTTTAAATAGCATTTTGTTTTCTTGAATTCAACAAAATAAATTTATGGCATCTGATGGTTAAAAGGGTAGGGCGATTGAATAGGTTGCGATAACGCATGCCAGAGGAAAGGAGTCGCTGAAATGGTCAGCACTTACTCCTTGCTCTGGTGAGATGGCGGAGAAATGACAGGGATAATTATTCCCGTGATTTACTGACAAGTCCGGCTTTTGTTAATTGACGGCATCCTCTTTAAGCATCATCGTCGATGGGTCAAGGAGAAGAGAAGGGTGATTCGCAGTATCCTGGATAAGGGATAGTCGTTTAACTTGAATCATTTCTTTCTCGGGGAGTAACTGTATGACCATATTAAACAAATCACTGTTATCGTTTCCGCCAAGCTGTTGAATTATGGTCACAGGATCAGCTGTTTGATGCCTGTGGGTGCGAACCGAAAACCAGATGATAAAGTTGTTGCGTGTCGCATATTCTTTTAATCGGATAAGATCAGAAGCAATGGGTTCTTCTGATGAAAGTCCATCAATGATAATCAATTGAGGGGAGAATATATTCTGGGTTTTCAGCCCGTCAATGCGGGAAGTTAGTTTTGAGAGATCAAAATTTTCAGTTTCAAATGTCATAATAAAGCGACGAGTCAATAAGGATTCCCACAATTCTTTATCTTGCTTTGTTCTGGAAGGTTGGGTCAGATTGAAAAACATTTCTTTATACCATAAATTGACCTTTTCAACCGGATCCTTAATGCTGATATGGAGGACATTTTTATTTTTTAAAAGGCTACTGATGGCGATTTGTACCAAGAATGCTGTTTTGCCGACACCAGCTCGTGAGGCAACAGCGCCAAAATTACCGGCTTTTTCCGTCTCTTCCGTTCCAAACCCCAGGGAATTCAAAGGGTCTTTTAAGATCAATTGATTTTTTAACATGTAATAACCCTCATATTAGTTAATGGTCGATATTAAACGCTGTTTACCATCTTGGATTTAAAAAAGGCAGTGCATTATATTAACCAGTTTTAGTCTTTTTATCATTTTTTTTTTCGATTTCTTCGAGAACGCTTTTAGGTACTTGTTTATACGTGGAAAACTCCATTGTAAATTGAGCTTTTCCCTGAGTCATGGATCTTAAAACAGTTGAATATCCGAACATTTCCGCCAGCGGTACCTGCGCCTCAATAGAAGTCATATTCCCCTCATCCTGTGATCCGATGATCATGCCGCGCCGCTGATTTAAGGATCCCATAACATTTCCCTGAAATTCATCCGGTGTTTCAATCACCACTTTCATAACCGGCTCATGAAGGACAGGCTGGGCTTTAAAATAGGCTTGCTGAAAAGCGCCCCTGGCCGCAGCCTGAAACGCCATTTCGGATGAGTCGACAGAATGTGAGGCCCCGTCATTAATAACAATTTTTATTCCGGTGACAGGATATTTCATCCAGGGCCCTTTATCGAGGCATGATAAAAATCCTTTTTCGCAGGCAGAAATAAATTGAGTTGGAATTGATCCGCCGGTGACCTTGTTTTCAAAAATAAAATCATCTTCGTCAATCGGTTCCATAAATCCGGCGACACGACCGTATTGTCCGGAACCGCCCGTTTGTTTTTTGTGTATATAGTTAAAAGGCGTCGATTGTGTAATGGTTTCTCTATATGCCACACTGGGCTCTCCGGCGATGAGTTCGACTTTATATTCCCGTCTCATCCGTTCGATATAGACCTCGAGATGCAGTTCACCCATTCCGGAGATAATGGTTTCGTTAGTTTCTTTGCTGACAAAGGTACGGAACGTGGGATCTTCTTTTGAAAACCGGTTCAGTGCTTTGGCCATATTGCTTTCCGACTTAATGTCTTTAGCTTTTACAGCAAGTGAGATAACCGGTTCCGGCACGAACATTGATGTCATGGAGACTTTAAAATCAGGAGAAGTAAACGTGTCGCCGGAAACACAATCCACACCAAAAAGGGCACCGATATATCCTGCTTCAATTTTATCCACATCTTCCATTTGATCGGCATGCATTAAAACAATTCTGCCGATTTTGACTTTTTTCCCGGTACGAACATTAACATAGGATTCACCTTTTTGAATAACTCCTTGATACACTCGAATATATGTTAATTGTCCAAACTGACCGTCTTCCAGTTTGAATGTCAGCGCAACCAGCGGATCATTTTTGTTGCCGGTAAGGGTTACCGGTTCTTCATTCTTGTCAATATCCAGTGCTTCGTTTTTCACGTCCAGAGGGGATGGTAGATAGAGGTTTGCAGCATCCAGAACCAGTTGAATCCCTTTATTTTTATAGGCAGATCCCATGACAACAGGTGTCAGGCCGCGCTGAAGCGTACCTTGCCGGATGGCGGATACCAGCAGCTTTTCAGAAATCTCACTCTCTTCAAGGACAGCGTCTGTCAGTTCATCAGAAAATACTGAGGCAGCATCAACAAGCTCTTCCCGCTTGGATTTTGCTGTGTCGATTAAAGCGTCAGGAATGTCCTCAATGCGAATGGTTTCCCCAAAAGCGCCATCAAAATATACAGCTTTCATAGAAATCAGGTCAATGACGCCTTCCAGATCAGCTTCCAGTCCAATGGGGATTTGAATAGCCACGGCATTATGGTTCAATTTTTCTTTCAACTGCTCAATAACGCGAAAGGGATTTGCGCCATTTCTGTCACACTTATTAATAAACGCAATGCATGGTACATTATATCTCTTCATCTGCTGATCAACGGTTATTGATTGGGACTGTACGCCGCCAACAGAACAAAGTACCAAAATGGCGCCATCCAGAACCCGCAGCGCCCGTTCCACTTCGATGGTAAAATCAACATGCCCGGGTGTATCAATAATATTGATTTCATAGTTTTTCCACTGACAATAGGTGGCTGCTGAAGCAATGGTAATGCCGCGTTCTTTTTCAAGTTCCATGGAATCCATGGTGGCGCCGACGCCATCTTTTCCTTTAACCTCATGGATGCGGTGAATTTTTTTTGTAAAATATAGAAATCTTTCGGTTAGGGTGGTTTTTCCGGAATCAATATGTGCGCTGATCCCGATGTTGCGGACTTTTTGGATTGATGTTTCCATTGTAAATAACTTCTTTCCGGTCGTTTTGCTCGAATGTTTATTAGGGTTTATGTTATTATGATAGATAATAAAATCTCATAATGATAATATTTTTTTCAACGCAAGTCAATAAGAAAATAATTTTTATAGAAACAGTTGAAAAACAGGGCAGAAGGAATTGAAGGATACTGGGTATGAAGAGGTAGTGGAGTGTTAAATTCTTCTTCTATGTAACAACATTTCACGACCAGGCTGGAATTAACTGAATGCCCAATGATTTCGCTTGGTTAATGAGACATTTTTTCAGGCGCTGCTGATGTTTATTCTCTTCTTCAACAAACACAGATGCATTGAAAGCGGTTTTATTTTTGATGAGATGATAAATAATCCGGGCCAGTTTATGAGCGGTTGCGGTTATCGCTTTTGGCGCTCCTTGGCGGGCACGCATTCTTCGGAAGTAATCACCCAGATAGGATTTGCTGTTCCAGAGGGAGTTGGCGCAAAGCCGCAACGCCGCGGCAGCCCGGTTTGATCCCGGCCGTGTATGGGATGAGAGTATTTTTCCACCACTGATATTATTGTTTGGGCATAAGCCCAGCCACGAACAAAAGCGCCCGGCATTCTGAAAATCGGAAAGATCCGGTCCAATTTCAGTGAAAATGACATTAGCGGTCAAGCTGCTGACCCCGTCAATTTGGGTGAGATCAGTTCCCAGTATCCGATACATGTGTGCCCTAATGTCAAAATCAGGCCCATTGCCTTTATGCTTACGCTGATTTTTTTTTGGCGGCGGCAGGGGGGGTTCATTCGGGTCGATGCGGGAATCAAACTCCTTGAGATGATTTTCGATTTCCACATCGCATTCCCGAAGCATCTGCTGGTAATGACGCCACGTCTGTAAAGCCTGTTTAAGAGTGAACAGATGCTCTAGGCGATAGTCGCCAGTCAGGGATTTGACAATCGTCTGTTTGTCTGCTTTGATTCTCGGATCTCTGCACTCTGCCAGTTTTTCCGGATTCCGCTCTCCTGCAATGATGGCATCCATAATGGCCATGCCGGTTACCCCTGTGATGTCGCTGATAACATTATGGATTTGCAGATTCATCTGCGTCAAAGATTTATGGATATGCTGCACATGGGAGGCCGCAGCTTTCACCAGATTGTCCCTGTGCCGGAGCAGAGAGCGGACAACGCAAACATCCTGATCCGGCCGGAAAGATCCACGCAATAACCCCACGGAATGAAGGTGTTGCAGCCATTGACAGTCCTTGACATCGGTTTTTCGGCCCGGAACATTTTTAACATGCCGGGCGTTCACAAGAATCACTTCAAATCCATAATCGTCCAGGATTTGAAATACCGGTATCCAGTAAACCCCTGTCGACTCCATAGCGATGGATTCGATACCGCAGTCCTTAAGCCATCGTGCGGCCTCGTGCAAATCGTCAGTGAATGTCAAAAATCGTCTGACCGATTTTGTTGATCTCCCGGCAGGCACGGCGACATAGATTTCTCTTGCGCCGATGTCAACCCCGGCGGCGTTGGGCTGAAGCTCATGAAGAGACTGAACTTCGTCTGACTTTTTTTGCTCTTGACCTTTTGCCATTTCCAGTCTCCTTTTACAGATTCATGATTGAAAAAGGGGGTGGCCGAATGGTGATAAAAAAGGTATTCTTCTATACGGGATAGACCTGTATTCCAATTGTGGATATACAGCTTCACCAATGATCGGTTCACGGCATTCGGGGCCACGCTATTTAACGGGTTCCTGCAATCCTGCAGAAGACACCATTGATTATCCGGCCTACTTCGCACCGCCTTTGATGGCAAATGTATACTCAAAAAATGTTGGATGGCAACCGTTACTTATAGGTTTGGTCTCGGCCCGCCGAGGGGGACGCTTTTTAATTGGTAACGGAGTCAAACTTAGAAGAATTTAGGGAAATTTTGTTTATCGCCCCCTCCGGGGGCAGATTCTTTATTGTCAAGTGCGGCAGGGGCTGACAGAGAAGGAATTTGTTTTTGGTGCTTCTCCACCTTGGCTTCTGTATGGAAGAAGATTTTTCCATGACAGTTCCAGTCCGTTATTGGCGCATGTGGTTACAGGTATTGTCCTGGGGCGAATGGCTGAAGGCGGGAGGCATGTGTTAACTTTGGGTTGGAGAGGGGCCACGCGACGAATAGCCGAAGGCGGAAGACATGAGTTGGGCTTGGTTACGGGAGCGCACCGTTTCAATAAATCATTGTCGCCTGGATTGAGCCATACCCATAATTGGGCGCTGTCAACACGAACATAAGTATTATAAACGTATGAATAGCAAGGTTCGGCAGGAGTGCAAGCTTCTGTTGGGACAAGATCAGATTTGGGTAAACATGTATTGGTTCCAGGTGAAAAAGCCTTCTTTTTGGTGCAATCTTCCCACTGGGTAACGGCCCATGAGGATTGTGGGGCTTTGGTCTTCATTTCAGGTACCGTGACCTCGTAGTCAGTGACCTTCATGTAAGTTGCGGTTACTTTTTCTCCGGTATAGGGTTCGGTGCCTTTAATTACACTAAGGAATGCATCCGGTTGAGGTGGGAGATTCGAAAAATCAGCATATGAATAATTGTTGCGGCTCAAATAGGCTTTCCCTGGATAAGCTGAGCATGCTATTGCGTTATAATTGTAGTCAATCTCCAGGTCAGAATCTAAAAGATAATTGTCAACAAGGGAAAATGGATAGTTATCGTCTGCAGGCGTATACGGCTTTGGGAGCGATGAGGCTGCAATTAATTTAGCCTGGTCTTCATCAATGTATTTATCGTTTGCAAAAGTTTCCGAGCTCATGTCCAGGCTCTTGATTGAAAGATGGAAAATGCCGTTTTGAATTTCCGAGAGTTCAGACATTTGTGCGTGCGATGAACAGGGTGTGAGTATTATTGCAGTTATATTGAGTATGAATCCAAGGATCAACAGCGCAGCTAACGTACCGATCGACTGTTTTGACATGATGGCCTCATTGTCATTTCATGTTGTTAAAAAAAATTAAATGCCATGATTTCGTTAAATACCTGATTGCGTTTGTAGCGAAAAAATACAGAATTTAAATTTTTATTAAATAATAAGCGTTATATTTCTATATTAAAATCTTATCTTTTTGTCAATATGCTTTTACATTTGGATTAATAATAGTTTAGGGATGACAGCAAAAGGTTTGACATCAATTCTCATTTTTAAGAATATGTAAAATCAAGATTCAATTTTGTTAAAAATACTCAATTAAATCGATTATTCATATATTTGCTGCGAACCAGCAGCTGACAAATTTAAAACCAATCGTGATCATTCGATAAGCAGGATTTGGCAATGTGCGGAATTTATGGAGTTGTATCGTCTGATCCATCCCACGAACGTGTCAGCAAACAGCTGGAATTTATGGGCAATGTCCTGCATCATCGCGGGCCGGATGACCAAAAAAATATTGTTTGTAATTTTGCTGGGAAGGCCCTTGGATTTGGTTTTGTAAGACTTGCAATCCTTGATCTCCACACTGGAATGCAGCCGATTCGATGTAGCGTTGATGGCAGCATGATTCTTTGCAATGGGCAAATATATAATTACATCGAGCTAAAGAACATGGTGAAACATGAGCCGTTTATGACAAACGGCGATGTGGAGGTCGCGCTACATTTATATCGCCTAAAGGGTTTGGCTTTTTTAAATAGTTTGAATGGCATGTATGCCGGCGCAATATTCGACCCGCAAAAGAAGCGCTTGTTGCTTTTCAGAGACCGGTTTGGCATTAAACCTTTGTATTTTTTTGCCAGTCGCGGTCTTTTTGCTTTTGCTTCAGAGATCAAGCCGCTTTTGTCTGTTCGTGATGTCCCAGGGGAATTGAACCGTCATCGGCTTGCAGCTTTTTTTACGTATCGCTATGTACCCGGCAATGACACATTGTTTTCCGGAATAAAAAAAGTCCCTCCTGGCGCTTATCTCGATTATAATCTCATCACGGGTGAATTCTCGATCAATCGCTATTGGAACTATCATCTTGACCGCATTCATCCTGAAACGACAATTGAAGACGCTGCAGACCAGTTTCATGAGTTATTCTCCGATGCAGTCAGAATCCGGTTGCAATCTGATGTGGAAGTGGGTTCGTTGATCAGCGGCGGCATTGATTCTTCAGCGGTTTCGGCCCAAGCTGCCAGACATCAGCCGTTGATTCGTCTTTTTACCATGGGCTTTGAGTCAAATAAATACAATGAACTGCCAAAGGTGAAGGCCTTTTTATCGGCCAATCCGGAGATATTTAGCCGTGCGCAGCTCAATACGCAAATTTGTCGGGAAGGCCATCTGAATCGATTGCCAGACATTGTGCGCTCTCTTGAAGAACCGCTGTCGTTAGGAACCTTGCTGCCAACGGATATGGTATGTGAGATGGCGGCAAAACAGGTCAAGGTGGTTTTAACCGGAGAAGGGGCGGATGAGATTTTCGCCGGTTACCGAAAATTTATGATTGAGGCCGCAGCGTCACAGTTTTATAAATTGCCGGTGGGAACCCGGCAGGAATTGCTGACCCATTTTCCTGAACTCCATTTATATATGAGACAAAGAAATAGCGATCCGGCAGAGCGATATATTCAAAATGAAACTTTGTTTTCATCAAGTGAAATTGAACAATTGACCGGTATGAAGCCTCAACCATCGTTATTTTCGGATGATGCGAAACCATTTTTAACAGGGAAGGAAGATCCTCTTAATACAATGATCGCGTTTGAAACCAGGTTCCGCCTGCCGGATTATGTTGTATTGCGTTTGGATCGGCTGTCCATGCGCCACTCATTGGAAGCTCGGACACCGCTTCTGGATTATCGGCTGGCGGAATTTGCCGCAACTCTGCCGGTGGGTTTCAAGGCTAACCTGGAATTGGTCCTGGAAAAATTCATTTGCAGTTATTCCTACCAGAAACATCAAATTTTAGACCATGAAACAGCTTATCGACGTAAGCAGCCCTTCACGATACCTTTGGCGGACTGGCTGTCAAAACCGGAAAAATTGCCAGATTTTTTACAGGAAATTTTGATGGGAAATTTAATTAATCAACAGGGAATCATTAATCCTGAGTATGCGAAATCTCTTGTCAGAGAGATAACCACAAAAGATATTGGGCCTGAAACACTGGTATCATCGGCTGATCGGGTTTTTTCGATTATTATCTTTACGCTATGGTATCAGACCTTTTTTGCTTAATGCAGGTAATCGGATAAGATGACGACCATGTTGACCCGCCGGAATACAATGATCCAAAGCTTTATGCAGCAGTATATTGCTCATTTATCCGGATTAGCCGGCAACGGTCCGAGAAGTTATGGATTTGAATATGAGTTCTTGCCGCGATGCCCTTTTTCTCTGGATGATATGAGCAGGGTTGCCGGTTTGTTGCCCGAGATCGGTTTTGCCTCTGAAGGCACCGAGTTCAAGGCGGAAAATGGGCTTCGCGTGAATTTTGAACCCGGCGGCCAGATCGAATACAACAGCCCGCCATTGTTTTCAGGTGATGACAAGCGCTTTAATTCTTTGTTATCTTTCATTGATCAAATTAATTTAACCATTCGTCAGCGGCTTGGCATTGAATATTTAGGGACCGGGTATTTGCCGGGACGCGCAGATGCGCCATTGTGTCTTGCGGATGACCGATATGTCAAACTGCACGACCGGTTGACAAAATCGGATAGCCGGGGTCTTGAAATGATGAAAGGCACGGCATCGATTCATCTGCATGTTGTTATTTCAAAGCTTGATGAATTGTTGCCCTTATTTAACTGTCTTTGCCAATTGTCCATTTCTGATGATTTTAAAATGTCTCAGGCCCGAAGGGATATCTGGAATCATACGGATAGCGTACGTTGCGGTTCCCCTCCTTGTTGTTTTGCTGAGATTGAAACGCCTGAAACATTAATTGAAAGATTGATCCGATATTCGATGGATGTTGAAGTTCTAGGAGAGGATGTGTCATTCGATCAATCATCGGATCAATCATTTAGAGCATTTTTATATCATATGACCACATTGTTTACGGATGTCCGGTTCAATTTGAAAGGACCGACATTAGAATTAAGAACACTTGACAGCTTGCCTACAGACCAGTTCAAGCGCAAATGGAATTTGTTTGTTTCAATGCTTGAGAAAATATAGCGAACTTTTAAAGAAGGCCTTCGGACTAGTCATGAAAAAAATTGATATCTACACTTCGCGTTCATGTCCCTATTGTGTTCGGGCAAAAAATATCCTGAAAAATAAAGGCGTTTCGTATCATGAACTTATCATTGATGGGAAGCCGGAATTAATTGCCGAATCCCTGAAGCGAAGCGATGGAATGCGGACAGTCCCACAAATTTTTATTGAAAATTATCATGTCGGCGGTTATGATGATCTACTTGCCTTGGATCAAAGCGGGAAGTTAAATATACTACTGGGTTTGGATAATTATCAGACGGCTTAACCGTTTAATCACCAGAGGAACTATTTATGATATACAGTAATAAACGCAGAAATACGCGAAGCCAGGTCTGGCCGGACACCGAAGCAACCATTAAAGTCGCAGAAGCTTTTGGTTCAAAGTCAAGAAGACAGGTCACGATCAAAGGGAAGGTCGTGAATCTCGGGTCTAATGGCATGTTTTTGGAAACCAATGAATTCGTACCGATTGATGCCCCGGCAGATATCATCATTAATTTTGATCCCGAGTCAACAACATCCGGAATGGTCATTCGAATATCAGGACTAGTAGTCCATTCGACCCGAGAAGGTATCGGGATCCGCTTTACATCCATTGATTTGGCAAAATTACAGAAATGCATCATCAGCAAAATGAACAAACTGGAAAGTATGTCTACTATCTGACACTATCAGGAAATTGAGTCAGGCACCTGTGGAAGAAATGCCTGAAGCATTAACTCGTTTTCTGTTTTTTTTCCTAATTGAAATGCTGTCCATGGTACACAAAATGATATACGGAAAAGAAACTAGGTATTCGAAAACAAAGCCAACGGCCAACGTGATATAAATGAGAGGAAGTTTTAAGAAGAAAAAGATGAACTGGGCATAAGTTTTTTTAATGACTGGATACATGGATCGCCAATAGAATTTTAAAGATAAAGGGCAAGGGAAAAAATTTTCCTTGCCCTTTATTTATGATGGTGCCGAAGGCCGGATTTGAACCGGCACGGGCGTAACCCACTACCCCCTCAAGATAGCGTGTCTACCAATTCCACCACTTCGGCAAAATAATAGGTTTGGTTTTTTATTTATGGTGCTGCAGGCTTCTGCGAAGATGGCTCAGGCACAGGTTCTTCAATGGCCGGTGCTGTTGTCTTTGCATCAACCTGTTGTTCAACAGGTTCGACTTTTTTATCTTCAACCGGCGTCAAGGCAGCAGGCTGTTCTGTCTGAGGTTGAGCCGGAATCTCTGTTGAGATTGGTTCCGGTTCGCTAACAGATAAAGGTGCTGTCGGCGTCTGAGGAGTCGCAACCGGGATTGTTTCTGTAACAGGCACCTGAGTCTGTTGGGTTGGCGGCTGAATATCTGACACTACCGATTTGCCGCCGCTTTTTGAAATATATGCCAAGGTCAGTGAAGTGATCATGAAAACAATGGCAGCCCATGTGGTCATCTTACTCAAGAATGAGGATGCCCCGGTATTTCCAAAAAGCGTTTGGCTGCCTGCGCCGCCGAATACTGCACCCATACTCGCGCCTTTACCGGTTTGCAAAAGCACGATCAGAATCAGGGCGATACAAACAATAATGTGTATAGTGATAATTAATGCAGTCATGAGCCTTCTATTTTTTATATTGAATTAAAAATGAATAATTTTGCTGAATGAATCCGCTTGTAAGCTGGCTCCTCCAACGAGTGCCCCATCAACATCCGGCAGCGCCATCAATTCTGACACATTGTCCGGTTTAACGCTACCTCCATATAGTATTCGGGTAGCCTTTGCAAGTATATTTCCAAACATTTTTTCAATCAGATTCCGAAGGTACAAATGAACCTCCTGAACTTGATCCGGAGTAGCACTTTTTCCTGTTCCAATGGCCCAAACCGGTTCATAGGCGACAACAAGCGGATGAAGCGCATCAAAAGTTAGCCCTTCTAACCCATTCTCAATCTGTTTGTCAAGTACGGAAAATGTTTTTTTCTCGTCCCGTTGCATCTCTGTTTCTCCGACACACAGGATGGGGACCAATCCGGACAGGCTCGCCGCATGAATTTTTTGATTAACTGTATGATCTGTTTCACCGAAATATTGACGGCGTTCCGAGTGCCCAACGATAACGTATTTGCATCCGGCTGAAACCAGCATAGCGGCTGAAATTTCGCCTGTAAAAGCCCCTTCTTTGGCCCAGTGCAAATTCTGGGCGCCGAGATCAACCCGTGAGTCTTTCGTGAGTCCTGCAACAATAGACAGTGCTGTAAAAGGAGGGGCGATCATTATCTCGACATTTTCGACGTCAGACACCAGACGAATTAATTGACTGGTTGTTTCTTCTGCTTCAGTGGCGGTTTTAAACATTTTCCAGTTTCCTGCAATAAGCGGGACCCTTACTATCGCGCCATCCTTCATATAGAAAGCTCCTGTGGTTGAGGTGGTGATGGGAAAAATTTGACAGAGTCCGATTTGATAACTCTTGTCTAATAAAATTTAAAATTAAATCGTTATAATTTTTGGCCGATCATTTGAATCAAATCCACCATTCTTTCAGAATAGCCGGCTTCATTATCGTACCAGGATAATACCTTTACCATGTTTTTTATAATGTATGTCGTTGGCGCGTCAACGACGGAAGAAAGGGTGCAGCCATTGTAGTCGCTCGAGACCAGGGGAAGTTCACTGTATCCCAGTATGCCGGCAAGTGAATTTTCTGAAGCATGTTTGAGCGCCGCATTCACCTCCGCCGCACTAACGCCGGATTTATTAATGGTGGCAACCAGATCCACCAACGAAACATTCGGGGTAGGGACGCGAATCGAAAGACCGTTCAACTTTCCATTTAATTCCGGAAGAACAATTCCCACGGCTTTGGCTGCGCCGGTTGTTGTCGGAATCATCGAAAGACAGGCGGACCTTGCCCGTCGAAGATCTTTGTGTGGAGCATCCAGAAGCCGTTGATCTCCTGTGTAAGAATGAACGGTGGTCATCAAACCGCAGACAATGTTGAACTCGTCATTAAGCACTTTGGCGACGGGCGCCAGGCAATTTGTGGTGCATGAAGCGTTCGATATAATGTGATGGTTAGCTGCGTCATAGGCGGATGTATTGACTCCTAAAACGATGGTGACATCCGGGTCTTTGGCGGGGGCAGAGATAATGACTTTCTTGGCCCCACCCTGCATGTGTTTGGATGCACTGACCTTGTCCCGGAAAAGCCCTGTACATTCAGCGGCAATATCAACACTGAATTTACGCCACGGCAGATTGGCCGGATCTCTCTCTGAGAAAACAGCAATTGACTTACCGTTGATTTCTATGGATTTTTCCCTGGGTGTAACCTGGAAATTCAGTTTTCCGTGAGTGGAATCATAAGAAAGTAAATGCGCAATGGATTCAGGATCCATTAAATCATTTACTGCAACAATTTCGATGTCAGAACGTTTTAAAGCGGACCGGAAGACAAGCCTTCCAATTCTTCCAAGTCCATTAATCGCCAGTTTAATAGTCAATTGAGCTCTCCTTTAATAAATTTTTCGCATGAGAAAGGCGCTTTCCCCTGTATCGAAATAATAATTCGGACGTTGTCCAATAATTTGAAAATCAAGTTTTTGATAAAGGCCGATAGCTGCAGAATTGGAACTTCGCACATCAAGGATCACTGTTTTGATTTGTTGTGTCCCGAACGTGTTCAGACAATGGCTTAAAAAGCCGGTTGCAATGCCTTTGCGTCGATGTTCAGGGTGAACGGCTAACTTCAAAATATGAAGTTCGTCAACAAGAACGCGGCAACAAAGATAGGCGACAATCTGATATGCTTGAATCGAATTTTCAAGTTTTAAAATAAAATTATGCGAATCTTTAAACGATAACTCCTCTAAAAAACATAATTTACTCCATGGATTCAAAAAAGAAGCGGTTTCAATTGCGACCACCGGATCAATCGATTCCTCAGTCATTGCTTCAACCCGCCAGCCATCCATCATTTTATGTTCGTTTGTTTCCTTTTAAAATGTCACTGGCCAGTGATATGCTTTTTTTGCCGTAGTCTTCTATCGTTTTGGCCATTTGATGGATTTCTATGGTTTTTTTTCGCAGATTGATGGCTTTGATCAGCACGGGGAGGTTCACACCGGATAAGACTTCAATGCGTCCTTCCTCAAGAAATGAATAGCTTAAATTGGATGGTGTGCCGCCAAACATATCCGTTAAAATTAATATGCCCTTGTTGCTGTTGACGGATTTGATAGCTGTTTCGATTTTTTGTCTTAATTTTTCCACATTTTCTGCCAGATTAATGGATACGGACACCACAGAATCCGGTTTTGCAGATAAAATTATTTCAGATGTTTCAATTAATATTTCCCCAAGTTTTCCATGGGTGACAATGACGATACCAAGCATAAAAAAATCCTGACTTTAAGTTTTAATATCAATATCACGATGGCTGATGTTTACCGGTCGTCCGGTTTTTTTTATATAATCAGAAACTGCACCCGCGATCACAACGGATCGATGTTGTCCGCCAGTGCAGCCGACAGCGATCGTTAAATATGATTTCCCTTCCTTTTCATATAACGGGATCAAAAAATCAATAAGATCTATGAATTTTTTCAGGAATTCACGGGTGACTGGATGGTTTAAAACAAAGTTTTTCACGTCTTCATTCTGCCCGTCCTGGGTTTTCAGTTCAGGAATAAAATATGGGTTTGCCAGGAAGCGGACGTCAATAATAAGGTCGGAGTCGTGAGGGATTCCATGTTTGAAGCCGAACGATGTGACGTTTAAGCGCATTGGGAGAGATTCTGTTGAACTTTGGGAGCGGGAAATGTTGAAAATAACTGATTTTAAATCATGAATATTGTAATTGGAGGTATTAATGATTTGTGTTGCCCTGTCTTTTAATGGCTCCAGCAGTATTTTTTCATCCCGGATACCATGGAGAAGTGTTTTATCGCCGGTAAGGGGATGATGTCTGCGCGTTTGGCTGAATCGTTTTAAAAGAACGGTTTCATCCGCTTCTAAAAAAAGAATTTCGAAATGATATCCATTTTGCCGAAGATCTTCAAAAACCGGCTGCCAGGATTCAAGAAAATTTTTTTCCCGGACATCCATAACAAATGCCAGGCCTTTAATGCCTGTATCATCCTGAACCGGCAATTCAAGGAACTTCGGCAGGAGTTTTACGGGCATGTTGTCGACACAAAAAAAACCCGCATCTTCCAATGCTGCAATGGCAGTGCTTTTCCCCGATCCTGACAGCCCGGTAATAATGATGATTTTATGATTTTTCATTTGGTTATATCTACTGCAAAGACCCTGGAGCCTTCAAAATTAAAAATCTTCATCGATATCGGCAATCAGCTGAAGCACGTCTTCAGGTTTTGCTGCGCCTAAAATTTTTTCTTTAAATGCATCGTTTTTCAAGATTTTAGAAATCCGGGCCAGAAGCTTCAAATGAAGGTCTGTTGAATTGTCAGGCGTTAAGAGCAAAAAGAAAAGATATGCCGGTTTTCCGTCCATCGCGTCAAAATCAACGCCTTTGCGGCTCAGGCCAATACCGAGAATGAGCGTTTTAAGGCTTTTCAATTTACCGTGAGGAATCCCGATGCCGTTGCCGATCCCGGTGCTTCCAAGATTCTCCCGTTCGATCAGAACCCTGACCAGTTCCCTGTGTTCGATCTGGGTGATTTCAGAAACCGGAAGAGAGAGTTCTTCTAACACGTTTTTTTTATCAGTGGATCTGAGTTCGGTAATAATTGTTTTTTGATCTATAAAATCAAGTAATTTCATTATTATACGTTAATTTCAATAAAATTGAGGGTTGGTTAAAAGCGTCAGCCATTTAGCCCAGAGGTTGGATGAGTCCGAGGTCTCCATCTTTTCTTCGGTAAAGCACATTGACCTGGTCGGTTCGTGAATTGGTGAATACAATAAAATTATCCGGCACCAGTTCTATCTGCATGCTGGCTTCTTCAATATCCATGGGTTTAAAATCAATCGTCTGAACCCTGATCTGGGGTTCTGTTTTTTCTTCAGTTTGCAGACCGGAGACTGCTTCGTTCAAAGATTGCGTTTCCTTGTAATCGACGCGAGAACCTGAACGGTGGTTTTTTATTTTCTGTTTGCTTTTTTTGATTTGAGCCTCAAGCTTATCCAGGGCCATATCGATGGATGAATACATATCGTTTGTTTTTTCACGGCAATTAATATTCAGTCTGTCGCCCGTTACTTTGATTTCAGCAATATGCCAAATTTTTTCAACTGAAAGAACCACATTGGCCTCGGCTGGATTATCGAGCAGTTTATCGAGCTTGTTGAGTTTGTTTTGCACATAAGCCTTCAGATGATCGGAGGGATCCAGATTTTTAAATGTTACAGATGTCTGCATAAAAGTGTCCTCCTTAAAATTGTTTGCGTTTGCTCGAAGGTAAAATGCCCATCATTTCCCTGTATTTAGCCACCGTGCGTCTGGCGATATGAATGTCGGCTGCTTCTAAAATTTCAACAAGTTTCAAATCGCTCAACGGTTTTTTAGGCGGTTCATTTTCAATGATTTTCCGGATTTTTTCCTGAACACTGGCCGAGGCGATCGTGTCGCCATTGGACCGATTAATGGAACTGTTGAAAAAAAATTTTAACTCAAAAATCCCCTGTGGAGTGTGGGCGTATTTGTTATTGGTCACCCGACTGACCGTGGATTCGTGCATTTCAATGTCATCAGCGATATCCCGGAGCACCATCGGTTTCAGGTGGCTAATGCCGTGGTCAAAAAAGTCGCGCTGGGCTTTTACGATACTTTCCATGACATTATATATGGTTTTCCGCCTATGATGAATACTTTTTATCAGCCATTCCGCAGAGCGGAGGCGGTCCTTAAGATACGTTTTTGTTTCATCGGCAATTTTTTCACCGCGTCGCACCGCTTTTTTATAATAGGCATTGATATGCAGTCTCGGTATGTCATCATCATTTAATAAAATTAAATAATCGTCACCTTCTTTAAATACATAAACATCCGGAACAATATATATTTGCTGGGCATCGTTAAATTTGTCACCGGGTTTCGGGTCAAGAGACCGGATAAAGCTGACTGCTGCAATCACATGATCGAGATCTGTTTTTAATGCTTTGGCAATGGCTTTGTAGCGCTTTGTTTCAAGGTCTTTTAAATGATAACGAATCATATCGATGATCAAAGGATCATCAACGCCCAGGTGCCTGGCCTGTAACAACAGGCATTCTTTGAGATCTGAAGCAAATACTCCCGGAGGATCAAAAGTTTTCATTAAAGCCAGTATTCGGCTGATTTTTTCAGGTGAGCTATTGGTAGTCTGGGCAATTTCTTCCACTGAAATATCCAGATAGCCGTCCTTGTCGATGTTGCCTATAATGAGGCTGCCGAGTTCTTCATCTTCAGGTGAAGGACGTGTCATCAAAAGCTGCCATCGCAGATGATCGGCCAGCGATGTTTTGTTTGTGGTAAAAGCTTCGAAATCCGTGCTCTCTTTTCTCTCCCCCTCAAATTGCATTTTTCCGGTGCCACTGAAATCGTCAGCATCACTGTTCCAATCCAGGTAGCTGTCAAATTTTTCATCCATAGAGACTTCTTTGAGCTGGTCAGGCTCTTTGGCCTCTATAGCAATGGTTTCGCCGGGAGATTCCTCCATCGAATCTTCATTATACGTTTCAACGGTCTCTTCCAGTGTCGGATTGGTTTCCATTTCCTGCTGGATCATTTCAACCAGTTCCAGTCTTGAAAGCTGCAGAAGCTTAATCGCCATCTGCAGCTGCGGGGTCATAACCAGCGACTGTTGAAGTCGGAGATGTTGTTGAAGTTCAATCGCCATATTTATAATTTAAATTCCGAACCCAAATAAATTTGACGTGCTGTCGGACTTGACGCGATCACTTCCGGAGATCCGGATTCCACAACCTGTCCGTTGCTCAAAATATATGCCCGATCGCAAACCCCCAGTGTTTCGCGCACATTATGATCGGATATCACCACCCCGATCTGACGTTTGGCGAGGTGTTTGATGATATTTTGAATGTCAATTACAGCCAGCGGATCTACACCGGCAAACGGCTCATCCAGCAGGATGAATGAGGGATCGGTCGCCAGTGCACGGGTGATTTCCAGGCGCCGCCGCTCGCCGCCGGAAAGGACAGCTGCTTTTTGGCCGGACAGCCGCTTGATCCCCAGTTCATCCAGGAGCGCATCTGCCTTTTTTTCCTGCTCTTTTTTGGAGATCGGCAAGGATTCAAGAATGGCCATCAAATTGTCTTTTACGCTCAGTTTTTTAAAAATTGATGATTCCTGCGGTAAATAACCAACGCCAATCCTTGCCCTTTGATACATGGGATAGTCGGTAATGTCTTCAGTGTCAAGAAACACAGTGCCGCTGTCAGGGCGTATCAAACCGACCGTCATATAAAAAGTGGTGGTCTTTCCCGCGCCGTTGGGGCCCAGAAGGCCGACGATCTCACCACTGTTTATGGTCAGGCTGACGGAATTCACTACGCGACGGCTATTGAATGTTTTTATAAGGTCTTTTAAGGACAATGTGGTCATTTGAAGTCTGTCGCAATTGATTTGTCTTCCGGCTGAAAAACTGCATTGACTCTTTCCGTGTCATTCCCATCCACCGTGATTTGGCCGGTATCCTGATAAATCGTAACGGTTTTGCCAGTTATATAGTTATCCCCGCTTTGTATCCGGGTGTTATCGCCGGTCAGGGTCATGGATTTCGTGGATGTCTGATAAACGGCCTGATCACAGGTGGCTGTTTTTCCTTCCATCTCAATGGTCACATTTCCTGATGCGACAATGCGTTGAATGCTGTCTTTATTGTATCCTTTGCTGGTTGAAGTCTTCGGATCACTGTAAAACACATTCAGCGTATCAGAGAGGATCGTCACCTTTCCATGGGTCGCTTTCACATGGCCTGAAAAAACAACCATTTGATTATTCTGACTGGCCACCAGCCGATCTGCCGCAATCTGTATTTTCTCGCCGCCAGACACAGCATCAGCAAGACCTTTCTTTTGAGCAAAACCATAGGCGGGAAGAATCAATAAAATTATCCACACCGTTGTCAGTTTCATCAATAATCCGGAAATGGTAATAATTTGTTTTTTTATCGTATAGTTATTGATGAATTTCAATAAATGATCCTTCCACATGATTTTCGCATGTCAAGGTTCCGGTCATTAAATCATAAGTCAATGAACCGGCCTTTAACGTCATTGACTGCCCGATAATCTCCACTGGTTCGTTGACCTGTATCATACGCGAAGCATGCTGATAATTCAAGTTTTCGGTTGTCAGCGAATAGTCAGGCAGTTGAGCAATAATATTACCCGAGATGGTCATATCATTTGTTTTTATATTTAACACGCCTTTATCAGCATGCACAGAAAGGTCGTTGCCTTTTTTCATTGAGAAAGTAACTGAAATATCCGTCAAGCGCGCAGAGTCCTGTTGAGTATAGAGGCTTGCTGAACTGGCTTCAAGCGTCCATTTTTTTTCGCCGTTTTCAGTGGCGACATGCTGAAAATTTTTAATGGTCAGATTGGCTTTGGTGGTTTCCGGGGGGGGAGGGGAAGAAGAATTTTTTTGAGCCCCGCGATTCCGGACAAAGACAGCAACAATGCTGATAATCAGGAGAACAATCAGTGTAATGAAAAAAATATTGATGCGGTTTGTTTTATTTGTAGTCTTTATATGCAAGTCTGTACAATCTTTTTCCATAAACCCTTGGCTTCGAGTATCTGTTCGCATACTTCTCTGACTGCGCCGGCCCCCCCTTTTTTTATGGTCACCATGTCCGCGGTTTTTTTGACCAGATCATGGGCGTCAGCCACTGCAATACTGACGCCGACTTTTTTTAAAAGAGGGATGTCCGGTAAATCATCGCCGACAAACGCCACTTCGTGGGCCAAAAATCCGGACGCAGACAAAATCGGATCCAAAAGATCGCCTTTGGCCTTGACCCCAGCATAAATCATGGTAATGCCAAGATCCATGCACCGGTGCGACAGGGCTTCAGAGGTTCTGCCGGTCACAATGCCGACTTTGATGCCGGCGGATTGCAGTAATCGAAGACCTAAGCCATCCTTGACATTAAAGGATTTGGTTTCAAGGTTTCCGTTGCCGTAAACAATCTGGCCATTGGTTAAAACGCCATCCACGTCCAGCAGCAGCAGTTTGATAAGGTTGAGTTTAGATTGGATCATTATTTAATGCAATACATGAATAAAAAAGTATAAATTGTTAAATATATTACTGTAATGCTTTCTGAATGGCTTTCAGTTGGATCAGTAATGCTTCCAGATCATCCAGTCTCATGGAGTTCGGGCCATCGGAAAGCGCCTTTTCCGGATTGGTGTGAGTTTCGATGAACACACCGTCGGCGCCTGCCGCAATGGCTGCTCTGGCCAGCAATGGAGCAAATTCCCGCTGACCCGAAGAAGATGCGCCTGCCCCGCCGGGGAGCTGAACGCTGTGCGTCGCGTCAAATATCACGGGACAGCCGAGATCCTGCATGATTTTTACGCAGCGAAAGTCGGACACCAGATTATTATACCCAAACGAGACCCCGCGATCCGTCAAAATAATATTATTGTTGCCGGAAGCCTGGATCTTTTTTACCACGTGCCGCATGTCCCAGGGCGCAAGGAATTGTCCCTTTTTGACGTTAACGGGCTTTCCGGTTTTTGCGGCGCTCACAAGCAGATCGGTCTGGCGGCATAAAAAAGCGGGGATTTGGATCACATCTAAAATTTCACCGGCCAATTCCACTTCACTGACCTGGTGAACATCTGAAATAATGGGAAGCCCGAAGGTTTTGCGGATATCAGATAAAACTGCCAGTCCTTTTTTAATGCCCGGCCCCCGATATGAGTCAATTGAGGTCCGGTTGGCTTTATCATAGGATGCTTTAAATATTAACGGTATGTTCAGATTATCAGATAGTTGCTTAAGGGCGGCGGCGATATCATAAGTGGTTTGATCGTCTTCAATGACGCAGGGGCCGGCGATCAGAACAAACGGCGCAGGCCGTCCGATGGTAATATCTTTAATACGTACCGTGTTCACCATGATATCTCCTCAATCGGGGCAAAAACATGTCATCATTGTCGGCTCAAAAGAGCGTTTGCAAAACTCTCCGGCGAGCGTTGGTTTGCTTTTTATAATTTGTTTTTTTCAAGTACATGAACCTGTTATCCTGCGCCTTTCGAAATGTCAAGAAACGAAAATAAGGCCTTGCCAACAGTGGCTATACCTGTTAAATATACCCAATTTATCTACTATGGATGATCAAGCAAATCGTCAGGAATGTTGTTATGCAATTTAAGCGAAAAGAAAAGGGGAAAAAGCTGAAAACAGGGCTGATCACTATCTTTTGTTTCCTGGTGATCGTCCCCGTTGTTTGGATGCTTTTTGTAAAATTTGAAGGCGAAAAACCCACCATCGAGATTGATCGTTTGCCGACAATGGTTTCTGCCAGGTTTGAGATCCTTGGAAAAGTTTATGATTACAAAAGCGGATTAAAAAAAATTCGGGTCAGTTTATCCAGAAGTGGCAAAGAAACTGTTCTGCTGGACAAAATTTATGATTCGCCAGGTTGGTTTCAAAAAGGAAGCGCTCTGAGTGATCCCATCAATATACCTGTCAATGTTTCCAAAAATGAATTTCCCGATGGAAAGGCAACGCTAACCTTCGTTGTCCGGGATTATTCCTGGCGTGACTGGTGGAACGGCAATAAAACAACCATTGAAAAAGAAATTGTGTTTGACACCCAACCGCCCCAATTAACTGTTTTATCCAGCCAGCACAATGTCAGTCAGGGCGGTTCCGGTCTGGTTATTTACCGATTATCAGAACCCTGCCCCAAGAACGGAATCATGGTGGGGGATGAGTTTTTTCCGGGGCATGCCGGTTATTTTCCGGATAAAAACATTTATCTGGCCTTTTTTGCGGTACCGATTGACCACACTGCCGACAAGGATCTTTATGCCACTGCCGTTGACCCTGCAGGAAACTCTGCAAGAAGCGGTTTTTATCATTATTTGAAAAAGAAGATGTTCCGTAAAGACGTCCTTAAAATATCCGACACTTTTTTAAACGCCAAGCTTCCGGAATTTCAAAATATTCAAGGAGTTGATACCGCTCAATCCCCTGTAGAGCAGTTTGTTTTTATTAACAGTGAATTGCGGGAACAGAACAATCAAACCATTTTCGCAAACGGAACAAAAACCGAGAATCAATTATACTGGAATGGGCCCTTCGGCCGGCTTCCGAATTCAGCCCCAAAAGCGAATTTTGCCGATTATCGTGATTATGAATATAATGGAACCATTATCAGCAACGCTGTGCATATGGGTATTGATCTCGCGTCAACCCAGCATGTTGAAGTTCCGGCAGCGAATAATGGAAAAATCGTGTTTGCGGATTATGTCGGCATTTACGGCAATCTCGTTTGTATTGATCATGGATTTGGTTTGATGAGCATTTATGGCCATTTGAATCAAATTACGGTTCAACCCGGCGATCTGGTTTCAAAAAATGATATTATCGGTTTCTCAGGCACCAGCGGAATGGCTGGCGGAGATCATTTGCATTTTGGCTTGTTTATTGATCATGTCTTTGTCAATCCCATAGAATGGTGGGACGCAAGCTGGATAGCCAACAATATCACCAAGAAGATAGAGTCAGTAAAGGCCATGGCGGGCAACTGATACATAATTTTTATTTTTGAGGAATGAAAGCTCCATGGGTAAGTTCAAGGTCAATAAGACATACAAAGAAATCAATGATAAAATCCGGTCCGGAGAAGTGGTTGTCGTGACTGCGGATGAGATGATTGATATTGTCAAAAATAAGGGGCCGGTTGAAGCGGCGAAAACCATTGACGTGGTGACCACGGGGACGTTTGCGCCCATGTGTTCTTCTGGAGCGTTTATTAATTTCGGGCAAACCGTTCCGACCATTAAGGCGTCTCAGGTATGGTTGAACAATGTACCGGCATATGCTGGCCTGGCGGCTGTGGACTGTTATATCGGCGCCACGGAAGCCTGCCTGGAAGACCCCTTGAATAAAGTCTGGCCAGGCGAATTCAACTATGGCGGCGGGCATGTGATTCAGGATCTTGTCGCCGGAAAAAAAGTTCATTTACTGGCCAAAGGATACGGCACTTCCTGTTATCCCAACCGGGAAATGGAAAAAGACGTCACCCTTGACGATCTTCCCCAGGCCACATTGTGCAATCCCCGAAACGGATATCAGAATTATAATTGTGCTGTGAATCTGTCCAATAAAACCATTTATACCTATATGGGCACCTTAAAACCCAAAGCAGGTAACGCCAATTATTCCACTTCCGGCCAACTCAGCCCCTTGTTTAATGATCCATATTATAAAACCATCGGACTTGGTACAAGGATTTTTCTCGGTGGTGGAGAAGGCTATGTGACCTGGCACGGCACCCAGCATCGTCCAACTGCGGAGAGAACAGAAAAAGGAATTCCCAAAACCCCGTCAGGAACCCTGTGGGTCATGGGGGATCTTAAGCAGATGACTTCGAAATGGATTGTGGGGGTCAGTATTTTGGGTTATGGCGTTTCTCTGGCTGTCGGTATGGGCGTTCCGATCCCCATATTAAATGAGGAAATGGCGCAATATACAGCCGTAACTGATAAAGACATCCCCGTCCAGATTGTGGATTATGGCCATGATTATCCCAATGGCATCAGTAAAAATTACGGGTTTGTCACCTATGAAGAACTCAAAAACGGCGTTATCCAACTTAACGGCAAGGATGTGCCGACCGTTCCGTTGTCCAGTGTGGCCAAGGCCCGGGAAATTGCAAATCTATTGAAAGACTGGATTCAAAGAGACAAATTTACTATAGGGGAACCGCAGTTCACGTTGCCGGTTCACTGATATATTCATTTTATTGGGTTATTGAGGCATAAACAGTTTGAAATCAAAAACCGTGTCTACCGGCCTGGAAGCAAAACAAAACCTTCCGGTAAAGAGCAAGCTCCGGGAAAATATTGAAGCCATCGCAATCGCCGTCATTCTGGCTCTCTTTATCCGGACATTTATTGTGCAAGCGTTTAAAATCCCTTCAGGGTCCATGCAGCCGACCCTGGAAATCGGTGATCATATTCTGGTTAATAAATTTATTTACGGGGTCAAAGTCCCCTATTTAGGCAACACCATTGTCCCGGTTAAAGATCCACAGCATTTTGATATAATAGTTTTTAGATACCCTGAAGACCCGGATAAGGATTTTATCAAACGCCTCATCGGTGTGCCTGGCGATACGGTGGAGGTTAAAAACAAACGGGTGTATGTCAACAATATTCCTGTTGAACATGACGTCGGTGTTCACTCGGATTCCCATGTGCTTTCCGGGAGGATGAATCCGAGAGATAATTTTGGACCCGTGACCGTACCGCCGGAATCCTATTTCGTGATGGGCGATAATCGGGACAATAGCTATGACAGCAGGTTCTGGGGGTTTGTAGACAAAAAAGCCATCAAGGGCAAGGCGTTTATCATATATTGGTCATGGAACAGTGAAGCTTTTGGCGTCAGATGGGGGCGAATCGGCTCATTGTTAAAATAGGGCAGGGACAGCAGCATGATGTGGAGTAAAAAACATATTCTCGACATGGAATCCCTTTCAGTAGAAGAAATCACCGCCATTTTGGATACTGCGGACGGACTGAAAGAAATTTCCCAGAGAACAATTAAAAAGGTGCCGACGCTGCGGGGGAAAACTGTGGTGCTGTTTTTCCATGAGCCCAGCACCCGGACAAGAGTGTCTTTTGATATTGCTGCCAAACGATTGTCCGCAGACGCCATTTCCATTTCCGCTTCCTCCAGCAGCCTGGTTAAAGGTGAGACCCTGGTCGACACGGCCCGCAACCTTGAGGCCATGAAGCCGGATGTGATTGTGATTCGTCATTCATCTGCCGGCACTCCCTTTCTGTTGTCCCAAAAAGTTTCGACGCCGATTATTAACGCTGGAGATGGCATGCACGCCCATCCAAGCCAGGCCTTACTGGATATGATGACCGTCAGGGAGGTCAAGGGCCGGTTAAACGGTCTGCGTCTGGCCATTGTCGGTGACATTTCGCACAGCCGTGTGGCCCGATCCAACATCATCGGGTTTTCCAAAATGGGCGCGGAAGTCCGGCTGGCAGCCCCTCCGACCATGATGCCGACAGGCATTGAATCTTTCGGCGTAACAGTCACTTATGATTTTGATGAAGCCATCGACGGCGCTGATGTGATTATGATGCTAAGGATACAAAAAGAAAGACAGAGAAATTTTTTATTTCCCACAGAGCGTGAATACTCCCGACGATATGGTCTTACTTTGGAAAGGCTCAAAAAGGCGCAGCCGGATGTCACCATCATGCATCCCGGACCCCTCAACCGTGGAGTGGAAATTTCACCCGATGCGGCGGATAGTGTGGGCTCTGCCATTTTGGATCAGGTGACCAACGGAGTCGCTTTACGCATGGCCCTTTTATATTTGGTGGCGGGAGGAATGCGCAATGCGGATGATCATTAAAGGCGGACATGTCGTTGATCCGGGCCGTATCGATGCGGTGGCGGATATCCTGATTGAGAACGGCCGGATAGCGGATATCAAATTTCCTGGAAAAGAAAATTCCGCTTCAAACTCGCCGTCATCAATTGACTCTTGTGCTGATTTGGAAAAACAGGTTGATCGCGTAATCAATGCCAAAGGCTTATACGTCGTTCCCGGATTGATCGATATGCACGTCCATTTAAGAGACCCCGGCCAGGAATATAAAGAAACCATTGAAACCGGAATCCAGGCGGCAGCTGCCGGTGGTTTCACTGCTGTATGCTGCATGCCCAACACCCGGCCGGTCAATGATAACCGCCAGACAACGGAATATATTATTAATACCGCAAAACGATTGCAATCCGTCAAAGTTTATCCGGTTGCTGCCATCAGCCGTGACTCCAAAGGATTGGAATTGTCTGAATTTGGCGAGTTGTTCGATGCCGGAGCTGTCGCTGTGTCCGACGACGGGTTGCCGGTGTCGGATGCTCAGCTGATGCGCCGGGCCCTTGAATATGCGAAAGGGGTGGGCATCCTTGTTATTTCCCATTGCGAAGAGCCTTCGCTTTCCCATGGGGTAATGAATGAAGGACTGACCGCCACCCGTCTGGGTCTTGCCGGCATACCAAACGCCGCTGAAAGCGTTATGGTCATGCGGGACATTGCACTTTCCGAATTGACCGCCAGCCCGGTTCATGTCGCCCATGTCAGTACGCGGGAATCTGTTCGTGCGATCCGGGAGGCGAAAGGCAGGGGCGTCCTTGTGACGGCCGAAACAGCGCCTCATTATTTCACATTAACGGATGAAGCAGTAGGATTTTATAATACCAACGCCAAAATGAACCCGCCCCTCCGTTCTGTTGAAGACCGGGAAGCCATCATAGAAGGACTTGCCGACGGAACCATTGATGTGATCGCCACAGACCACGCCCCCCATTCCGTGCTTGAGAAGGATCTGGAGTTTGATGCGGCGGCCAATGGAATCATCGGGCTGGAGACCGCACTCCCGCTAGGGCTTCGGTTGATGGAAGAAAGAGGACTTTCATTTGAACTCCTCATCCGGAAGATGTCCAAAAATCCCGCCAAAATACTCGGTATATCCAACGATATCACAGTCGGCGCTGCTGTGGATTTTACCCTGATTGATCCTGCCCGCATTCATACCTATCGCGTCGAGGACGGGTTTTCAAAAAGCCGCAATTCACCCTTCGACGGCTGGGAGTTCAAAGGGGCGGCGATATGCACGGTCATTGATGGCCGTGTCGTTTTTGAATCCTGAGGCCGACTTATTATGAATTCCGCCCCTGCGCATATACTTGTTGTTGACGATGAACTCAGCATGAGAGAATTACTGGAACTGATGCTGACCAAAGAGGGGTATCAGGTTACCTGTGCCGCCAACGGCCGTTTGGCATTGCAGCAGATCGAAAAAACCGCTTTTGATCTGATTCTCTGTGATATCCGGCTCGGCGATATCTCCGGACTTGATGTCCTTCGAAAGGCCAAATCCGTCAGCCCCCATTCCACCGTTATCATGATTTCAGCCTATGCCACGGCAGAAAACGCCGTTGAAGCCATGAACGACGGTGCCTATGATTACCTGCCCAAACCCTTCGACAACCGCGAACTTAAACAGGCAATCGCCAAGGCTCTGGATTTGCGGACCCTTTCCGATGAGAAGAAGAGCCTTGACGATGAGCTTAAAAAAAACCTGCATTTTGGTCTGATTGTCGGCAACAGCCCCCGGATGCAGCATATCTATGAAATCATCAAGCAAATCGCCAAAACCAAAACCAATGTGCTGATTACCGGTGAAAGCGGGACCGGCAAAGAACTGATTGCACGGGCCCTGCATCTTGAAAGCGATCGCAGGAACAAGCCGTTTGTTGTTATCAATTGCGGCAGTATTCCAGAAAACCTGATTGAGAGTGAGATTTTCGGGTACCGAAAAGGTGCGTTCACCGGTGCCTCCCAGGATAAAAAAGGCCTGTTTGAGGCAGCCAATACCGGGACGGTTTTCTTAGATGAAATCGGCGAACTGAGTCTGCCCATGCAGGTCCGTCTCCTGCGTGTGGTTCAGGAACGTTCGTTCAAACCGGTGGGCACCAATGAAGAAATTGAGGTCGACATCCGCATCATCTCCGCCACCAATAAAAAACTGGATGAAGAAGTGATTGCCGGAAAATTCAGGGAAGATCTCTTTTACCGGATTAATGTCGTGGAAATCAAAGTGCCTCCCCTGCGTGACCGGAAAGGCGATCTGCGCACCCTGGCCCAGCATTTTCTCGATAAATTTTCCCGTGAATCCGGTAAAGAAATCACCAAAATTTCATCTTACGCCATTGATCTTTTACAAAAATATAATTTTCCGGGAAACATCCGGGAACTGGAAAATCTCATTGAAAGAAGTGTGGCGCTTTCCAGCACCAATATTATCCTTCCGGACAGTCTGTCCCTGTCCATGCACAAGCGGCGGTGGATCGAGGGTATTCCCAACCGGCGTTTCGATATTGAAGAAGTGGAAAGAGGCGTGGCCCTTGACTCGATTATTGAAGAAATCGAACGGTCCTATATTGAAAAAGCGCTCAAATGCACCCGTGGAAACAAAAATGATGCAGCGGATTTGCTGGGTATCAGTTTGCGCTCCATGCGCTACCGGTGCAGTAAGCTGGATATTGAAAAATCCTCCGATTAAATGGGATTTTTTCTTTTTTTCTGTTTATCCCAATATGATTTTATTTTCATCAGAGTCTTAAACCATCTATGATTAGTGCGGATAATCTCACCAAAAGTTTTGGCGCAAGCATCTTGTTTGAAAATGCCTGCTTCAAAATCAATCGCCGGGAACGGGTCGGGCTTGTCGGCCGCAACGGACATGGCAAAACCACCTTGTTTCGCATCCTTGCCGGTCTGGAAGAACCGGATTCCGGAAAAATATCCTTTCCTAAAAATTACCGCATCGGTTATGTTCGCCAGAGTATTGCTTTTACGGAAAAAACAGTATTGGCCGAAGGAAGAAAAGGCCTCCCAGATGCTGATGAATCGCAATACTGGAAAGTGGATAAAATTCTAGCGGGACTGGGATTCTCCCCCGATGATTTACAGCGTAATCCAGGGGAATTGTCTGGCGGATTCCAGGTAAGGCTGAATTTAACCAAAGAACTGTTGTCGGAACCAGACCTTTTATTGCTCGATGAGCCGACCAATTACCTTGACATCACCTCAATCAGGTGGATTAAGCGGTTTTTGATCAACTGGCCCCATGAAGTGTTTATTATCACCCACGACAGGGGATTCATGGATGCCATCGTCACGCATGTAATGGGCATCCATCGTCAACGGGTGCGTAAAATCACCGGAAATACAGAAAAATATTACATGCAGATCGCTCTTGAGGAAGAGATCCATGAAAAAACACGCACCAATGAGGAAAAACGTCGCCGGGAAATTGAAGAGTTTGTCACGCGTTTCCGTGCCAAAGCCCGTTTGGCCGGTATGGTGCAATCCAGGGTCAAAACCCTCAACAAGCTGGTAAAACGGGATAAGCTCGAAAAATTAAAAAATCTTGATTTTTCTTTCCGCAACAAACCGTTTGCTGGGAAAATGTTCGCTTCTGTTACAGATCTCACCTACGGATACAATGAAAACAACCCATTAATTCCGCATGTCAGTCTGACCATCGCTCCCAAAGACCGGATTTGCGTGATTGGAAGAAATGGGGCAGGAAAGACGACATTTTTAAAACTGCTCGGTGGTGTACTGACGCCGGATACCGGCGGAATTAGCTATCATTCGGATGTGTCCGCCGGGTATTTTGAACAAACCAATGTGTCCTCCCTGGATGATTCACGAACCATCGAAGAAGAAATTCTTTATACCAGCCCGGATATTGACCGCCAGATTGCCCGGAATATTGCCGGCGCCATGCTGTTTGAGGGAGATTCGGCGTTAAAAAAAATCGGGGTATTGTCCGGAGGGGAAAAAAGCCGGGTGATGCTCGGAAAGCTTCTGTGTCAACCCATAAACCTTCTGATCCTGGATGAGCCTTCCAATCATTTTGATATGGAATCCTGTGATGCGCTGCTGGCCGCCATTGATAATTTTGACGGAGCCGTGGTTATGGTTACCCATAATGAACTGTTTCTTCATGCGATTGCCGAACGGCTGATTGTTTTTCAAAACAATGAAATTTCCGTATTTGAAGGCGATTATCAGCGTTTTCTGGATATGGATGGCTGGGGTGACGGGGTTGACGATATCAGTGCCCAGGCCCAGATTCCCGATTCGGACGCCAAGTTGCCCAAAATCAATAAAAAGGAGATCCGGCGCCTTCGATCCACCATTATTTCAGAAAGAGGCAAGTCTTTAAATCCCCTTGAAAAACGCATTGCCGAGCTTGAAAAACGCATTGACGTTAATGAAAATCAGTTAAGGGAGCTGCACACGCAAATGCAAACCGCATCTGAAAAGAATGACGGCAAATTAATCTCGCAAATGTCGAGGCAGATTCATCAGTGCCAGAGCCTGATTGACCGCGATTTTGAAGAGTTTGAAACTTTGTCTGAAACCCTCGAATCTCTGCGCATTCCATTTGATCAGCGTCTGCAGGAACTGGATACAATGGAGTCGGCTTAGATGAACAGTGACCGGTGATACGAATGCATGGATCGGTTGTTTACGTTTTATTTTAATACAGAGGCGCTTTAAAATGACAGAAACTTATTATTATATGTGGGAATTTTTTACGAGTATCACCATTCTTGCCTTGATCGCCATCTATATTGTTCATGATCGCAGGCAGAACAAAAAATCAAGGGAAGAGACCACTCCCCAAAAGAAAGACAAGAACCATATCCAACCGGAAAAAAAATAGATCCGGGCAGAAATACCGAAGAATCGGAGATAAGGCCTTTATGATGCCAGATTGACACCTATCTTCAATACGGATATAGTTGGTTCATTTCTAAGGAACCGCTTGTAAAAAAATATTTATTCCATGGGTTGTTTACAGGGAGATCCGTAATTAAAATGAAACCATTACAGTTAAAAGATCCGTCAATCAAAAAGAAATCAGACAAAATAAAATCAGATGATCATTTCAATAAAAATCCGGTTCAGTTGATATGGGGGGTTGCGTTATTTGTGATGGGGATCGGTGTAATATTCCGCGTCCCTGTTGTGGCCGAACGGATTTTAACTGCAGGCGAACTTTCTTCCGGATTGTATTTTCTCCGCTTTTGTTTTTATCTTATCGCCGTCATTCTTATGGGCGGGGGGATTAAAAAAATAACCAAATACTGGCCCTCTTCAAGCAGAAAAAACAATCCCATGAACAATGATTAAAGCCGGCATGCCCTTCGCGATAAACCAAAAAACGTCGCAAGCATTCATTATGGGGATATTCTGGTTGTTACGATTTTATCAACGCATTTTTGGAGGATATAATGGTCTTAAACACCCATATTAAAACCGCACAGTCTTCTGATATTCAGCATTTAAAATCAGAAGTCGAATACCGGACCAAGCTCCAGGAAATATCCAATTCAATTTATGCCGCGTCCAATCTGGATGAAATATTAATTGATCTTAAAAACGACATGATTGATCTGGTCAATGCCGAACGGATCACCATTTATTATGTGGACGGCGTGAAAAGGGAACTGGTGTCCAGGTTCAAGTCCGGCAATGAGGTGTCTGAAATCCGTGTGCCGATTTCGAATGCCAGTATCTCCGGTTATGCCGCTGCCCACCAGAAACTCCTGAACATAAAGAATGTCTATAATGAGGATGAATTGTCCGCTATTGACGCGGAATTAAAATTTGACCGGAGCTGGGATAAAAAAACCGGTTTCCGGACCCAGCAGGTTCTGGTCGTCCCGATTATATTCAAATCATTTGTTCTGGGCGTCATCCAGTTGATCAATAGAAAAGAGGGCGGGCCATTTGTTGTCACAGATGAATCGAACGTGACCGAGCTGGCCAATATTATGGGCATCGCCCTGTATAAGCAGAAAAAAATGGCCAGCAGCCGGAAAAGCAAATTTGATTACCTGCTGCAAAACAATATTTTGACTCAGAAAGAATTAAATAAAGCCATTGCCACAGCCCGTGAAAAAAATGTCCCCATTGTCAATATTCTGATTGACGAGTTAAAAATTTCCAAAAAAGACGTGGCTGAAGCCCTAAGCCGGTATTATGATTTGCCCTTGATCCAGTACAAAGAAAACCTGCCTATCCCCGGTGAGCTCCTTACCGGATTAAAGGTCGGGTTCATGAAAAACAATGTTTGGGTGCCGATCCGCACGGAAAAGGATGAAATTGTCATCGCGATTGACAATCCCGAAGACATGCAGCGGGTGGATGAGATTCGCACACTCTTTTCCCGAAGAAAAATCAAGCTGGCCTATGCTTTAAAGGAAGATATACTTAAAATTATCGCCCTGTTTACATCTGATGTTAAGGAAATGTCATCAATCGATGATATTCTTTCCAAACTTCAGACAGAAGATGCTGAAATTGAAGAAGAAACAGCCAGCGTTTCTGAAGAAAGCAGCGCAGTGGTGCAGCTTGTCAACAAGATTATTCTGGATGCCTGCGCCCGGGGGGCTTCCGATATTCACCTGGAACCCTATCCCGGAAAGCAGAACACCCAGGTCCGGATCCGTGTGGACGGGGCTTGCACTTTGTATCAGACAATCCCTTTCAGCTATAAAAATGCAGTCGTGTCCCGTATTAAAATCATGGCGTCACTGGATATTTCCGAACGGCGCAAACCCCAGGACGGCAAAATCGCTTTTAAAAAATACGGGGGAAAGGATATCGAACTCCGTGTTGCCACGGTCCCGTCCCAGGGCGGTCTTGAAGATGTGGTCATGCGTATTCTTGCAGCTGGCGAACCTCTACCGCTTAGTAAAATGGGGTTTTCAGAACGCAATTATGAGCGTTTTACCAATACGATCATTAAGCCTTACGGCCTGATATTTGTTTGCGGCCCTACGGGTTCCGGTAAAACCACCACGCTGCATTCCGCGCTGTCTTTTATTAATAAAGTGGAAACCAAAATATGGACGGCTGAGGATCCGGTTGAAATTACCCAAAGGGGATTGCGTCAGGTCCAGGTGCACCCCAAGATTGGTTTTGATTTTGCGACCGCCATGCGGGCTTTTTTGCGTGCGGATCCGGATGTGATCATGGTCGGTGAAATGCGGGATCACGAAACCACCCAAATGGGGATTGAAGCCTCTCTTACCGGGCATCTGGTTTTTTCCACCCTGCATACCAACAGCGCCCCTGAAAGTATTACCCGGCTTTTGGATATGGGTATGGACCCCTTTAATTTTGCGGATGCGCTTCTTGCCATACTGGCCCAGCGGTTGGTCCGAACACTGTGCAAAAATTGTAAAAAACCGTTTAATCCCTCCCGGTCTGAATATGACGAACTGGTCCGTGAATATGATCCGGAGTTGTTTGAAAAGAATATCAACATTCCCTATACAAGCGAATTGAACCTCTATAAACCGGAGGGATGTGATGTGTGCAATGGTACCGGATATCGGGGCAGGATGGGTATCCATGAGTTATTGATCGGGACCGACAAGATCAAGGAGATGATCCAGACCCGTCGCACCATGAGCGAAATCCGTGATCAGGCCATTGAAGAAGGCATGACCACTCTGAAGCAGGATGGCATTGCAAAGGTGTTCGATGGTCATACGGACCTGAAGGAAGTTCGTAAAGTCTGTATTAAATAAATTCAAGATCTCGCAGCAGGTGATAGAGACGGTTTTCTTAACCCTAAAGACATTCCATAATGCCGGCCGGAATTTGTGTATTCCATAATTTTTCCCCCTTCTGACGTTGGGCGTATTTCAGACAAAGTAAGCAAAGCTTACTTTGTCTTTTTTTTTAATCAATTTTTAAGTTGTATTATATCAGAATATTATATTGAAGTATTAAAAATATATTGACATGGTATCGTGATAAAGTAATACGTACTTACATGGATAGAGGCATCATAATGATATGGTAAAAAAATCAAAATTATTATCTTCTGAACCGGCTCAGGCAAAGCCTGCCGTTCCTCCCAGCCGTCTCAAGATCACCCAGGCGCTAAAAGAGCTGCTCCGGAACAAGGATTTCAATTCCATTACCACCGCTGAAATATCCCGGGTGGCCGGGGTGAACGAGGCCTTGATATATCGGAATTTTATAGATAAAAGGGGGTTGCTGCATGCGGTTCTGTCGGAATATCTGCAGGATTTTGTCGCAAATCTCACGTTTGATCTGAAGGGCATTCACGGGGCCATCAACAAAATACGGAAATTCATTTGGGCGTCCATTCATTATTATGATGAAGATCGGGTGTTTTCAAAAATTCAGCTGCTCGAAGTCCGGAATTTTCCCGGATATTTTGAAAGTGAAACTTATCAGATAGTCAGAAAGTATGCCGGTCTTTTAACGGCAATCATCGAGGAAGGCATTGAAAATGGGGAGATCCGAAAGGATATTACGCCTTCAGGCATCCGCCAGTTGATTCTGGGAGGTATTGAACATGCCTGTCTTCCGGCCATTATTTTTGATCATTCCATTGATAATGACGCCATGGCCGACAACCTGTGCGAAATTCTGTTTCATGGAATTACCCGGAAAATGTGATTTTAAGATCGTATATAATGTGTTAAAAGAATCTATAAGGAGAGAGGGATGAAAATACTGAAAATCGATCATATCGGCATTGCTGTTGAAAACATGGATAACGGCAAAAATTTCTGGTCGGATATCCTGGGATTATCTTTTGAAGGGGATGAAACCGTGGCCGAACAGAAGGTTAAAACGGCTTTTTTCCCGGTCGGGGAAAGCGAGGTGGAACTCCTGGAATCCACTTCTCCGGATGGGCCCATCGCCAAATTCATTGAAAAAAAAGGCGAAGGCATTCAACATATCGCGTTTCGGGTCGAAAATATTGAAAGTGCTTTGGCCGAGCTTAAGTCAAAAGGCGTTCGTCTGATTGATGAAATTCCGCGCAAAGGTGCCGGTGGCGCTAAAATTGCGTTTCTGCATCCAAAAGCCACCAGCGGTGTGCTGGTGGAATTGTGCGAGCGGGGATAATTATTTTGTCGGCAACTTAAACCGGTGCGATTGATATTGATATCTATCAATAAATGAGGAAAGCCAATATGTCAGAACATCCTGAAATGCTGGTTTGGAACCAGCTTGCGGCAAAAGAGTTGCGGAATGAGACGGTCGAGTCATTGAATCGTTCAACGCCTGAAGGTATTGATATCAAACCGCTTTATACAGCGGAAGATATCGAAAACATAGATTTTGTCAATGGCCTTCCGGGGATTGATCCCTTTGTCAGAGGGGTCCGGGCCACCATGTACACGAACCGCCCCTGGACCATCCGCCAATACGCCGGTTTTTCCACCGCCAAAGAATCCAATGATTTTTACCGGAAAAATCTGGCTGCCGGACAAAAAGGCCTGTCCGTCGCATTTGACCTTCCCACCCATCGGGGTTATGACTCCGATCATCCGCGGGTCGTGGGTGATGTGGGAAAAGCCGGAGTGCCGGTGGATTCGGTGGAAGACATGAAGATTCTGTTTGACGGCATCCCTCTGGATAAAATGTCGGTGTCCATGACCATGAACGGCGCTGTTTTGCCGGTGCTGGCCGGGTATATTGTGGCCGGTGAAGAGCAGGGGGTTCCTCAGTCGAAACTTTCCGGAACGATTCAGAATGATATATTAAAAGAATACCTGACCCGGAACACCTATATCTATCCGCCGGAGCCCTCCATGCGGATTGTGTCGGACATTATCGGCTATTGCTCCCGGAATATGCCAAAATTCAACACCGTGAGCATCAGCGGGTATCATATGATGGAAGCCGGCGCGGATTCCGTGCTTCAGACGGCTTTCACCATCGCCGACGGCATTGAATATGTGAAGGCCGCATTAAACGCAGGCCTGGATATTGATGATTTCGCCCCCCGGTTATCGTTTTTCTTCGGCATCGGTATGAATTTTTTTATGGAAATCGCCATGCTCCGGGCTGCCCGGTTTTTGTGGGCCGATCTGATGAAGCAGTTCAATCCCAAAAATCCGCAGTCCCTGATGCTGCGCACCCATTGCCAGACATCCGGGTGGAGCCTGACTCAGCAGGATCCTTACAACAATATCATCCGGACCACACTGGAGTGTCTGGCTGCTGTTCTGGGCGGCACCCAGTCCCTGCATACGAATTCATTTGATGAAGCGGTGAGCCTGCCCACGGATCTCTCGGCCCGGGTCGCCCGAAATACCCAGATTGTGATTCAGGAGGAATCCCAGGTCACCCGTGTGGTGGATCCCCTGGGCGGTTCCTATTATGTGGAATCCCTGACCCAGGCCATCATCCAGAAAGCCCGGAAAATTATTGATGAAGTGAATGAGATGGGCGGCATGGCCAAGGCCATTATCTCCGGAATGCCGAAAATGCGGATCGAAGAATCCGCAGCCCGCCGTCAGGCACGCATTGACCAGGGCAAAGATGTGATTGTGGGCGTGAATAAATATCTGGTGCCCGATGAAGCGGCTATTGATGTGCGTGAAATATCGGCGGAAGTCAGAAACCAGCAGGTGGCCCGGCTCAAAGAGATAAAGGAAAAACGAGATAAAGCTGCAGTTGAAAAAGCCCTTGCTGCCGTGACCCATTGCGCCGCATCCGGCGGTAACTTGCTTGAAGTTTGCATTGACGCAGTCCGTGCACGGGCCTCAGTGGGAGAGATTTCAGACGCCATGGAAAATGTATTTGGACGCTATGTGGCTACCACTCAGTGTATTTCAGGCGTTTATGCGTCTGAGTTTAAGGACAGTGAAATCGTCGCGTCCTTGCGGAAACGAACCGGACTGTTTGCGGAAAAACATGGGCGCCGCCCTCGCATCCTGGTAACCAAAATGGGCCAGGACGGCCATGACAGGGGCATAAAAGTGGTTGCCACCGCGTTTGCGGATTTCGGGTTTGATGTGGATATCAGTCCCATGTTCCAGACCCCGGCTGAGGCCGCCCGCATGGCTATTGAAAACGATGTGCATGTGGTGGGGGTGTCGAGCCTTGCAGCAGGTCATAAAATCCTGATACCGGAGCTGATAGAAAACCTGAAAAAAGATGGCGCCGGAGATGTGCTGGTGGTTGCCGGCGGGGTGATTCCCCCTGCGGATTATGACTTCCTGTATGCTGCGGGTGTTTCCAAAATTTTCGGTCCCGGTTCGGTCATCACCGAATCCGCCAACCAGGTGCTGAACGTGTTGGAAAATCTTTAATGGAAACCGATCCCGACTATTATGTGGCGGGGGTTCGGGCGGGTAACCGGAAGATTCTCGCAAAAACCATTACCCTGATTGAAAGCGCGCTTCCCGCACATCAGGAATTGACGGCTTTGGTCATGGAAGGACTTCTGCCTTATACCGGCAAGTCTGTCCGGCTGGGCATCACCGGCGTACCGGGGGTCGGTAAGAGCACATTTATTGAAAGCCTTGGGATGCTTCTTACCTCCCGTGGCCACCGGGTGGCGATTCTTGCCGTGGACCCCAGCAGCGCCCGCAGCGGCGGGAGCATCCTGGGCGATAAAACCCGCATGGAAAAACTTTCAGTCGAGGAAAACGCTTTTATCCGCCCATCCCCTACCGGCGGAACGTTAGGCGGTGTTTCCCGGAAAACCAGGGAATCCATGCTGGCCTGCGAAGCTGCCGGTTATGATGTGATTATTATTGAGACCGTTGGCGTGGGGCAGTCGGAAACATCCGTCGCATCTATGGTGGATTTTTTTCTCCTGCTGATCCTGGCCGGGGCAGGAGATGAGCTACAGGGGATCAAACGCGGGATTGTGGAACTGGCCGATGCCATTGCCGTCAACAAAGCCGACAATGATAATATTGAAAAAGCCATGGTGGCGAAAAAGGCCTATGAAAACGCTCTACATCTGTTTGCGCCATCGGATACCGGATGGACGCCGCAGGTGTTTACATGCAGCGCCATCCAAACCGCCGGCATTGAGGAAATCTGGGGGGTTGTTTGTAAGTACTGTGAAGCCATGACCGAAAGCGGCGCGCTTGGTCGCAAAAGACAAGAACAGGCTTTAGAATGGATGGGCCAGCTCTTGGAAGAAGGACTTAAGGACTGGTTTTATCAGATGCCCCGGATCCGTCACATGCTGCCGGAATTGACGAATGCGGTGGTAAAGGGAACCATCACACCGACCACTGCGGTTAAAAAAATGCTGGATGCGATAAACGTTAACTGAAGAACCGGATGTATTCACCCGGATTTATTCACATGCATAAAGGATAAGATAATGGGCACTGCGGAAAAAATTAACGAACTCCAGGCGCTGAAGCAGAAAATGCATGCCATGGGCGGCGACAAAGCGGTAGCAAAACACAAGGAAAAAGGACGTCTGACAGCCAGAGAAAGGCTGCAAGCACTGTTTGACCCGGATACGTTCCGTGAAGTGGATATGTTCGTCAAACACCGGTGTGTTAACTTTGGCATGGAATCGGTTGATATCCCCGCAGACGGCGTGATCACCGGATATGGCCGGGTGGAGGGGAGGCCGGTGTTTGCCTATGCCCAGGATTTCACGGCAAGAGCCGGATCGCTTGGGGAGATGCATTCCAAAAAAATATGCAAAATTATGGACATGGCCCACAAGGCGGGCGCACCGGTGGTGGGTATGAACGATTCCGGCGGCGCCCGAATCCAGGAAGGGGTGGACGCCCTGTGCGGATACGGTGAAATCTTTTACCGCAATTCCCTTTGTTCGGGAGTGATTCCGCAGATTTCCGCCATTATGGGGCCCACGGCAGGTGGCGCCGTATATTCTCCGGCCATGACCGACTGGATTTTCATGGTCAAAAACACCAG
>QZKW01000022.1 GCA_003599885.1 Desulfobacteraceae bacterium | reverse complement strand
TCCCTGCTCATGTTTTCTCGTCGCCTGCCGCCCCTCTTACCCTTTTTCTCGATGGACGTACCACCCGATCGAATGAATTGTCTCCGCAGTTGACAGGCCCATCCTTTTGATACCCCGATGCTTGCGGCCACTTGATCCATCGAAAGACCAAACTCCAACGGCAAAAACACCGCTTGTGCCTGTCTAAGTTCACTAACCGTGCGCGCCTTTAATAGGCTCCTCCTTGCGCTTTCCAACACTTCTTTGCCACTTGCCGGTCTTGACATATACTCACCTCCTTAATTAAATGATGGGTATATTATAATACATTTGATTTAGAAATGGAATTACTTCCTCCTTCAACAGACAGCAGGCAATCTGATACTCCGGCGCACCGTCGGGCCCATATGTCAGGTTGCCGGATTGAACCAGCTTATTCATCACGCATCCTTCCGGTATGGTAAGGCTAAACAGATCCTGTTCATTGATTTTTCCGGTGGGCGAGAGACGGTTATCCGTCATTTCAAGGCTGTGCAGCGGGTAGTCTTCGCACAAGGGGCACCGATAGACCCGGCCATTGGGAAAAATGAAATAGTTGTCCGCCACCAGCCCGGCGCATTCAAACCGGTCATCATTTTTTAAAAAAACCGTTGGATAGGTTACGGTAATGCCCAGTGCCGCTGCCTCTCGGGCCACCGCCGGAATCAGCGAAAGCCAAACGTCCCGGTCTACTTGCAGTCCCTCTGTCTGAAACCCGTCCGTCGCCGTGCCAAGATCCGGAGCGGCGGATTTGCCCCGAATCCCGATCACCTGAATAAAAAACCGCTCAATCCCCAAGCGTTTCAGCAGGGGGGGCATCAGATGAAGTTCGTGAATATTGGCCCGGCTTACCGTAAAAATCAGGCTGGTGTGAAACCCGCGCCGGACAGCCTGCTCGATGCCCTCCGTGCAACGCTCGAAACACCCTTTTCCCCGGATCCGGTCATTGGTTTGCGGGGTCGCGCCATCCAGACTGAAACTTAAAAAATCAAGATCATGAGGGTTGATTTTATTTAAAATATCATGAAACAGATAACCGTTGGTATCAATGGTGATGGATTTATAACCCATCCGGCGCGCGGCTTTCACTGCTTCGGAGAGTTGGGGGTGCAGTGTCGGCTCCCCGCCGAGAAGAATCAGATTCGCATGGTTCGTCTTATTGACAAAGACCTTCAGCCACGAAGTAATGGTCTCGATGGGCAGGATGACATTTCCGTGCTGGGCGGGATTAATGTAGCAGTGGCGGCACGATAGATTGCAAGGGGTCAGGATATGAAAAAAAACATTGGTGGAATGTTTTGAGAACGCAACTGTTTCAGTCATGGGAAAAAATGCTCAACAGCCGAACAGGCTCAGCGTAAACGTTACTGTCCATTTCCATTTTTGCTGTCCAGAAGCACCTGGGTCTCTATTTTTGCCTTGATCAGTTCATCATTGACGGCCCGAAGGCGGATGGACATGTATTCGGAAAAGATTCTGTAAAGCAGGAGCAGAAAATCCAGGCGTTCATCTCTTTCTTCAATGCTGACCGTGCTGAGCCGGCCCTGTGCGGAAGTATCCACGCCCAAACACAGAACTTTTCCGTCGGCAAACACTGAAGCCGAACGGGACAGGCTGTCGATTACCCGCATTTCCCCGAAAATTTCTCCAACCTGATCAATTCGCCCGATCTCAATGTTGTTTTTTTTGATAATCAACCGGCCGGACAGGAGAAAATACAGCCAGGGATCATTATCGCCTTCCCGGATGATCATTTCCCCGTTTTCATATTCCCTGATTTTACTGAGTCTCAGAAGCTTTGCCAGGTTCCGGGTTTCAAATTCCTTTAGTCCCGGAATTCCCATAAGTCTCTGAATGTTCTGGACATTATCTTTCAGATACTTCGACTCGATCATGGACGCCCCTCCATACTCAGAAAAAGTGGAAATATTGAATCAGGCTATTCCAAGCACTCCTTGGAAACGATATCGTCGAATTTTACAGGATAACAGCCGTCAAAGCAAGCTTTACAAAAATTATTTTCAGGGAAATCCACACCGGTTGAGTCGAGCAGTCCTTCCAGGGAGAGGTAGTGAAGGGAATCCAGTCCCAAATAATCCCGCAATTCGTCAACTGAGAGCTTGGCGGCGATCAATTCCCCCCGGGTTGAAAAATCAATGCCGTAATGACAGGGAAACCGATGGGGCGGACAACTGATGCGCATATGCACTTTTTTGACCCCAAGGGCCCGCAGGGCCCGGACCCTGGTTTTGGCGGTGGTTCCCCGGATAATCGAATCTTCGATGATGATGATGTCTTTGCCTTTGAGCAGCTCCTTGACCGGATTGAGTTTCATGCGGACGCTGAAATCCCGCATGCTCTGGGTCGGCTGAATAAAAGTGCGCCCCACATAATGATTACGGATCATGGCCAGATCAAAGGGGATACCGGATTCTTCGGCGTATCCTAATGCCGCATAGTTGCCGGAATCCGGAAACGGCATCACCAGGTCGGCGGCCACCGGGGCTTCCCGGGCCAGGCGATGGCCATGGGCTTTACGGGTCAGATAAACATTTTTTCCGGAAATGGTGCTGTCGGGTCTGGCGAAATAAATATATTCGAAAATGCAGCAATGCCGCGCCACCTGGTCATGGGGATGAAGGCTTTTGATGCCGTCATTGCTGATAATCACGATTTCACCGGGGTCCAGCTCCCGCACAAACTCTGCCTCGACCAGGTCCAGGGCGCAGGATTCAGAGGCCAGAACATATCGGTCATTATTGAGTCGGCCCAGACAAAGGGGGCGGAATCCATGGGGATCCTTGATGCCGATAATTTCTCCCCGGCTGGTCAGCATCACGATGGAATAGGCGCCTTCGAGCTGGGTCACAGCGTTAATAAGCGCCCCTTCAAACCCGTGCTTTAGGCTTTTGACAAACAAATGCAGAAAAATTTCGCTGTCCGTAGTGGTCTGAAAAATGGACCCCTCGGCTTCCAGTTGCTCTTTCAGAATATGGGCGTTCACCAGATTCCCGTTATGGGCGACTGCGTAGGATTTCCCGCTGTGGGTGATCACAAACGGCTGGGCATTGACGAGCGTTGATCCGCCGGTTGTTGAATAGCGCACATGACCGATAGCGCTGCATTCACCTTTCAAGAATTCCAGTTTTTCATCATTAAACACATCCGGCACCAGCCCCATGCCTTTGTGATATGCAATGCGTCCGTCTCTTACAATCGCTATCCCAGCACTTTCCTGTCCCCGGTGCTGAAGGGCGTAAAGGCCGAAATAGGTGAGCCGGGCGGATTCCGGGTGCTGGTGAATGCCGAATACGCCGCAGGCTTCCCTGGGCCGACAGCCCACATCTTGATATATTGTCATAATTAAAATCGTCTCTTTGTGATCATTGGTGATACTCCTGAATCGGTCGAACGGATAATGCTTTTTTCTTAAGTGCGGAAATCCCCGTGCACATGGCTTTTGCGCCGGCGATAGTGGTTGCGTAAGGAACATTGTATTTTAAAGCCGCCCGCCGGATCAGGTAGCCATCCTGCCGTTTCCGGTCCCCGGACCCGGTATTGATCACGAGCTGAATCTCCCGGTTCATAATTGCATCCCCTACATGGGGACGGCCTGCAGAAACTTTATTGACCGTTTGGCTGTCAATTCCCGCACTGTGAAAAAAATCCGCATTGCCGCGGGTCGCGAGAATTTTAAACCCCATCGCGCTGAACTGCCGGGCCACGTCCAGAACCGCCCGTTTATCCGCGTCCTGCACACTGATAAACACGGCGCCTGTGAGAGGCAGTTTCTGGCCGGCCGCCATCTGGGACTTGGCGTAGGCCCGGCCAAAATCCGTGTCCACGCCCATGACTTCGCCGGTGGATTTCATCTCAGGGCCCAGCAGAACATCCACGTCCGGAAACCGGTTAAACGGCATCACCGCTTCTTTAACGGAAATATGGACGGGCGTGACCTCTTCAGTCAGGCCCAGATCCGCAAGGGTGTGCCCCACCATAATTTTGGTGGCGAGCTTGGCGAACGGAATACCTGTGGCCTTGCTGACAAACGGGACGGTGCGGGAAGCGCGCGGGTTGACTTCCAGCACATACAATTTTCCGCTTTTGATGGCATATTGCACATTCATCAGGCCGATAACGTTTAATTCCAGGGCCATGGCTTTTGTGGCGGCCTTGATTTCGTCTATTTCAGATTCTTTGAGGCTATACGGCGGCAACACGCAGGCCGAATCGCCGGAGTGAACGCCTGCGGCTTCAATATGCTCCATGATGCCGGCAATCAGAGTTGTGGTCCCGTCGGATATCGCGTCCACATCGATTTCCACCGCATCTTCCAGAAACTTGTCAATCAGCACCGGATGACCGGCAGAGGCTGTCAGTGCCGGCAGGGTGAAATTTTCCAGCGATTTTTCGTCATAAACGATTTTCATGGCCCTGCCGCCCAGCACAAAGGACGGCCGCACAATGACCGGAAAACCGATTTTCCTCGCCGCCTGAACCGCTTCATCAACCGACCGGGCCGTACCATTGGGGGGCTGAACCAGGCCCAGCTTTTCGAGCATGGCCTGAAACTGTTTCCGGTCCTCGGCCCGGGCGATGCTGTCCGGGTGCGTGCCGATAATCGGCGCACCGGAGGCCAGCAGCGCCTGGGCCAGGTTCAGGGGCGTCTGGCCCCCGAACTGAACAATGACGCCGTCCGGTTTTTCCGTTTCAACAATATTCAGCACATCTTCATGGGTCAGGGGCTCAAAATACAGTTTGTGGGAGGTGTCATAGTCCGTGCTGACGGTTTCAGGATTGCTGTTGACCATGATGCTCTCAATGCCGAGTTCCCTAAGAGCAAAAGAAGCATGAACACAGCAGTAGTCGAATTCGATACCCTGACCGATCCGGTTCGGACCACCGCCCAGAATCATCACTTTTCGTTGGTTGGACGGCCGGGCTTCGTTTTCCGTCTCATAGGTGGAATAATAATAGGGCGTGACCGCTTCAAATTCCGCAGCGCACGTATCCACCAGCTTGTAAACCGGCAGGACACCCTTTTCTTTCCGCAAGTTCCGGATTATTGCCGCATCGCTGCCAGTCAAATACCCGATCTGCACGTCCGAGAATCCGTATTCTTTAGCGGTTCTCAGCAAATCTTCCGGCAGGTTTTTTCCGTTACAGGCTGCAATCACCTGTTCCAGATCAAAAATCTGTTTTATCTGATTTAAAAACCAGGGGTCGATGGCCGTCAAAGCAAAAATATCATCTATGGTCATACCCGCCAGCAAGGCTTCCCGCAGGTAAAAAATGCGGTTGGAATTGGGCCGGGAAAGGAATTTTTCAATGTCTGCCAGGGGCAGCGGTTCTTTTGTTTTTTCCCCCACCTCTTTTCCGTCACCTCCCAGACCCATCCGGCCGATTTCTAGAGACCGCAGCCCTTTTTGCAGGGCTTCCTTGAATGTCCGGCCAATGGACATGGTTTCTCCCACCGAGCGCATGGAAGTGGTCAAGATATCTTCGGCTTCGGGAAATTTTTCAAAAGTCCAGCGGGGGATTTTCACCACGCAATAGTCCAGGGTCGGCTCAAAAGCGGCTACGGTCTCGCCGGTGATGTCATTGGGCAGTTCATCCAGCGTATAGCCCACCGCCAGCTTGGCGGCAATTTTGGCAATGGGAAAACCGGTTGCCTTGGATGCCAAGGCTGAGCTGCGCGACACCCTGGGGTTCATTTCCACGACGATCATTTCGCCGGTTTTCGGATTCACGGCAAACTGGACATTGGACCCGCCGGTCTCCACACCGATTTCCCGCAGGATGGCAATGGATGCATCCCGCATGACCTGGTATTCCCGGTCGGTCAATGTCTGGGCCGGCGCCACAGTGATGCTGTCCCCGGTATGGACGCCCATGGGATCCAGGTTCTCAATGGAACAGACAATAACCGCATTGTCGTTTTTGTCCCGCATGACCTCCAGCTCGTATTCCTTCCACCCGAGAACCGATTCCTCCAGCATGACCTGGGAGTTCCTGCTGGCATCAAGGCCTGATGCCGCCAGAATTTCCAGATCTTCCGGATTGTAGGCCACGCCGCCGCCTGTGCCGCCCAAGGTGAAACTCGTCCTCACAATAATCGGAAATCCGATTTCCCGGGCAATCGCCCGTGCGGACGCCATGTCCGTGGCCATGGCGCTGTGAGGAATGCGCAAACCGATTTTGTTCATGGCCTGGCGGAACAGGTCCCGGTCCTCGGCTTTTCGGATGGCCGTGAGCGTCGCCCCGATCATCTCCACCCCGTATTTTTCCAGCACCCCGCTCTCCGCCACTGCAATCGCGGTATTCAACCCTGTCTGTCCCCCCAGTGTCGGGAGCAGTGCGTCCGGCCGTTCCTTTTCGATGATCATTTCAACGATTTCCGGCGTCACGGGTTCAATATAGGTCCGGTCCGCCATTTCAGGATCGGTCATGATGGTGGCGGGATTGCTGTTGACCAGAATGACCTGGTATCCTTCTTCCCACAGGGCCTTGCAGGCCTGGGTTCCGGAATAGTCGAATTCACATCCCTGGCTGATGATAATCGGCCCGGCCCCGATGATGAGGATTTTTTTGATATCAGTTCGTTTTGGCATGGGAGGCTACATATATTCTTTCATCTGTTCCACAAACTGAGTAAACAGATAGTTGGCGTCATTGGGTCCGGGTGCGGCTTCCGGGTGATATTGAACAGCGAACAACGGATATTTTTTATGCCGGAACCCTTCCACCGTCCGGTCGTTTAAATTGATATGGGTCACTTCCACCTGATCCGGGTCCAGACTGTTTAAGTCCACCGCAAAGCCGTGGTTCTGGGAGGTCACCTCCACCTTTCGGGTCATCAAATTTTGGACCGGCTGATTCGCGCCGTGATGACCGAATTTCAGCTTGTATGTCCGGCCCCCCAGCGCGATTCCCAGAAGCTGGATGCCCAGACAGATGCCGAATATCGGCTTGTACCCGATGAGCGCCCGGATGGTTTCCACTGCGTAATCCACCGGCTCCGGATCGCCGGGACCGTTGGACAAGAAAACACCGTCCGGCGAAAGCGCCCGGATCTGGTCCGCGGATGTCGACCCCGGCACCACCAGGACATCACATCCGGCCCGTTCCAGGCATCTGAGAATATTATATTTTACTCCAAAATCAAACGCCGCGACCTTCGGCCTGCCGGATCCGTCCGGCCAGAGGGATGGGGTCAGGGGCGTATTCGGCGCAATAAAAATCCGCTCTTCATTTTTCCAGAAATATGCCTGATCGGTGGTCACCCGGCTGGCCAGATCCTGGCCCTCCATTTTCGGGGTCTGCCGGGCACGCTCCGAAAGCGACACGGGGTCCAGATCCCGGGTGGAGATCATGGCCCGCATGGCGCCGGCCGTGCGCAGATGACGGGTCAGGGCCCGGGTATCCAGGCAGTCCACACCCAGAATGCCTTGCTCTGTCAGGTAATCCCCAAGTGATCCCGTTGATCTGAAATTGCTGTGAAAATCCTGATACTCCCGGATGATAAACGCCGACACATGCACCCGGTCGGATTCCACATCTTCCGGATTGACGCCGTAATTTCCCACCAGGGGATAGGTCATGACCACCATCTGCCCCCGGTATGAGGGGTCGGTGAGGACTTCCTGGTAGCCCGTCATGCTGGTATTAAATACCACCTCTCCAAAGGTTTCGCCGTGACCGGTAAAACTCCGGCAAGAGAAGGTTCTTCCGTCTTCAAGGGCCAGTAATGCTTTCATGTTTATTTCTATTCGTTTAAATTAAATTTTTTTATTTTATATCACTGAAATAGGGACCAAATCCGAATTTAGCAAACAGGCACAAAAACAGATTCCTTGTAACAAATTCCCTCTTCAAATCAACAGAAAAGATTCCGCACAGGAGACCCCGGCAAATCCGTTGATTGCGGTTTTCATCATTTTATCACTCATCATTCATCATTCTATTACCCTTCCATGGGACGATTGGCCGTCATTTCCCAGACCCCGCAAGGGCAGGCCCCGGCGCAGAATCCGCAACCGATGCACTTGTCCGCATCCACCCGGTATTCGTATGTGGTGCCTTCTTTTTGTTCCCTTGAGATGGCTGCCTGGGGGCACATGGCCACGCAGATGCCGCAATCCCGGCATGCGCCGCAAGACGCGCACTGGGATCCGCACGATTTCGTGTCTTTAAACTCCGTTATCCGGGGATCAAAATATTCCAGGGACACCCGGTTCCGGTCGATCATTTGTTGGCCTGACCGGCTCCCTGTCGATGTGCCCTGGGGGGTCAACGGGCGATGGCCGTCAATGATGTCGGCAATGGCTCTGGCCGCCTTCCGGCCGGCACCGATGGCGTCTGTCAGGAGCCCCGGCCGGACCGTGTCGCCGATGGCGAACACCGTGGGATCGGAAGTCTGAAATGATTCATTGACCGCCACAAACCCATGTTCTCTATCGATATTTTCCGGCAGAAAATCCAGGTCCGGCATGTCCCCGATGGAGACCACCACCGTATCGGCGGGTATCAGCTCACCGGAATCCAGCACCACTCCCTCTGCCGTGATTTCTTTGGTGAAACACGGCCACCGGAAGACTGCTCCGGCTTCTTCCGCCTCTTTCCGTTCCTTGCCGAAAGCGGCGGGTTCCTGAACATCAATCAGGGTCAATTCCCTCGCCCCCAGCCGGTGGGCTTCAGTGGCCACGTCACAACCCACATTTCCCGCGCCGATGACTACCAGGCGTTTGCCCGGGTTGATTGCGCCGGTTTTTGCTTTTTCCAAAAAATCGGCCGCCGGGATGGATCGTTCGTTGCCCGGAACCGGGAGGGTCCGGGGCTTTTGGGCGCCGGTGGCGATTACCAGAAAGTCAAACGCGTTTTTCAGGTTCCCGAACGCGTTTCTGTCAAGGTTCTGCGTTAAATTCACTTGAGGAATGACTTTCCGAACCCGATCCAGTTCTGCGGTCAGTACGTCTTTGGGAATCCGGGTTTCGGGAATAACACTTGAAATTTTGCCGCCCAGAAGTCCGGCCCGGTCATGGATCACTGCTTCATGGCCCTGCTGCCGCAACTGCCAGGCAATGGAAATTCCCGCAGGCCCGCCGCCGATCACCCCAATCCGCTTGCCGCTCATGGGCGGCAGGTCGGGAACACTTGCGTTAATGCTGGCTTTGCCGAGCTGGGTGGTGTCAATCGGCTTCATGAGATTGATCTGACGGGTGCAGGCCTGCATGCAGGGGTTCGGGCAAAGATACCCGCACACCGTGGCCGGAAAGGGCGTATACGCCAGGGCCAGGTCCACGGCTTCATCCAACCGGCCTTCCCGGATCAGCCGCCACCGCTCCTGCACCGGAATGCCGCTGGGACAGCTTGCCTCGCAGGGGGACAGGTATTTCTGGTTGGCCCACTCCGGTACAAACCGCCGGAGGTCGCCGGTGGGGACCAGGGGGATCGGCCGCCGGTCAAGATGGGTCAGGTCGCCGATCAGCCCGCCGTTGCCCAGTTCTTTGTCCCACACATCCTTGCGGAAAGAGGACATGGAACGCTGGCGCACCCCTGCCTTTTCCCGGATGGTGCGGGTGACCAGAAGATTCCAGTCCGACCTCACCGAAAGGGATTCCAGAAGTTCGGGGCGGTGTATGTGATCTAAAAAGTTTTTGAGATTTTCCGTAAACCAGTTCCACTGGTCATCGGAAATGACTGACAGCCGTGTGTCCGACGTGCTGTAGCCTTTGTGGGGTCCCCGAAAGAAGACCTGGCCTCCGACCATGCCCACCAGAGGCCGGTATCCCAGAACATTTTCCGGATCCTGTCCGTCAACACCACAGATCACGGCAATGCCGCCGGCCATGAATTCGCCGAAATAATCGCCCACCGAGCCCAATACCCATACTTCCGGATGGGCGAACCGCGGGTTGCGCTTGGTCATGGTCATGGCCCGGGCACCGGTATTGCCGCCCACAAAAATCTTTCCCTGGGCCATGGCGTTGGCCAGACCATTGCCCGCATGGCCATGTACGACGATGTGGGCGCCGGCATTCAGCCAGCCCGCGTCGTCCGACGCAGGCCCCATGATTTCAATCAGTGTGTTGGGATATCCCAAAGACCCGGTGCGCTGACCGGTGTTTCCTTCGATTTTTACATAAACAGGTTCCGCCCCTGCTTTCCACAACCGGCCGCCGATGCCGTGCTGGCCGCAGGCTTCGATGAGGAGCGCCCGATGGCCGGCCGCCACCGCCTGCTGGATTTTTTCTTCCAGAATCCGGGAAGACAGGCGCTGGCCGTTTTCCCTTCCGGATATTTTATAGAATTCACGTTCCATGGCTATCTCCGACATATTTTTAACTAAATCGAATAGTTAAATAACGTATTGAATCTTCAGCCGTTCCGCAGCATTAAAATCATTGATTCCCAGCGCATCGGACATGCCGATGGGCAGGGAGGTGGAACGGCCGAGGGGCGCGATAATTTTTTTCAGTTCGGTGTCGAAACTCAGATACACATCCACCACCCGCTGGGCCACATCTTCCGGATTCAGACGGCGGTAAAGCCGGGGATCCTGAGAGGTGATGCCCTTGGGGCACAGGCCCACGTTGCAGATGTTGCAGCGGTCGGTCTCGGACCCCAAGCAACCGGCGGCGGCCTGCATGATGTATTTTCCGATCTGAACCCCGCTGGCGCCCAGCATGATCAGGGCCGCGGCATTGGCCGCCAGATTGCCGGTTTTTCCGGCCCCGCCTCCGGCGAACAGGGGGATTTCATTCTGCTTGCCCAGGGCCGCGAGATTGAGATAACAATCCCGGATATTGCTGGCAATGGGATGGCCCATGCTGTTCATGGACACATCATAGGCCGCACCCGTGCCCCCGTCTTCGCCGTCGATGGCCAGCCCTGCGGCAAAACCGTTCCGGGTCAGGTTGTTCAAAACCGCCAGGGCCGTGGATGTAGCGGAGATTTTGGGATACACCGGCACCCTAAATCCCCAGGCCATGGACATGGACTGAATCATTTTGGCAACGGATTCTTCGATGGAATACTGGGTCTGATGGGTCGGGGGGCTGGGCAGGCTGACCCCGACCGGCACCCCGCGGATGGCGGCGATGAGCTGGTTGACCTTGTTCCACATGAGCAGGCCGCCGTCTCCGGGTTTTGCGCCCTGGCCGTATTTGATTTCGATGGCGCACGGGTCCACTTTCATTTCCGGTATGGCGTGAATGATTTCATCCCATCCGAAATACCCGCTGGCGATCTGAAGGATTACATACTGAAGAAACCGGCTCCGGAGCAGACGCGGCGGGCAGCCGCCTTCTCCGGTGCACATGCGAACCGGCATTTTCAGTTCTTCGTTGAGGTAGGCCACACCCATCTGAAGCCCTTCCCACATGGGAGGGGACAACGCGCCGAAGGACATGCTGCCGATAATGAGGGGGTAGATCTCCCGCACCGGCGGCACCCATCCGTTTTCATTAAAATGTTTCAGGCTTTCTTCCGGCGGCAAGACCCTTCCCAGCAGGGTGCGCACTTCAAACTCATGGCGGCCCGCATCCAGGGCCGGGTCCGTGAGCATGGAAATCCGCAGGAATTTAATCTGGTCGAGGATTCCGCCCGGCACATTCCTCCTGCCGCCCCGGCGGCGGGGCTGACCGCCCTGATTGATGTGATAGGGCAGCTTGGGCGCTTCATCGGACCGGTAAGGCATGATGGCGTCATTGGGGCAGACCTGGGTGCACATGGCGCATCCCACACAGGCATAGGCTGCGTCCGTCCGCTGGCGGATGCCGTGATAGACCTTAAAAACGCTCGATGCGGAGCCTTCTATTCCCAGAGCGGTTTCCACGGTTCGTTTCCGAAAAACGCCCAGTTCGATGGCATTGACCGGGCACACGGCCGTGCAGCTTCCGCACAGCGTACACTTGTCCTTATTCCAGTGAATCTGCCAGGGCAGATCCTTGATGCTTAATGTTGACGGGGTAATGGGTCTGTTTGACGGCATATCCGTATCTCCTGTCGATCCGGCCCCACAATGGCCGTATCCAGATGCATGGGTTGAAAATCATTGCGCTTGTCCCGGTCCGGAATCACCGCGTCCAGACCGCAGATTTCCGAAGAAAAGGCGTACTGTCCCGGCCGGCCCCCGACCACGCCGGGCCGCAGTTTCTTGCGGTCCTGGACCATGAACAGGGAGTGGTCCGGCAGGCTCCCGATAACGCAATTGGGGCCGTCAATGATCATCCGTCGGCAGCTTTGCTTAAGCTGCTTGAGCAGGGGCGCATTCGGATGATCTTCCAGGTCGGCCCCCTGAAGCGGCGTGATAATATGCTTGTAGGCTTCGATGCCGAACCCGAGGCTCGCCAGGGTATAATGCAAAATATGCGTGAACACTTCCGAGTCCGACTGAAATCCCATGTAGCCGGGAAACCCCCTGGACATGAGAAATTCCTTGATGGGCACAAAGGCCGTGTTTTCCCCGTTGGTCATGGTGGACAGGCCCTGAAGAAAAAATGGATGGCACGCATACAGATTGATGGCGTAGTTGGTATTCTGGCGGCCCTGGGCCATAATCACCCGGGCGGTCAGATCTTCCCGGTCGAGATTCAGGTATTTGCCCACGGTCAGCGGGTCGCCGATTTCCTTGACCATGATCACATCCGGCCAGAATGAAAACACAATCATGTCCTGCTGGGCCTGGCCCATTTCCCTGAGCTGGAGCCGGATGGACATCAGTTCACGACCCAATTCCTCAAAACTCCGCCCCTCCCATTCTTCCGGATATTCATAGGCCCGGATGAGGTACACATCCCGCCGGGGCACACCTTCCGGAGTTGTTTTCGGCAGTTTAAACGAAATCTTATATTTGGTCATGAACCCGAGATTCATCATATAGCTGTCTAGGCGCTTGATGCCGTCCTTGGTAAAAATTCCCGAAAGAATCGGCGCGTCTTTCATGTCATCAAAGGGTCCGCCCAGGTCCCTCAGGAACAGGCCCACCCCCGATCCGTCATGGCCTTCGCGCATGACATCCAGGGCACCCAGCGCCAGAATCGGGGACACCGGCGTTTCGCTGGTTATTGCAAATAAACGGCACATGGTAATTTAATCCTTACTGATAGGTGTCAAGATGAATCACACTCCTTGTTTCTCAGGACTGTATATAAATAGCAAAATTAGTGCCATTAGCATATAAATTTTAACTTGTCGAAATTTAATTATTTACACAAAAGCCCCCACCGGAAAATCCGCCAGGGGTTACAAAAATGTAATTTTTGGCCGCCGGAATGCGACAAAATTGTAAACCCGGTATGCCGTTATGGTTCCGATAGTGACAGCCATCGGAATATCTTTCTTGAAATATCCACGTATCTTTATTAACTTATGCTAAAGGAAATCCGAAAATCTTCATATCGTTCCTTTGTTCAAAATGAATGTAAACCGGTTTCACGCCAACCTTATCAGCACTGCGGATGGAATCAATGCATCCACCATTGAACCAATCACTGCTCAGTCGCTTAGCCAAGAGCTTCCTGGCGGGAACATTTCTGTTGATGGTTGTGTGCAGTCCTTCCCCGGTGTTCCCGGAAATGGCCGCCCCGGACGATATCTACGACATGAACATTTCCGAATTAATGGACCTGGAAGTGGTCACCGCCACCCGGACCAGCGTGAAGCTGAAAGATACGCCCGGCGCTGTATATGTTATTACTGAAAAAGAGATCCGGGAACGCGGTTACCGCACATTGAGTGACGCGTTGCATGATGTTCCCGGGTTTGACTTTCAGAGTACTTATGGATTATTTCCGGAATTAATCCACCAGCGGGGTCTGATCGGCAACAATCAGCGAAGCCTGGTATACATCGACGGCATTCCGGACAACAACATTTCGGAAAATGCGATTCTCGGTGGAACCATCAGGTATCCCCTCCACAATGTCGAACAGATCGAAATCGTCGCCGGGCCGGTCTCTTCTCTGTATGGCGCCAACGCCTTTAACGGAGTCATCAATATTATCACCAAGGACGGGAAAACAGCGCCCGGCAAGTCGGTTCAAGCCTTTGCCGGGAACTGGACGGATACGGACCATTACGGGGGCGGCGCCGCTTTTTCCTTAAATGACAGTTCGTCCGGCGCCTCCGGCGAAAAGCCATTCGCATACAGCATCGGCGGGTATTATTATAACAGTGACGGCCCGGATTTCAGCGGCATCCAGCACCTGGACACCGATGGCCGGGGATACTGGTGGTCGGACACCTATAATAATTCGGATGAAGACACTTACAATGTCACCGCAAAGTTCAGTTTTGACAACCTGCGGGCGGAATTCATCAACTGGCGCTACCTTCAGGGCGACGGCACTTCCGCCAACGGAACCTATCAAATCGATACCGATGGAAACGGGTTCACCGGGTCGGCCTGGGATTTGCAGAGCACAACGGTCAGCCTTGGGTATCTTTGGGAAATCAATTCAAAACTGTCCCTTGACAGTGAATCCATCATTCATCATTCTGAATTATTAAGCTCCAGCCATGAATCCTATCCGAACATGCCGGGGCCGGAGGCATACACTCATCCGGAAGACGTGACCACCGTTTCCGATTACGCCCGGCCGGATGAATCGTTTGAAATTGAAGAGCGCCTTCAGTGGACGCCGTCGAAAAGGATCGGCGTCACTCTTGGATTGGAATCCATCTATACGGAAGTTCCCGAGGGTTACGGCGCTTATGAAACATACAATTATAAAAACTATGCCGGGTATCTTCAAAGCATCTACCGGATGACGGACATCTTTTCAGCCATCGGCGGATACCGGTTTGACCACAACACCTCATACGGCGATTCCCATACCTACCGGATCAGCGGCATTGCCAACCCTGGAAAATATACGTTCAACACCTTATTCAGCAACGCTTTTCGCGGGCCCACGGCCTGGGAGCAGTTAAATGAAACCCGGCAGAGAAAAGAGAACCAGAATCTTGATCCTGAAAAAATGTGGTCTGCGGAAGCCGGCGCGAGGTATGCCTTTTCTTCCATAGGGAATGTCGGCCTCCAGGGATATTATAACGTCATTGAAGATCTGATCCTTGAAGTGGAAACTACCGACCCCAACCCCAACCCGGAATCGGATTTCTGGAACCAGAACCAGAATATCGGGAAAGCCCATATTATCGGCGCGGAACTCAGTTCCGACTATCAACTGACCGACCGTTTGACGCTCTACCTGAACTATACCTGCTCAAAAGGAGAGTATACGGATCTTCCGGAAACACTCTCATCGCCGCCGGTGGCCCATGACGGAGAATCCATTCCGAATATTCCGCGGCACAAGATTAACACCGGAGTTACTTACTTTATTTTGAAAAACCTGTCGCTCCACCTCAGGTCCAATTATTTGTATGACATTAAAACCATTCAATCCAATCCGGTGACAAAAATAGATGATAAGATTATTTTCCACGCCAATGTCCGCTGGGAAAATGCGTTTGTCAAAGGTCTGTATTGTCAGTTTTTGATCCGGAATATACTGGATGATGATGTGTTTGATCCGGGCATCCGTACCGCCACTGGCGAGTATTATCCCACCCAGCAGCCGGTTGAGGGAAGAAATGTCTGGCTGACCATTGGGTACGACTATTAATTGAAGCTGATGATGCGATCCCTGAACATAAACATGTCCCCGATTCATAGACTCATGATGCTTGCGGTCATCCTGACGGGAATGGTGTTTCCGGCAACTTTCGGGCGTTGCCTGGAAGGAACGGAAGACCAGATCAAAGGCGCCATGATGGTGAATTTCATCAAATTTATCCAGTGGCCGGACCACGTCATTGAACAGGCCAATGGGCGGATCATCATCGGTATTTTCGGCCGAGATTCTTTCGGCCAGGCACTGGAGCCTCTCGAAGGAAGAACCATCGGCGATTACCGCCTTTCCATCCGGCGTTTCGACAGCCTGAATCAGGTGACCCAGTGCCAGATGCTGTTTGTCTGTGCATCCGAAATCCAGCGCACCCGCCAGATATTGAACGCAGTGGAAGGGCTTCCCATCCTCACCATTGGAGAGGCTGAAGACTTCCTCCGTTCAGGCGGCATCATCCGGTTTTATATGGATAAAAAACATGTCCGGTTTGAGATCAACAAAGCAGCAGCCGTGAAATCGGACCTGAAAATAAGCGCCAAGCTCATCGAAATCGCTTCGGTCTTCGAATAAGGAATCAAATTGTCAATGCCTGCATTTAGAGACTTTTCAATTACCAATAAACTTCGAATCATTGTGATGATCATCAGCAGCATCGCCCTTCTGATCGCCTGCGGTATCCTCGGTGTATTTGAAGTGATAAATTTCAGGCATACCCAGGCGCATGAGCTGACAACGCTTTCCACTATTATCGCAGACCGGACAACCGCCTCGCTGACCTTTGATGATCCGGACGTCGCACGCGAGACCCTCAATGCCCTGCAAGCCAAACGCTCCATCGTTTCAGCCTATATTTTCAACAATTCAAAGGAGGTCTTTGCCAGATACAACCGGGACGCCCTCGCCACTGATTTTCAGCCGGAATATCCTGCCTTCGACGGCCCGCGGTTTTCTACTGCTTCCCTGCAAGTGGCGTCCCCGATCACCCTTAACGGTGAAGTCATCGGTGCGGTCCTGATCACGTCCGACCTGGATGAAATGTACACCATGATCTGGCGGTACCTTGGATATGTCGTTCTCGTCCTTATTATATCCTTTTTCATCGTGTATTTTATGCTGACGACCCTCCAGCGATTCATATCAAAACCCATTCTGAATCTGGCAAAGGTGGCATGGCACACAGCGGTCAATATGGATTATTCCACCCGGGTGAGAAAAAAAGGCGATGACGAGATCGGTCTGCTGATCAGCGCCTTCAACACCATGATGGACCAGATCAAGCAGCGGGACATGGATCTGAGTGAGGCCAAAAACCGGGCGGAAGCGTCCGCCCAAAAAGCGCAGGACCTGGCCAGGGAAACCAACCGGGTCAATCTGAAGCTTCAAACAGAGGTGTCAGAGCGGAAACGCATGTATAACGCCATGCTCAATAGTGAAAAAAAATACCGGGGCATTTTTGAAAACGCCCAGGAAGGGATCTTCCGCGCCGGGCCCCACAACCGGTTTATTGACGTCAATCCTTCCATGGCATCGATCCTGGGATACGATTCGCCGGCGGACATGGTGGAATCCATAAAAGACATCGGAAAGCAGCTTTTCGCCACTGAAATGGACCGGCAGCAGTTTTTTTTAATGCTCCAGAAAAATGACGAGGTGAACCATTTTGAATGCCAGTTGAAGCGAAAAGACGGGCGGTTGATCTGGGGTTCCCTTCAGGCTATTTCATTTCGCAACCAGGTGGACAAACTTCTCTATATCGAAGGACTGGTGGAAGACATCACGGAACGGAAACTGGCTGAAGATAAGTTAAAAGAGGCCTATAAACAAATGGAAAAAAGGGTGGAGGATCGCACGGCGGAGCTCCGGGAGGCCAATAAAGAACTTCTGGCAGCCATCCGGGTGGCGGATGAGGCGTCCAACGCCAAAAGCGAATTTCTCGCCAATATGAGTCATGAAATACGGACCCCCATGAACGGGGTTATTTCTGCCGCAGAGCTGGCGCTTTCTGAAAAAACACCCATCAAGGTGGAATATTATTTAAAAATCATTCATTCTTCGGGCAACGCGCTTTTAGGGATTATCAATGATATTCTTGATTTTTCAAAAATGGATGCGGGAAAACTGATTCTGGAACCCCATCCTTTCCGGCTGGAATCCTCCGTCAATAATGTGATCACCCTCTTTGCCGAGGCGGCGGCTGAAAAAAACATCGAACTCCTGCTGGATATCCGTCCGGAAACGCCCCTGGACATCATCGGTGATTCCTTAAGGTTTCAGCAGGTGCTGACCAATCTGTTGGGAAATGCCGTCAAATTCACTGAAAAAGAAGGGATGATTCTCATTAAAATCAGTTCCGAAAGCATTGATGAGCAGACGGTCCGGCTGGTCTGTTCCGTAAAGGATACCGGCATCGGGATGACTAAGGAACAGCGGGACCTGCTCTTTCAGGCATTTACCCAGGGAGACACCTCCATTACCCGGAAATTCGGCGGGACCGGCCTGGGGTTGTGCATCAGCCAGCGCCTGGCCGAACTGATGAACGGCCAGATATCCGTGACCAGCGAGTTCGGCGTCGGATCTGAATTTATCTTCACCACCCGGATGCAGCTGCCGCCGATCTCCCTGGCAAGAGAGCCATTCGTTTTGCCGGAAAATCTAAAAGGATTAAGCATCCTTATTGTTGACGACTGCGAGGAAAACAGACGGATCCTTTCTTCCATCATCCACTCATTCGGATTTTCTTCATTCCCTGCTGACACCGGCACAGCCGCCATCGCAATGCTGAGGGAATATCGGCAGCAGAACAAAACCATTGACCTGGCCATTATCGACATGAAAATGAAAGGCATGGACGGGCAGGAAACCGCCATGAAAATCCGCAATGATTTATTTTTAAGCGTTCCCATTGTATTAATGACCAGCGCGATTTCGGATATGGTTCCGCAGCATCCTGTACATCCGGCCGTTGACGGATTCATCGCCAAACCGGTCACTGCTTCAGCGTTGTTAAATTCGGTGATGAATATTTTCGGCCAGCGGGTTGTCCGGAAAGATAAGGTCCGGTCCGATGCCATTCTTCGGCGGGACCGGTACAAAACCCTGTTGCAGGGATTAAGGATTCTGGTTGTGGAAGACAACCGGGTGAACCAGGAAATCGCCGTTGAAATACTCAAGTCTGTCGGTATTGACGCCCGCATCGCCGCCGACGGCATTGAAGCCCTTCAGCTCCTGTCGGAAGAGTCTTTTGACGCAGCCCTTATGGACATTCAGATGCCGAACATGGACGGATATGAGGCGACCCGGAAAATCCGGGAAATGCCCCAATTTCAGTCGCTGCCGATTATCGCCATGACGGCCTCCGTGATGATGAGCGATGAGCGGCAGTGTATCGCAGCAGGAATGAACGGATTTGTGCCCAAACCCATCCGTCAGGAAAAACTGTTTGAAGTATTGGTGAGCCATCTGCATCCGGGAGCCACTGCCCCATCGCCGGACCCGGCTCCTGAACGTTTTACGACCGATGCGCAGCACCTGTCTTTGACTATGCCGCCGGAGGAAACCATAGACGAAGAGGCGCTTCCGGGGTTAAGGATCCGGGAGGCGATGGAAAACCTGAGAATGGACGGGGCTTCCTATAAAAAGATCCTGTCTCTTTTTGCCGGCAACAACCGCCACACAGCCGAACACATGCGGTCCGCAGCCAAAGCCGGGCAGTGGGAAAACCTGAAGGCCCTGGCGCACAGCCTGAGAGGCAGCAGCGGCAATATCGGCGGCAGTGAGGTGAATGAAATATCTGAAAATATCGAGCGCCTTTGCCGGGATGCAACAACCGGCCAGATGGATGTCGCGGCCCTCGATAGCCTGCTGGCGGATATGGAGGCCGGATTGACCCGGCTGCTGTCCTCCATTCATACGCTGGTTCCGGTTCAGGAAACGGCCAACAGGGCTGCTCCCGGCGGCGAACCGGACAGGATAAAAATCGCGCCACTGCTGTATGATCTTTTGGATGCACTGAAAAAAGCAGACCCTGTCAAAATTTCAGAATGTTTTGACAGTCTAAAACAGCATGCGGACCGGTCCGCAGTGCAACAGATTGAACGTAAAATCCGGGAATATGACTATGATGATGCCAGGGAAGCTGTCTTACAGGCTGCGGAACAGTGGGGCCTGGATCTCAATCTCTATCTCATTCGGCCTGAACCCCATTTGGAAGGGAAGACAAGGTGAATAACACGTATCCCCTTATTTTGATTGTGGATGACAATCCCATCAATATTGATTTGCTGCTGGATATATTAAAAGGAGGCTACCGGTTTGGCGTGGCCAAAAACGGGGCCAAGGCCTTTGCCTACCTTGAAACCCATCAACCGGACCTCATCCTGCTGGATGTGATGATGCCGGAGATCGACGGGTTTGAAGTGTGCGTAAAACTCAAATCCGATCCAAGATACCAGGCAATTGAAGTGATTTTCATCACGGCGTTGAGCGACTCCCAGTATGTGGCGAAGGGGTTTGACGTCGGTGCCGTGGACTACATCACCAAGCCCTTTAAAGCTGCGGAAGTAAAGGCGCGGGTCCAGACCCACATGTCGCTGAAAAAAATGAAAGAAGCGTTAAACCGGCAAAACCAGATTCTTGAAGATCAGGTGCGAAACAAAACCGCCCAGCTTCATGAAATGTTCACCGCCACGGTCGGTGGCATGGCGCTGATGGCAGAAAGCCGTGACCCGTATACCGCCGGTCATCAGCATCGAGTGGCTGAATTTGCGTGTACCATCGGGAAAAACATGGGGCTTCCGGCGGACCAGATTGAAGCCATTAAAATATCCGGGCTCCTTCACGACATCGGCAAAATCCGCACGCCGGTCTCCTTGCTGAACCGTCCGGGTAAACTGCTGAAAGCCGAATGGGAGCTGATCAAAACCCACCCGGCGATCGGGTTTAAAATTTTAGAGCAGATTCCTTTCCCCTGGCCCATTGCGCAGATCGTTCATCAACACCATGAGCGGGTGGACGGCAGCGGTTACCCCCTTAAACTGAAAGGAAAGGACATTCTGCTGGAGGCTAAAATCCTCGCTGTGGCCGATGTAATGGAAGCCATGAGTTCCCACCGGCCTTACCGGGCGGCCCTGCCGGTGGAAACAGCATTAAATGCAATTACCACAAACAGAGGGTCGTTATTTGACGAAACCGTTGTGGATTGTTTTTTAAGCTGTCCGGAATGCATGCAACCATCAACGCCGGCCGCCCCTTCCGGCGACAGCCAGGATATCCATACCCATAACAGGGATTAACGCGCTGATATTTATTTAGATGCTTCTTTTTGCTTTTTCTTTCTCGGGCGGGATTTCCCGTAAGTGCCGCTGTTGATTTTTCCCCGTTTGCTTCGCTGATCGCCTTTTCCCATGGTGTCCTCCTGTTAAATTTTATGTTTATTATAATGACTGTTTCCTTCGGTCTTATCGATACGGTTCTTTAAAGGATATAAAATGATTTTTCAATCACTTCTTTTCAGATTCGGATAATACCGGGAGCCTTGGAGATTTTCCATGCGCGTCCTGACCAGTTCATATAATCTCCGATCAGTTTCTCCGATCATGCCCCTCACGATTTTATATTCGGCTATGGCGTCGTCCGGGCGTCCCTGTTTTTCGTAAACCATCCCCAGTTTAAACCGCAATTCGGCATTCTCCGGTTTTTGCCGGATGCTTTGCTGAAGGCAGACCTCCGGTTCACGACACTGGTCCAAAAAGTCCTGCAATACCTGCACGCCCATTCCGGCCCCTGAATCGGAGGGATTCATCCGGTACGCCTGTTCAAAATGGGCCTGGGCTGCCCGGAATTCGCCGATATTGGTCAGCGCCACGGCGAGGCTGCTGTGAACCTGCGGGGTATTATATTTCATTTTCAGGGCACTGGCGTATGCCTCCGCCGCATCCATATAATACCCGGCATTTTCATAACACAGCCCCACATTGAAGTACGCCACCGGATGGGGCGCGATAGCCAGTGATTTCAGGTAATTGTCGATGGCCAGAGTGTGTTTCCCGGCAGCCTGCAGGGAATAGGCCAGATTCTGCCAGGGCCGGGCCTTGCCGGGCGCTTTCTGAACACTGTCCGTCCAGAAGGAAATATCGGTTTGCCAGATGATGTTCCGCTGATGCGCCCATCCTCCCAGAACCAGGGCCGCCGCCATGAGCACGCCCGCCGCCGCCCGTTTTTCACGGAATGCATGAAAAACCATTTGAGAAAACAGCAGATAAAGGAACATGGCCGGGAGATACATCCGGTGCTCGTAGATGATTTCAATGCCGATGACCGATGATTCAATAACCAGATTACCCAGATACCAGAGGATGGCAAACGACGCCAGTCGGTGCTTTCGGGCCGAAATCACCGCCGCAAGCATCAGTCCGGCAATGGCCGCCAGACTGAAAATCGTGGAGATCGGGGTCATCAGAGAATGGGACAGCGGATAGTCGTGGTCCAGAATCAGGCGCCGGGGATGGGGAAAAACCAGCAGGGAGAGATAATACACCACCACCCGGAATTCCGTCATCACGCGCTGGGAAAGGGTGAAGTCCCGCCGGGAGTAGCTTGCAAGGATTCTGCGGATGGGTTCATCGCCTAAAAAATGAACGGAAATGCCAATAAAAAGGATCAAGCCGAGAGAAACCCCGATGCGGCTTCGAGCTGATCGCAAGCCACTGAAATTCTGAAAGAAAAACCATTCAAAAAGAAGGATGAAGATGGGCAGGGTGCCGGCGTTTTCTTTGCTGGCCACGGCGCAGATACCGGAAATCACGCATCCTGCAAAAAAAACAACCGATGACTTGAAACAATTTTTCCGGTAAACCATCCGCCCCTTCACATAGAGCAGCAGGGACAGGACAAAAAACAGGGCGGCCATACTGGTCATGCGCTGACACATATAGGTCACGGCATTGGTCTGCACCGGATGCACCAGCCAGAGGAGCGTCCCAAAAAATGCGACCCATTCCGGTGAAACAGATACGACTGCCCCGGAACTTTCCGGATGATGATTATCCTGACCGCTGTCAATTCGGAGCGTCACCAGAAACAGAAAAAACAAAAAGATCCCGGTCAATAGGTGAATACCCAAATTGACCAGATGATACCCAAAGGGATTTTCCCGGCCAAAATAATAATTGACGGCAAAACTGATGTTGGGCAGATACCGGTGCCGGGGGCTTCCCTCCAGAGCGGCTTCTTTGATGGCCGCCCAGGAAAAATCAGTCATGTGAACATGGGGGTCGTTGCGGGTGATGAAATTAATGTCATCATACACAAACGGCGACCGGAAGGTGTTGGAATAGACCAGTGTCCCGGCAGCAATGAGCAGCAGGAGCGCCAGAAAATGGGGCCATTTGGCGAATGAAAAGGAGGCTTTTTTAAACAATCCCGTTCCTTTCCCCCGGTTTTTTGGAAGTCGAAAATTGGAAATTGAAAACGTCTGAAGTCATGGATTGAATGAATAACACAAGTTATTGATACAAACAACCGGGAAGCCTGTTCACAGGGAAAGGCTTCATCCAGCGGCAGCATTTTCCGGTTGTTTTTCAGTGATTTTGTTACTTCTTGACATCCCACTGAAATTCCGGCTTATTTGTAACATCATAGTCGATAATCCGAAATTTTGACAGCCGTTTCTTTTTTTCGTGACATGCAAGGGAGGATCCAATGTTTACCAGTGGCAAAGCCGTAAGGATGGAGCGAATCGTTGACAGAAAAACCGGCAAAGCAGTCATTGTTCCCATGGATCATGGGGTGACTGTTGGTCCCATCAAGGGCCTGGTGGATCTGACAAAAGCGGTGAACCAGGTTGCCGAAGGCGGCGCCAATGCGGTGATCGGTCACCTTGGTTTGCCTAAGCACGGGCATCGGACCTATGGCCGGGATATCGGGCTGATCCTTCATCTGTCGGCCTCCAGCATGCTGTCCCCAAAACCCAACAAGAAAGTCCTCGTCAACACGGTGGAAAACGCCCTCCGGGTCGGCGCTGACGGCGTTTCCATCCACATCAATGTGGGTGACGAATATGAAGCGGAAATGCTCAGCGATTTCGGAAAGGTCGTGGTGGACTGCAATTACTGGGGCATGCCGCTGTTTGCCATGATGTATCCCAGAGGTCCGCTGATAGAAGATGAAAAAGACCTGGAAGCCGTGAAACTGGCTGCGCGGATGGGGGCGGACCTTGGCGCGGATTATATTAAAACTGTGTATACCGGTGATCCGGAATCTTTCCGGGAGGTCGTGGAAGGCTGCCCCGCGCCAATCCTGATTGCCGGGGGCAGCAAGCTCAGCGACATCGAGATGTTCAAGTCCATTGAAGGGGCCATGCTGGCGGGGGGCAAAGGGGTGTCCATCGGCCGCAATGCGTTTCAGCACAAAAATCCCGCATTGTTTGTCAAAGCCGCCTGCGCCATTGTCCACGAAAACAAGACAGCGGAAGAAGCGATGGAAATCTTAAGGGAAAATTAGAGTTTGCCCATGGAAACCGTTTTCAATGAAAAAACCCTTCGCATGGCAAGCTTTTTCGGCATGCTCGTGTGGATGGGTGCGTGGGAATATGGGTTTAAGCGAAAAAAACGTGTGGATTCCACATTCAAACGATGGCTGAACAATCTGGGGATGGTGGCGATCAGCAACCTTTTGCTGCAATCCGGCGTCATCATGCTGCCGGTGTCGTTTGCCGCCTATACCCAATCCAGAGGAATGGGCCTGTTCAGCCAGATCAACCCGCCGGTCTGGGCCGAATGGATCGCAGCCCTCGTTATTCTTGATTTTATCATTTACCTGCAACACATTCTGTTTCATTTTGTGCCAGTGCTGTGGCGGCTGCACCAGGTGCATCATTCGGATTTAGACATTGACGTAACCACGGCCATCCGGTTTCATCCTGTTGAAATTATTATTTCTTTGTTCATAAAACTCACTGCCGTGGCCGCGTTCGGGTTTCCGCCGGGGGCGGTGCTGCTCTTTGAAATTGTGCTCAATGCCACGGCCATGTTCAACCACGCCAATATTTACATACCGGCAGGGGCTGACCGGTTCATCCGCGGGATTCTTATCACCCCGGATATGCACCGGGTCCATCATTCGGTTATTATGAAAGAGTCCAACACCAATTTCGGGTTCTGCCTGTCTCTGTGGGACCGGTTGTGCGGAACCTATACCGCCCAGCCGGGGGCCGGGCATGACGGAATGACCATCGGGCTGGGATATGTTAGAAAGCACAAGTCTTTGATCCAATTGTTGATTATGCCGTTTTTGAAGGAAGGGTCTGTTACCAATAAGTCACATTAAACAATGAACCATTCGAAAGAGGAGGGATTATGAACACAAAAAAAGCAAGTTTACTATCGGCTGTTCTGGTTTTTATTTTTATGGCAGTGGGTTGCGCCATGCATCATCCCAAACAGCAACCGCCGCCATTCCAGGCGCAGCCGCTTTCCACGGAGATGTGGCAGGCAAAAGTCGATAATCTGGTATTTGTACTGGATGCCTCTTCTTCGATGTCCAAATGCTATGTCGGGGTTGAAAAATTTGCCATTGCACGCAGCGTGGTGGCCAATTTCAATCAAACCATGCCCGATCTGGCGATAAAAACCGAATTGCGCAGTTTCGGTCACGCGCTGGAGTATTCCGATAAAGTCAACGTCCTGGCTTACGGTTTAAGCGATTATTCCCGTGAGGGCGTTGCCGATGCCTTAGGTAAAATCACCCCGGCCGGCGGTCCCAGCATGATGGCGAAATCGCTCAAGGCGGCGGGAGAAGATCTGATGGCCGCCCAGGGCAAAATCGCCATGGTCGTGGTCAGTGACGGCAAGGATATGGATAAGGCTCCCTTAGAGGCGGCCAATGCCTTGAAAGCCCAGTTCGGTGACCGGCTGTGCATTTACACGGTGCTCGTCGGCGACGATGAGGCCGGTCGCGCCATGCTTTCCGAGATCAGCAAGGCTTCCGGTTGCGGAGAGGCCATAGCCGCCGGGTCTGTCGCCACCGGCCCCTCGATGGCTGGTTTTGTAACGACCGTTCTGCTCAAGAAAGTCTGTCCCACGCCTCCGCCGCCTTGCAAGGCCGCGCTGCCGGAGGAAAATAAGGACGGCTGCTGGGAATTCAAGGATATTCAGTTTGACATCGACAAGGACACATTAATGGCCAGTTCCTACCCGGCCCTTGAAAAAATCGTGAAGATATTGACAGATCACCCCCAAATTTCAGTTGAAATTCAGGGCCACACCGACAGCACCGCCTCGGAGGCCTACAATATGGACCTTTCCCTTCGCCGCGCCCACACAGTGATGATTTACCTGCAAAACAAGGGAATTGCGGCTTCCCGGATGACGGCACAGGGCTTTGGCGAGAGCCGGCCCATTGACAACAATGATACGGCAGCCGGCAGGGCCAACAACCGCCGCGTACAACTCAAACCCATGAAATAAATCACAATGGGGTCTAACCTTAATTAATCACAAATCAAGGTTTGACCCCATGCTCTGCCATACTAACGCCGGTGGTGAAAAGGCCTATTGCGATGCGGCCGGGCCGCATCGCAATAGGCAAAAGCCCCAACCGAATGAATTTTATCGGTTTCGGCATGGGATTAAAGCCCAGAGATGTTAATCGTTGCCACGTCAACCTGTTTCATAATGGTTTACCTATCCCTTTTCCAATTGCCGCAATGTCTCTTCAAGCACAGGGATCTGTTGTTTATGTTTAGGGGTATTGGAGGCTCTTTTAAGCGTTATTAGCGTCTTAAGATTTAGGACGTGAAGAGAGTGTCCTCTGAGAATCGCTACGGCGAGGCCGCCGACAAGAATAAATTTTACATCCGCTTTTATGGACCCTTCAAGCAGTGCGCTGAGATTCCCGGTTGGCGGCTCGCTTCCCTCTGAATGCATTTCTTAACTCCATAATGGTGTGTGCGGCCCCGTTATGACCTTGATAATACTTTAGAAATGGCTTTCAGGGGAGGCTTTCCGGAGCCTGTCCTGCTTCAGGATCGCGGCCGAAAGCGATGGCATATCGATTATATTGACGCTATCCTGGAAAGAGACCTGCAAGAGATCACCAGAATCCACCGAAAAAACGTCATGAGGGAACTGGTGAACATACTTGCCGCATGGTCAGGCAAATTTATGGATCTTTCCGCCATCGGTTCAGGGTTGTCCATCCAGCGCCCCACACTTGAAAGTTACATCAATGCATTGGAGACATTTATGGTTTAAGAATAATCTGCCGAAAAACCAGCCGTTTGTCGGCGTCGTTTTGTATACGGGAGAATTTCCCGCCTCTTTCGGCAATGATTTCTGGGCCATTCCCTTTAGTCTCCTGTGGTCATAATAACGGGAACATAACTATGGATTGCAAAGAACTGATTGAACAGAACACTCTTTTATCAAACGAGAATGCTCGGTTGATAAAAGAAATCAATCGGTTGAATTCCATGCTGGGGATAACCCAGTCCGCGCTACCCGAAAATCCCATGACCAAAACGATTACGGAAAATGCTATCTCAGGCGGAGAATCGACTGATAGCGCCACATTTTCAGATGTAAACAACGCATCGGATTCCATCTCAAAGATCAATTTGTTCATGTCACTTTTTAAAGGTCGCGAAGATGTCTATGCAACGCGATGGGAGAACAAAAAGAAACAAACTTCGGGATATGCGCCGGTTTGTCTGAATCAATGGCAGGCGGGATTATGCGGCAAGCCGAAAACCCCCTGTGCCAGATGCACACACAAATCATATGCCGCTCTGGATGACCATGTCATTGAAAGCCATTTGAGAGGAAATATCGTTGCCGGCATCTACCCGATGCTGATTGATGAAACCTGCTGGTTTTTGGCAATGGATTTTGATGAAGCGGACTGGCAAAACGATATCTCAATAGTCAGATCGGTGTGCGCAGAATTGAATATTTCTGTCGCTGTGGAACGATCGCGATCCGGAAACGGCGGGCATGTTTGGATCTTCTTCACACAACCCATACCCGCTGCAATGGCCAGGAAATTCGGCACTATCCTGTTGACCATTTCCATGAGCAGACGACATGAAATCTGTTTTAAATCCTATGACCGGCTCTTCCCCAATCAGGATACCATGCCCAAAGGCGGTTTTGGGAATCTGATTGCCTTGCCGTTTCAAAAAGCGGCGAGGCAGAAGAACAACAGCGAATTTGTCGATGAAAATTTTGAATCCTATGCTGATCAATGGGCGCTTTTATCATCAATTCAAAAGATTTCTGAAGAAATGGTTGCCGGTCTCATATCTGAAATTTGCCCCAGACATGGACTTGGCCAGGAACTGGGTGTTTTAAAAATTGGCGATGAGGAAGATACGGAAAAACCATGGGAAACACGCAAGGTCAACCTGCAAAAATCCGAGTTTCCCAGTCAAATCGAAATCCTAAAAGCCAGTATGCTCTTTATTCCAAAAGCGGCGATCTCCCAAAGGGCGTTGAACCATCTGAAGCGATTGTCTTCTTTTAAAAATCCGATGTTTTACAAACAACAGGCCATGCGATTGTCAACCTACGGACACCCGAGGGTCATCTCCTGTGCGGATGAAACAAGAGAATATCTGTGTTTGCCGAGAGGGTGTGAGAATGACCTGCTGTCGGAACTGGAACAGTTTGGCACTGGGGTACGCGAGGATACCGGTATGCCATACTGACTGCCGGGCGGCTGAGGCATGCGGTGTACCTGGGAGCGACGGCTCTGGGGCTGGGGGCCTGCGGGATCGGGGCTATTTATGATGGGGAGGCGCGGAGTCTGCTGGGATTGAGTTCCGAGTCCGCGCTGGTGTATGTGGTGGCTGCGGGAACGGTAAAAGGGAATTATGCAGTTCAAGAGAAAGCAACAGTCAGGAAAAGGCAGCAAGAACATAACCGACAATCATTGTAGCGAAATGAGTCAAGGCTGGATAAGAATCAGCTATGCCGGATTATCAAGTGAAAACAGAAACACGCGCCGCATCGCCAGATTTCATGATTGTAGTTGACACGGATAAATGAAGAGAAATTAGGGGTATATTGTATGGAAATTCATACTGGTCATGTCTTTTATATCGCCGGCTCATTAATTACTTTGTTTTCAAGTCTGATATTATTACTTTCTAAAAATATTGAATATATTATTGAAGGGCTTTGCGATAAACCAAGGCAAGCAAGAATATTTTGGGGAGTGTTGGGACTATGTTTCTTTTTTTATTTGGTTGTTTCCTTATTGTTTAATTGGTCCAAAGTTTCGATTTTTGGAAGAATTGTTTTGTGATTTTGCCGAAGCGGTTTGAGGGCGTCCTATCTCAAATTTTTAGGATTCGATTGATAGTTTATAACTTGCTTAAATAATTTTAAATTATGGAGCGATGAAAGTTGAATTGGAGTACATCAGAATTTTTTATTTTTCTTTGGTGGGGGATAATTATGATTCTATGTCTTTTAAATCTGATTATACATTCAACAATTATCAGCCCGATGACAAAAAGCAGCATCAGAAGCCCTTTAGGTTTAGATCGTTTCCTGGATTCACTTCTTGAATATGAAAAGATCTGCTTAAAAAGGGGCGTACCATTAACCTGGTATAAAGTAACTATCATCCTCAGTGTTTTAGCACCTTTAATGATGGTTTTATGGATTGCCTTTATTCTCTTTTGTTGATCTGTTAAAGCCCATCCCGCCTTTGTATAGAGCTGAGTTTGTAAAGGAAAAATGGAACATCTTTAGCAACTTCATGACATTTTTACTTTTCTTGATGGGCAAGAAAAGTAACAAAAGAACCCAGCCCGTGCGCTGCGGAAAACTCCCTGACCTGATGATTTCCGTGGCGTGGGCAAAAACTCGCTGACACAGTGGGACGCTTGGTAATTGTTATTCCGATACCGTTTATCGAAACCGGCTGCTTCAAAGGCATTTATCCGCTCAAACAGTTTGCCCTCGTGATCCACGGAAATCATCAGGTCAGGGCCGCACCGCAATGGGCAAAACCCCCAACGAATTTTATTCTCGATATATTTTGTGTTTGTGCCGAGCCAGCAGTGAAGAGATCGTAAGAATTTAACAAAATCGCGGATCTTAAAATATAAAAATCGCGAGTGGTCGATACCCCTCAATGATGTGTACAATGTGAACATCGGCATTGAAGAAAAACGAAAATTCAAAAGCCTGTTTGAGAACTTAGGATAAGATTCGACAACAGGCAAGAAAGTTGACTTTTGATCATTCAGGGTTTTAAATACGGACGAGGCGTTAATATAGGTTATATCGTACCAGCCGGCCATCGAGGCCCCCGGCTGCCAGCGGTTTTTTCCAGGTGGGTTTCAATCCCAGTTTTTTGACAAGCGCCCGGTCTCCGAAATAGATATAAGCGGTTGAATCTTTGCATTTTTGTTTGAGAAAATCGCCCAGGGCTTTGTAAAACTGACCGAGATCCTTGTCTTTTCCCATCCGGATGCCGTAAGGTGGATTGGTGATAATCATACCGGGCGGCATGTCGGGCAGGTCGGAAAAATCCGCCCGGTCAACCGCCACATTTCGTCCGAAATGCAGTCCCATCAGGTTGGTTCTGGCCGCAGAGACCGCCTGTTGTGAAATGTCACTGCCGCTGATCAGTCCTTTCGCCAGCGGTCGGATGCCGGCATCCGATGTTTTTTTAACCTGTTGCCAAAGACCGGCATCAAAATCCGGCAGGGATTCAAACCCGAATTTTTCCCGGAAAACACCCGCCGGAATCCGGCAGAAGTGCATCAGTGCTTCGCATATAAGGGTGCCGGAACCGCACATGGGATCATGGAGCGGGACGGTTCCATCCCATTCGGTGTGCCGGATGATGGCCGCCGCAACCGTTTCCTGCATGGGGGCGGTGACGCTTTCCTCACGATACCCGCGTTTATGGAGCGGGGTTCCGGAAGCGTCCAGGCTGATGACGGCCCGGTCATGATCGATATACAGGTTGAACAAAAGATCCGGCGCCTTGGCATCGACATTGGGGCGCTCACCGGTCCGTTCGCGCAGATCGTCCACAATCGCGTCCTTGAGGCGCAGGGCCGCAAAATGGGAATGGGTGATGGCGCTGTTGGCGACATTGGCGGATACCGCAAAAGTGGTGTGGTCGTCAAAAAAATCCCGCCACCGGAGTTTTCTGGCTGCTGTATACAGCGCATCCGTGTCCGGGCAGGCAAAGGACATCAGCGGGGCCAGAATCCGGGAAGCCAGCCGGGACATATAATTGATCCGGTACAGAGTTTCCTGATCTGCTGTGAAATGAACCCCCTGATATTCCAGCTGAAGGTCTGTTGCGCCGAGTCCGGCAAGTTCTTCCCTGCCGAACCCCTTGAAATCTTCGGCCATCTGTGCAAAATACCGGGATGTTTTCCGGTATTCATAATCTCTGAACTGAGGGGTGCCTATGCGTCGTTTAACAATCATCATGGAGGGGTGCATAGCATGAAATTCGCATGGCGTCTTCATTTTATTTTTATTTAATTTTTTCAAAAAGGCATCACATGGAACGATGGGGCAAAAGCCGGTTAACGGAAAAACAGATGGCTGAATTTCCAGGTGATACGCTGTTTGATAAAATCGCCCGGGCGGTTTGCCGTGCGGGAACCTTGCCGGTGAAAGAGCTGTATGAAGCATGGGAAACCGCCCGCAGAATCCGGAGGAAATTCCGGGGCGGGCGGGTGCTGGACCTGGCCGGCGGACACGGGCTGCTGGCCCATGTCCTGATTCTGCTGGATGACACGTCAAAAGAGGCGCTGGTGGTGGATGCCGGTGTCCCGAAAAATGCCGGGCGGTTGTCTGAAGCCATCATCAGCGAATGGCCGCGACTTGCCGGGCGTATCTGTTATGTTGAGGCGTCCATAGCGGATGTTGCGGTTTTTCCGGATGATCTGGTGGCGTCTGTTCATGCCTGCGGGATATTGACTGACGAAGTGTTGCGGCTGGCGGTGAAGGCAAGGGCACGGGTGGCTGTTTTGCCCTGCTGCCATGATCTGACGCTTTCCGACACCGGAGGGCTGACCGGGTGGGTCAATGGGCCGCTGGCCGTGGATGTCATGCGGGCGGCATGGCTAAGGCAGCAGGGGTATTCGGTTATCGCCCGGACCATCCCGGATGACATCACCCCCAAAAACCGGCTGCTCATGGGACATCCGGAAACGCCGGTATAATCAGGCAAAAAAGGAGAGGACATGACCACATACAAAATTCATCCCATTGTCATGGGCACCAAAGTTTTTGATAAAGGCATGATGACGTACCAGCACGACTACGGCAAGCCTTACACCATTCCCATTTACTGCTGGTACATTGAGGGCGGGGACAAAAAAATCCTGGTGGACACCGGCGAGATGCGGCCCATTATTTCCGATGACCGGGAATCGGCCATCGGCGGCCGGATTTTCACGTTTGAAGAAGGGCTCAGCCAGTGGGGGCTGACGCCGGAATCCATTGATATCGTGATTCATACCCACCTGCACAACGACCATTGCGAAAATGATTTCAAATGCGTGAATGCCGTTTTTTATGTGCATGAGAAAGAACTGGAACACATTCACAATCCCCATCCCCTGGATTTCCGGTATCTGGAAGATTACATCGAGGAGATTGAGGAAAACGGCCAGATTGTGGTTGTTGAAGAAGATCAGGAGGTTGTTCCGGGCATCCGGGTGATGCATACGCCGGCGCACACGGAAGGCGGGCTGACGGTGCTGATCGATACGGAAAAAGGGACCGCCGCCATTTCGGGATTTTGCGTGATTAGGGAGAATTTTTACCCGCCGGCTTCCATCACGGGCATGGAAATGGCGGTGATTCCGCCCGGCACTTCAGTAAACCCCTGCGCGGCCTATGACATTATGTTGAAAGTCAAGGGAATGGCTGATATCCTGCTGCCCCTGCATGAGCCAAGCTTTGCCGGGGTGAAAACGATTCCGTAGGCAGGTTGCCGGTGCAGGGCAACGATTATCCCGTATTAAACCGACCTCTTTATTCTATCGTAAATGGGTGTTTATATAAGAGGGTTGCCTTTATTTTATATCACGATTTCCTTTCCCACCCGGATATCCACATATGCATCCCCAAACGCTTTCCGGAACTGGTCCAGGCTCCAGTCTGAGCTGTCATGGGGGGAGAGGGCCACGATTTTAGGCTTTACCTTTTTGATCGCCGCAATGGCGCTTTGAACGTCGGTTTCACGGATGCTCTTCCAGGGCGGGTTATCGGACCCGACCAGCCGCTGGATATTGACAGGACCGATCATGATCCTGCCGCCGCCCACCGGAAAGTGGAGTCCGCCGATAATCGCATAGATGGGCGTGTCAAACAGGGCCAGGGTCCGTTCAATGACCCGTTCGATGGTCTGGTGGCCGCACCCGATGATCAGCACAATGCCTTTGCCTTCAACGTTGACGGCCAGGGCATTTTCCAGGGTCTGGCCCATAAGAAACAAAAACCGGGGAATGACGCCGATGCTGGCGATGCCGGGTTTTAATACCTTTGGCTCGGTGATGACGTGCGTTTTCGGGCCGGGATTCCAACTGGATGCGGAAAGCGGGACCGGTGCATAGACTGGAATGCCCGAAAGCGCCACTGGTCCCTGGGAAAGGCTGAAGGTTTTTTCCTTCTGATTCTTCATGCCGCCCAGATGGTCAAGGTGGGCGTGGCTGATAAATATCATGTCCAGATCTTTTGGCGACACGTTCATCGCCTGCATGTTGTGCAGCAGGGGGGATGGATGTTCTTTTTTTGCATTAAATCCCACATCCATCAGAATCAAAGTATCATCTGCCTTGAGAAGATAGGACACGCCGGGTTCGGTTTTGAGGTCCGGACGCTCTGCGTAGTAATCAATAAGCGGCAGAATCGAAAGGTTTTTAACGATGCCGAATGATGTCAGCCGCTCGATTTTCATTTTCGCCCGGTCAGCCGCTGCCGCCTGCCTGCCGTTTTTTAATTCAACGGTTTTTTTGATGATAATCAGAGATAAAAAGGCCAGCAGGCCCAGAAATACGTATAATGCGATCATTTCCCGATTCTCCTTTGCTCCCTCTCTTCAGTGGCCGCAGCCCTTGCCGTCACAGGCATTGGACGCAGTCAGCAGTGTCTGATTTAAATAATGTTCAACAAGGGTTTCCGGCGGCAGGGTCGGAGCCCCGGTCTGGACGCTAATGCCGCTTTCGTTGAAGAGCTGAATGGCCTGGTCACCCATGCCGCCAGCGATAATCACGTTGACGCCCATTTCATAAAGCCATTTGGGAAGCACGCCGGGGGCATGGGGCGGCGGATTTTTTATTTCTTTGCTTTGGATGGTTTTCCCGTCCACATCTATGATGGCAAAATTCTTTGCGTGCCCGAAATGCATGGTGAGAATGTTGCCAACAACAGGTATGGCGAATCTGATCATAAACCCTCTCCGGTTATAACTATTTAAATTTTATTTTGTTTTTGCCAGTCAAGCGGTCGTTGTCTGTTCTGCTCCCAGTGAAAAGATCTTTTTACGAGTATATGCTCAGTTTTGAGATTAGATTTGCCATAGAAGGTTGTCAATGGAAAAGATTCCGGGAAAACATTTGGTTCGGTCTTTTTTTAAAGTACAAGATTAGGAAATGCCATACAGCGGATAGACGGCATTCGTTTGCCTGATTATTCGGGTTTTTCCGGAGGCGTGACCGGCTGCCAGTCCATAAACAGATGGGATTTTTTTTCGGAATTGCATTTTTTGCAGCAGGGAACCACATTGTTTTTCGTGCTTTTCCCGCCCCGTGAAAGGGGCACGATATGGTCCATGGTCAGTTCAGTGGGTTGAAACCGGTTCTGGCAATAATAACAGATGCCTTTGGCGCATTTTTGTTTCCACCACGGCGACCGCCGGAGATCTCTGGCCTTGTTTTTTTCCAGACGGACATCGTCTTCATCGGGGATGTGCATAAATCCATTCATCATTTCAAACCATTCAGCCAGCGTTTGACTTCCTTGCGCAGCAGCGCATAAAACCGTTTTGAGCCGCCGATGCCGGTTCTGCCGAAAAAATAATTGATTTCAAGCAGTAAGGGGTCGGCTTTTTCAGAACTTTCCGGAAAAATCAGGTCAACGCCCGCCAGATTGATTCCCGTTTTTTCGCACAATTGGTTCACCAGCGCAATTCCTGCGGCCTGCTTGTCCGGATCGGCATGCGCATCAATGGAAGCGTTTTTGGACAGAGCGGTGCCGAACTGGTTTGGATTTTTCTGGATGCGCCAGTAAGCGATCCGCTGGCCGCCGATCACCGCCACCCGCAGGGACCGGTTGCCCGAAGGAATATACTCCTGAATTAAAAAACCGGATTGTCCTGTTTTTTCATAGGTTTTTGCTTTTTCCAATACGGCGTTGAATTCCTCCGGCGAATCCATCCGCATCACCGTATCCCCTTCGCCCCCCCAGTCAAATTTAAAAACCAGCGGATAACCTGTGTTGTCTGTCGTTCCACCGCTGGCATAAAACGTATCAACTCTGGTGAAGGTTTCCGTTTTTGGGTGCGGGAGATGAAAGTGGGCGAATAATTCGATCTGGCCGAGTTTTCCCGGATAGGTGAATTTTGCAGCATAGTTCGGGAATACGTGGGCGCAATGCGCGGCTGCCATGTCATAGAGGGTTTGCCGGCATCCCTGGGGCAGAATCACTGCATCGGCCTTGCGCATGGCGTCAAGTTCCATGTCGCCCGGATCGCGGCCTGCGCAGATCATGTTTTGATCGGCAGTAATCATGGGATGGAAGGACAAAATCATGTCTGCTGCTTATTGAAAACCGGTTAATATCCCAGTTTTCGCAAGGCCCGGGCGTCCTTGCTCCAGTTTTTTTCAATTCTCACAAAGAGTTGCAGAAACACACGGGTGCCTAACATCTGCTCAATGTCGAGCCGTGCGGCTTCGCCGATGGCCCGCAGCATGGCGCCCTGTTTTCCGATAATAATGCCTTTTTGAGAATCCCGCTCAATATGAATGGCCGCGTGGATGCGCACCAGGTTTTTTTTGGGGAGTTCTTCAAACGCTTCAATGGTGACAGCGGTGGAAAACGGGATTTCCTGGGCGGTGAGTTCAAATACTTTTTCCCGGATCATTTCCGCTGCGATAAACCGCTCCGGCATGTCGGTGATCATATCTTCCGGGAAATACGGGGGGCCTTCCGGAAGCCGTTTTTCCATTGCGGTGAGCAATTCATCCACCTGAGTGCCTTCCGTGGCGGAAACCGGGATGATCTCTTCAAACGGGTAGCTTTTTTGCCAGCGGTCAATGAGCTGGAGCAGTTTGGGTTTTTTGACCAGATCAATTTTATTAAGGGCCAGTATGACGGGCGGCTGGCGCTTGCTCCGGAGCTTGTCCAAAATGAGCTGTTCCGAAGCCGGTTCCGGATTTGCCGCATCAACAACCAGCAAAATAATATCCACATCAGAGATGGCGGACAAGGCCACTTCCACCATTTTGCTGTTTAATGGCTTGCTGCTCTGGTGAATGCCGGGGGTGTCGAGAAAAACAATCTGAAAGCCGGGCCGGTGGCTGACGCCCGCGATCCGGTTCCGGGTGGTCTGGGGCTTGTTCGACACAATCGATACTTTTTCACCGATCATGATGTTTAACAGGGTGGATTTGCCGACATTCGGCGCGCCGATAATGGCCGTGAATCCGGATTTAAATCCCTGATCGGGTGGGTTCAAGTCTGTCATGAATTTCCTTTTTTAACCTTCGGCCTGATCAATATGCGTATCTCCTGTACAGGCCTTGATGGCCTTCCATACCGTCTCCAAACCCAACCGGGTTTTGGCGGAAAAACAGAGAAACGATTCCGGCGGCAGGCTGAGCGCCGCCGCGTTGACTGCAATCTGTTTTTTCTGCTGGGTTTTGGACAGCTTGTCCGCTTTGGTGAGAATCAGGATGACGGGAACCTGCCGCTCAATCAGCCAGTTGATAAAGTCGACTTCTTCTTCCCCGGCCCTGCGGCGGATGTCTAAAATCAGCACCACGCCTTTGAGCGTGGCCCGGTTGGCAAGATAGGTCTCAATCATCATGCCCCAGTCTTTTTTGACCCGGTCCGGGACTTTGGCGTATCCGTATCCCGGCAGATCGACAAATACCATCTGATCGTTGATATTAAAAAAATTCAACAATTGGGTGCGGCCGGGGGTGGAACTGGTTTTCACCAGATGCCGCCGGTTGACCAGCACATTGATCAGGGTGGATTTGCCCACATTGGAGCGGCCGGCAAATGCGATTTCGGGCAGTCCCGGGGGCGGATAATTGCCGGGCCGGGTGGCGCTCACCATAAACTCGGCGGAGGTAATGCGCATTTAGATCACTTTATTCAGCGGGTATTCCACAATGCCTTCGGCGCCGTTTTTCATCAGCGTGGGCACCAGGTCCCGGACCGTATCGGAAGAGACTACGGTTTCCACGGAAAACCAGTTGGAATTATAAAGCGATGCCACGGTGGGCGCATTCAGACTGGGCAGCAGGGACACGATTTTTTCCAAAGAGGTTTCCGGCACGTTCATTTTCAGGCCCACCATTTTATCCGCCAGCAGCGCGCCTTTCAAGAGCAGGGCGATCTGTTCGATCTTGTCCCGTTTTTCCGGAATTTTCCAGGCCTCATGATTGGCGATGAGCTGGGTGTTGGTCAGCATCATTTCATGGATTACCCGAAGGCCGTGGGCCTTGATGGTGCTTTCGGTCTCAGTGATTTCCACAATGGCATCCGCCTGCCCGGTCACCACTTTGGCTTCCGTGGCGCCCCAGGAAAACATCACGTTCACATGGATGCCTTTTTCTGCGAAAAACCGCTGGGTATATTTCATCAGTTCCGTGGAAATGGTCTTGCCTTCCAGGTCCGCCAGCGTCTTGACCGGCGAGTCATAGGCCACGGCAATGACCCATCGGGCGGGCCGGGCGCTGACCTTGGAGTAGACGAGGTCGCTCACCACATGGATGTCCGAATTGTTTTCCGCAATCCAGTCCAGGCCGGTAAGACCGGCGTCCAGGATGCCTGCTTCCACGTTGATGGCCATTTCCTGGGCCCGGCACAGGGAACAGGAAATCGTGGGGTCGTTGATGTCTGGAAAATAGCTCCGGCCGTTGACGTTGATTTTCCATCCGGACCGGCGGAACAGTTCAATGGTGGCGTTTTGGAGGCTTCCTTTGGGAATGCCCAGTTTCAGTGGAGTGCTCATTTTTTATACACCTCTTTGGGATCAAACATCGGTTGCCCGACAATGGTTAATGTATCAGCGTCTTCAACGATTCGGTAAAAACAGCTTTTGTGGCCCGTGTGGCAGGCCGCGCCGCCAATTTGTTCCACTTTCAGCAGGATGGTGTCGTCGTCACAGTCCACCCGTATTTCCTTTACCATCTGCACATGGCCGGAAGTTTCTCCCTTGACCCACAACTGGTTCCGGGACCGGCTCCAGTAGGTGGCTTTTCCGGTTTTCAGGGTCGTCTCCCAGGCCTCCCGGTTCATGAAGGCCAGCATCAACACCTCGCCGGTCGCATGGTCCTGGACAATGGCCGGGATCAGGCCGCCTGTTTTGTCAAAATCAATGTGTATCATGCAAAATCCTTAAAAAATTACAATTTGACGGGTTTTTTTAAAACTGTCAAATTTAATGCCTGGAACATGAAGAGTCAATAAATTTTATACTTACTGCTTTTAGCACAGATCATCCAATCGGAAAACCTTTTTTGAGCCTCCGGTTCCGGGTAATTCCGGAGCAGCAGACCGGCAGGAATAACTGGTCTTCATTTCTTGACAATCCAATAGCCGGTTATTATAGTACCAATTTATTTCAGGTGTATTACCGTGTCGTGAATTCAGGCCGCCAATCAATAAGGAAAGGATGGTATCATGTCAGAAAATATTTTAGATGTCAGCGATAAATCATTTGATGAAGACGTAATCAAATCAACCCTGCCGGTGCTGGTGGACTTCTGGGCCCCCTGGTGCGGCCCGTGCAAAGCGATCGGTCCGGTGATTGACGCCATGAGCAAGGATTACGCCGGCAAGGTCAAGTTCGTTAAATGCAATGTGGATGAGAATCAGCTCACCCCGGCCACGTATGGCATTCGGGCCATCCCCACCCTTCTTTTTTTCAAAGACGGCAAAAAGCTGGAACAGATTGTCGGCATGGTGGACAAATCCAAAATAGAAGAAATCCTTAAAAAAAATATATAGAAGTGTCTCATGAACAATACAGATTATGATCTTGTGATCATCGGCGGCGGGCCTGCCGGTTTGACCGCCGCCATTTATGCGGCCAGGGCCCGGCTGAAGGTCGTCATCCTTGAAAAGAGCGCTCCCGGCGGCCAGATTCTCGTGACCGACTGGATTGAAAATTATCCCGGTTTTCCGGAAGGATTAACCGGCTCGGATCTGGTGGAAAAAATGACGGCCCAGGCCCGGCGGTTCGGCGCGGAGATTGAAACCAATCAGGTGCTGGCGCTGGATGTGGCAGAATCAGTCAAGCGCCTGACCCTGAATGACCGGGTGGTGACCACGAAGGCTGTGATCATCGCCACCGGCGCATCTCCCCGGAAACTGGGCGTTGCCGGTGAAGAGTCATTTTACGGCAAGGGAATTTCCACCTGCGCCACCTGTGACGCCCCGTTTTTCAGAAACAGCGTGGTGGCGGCAGTCGGCGGCGGAGACACGGCGGTGCAGGAAAGTATTTTTCTGACCCGGTTTGCCAAAAAAGTATACCTGATTCATCGCCGGGACCAGTTGCGGGCCACCCGGATCCTTCAGGAACGGGTCAGGGAAAATGACAAAATTGAAATCATCTGGGATTCGGTGGTGACTTCCGTCAACGGCTCGGAATCCGGCGTTGAAAGCATTTCCGTTAAAAACGTGAAAACCGGCGATCAGAGAGACCTTGCGGTGGAAGGCTGTTTTATCTGGGTCGGGATTTTACCGAACACGTCGTTTCTTAAAGACACCGTAACTTTAGATAAAGGCGGTTTTGTTGTGGTGAATTCGAGAATGGAAACATCGGTTCCGGGTGTGTATGCGGCCGGGGATGTGCGCAACACGCCGCTGCGCCAGGTGGCCACGGCTGTGGGCGACAGCGCCATCGCCGCGTTTGAAGCGGCGGCCTATATTGAGGCGATGGAAAACCATTAGCCAGGAAAACGTTTTCCTGCTTACCCAAAAGGGGTTGGAGTTACACTATTGAAACGAATTTACCTTATTTGTCTTGCCTGCGTCATCCTGCTGAGCGCGTGTTCATGGTTCTCAAAGCAGGAACCGGAAAAAACCGCTGATGAACTGGCGTCTGAAGGACAGACCTATTTTGAGGATGGAAAATATTCGGATGCCATCAAAGCATATGCAAAACTGGGGGACTGGTATCCGTTCAGCGTGCATGCCAAAGCAGCGTCTCTGCAGATTGCCGAAGCCCATTACCTTTTGGAAGAATATGATGAGGCGGTCCTGGCGTACAGTGAATATGAGCGTATGCATCCCAATGATGAGAAGGTGCCCTATGTGATTTATCAGATCGGCATGTGTCATTTTGAACAAATTGAGGCTATTGACCAGGATTCAACTGCCACCGAAAATGCACTTGCGACATTCCGGCGGTTGACGGAACAGTTCCCGGACAATGAGTATACCAAGAAAGCGCAGCCGCTGATGGTCACATGCATATCTGATCTTGCCGCCAAGGAAATGTATGTGGGACGGTTTTATTTCAAGTCCGAAAAATACAAAGCTGCATTGCACCGTTTTGAAGGGGTGATCGTCAAATATCCGGATTCCGAATTTACTCAGGAAGCATTGGATTCTATCGTTCAATGCAAAACCCTGATCGCGGCGGAAGAAGCCGCTCTCGCTCTGGAGGCGGAAGCGTCGACAGGGGAGGAAAAATAAGTATAATCCCGTTTCGGATACTTTCCGCAGGGGATTATTTTGTTCGGGCGGATGATAAAAAAAGCTTTACAACGGCTTATCGATACAGTATATGCCGTAGAATATTTTAAAAACCGTTTCAAGGAGAAGATCATGTCAAAACAGTGTGAAATATGCGGGAAAAAACCATTGGTCGGCAACAATGTCAGCCACGCCCATAATGTCAGCAAACGCCGGTTTAATCCGAACCTTCAGAGCGTTCGTGCGGTCTTGAATGGTCAGGTCAAAAAAATCAGTGTTTGCACCAACTGCATCAAATCCGGATTTGTACAAAAACCGTCAGCATAACGCTGCGCAGCAGTTGATTTTTTTCGGAACTGTTACGGAAACGCCCGGCTGATTTGCTTAACCGTATCAATTTTTTTGAGTTTCGTAATAACATCATCCAAGTGGTCAATGTCTTTTACTGCAATTGTAAAAAAGCCATTGACCATTTTATTTTTTTCGCTTTCCAGTTTAATGTCCACGACGTTGGCTTCCATCTGCTTGAGCAGGGTTGAGAGCTCCGCCAGAAACCCGGTCTTGTCATACGCCTGGACATTCAGCCTGACCTGGAAAGTCCCTGCCGGCACCTCCTTCCAGCTGACCCCGATCTGCCGTTCGGGATTCATCTTTAACGCATTCACGCAGCCCTGGCGATGGACCGTGATTCCGGCGCCGTGGGTAATATAGCCGGTGATGACGTCCCCCGGAATCGGCTGGCAGCATTGCCCGAAACGAATCAGGATATCGTCCAGCCCGTCTACCACAATTCCGTCCGTGTCTTTGTTTTTCTTTTCTTTCCGCCGGGAAATGAATTTGGTGAAAAGCGTTTCTTCCTTTTCAGGCGTCGCGTCCGGCAGGAGTTTGCCGATGATTTGCCGGGGGGTTATTTTGCCATATCCGATATTGGCGATCAGATCTTCGACTTTTTTAAAATTGAATTCCTGGGCAATGGCTGCCATCTCTTTTGTGTTCACCAGCTCACTGAAATTCAACTTATGTTTGCGGAAGGCCTTATCGCACATTTCCCGCCCCAAACTGATGCTTCGTTCGGTTTCCTGTTTTTTAATCCACTGCTGGATCCGGGAACGGGCCTTGCCGGTTTTCACAAAAGTCAGCCAGTCCGCGCTGGGATGATGCCCCTTAAATGTTATGATTTCAACTGTATCGCCGGTTTGAAGCTGGTGTTGCAGGGGTCTCAGGCGCCCGTTGATTTTGGCGCCGGAACATTGATTGCCGACTTCCGAATGAATCATATAGGCAAAATCCACGGGGGTGGAACCCTTGGGCAGGTTTTTGACTTCTCCGGTGGGGGTAAACACATAAATGTCTTTGGGAAAAAGGTCGATGCGCACGTTTTCCAGAAATTCATCCGGATCTGCGGCTGTTTCCTGATTTTCCACCAGCGTCCGGATCCACGCGAAAGCGGATTTGGATTCATCGTTTAAGGTTTTCCCTTCTTTATAGCTCCAGTGGGCCGCAATGCCGGAGTTGGCCACCTGATCCATTTCATGGGTCCGGATCTGGATTTCCATCCGTTCCCCGTATGGGCCGATGACCGTGGTGTGCAGGCTTTTGTAACCGTTGGGTTTGGGAAAACCGATGTAATCTTTTAGTTTCCGGGGAACGGGCTTCCACTTGGAGTGAACATGCCCCAGCGTTTCATAGCACTGGGGAATCGTGTCGACAATGATCCGGAAGGCGATGATGTCATACACCTCTTCAAAATCGAGGTTCTGGCTGATCATTTTCTGGTAAATGCTGTAATACTGTTTGTGGCGACCGGTGACGGTGCTGGGAATTCCCTCATGGCGCATAATGTCCTGAATCGTGTTTTTCACTTCCATGACATAATATTCCCGGTCGGTCTGGCTGGTGCTCACCAGTTGTTTGATTTTTTCATATTCTTCCGGGTGGGTATGAAAAAATGAGATGTCTTCCAGTTCGTTTTTTATCCAGAAAATACCGAGCCGGGAGGCGATGGGCGCATAAATGTCCAGCGTTTCCTGGGCGATGAACCGTTTTTTCGATTCCTTTTTATGATAGTGAAGGGTGCGGATGTTATGCAGGCGGTCGGCGAGTTTGATTAGAATGACCCGGAGATCGTCCGCCATGGCCAGAATCATTTTACGGATATTGCCGGCCTGGTGGGCTTTGGCCGTGTCAAAGGACAGTTTGCTGATCTTGGTGAGACCTTCGATGATTTTTGCGGCGTCCGGGCCGAACATTTTTTCAATATCTTCAACAGTGGCATGGGTGTCTTCCACCACATCATGCAGGAGTCCGCAGGCGATGCTCGTTGTGTCAAGGCGCATGTCGGCAAGGATGGACGCAACTTCCAGGGGATGGGAAAGATAGGGCTCGCCGCTCAGCCGGAGCTGGCCGTCGTGTACCTTGGCTGAAAAAATATAGGCCCGGTCAACGATGTCCGAGTCCGCGTCCGGATAATAATCGTAAATTTTGTCCAGTATGTCGGTGATGCGTATCATGTTTTGCCCAACTGGGGGCGCTCCTAATAGGCTTTGGCGAACACCACCCGTTTGGCGCTGGGGCCATTGCATTCGATACAGTGTCCGGCCGCAGTCTCCCCGTCAAAAGGGATGCAGCGGATGGTGACATTCAGACGTTCCTTGATGCGCTTTTCACATTCCGCGTCCCCGCACCAGTGAGACAGGGCGAATCCGCCGTGAATTTCCGGACGTTCGGCGTTCTGGGGCGTGAAAAAGGTGTCAAACGCATTTTTGTCATCAATGGGCCGGGTGTTCGTGTTCCGGAAATCCAGGGCCTTTTGATACAGGTTGGACTGGATCTCATCCAGCAGATCAATGAGGCCATCCACAAACGCATCTTTCTGCATGGCGGCCTTGTCCCGGGGCTCTTTGTCCCGGCGGCCCACAAACACGGAATCGGAGGCCATGTCCTTGGGGCCGATTTCCACCCGCAGGGGAATTCCTTTTTTAATCCATTCCCAGTTGCGCGCCCCGCCGATATCCCGCGTGTCGATTTCCACCTGAATATTCCTTCCGTAATAGGCCAGTTTCCGCAACCGGTCCGCGATGGCGCGGGTATAATCCATAATGGCGTCCTTGTCCTGTTCTTTCCGGATGATGGGCATGAGCACCACATGGGAAGACGCTACCCTAGGCGGAAGGATCACGCCGTTGTCATCCGAGTGGGTCATGATGAGCGCCCCGATGAGCCGGGTGGACACGCCCCAGGAAGTGGTCCAGGCGTATTCTTCGATTTCTTTGTCAGACTGGAATTTGATTTGCGACGCATGGGCGAAGTTCTGGCCCAGAAAATGGGAAGTCCCGGCCTGCAGGGCTTTCCGGTCCTGCATCATGGCTTCAATGCAGGTGGTGGTTTCCGCGCCCGGAAATTTTTCCGATGCGGATTTTTCGCCGGTGATCACCGGGATGGCCAGATAGTCTTCCGCCACTTTCCGGTACACTTCCAGCATCATGCGGGTGCGCTCGATCGCCTCGGCGGCTGTGGCGTGGGCCGTGTGGCCTTCCTGCCATAAAAATTCGGAGGTCCTTAAAAACAGCCGGGTGCGCATTTCCCACCGCACCACATTGGCCCACTGGTTGATGAGCACCGGCAGGTCCCGGTAGCTGGTGATCCATTTGGAAAACGCGTCCCCGATAATGGTTTCGGAGGTGGGCCGGACGATGAGGGGTTCGGTGAGCGGGCCTGCGGGCACCAGGCCGCCGTTCTCCCCTTTTTCCAGCCGGTGGTGGGTCACCACTGCGCATTCCTTGGCGAATCCTTCCACATGTTCGGCTTCTTTTTCCAGAAAGCTTAAAGGGATAAATAAGGGGAAATAGGCATTTTTGACCCCGGTCTGTTTGAACATATCATCCAATACCCGGGAAATATTTTCCCACAGGGCGTATCCCCAGGGTTTGATGACCATGCACCCCCGGACCGGTGAATTTTCCGCCATGTCGGACGCTTTGATCACTTCCTGATACCATTCCGGATAATTTTCCTCCCGGGTTGGTTCAATTGCTGTTGCTGCTTCTTTTGCCATTCTTGCCTCTATTTTAACTATAAATTAATTCAAACTGTTATTGTTTTGCATAAGGAAACTTAAAAATGTCATAAACCCCTCTGCGTCCCGGCGTCTCTGCGGGAGAAAAAAAATTTCGCGCAGAGGCGCAGAGGTTTCATGCGCCCACCATGAAGCGCATGGAAAGCAGCCGGAATAAACGGTCACGTTCCGCTTTTCTCAAACTCAGTCACTGCCTTGAGCAACTCATCCACCAGCCGGTTTTCGGGAAATTTTTTCACCACTTCCCCTTTTTTAAACAAAATGCCGATGCCGTCGCCCCCGGCAATCCCGACGTCCGCCTCCCGCGCTTCTCCCGGACCGTTGACCACGCATCCCATAATGGCGATTTTTATCGGTGCCGTGCGGGTCAGCAGTGCGGTTTCAACAGTTTCGGCAATGGAAAACAGATCGATATTGCAGCGTCCGCAGGTGGGGCAGGAGATGATTTCAGGTCCCCGCTGCCGAATGCCTAAGGCTTTTAAAATTTCAAACCCCACCCGCACCTCTTCAACCGGATCACGGGTCAGAGACACGCGCAGGGTGTCGCCGATGCCGTCGGCCAGAAGCATGCCGATGCCGATGGCGGATTTGACGATGCCGGAATAAAGCCCCCCGGCTTCGGTGATCCCCACATGCAGGGGGAAATCCGTTTTTTCGGAAAGCCTGCGGTAGGCGTCGATGCTCTGGGGCACATTGGCGGATTTGATGGCCAGTTTCAGGTCTGAAAAGTCAAGGGATGCCATGAGTTCAATCTGCCGCAGGGCGCTTTCCACCAGCCCGTCCACTGTCACGCCGTTGTATTTTTTCAGGAGATCGGGTTCCAGGGAACCGGAATTGACCCCGACCCGAATGGGAATGCCGTGATCTTTTGCCGCGTCCACCACGGCTTTGATGCGCTCGTGGCTGCCGATATTTCCGGGATTGATGCGAAGGCCGTCAGCGCCAGCTTCTGCAGCGGCAATGGCCAGTTGATAGTCAAAGTGGATGTCCGCGATGAGCGGAATGGCGATTTCTTTTTTGATTTTGGTGATGGCTGCGGCGGCTTCCGCATCCGGCACTGCGACCCGGATAATTTCGCACCCGGCCGCTTCAAGACGCTTTATCTGGGCCACCGTCGCCGGGATGTCCTGGGTGCGGGTGTTGGTCATGGATTGCACTGCGATGGGTGCGCCCCCGCCGACCTTCACATTGCCCACATGAATCTGGCGGGTATTCCTTCGTTTAATTTCAAATGACATGGGATGACAACGTCGGGAAAAAGGGTTAAGGTAGAATCCTTATCTGTATTGAGATTGACTGCTTGTAAACAAAATTTTTAACAGACCCGTTTCTATTGATCAAGCGAAATAAGCGGATATCAATGACCTGGGGCATATGCGGGGCTGGAGTGTGAACGATGCATGGCGGGATCGCCCCAAAGGGTTTAAATTGAATATTGCCGGACCCATGCGCCGAATCGTTTTAATGCAGTTAAAAAAAACCCTGTTTTTTATACCGCCGTCAAATTCCAGCTAAACCCAGTTCTCAATACGCAAGGCTTTAACCCTTTCGAATTCACGCGCATTATTGGTGACGAGGATAAGCCCTTCGCTGCGTGCATGTCCGGCGATATGGAGATCATTCACGCCGATGGGTGTGCCTTTTTTTTCAAGGTCCGCCCGAATCTGGCCATAATGCGCAGCAGCTCTGCTTCCGTATTCCAGAACCTCCAGACGGGAAACAAAATCTTCCACCTGGCGTAAATTCTGTTCCGGGGCGGTGCTTTTTTCGGCGCCATGAAACAATTCGGCAAGGGTAATGGAAGAAATGCTCATCCGTCTCGCGTGGAGATTGAAAATATTTAAAACTTCCAATGGCTTACGTTTGATAACGTAAATCACTATATTGGTGTCAAGCATATACTTCAGCATTAAAACGATTCCCTATCTGACTGCGTTTGTGATGCGCGTTCGGTCATAAAGTCTTTGCTGACATTGTCTTCCGACATAAAAAAACTGTCCCAGATGTTTTCAATGGGCGACAATACCCGCTCTTTACCCATCGCCCGAACAAAGACCTTTTTAACATCTTCGGGAAACCGCATCTCCGCCGGCAGACGAACTGCCTGTGAACGATTATTAGTGAATACAGAACCTTGATTCATTTTATGAGCCCTTTCGCAAGTTGTTTTTATGTCATTATAATATGCAGTCAACACGGTATATGTCAAGGGTATATAGCATTTTCTTCATTGTTAAGCGGATGATTCCGGGTTATTGGGTATGAAAAGTGGCGTTATGCCTCAAATTTTAAATTATTTTAAAAATTCAGGAGTCTGTAAATGTCTGAAGAACGCATAGAAAAGATGATCACCAGCCGGGCTGTGAATAAAGCCCTGTCCTGCAAGGCGGCGTTTGAATTGGCCGGAGAACTCGGGGTGTCGCCGGGTGCGATGGGCGCAGCGGCGGATAAACTGGACATTCATCTGTTGGAATGCCAGTTGGGATTATTCGGGTACAAACCGGAAAAAAAGATTGTTAAGCCATTGGATGCCGTGGATCCGGCCCTTGAATCAGCTATCCGGTCAGCCCTGGTGAACGACCGGCTGCCGTGCCGCGTTGCGTGGGAAATTGCGGAGCTGTTTCATGTGGAAAAAATGACGGTCAGCGCGGCGTGTGAGACTCTGGGCATCAAGATCCGGCCGTGCCAGTTGGGGGCGTTTTAACAATAAAAAAGCTGTTTTATTTATAAGAATTGGCTATGGTCGGCAGGGGAAAGTTTTAGTGGAGAAAATGCCGGATCGTTTTTTAGACAATGCGCCATGAAATAGACGCTGGGTTATAATGATGTCCCGGCAACGGGTCTTCAAACAACCTTCCTGGTTGAGGTAATTGTGAATGCTGTCTTGGGTATTCCCTTAAAAAACCAATAAGGAGAAACTCAAATAGGAATATTTTGATTTTTGTGATAGAGCTTGACCATGGAAAATAAAAAATTAAAAAATAAAACTACCATACGTTTTATCGATCTTTTCTCGGGCATTGGCGGTTTTCGCTATGCCATGCAAAATATGTGCTGAGTTTTAGTGTTTTAGGAGGCGAATGCGTCATCTAACAACCAGAGACAAATTAATTGTCACTGGACTCTATTTGTCTAAATTTGATGTTGATGGTCTTCATGCATTGGGGTTTAATGGTTTTCAAGAGGCCTTCAATGCAATTGCGTTTAGCCTAAAAGCAAAACCGGCATCGCTTAAAAACTATCGTGATGAATTTGATCCTTATTTCCCTAATCCTCGGCAAGGCTGGCATAAACGTCCCATACGCAACTATTGCAAAGAGATTATGGATGAATATGAAAAGTTAACTATTGATGACTTTGCTACATTGCTTAAAAAAGAAATTTCTGTTGCCGGTGACATTGAAATTATTGAAGAGGAAGTGGACCTTTCAGGGGATAACACCTTTGCAAAACGATTGGTAACAGGGCAGGCCGCAGAAAAATACTTTGAGGTGGCTTATAACTCATTGCCTGAATTTCAAGATTTCAGCTTGGAAAATACAACAAGATTGGGTTGCGGGTTCGATTTTAAAATGAACAAAGATGAGTTTCCATTTCTTGCGGTTGAGGTCAAAGGAATGACATCCGCTACAGGTACAATAGTGCTAACAAGCAAGGAACAAAAAACAGCCCACTATCTTGGAAATCGATATTACCTATTCGTTGTCCATAATTTTATTGAAAAACCGTATCATACTATTTATCGAAATCCCCTTAAATCAAATTTAATTTTTGAACGCCGAGAGACTTCGATTGTCCAAGTGTCCTGGTCTGCGAACATAAAAGGCTGAATCTATGATAAAAACACAAATTAATTACGATGAATTTGGTGCAAAAATTTTGCAAGCTCTGGCCTTTCTTGATCAAAAAGGGATAAACGACAATGTGTCTAAAGCCATAACAATCGTTTATGAAGGTTTTAGGCGGCAAGCGGCTAATCTTCCATTTACGGCGGATGATTTGTTGTTGTCAGCCATAAATTCGGAATCAAAGAACCTCGATTAAAAACCAGCCAATGTGGGCCTTGACGATATTGTTTTAGAGCAAACAGCCTGGGGGTCGAAAACAGGGGAGGGCTTGGGGTCAAATCTTTAGTCTTGACAATTCGCGTTGCCATGGACAACTCACTGTCTTCTTTACTTTTCTTTGGCGGCCAAAGAAAAGTAACAAAAGAAACCCGCCCTGCGATTGCGGACTGCTCCCTGGCCCTTCCGATTTCCGTGGCGTGGGCAAAAACTCGCTGACTGATGGGCTGGCCGGGGATTATCGCTGAAATGATCTTTTGGGGGCGTGACGGGTGGGCCGGTTTCGATCCGCTCAAACAGTTTGCCCCCGTGATCCACGGAAATCGGAAAAGCCAGGGCCGCATCGCAATGGGCTCCCCAACCCCACCGGCGAGGTTGCTTGAAGAACAATCGCCGGGTAAGAAACCCGGCTACAAAAAAAATGAAAAGGATTACAGCCAAATGGAAAACGCAATCATTACCAAAGGCAGATTAGAGTCATCCAGAAGAATCATCCTTGATGAAGATATTCCTGACATGGGCGATTCGTTTGAGATAATCATTTTAAGGAGAAACCCGGCTGCAAAAGTCAGACCGGCAAGAAAGGCCGGAACATTAAAGGGAATGATCCATATGAAAGATGATTTTGATGAACCGCTCGAAGATTTTAAGGAATATATGGAATGAACATTATCATTGATACTCATGCATTGCTTTGGCTTTTCAGTAATGACGATAAATTGTCCGAAAAAGCTGGCAAAATTATTAAAAATCCGAGCAACGAAGTTTTTGTAAGCATTGCGAGTTTTTGGGAAATTGCCATCAAGCTGAGTTTATCAAAACTTGTTTTGGACGTTCCCTTTGCATTGCTTTTCGAAGAATCTGAAAAACTGGATATAAAAATTTTAGACATTCAAAAAGAACATTTAATCACGTTGAAAGAACTTCCTTTTATTCATCGAGACCCCTTTGACAGGATGATTGTAAGTCAATCCATCGCTCTAAATTATGCCCTTGTCTCAAAGGATAAAATTCTTGATGAGTATAAAATAAAAAGGGTTTGGTAGTCGAATTGAATTCAAAAGAAACCCGCCCTGCGCTGCGGTAATCCCTGCCCCGGTGGTTTCCGTGGCGGGGACAGCCGGTTTAAATTTTTTGGTCGCTCTTAATAGGCAGAGTCATGGTCAGGATGAAGGGAAATGAAAACCATAAAATCCTTTTCGCGGCAGACCACCGCCCTGAATTTCTTACCCAACCGAATCGAATATAAAATCCGCCCGTCAGGCGTGGTCGTTGAATGAATTTTTTCCCACCGAAGTCCTTTGTCTATATAAATTTGTTCCCACTCCATTAATATAATTTTCTTAAGTGTATTTTTTGTGGAGACAAAGTCCTCTTTTGAAAGTGCAAACCATTCTTGTTGAAATCCCGGAAAGTTTAAATCAAGCTTGATCTTCACGATTTATTCCCTTGAACCATTTTATCAACGTCCGTTTCCTGAAGGTCATGGTTTTTTATCCAGGTGTCGAATTCCTTCAGTTTTTTGCTGAATTTTTCAGTATGAAGGATTTTTTCTGAATCCGGAATAAACTCGCCAGTTTTAATTTGGAGCACACCTTCAGACAGTCTTTCAATGGATACCAGTTTACCGGCAAATTCTTTTGGCAGGGTGATTTGTGATTTTGAAGATACTTTTCTGACGTCCATATTATTATTCCTTGTAAATTATGGCATGCAATGCCGTCTTATTTATTTTAAGAAAATAATAATATTTTATTTTCCGAATTTCAAGAAAATATAAAAAGACAAGATCTTAGAAGAATGTCAATCTTTGAACTTGAAGTTTCATAGAAATCAAGGGACACCATTCCACATTACCGAACATTTCCTCATTTACTTTTCTTCTTCTTTTGGATTTCTTCGGCCTGCATTTGGATAATCTCCAGCAGCTGCAAGATCAAAGGCGTCTTCTCTTCGTCCGGTAATTGAGATGTGAAAGTCTTGATATTCATTAACTTTACATATACATCATCCAGCTATAAAAATTTAGACATTTTTAATTGCCCGAACTTATTGATAAATTACCATTTTAACCGGTGTTGAAAGCCGGGTCGGTCCCTTCAATTTATGACTTCCCGCGCGCACGGGAAGTGACGGTCAAACGTTCGGATGCGCGATGACATCATCAAGTCGAATGATCAGATCCGCGCATGCCGCCCGCCGGGCTTCCATCTCCTCCAGCCATTCAACCGCCTGTCGCCGGAGCCGTTCCTGAATCTCCCTTTCAAGTCCATAAAGATTGTCTTTATCCGCCAGAAATTCCGGCATCATTGTCTTATCCAGAAACTGCTCCACGGCCTTGGCGTATTGCCCGATAATGCTTTCCGATGTGATGGCCGGGGGCGGATTGCTGATCCGGATTAACTCATTGACCCGCAAGGCCAGTTTTCTTGAGGGCAGATTTTCCCGCATACAGTCAAACGCCAGCTCCGATTTCGCACCGTCGTTGGGCAACCGGGTCAATAACAATTTATGGGTATAATGGAGCCGGCCGGCATCCAGGCCAATGCCCTGAAAATAGCGTTCCTGGGCCGCGACCCTCACCATGCCGCCCAACATGCGGCTTGTCAGGGAAATATCCGGCCGTCGGCACAACCGGTTAAAGGAAACCGGCTTGTTGTGGGCTTTGGACATGGCCAGCTCGATGTCGCCCCCAAAATAGCGGGTCAGCAGATGGTCGCCGATGATGATGGACGCCCCGAACACCATCTGCGCCACCGTGCGGTTGATAAACTGCACGGACTCCTCGATCATGGCGTCTTCATCAGACGCCGAAACGGGCACCGGGGCTTCCGGTTCCGCCATCACTTCCGGGACAAAAACGCGGTTTTCTTTTTCTGGTTCAACAGAGGTTTCATTCAGGCCGGGCTGGGTATCCATTGCAGGCTCCTTTCTGTGCTGCGGTTGGTGGTTCACGATTGGTGACAGGTGATAAACCGGTTTGTTATTGGCAGGTTATACACGACACCGGGATGGTAATCCAGCAATAATAATGGGAACCCTATCTTGGATTTGCGCCTTCTTACTAGTCGAATCAAGTCGATTCAACATACTGTATTCATAAAATCCTTGACACATCAACCATCTTGAAATAGGCTTAGTTCCAATAAAAACGAATTCTTATTCCCTATTCCATCTCTCCATTTTCAAGCGCCAAGAGGCATTTGTCGGTTTAAATGAGCGAAGCCAGAGAAATCAGAGACCCTGTTTTTAATTTCATACGTCTTACCGGGACCGAAGCTGATATTGTCAACAGCACTGTTTTTCAAAGGTTAAGAGGAATTCGTCAACTGGCCTTTGCAAACTTGGTATACCCTGGTGCTTTACACACCCGATTTGAGCACTCTTTGGGAGTTTGCCATATTACCAACATGATGGCGAAGGCTCTTAATGTTTCTGATGAAGAAGAAAGGCTCCTGCGACTTGCCGCGTTGTTGCATGATATTGGACATGGTCCATTTTCACATATTTCGGAAGATATTCTTGAGATTTATTCTAAAAAGGATGAATCCCAAGGCACTTATAAAATACACGAGGCCATTACTGCAGATATCATAAAACAAAATCAGGAATTAAATAAACATATCTCTGAATCAGACAGAGACAAAATAATAAAAATATTAGCATCCGGTTATGGAGATCCTCTGTTGCATTCGATTGTATCCGGACCTCTTGATGCAGATAAACAGGACTATCTTCTCAGGGACAGTTATTTTTGTGGTGTTAAATATGGCGTCTTTGATTTGAGCCAGCTCCATAGGGAATTAAAGCCTGTTAGAGATGAGATCGAAGGCAAATACTTGATGATTAGCCAAGACGGTGTGCATGCACTGGAGCAATTTGTGCTAGCAAAATATTACATCACGAATCAGGTCTATAGACATCGTGTAAGATTGATAACAGACCAAATGCTTATCCGTGCCATAACTATTGGTATTGATGACGATAAAATTGAAGAGTTACAAAAATTGTACACTTATCAGGCAGACCCGAAATATCTCGAAAACTACCTTGACTGGGACGATTCAAAATTTATGGTCATGCTGACAGACAATCGATTTGGCGGCACAAAATGTCATGAGCTTTTAATGGGTTTAAAATCCAGAAATCTGTTAAAGAGAGTTTATCGAAAACAAATCAAGGAGCTTCCTGAGATATGCCGCGATTCCCTTTTTAATATTTCAAAACCTATGAACAAAAAGCTGAGGGCTGAATTGGAATCCTTTTTGTGGAGACCAATTTGCAATTTGGTTACCAATAAGTGCAATGGCCGGATAACATGCTCACCAGATAATCCAAAATTTCTTATTATTAATGCGTATACGATAAAATCAGTACGTGAAATGTCTAGAAATGATGAAGCCTCTATTCATGTTGACCGAGGAATCGGGGGACCATCGACATTTGAGGTGGAATCAACTCTCTTCAACTCAATAAATGAAAAGCTCAATCAGGCATTTGTTGAAATATATGCTCCAGTTAGTTACGACACACCAGTCGATAGAACCAAATTGCAGAAGATGATAGATGAGGTCGTTTCAGAAAAAATGGTTGAATTTTTCACGGGAGGTAACAATGCAACCAATTGATTTTGTATTGTTTGCGCATGGTGCATTCAGCGAAGGGATAACGGGCCGAACAGCACTGCAAAAAATTGTTTACTTTTTGTCAGTGATTATGGATGTGAATTTAGGATTTAATCCTCATTATTATGGTCCTTATTCCCCAAAGGTGGCCGAAGCAAATTCGGAGTTAAAAGAATTAAATTATATCAAAGAAGACTTAAGCGTGTATGGCTATGACCACCATGGTTTTGAGATGACAAAATATGAATATTCCTTAACAGAGGATGGGTTTAAGCTATTGGAAAGAAAAAAGAAATTATTTCCAACCCAGTGGGAAAAAATTTCAAAGATCGCCGATACCATATCAAAAGCAGGAACGATGCATTATATGGAATTAGCTATGGCGGCAAAAGCTCATATAATAATTGCTCGCGAAGGTAGCCCGACGAATAAAGAAACAATTAAATCCAAGGCCAAAGAGCTTGGCTGGTCAATTGACGATAGTAGTCTTGATAACGCTTTAACCTTTTTAGAAAACATTGAATTGGTTCGTTGGAATTAGCTCCATTTTTTTGCTATGATCCGCTCTCAAAAAGCGATTTCCTTCAACAAAATTATCGGATAACCGGAGCGTCCGGTACGTTATGCTTTCGCATGTCCCTGACCTTCGTCTTCCGATAAAATCGCAACCAGATCAAGATAGTTTAGAGCATCAGGCGACAAAGCGACACGGAATTCATGCCATATACCATCTGCCAGAACAGAAAAAGTACTCTGAAAAAAGCTTGATTGCGGTTATCCCCGTGGCGGAAAAGGCATATTTCCACAGGAACATCTTTCCATGATTCCGCCATTTGAAACGAGAATTATTAGTTTACCCCGTTTCCTTTGAATTTAAAAACCCTCCTTAAAATGCTTCCGGACCTCCCGGTTTCCCACATATTTGGACAACAGTTTATAATTCTTATTCTCAAACCGAATGCGCCCGGCAATGATGGCCGGGTGTATTTTCAACTTTTCCGACAAGGCAATCAGATTTGAAACCGTCGCTTTCTGCCGGACCGGATCATTTTCCCAGGCATTTTCCGGAATCAGGGCTTTTTGCGCCAGGTCGTCGGCTTCCGTTTCTTTATTATCCGCGACCTCGGTTTCGTGCCCCCGGAGATCAAAATCATCAATGAATATTTCCGTTGAATCCTTGGTCAAATGTTTCATGACATGGGACAACTCGTGAAGCAGGGAGAACCAGAAATTGTCCATCCGGTCATGGCGGAGTGTCAGTCCGATCACCGGGCTTCCGTCCTCCAGAAGCAGGGCCGCGCCGTCCAGATATGTTTTAGAGAGATGGGGCAAAACAATCAGATGAATCCCCTGTTTCGCCAGATATTCTTTCGCCAGCAAGGGGCCATCATCAAAATAGCTGAGTTTCGCAATTTCCCTTAAAAATTGATCGGTTATCGTTCCGGGAGTATATCGCGCAGGCAATTGGTTTTCCCGAGCAAGGCTGATTAATTTCAGGCACCAGGCATGCAATGCGTAATCATCGGTTTTAGAGTTCGCCCTGGGGCCTGCACTTTTACGAAACAGGGTATCTGAAACCGGTTTCGGCCCGACGGCCTTCCGCATAAAATCCTGCAAGAGTTCTTCCGCATGATTTTTGATGTCATCGATTTTTTTTATCCAGCCCCGTTTCATCATTTCATTCAAGGGAAAGCGCTCCCAGGCAATATCCGGCGATTTATCCGGAAACGCCGCGCCGGTTGCTCCGAGCAATATGTCCGCCGAAATCCCCAGACCTCGATGCAGGGAACGCATCATGGCAAGGGTCAGGGGCCTTTTCCGGTTTAAAATTTCAGAAACCTTGCTTCTGCTTCCGATAAACGGAACCAGATCCTGCTGGTTCAGCCCGAGCTGATCCATCCTGAAGCGGATCGCCTCAATGGGATCGGGCATATCCATCGGATAATGTTCTTCTTCATACATCTCAACAAGGGTTGCCAGAAGCTCCAGTTCGTCTGCTTCCGGTGTTCCCTGCTTGGCATCCATGAGTCCATCAATCCGGGTCAGCGCGAGATTGTAATCTTTTTGGGTTTTAATCAGTCTGTTCATCCTCAGACCTCCTCCGCGTTTATTTTGTCATACGCTTTATGGCTTCCGACATGGTGGGATAGGTATGGATGGTGGCGAGTATTTTGTTCAGCCCCAGCCCGTGTTTCATGGCCAGCACATATTCCGCGAGGATATCTCCCGCATGGGCTCCCACATGGGTGAACTGATAGGGGCCGGCCACATCGCCCGCACAATAAAAGGTTCTGTTTATCTCTGCCTGAATTTCAGAACCCGCGGATCCATAATTTTGCGCCATAACGGGGGGATGAGCGCCAGCACAATCATCCCCGCATAACCCGTAGGCAGTTGTGGTACTTCATCATAATGACGCAGTAACTGATAGCGGCGACCGGCATTATAATGATGGTCGGAGTGGCGCTGAATGTTAAACAGAAAATGGTTACTCAGCCAGTTGCTGGAATTCCAGGAATGCCAGGGCTGGACCGGTTCATATTTTCCCGGTGCGATCTCTTTGCGCAGCAGCCCGTAATGCACCACGTAGTTGGCGTTCTCAACTAAAGAGATCGCGATAAAACTCTGTGCAAGAAGATAAAAAATTCCCATTCCGCCGAATACCGCGGCAAAAAGAACCGTTGCGGCAGCCTGGGCCAGGAGTCCGGCGACCATTGGATTGCGCATGTTCCAAGCCGGTTGATTCTGTTTTTTCATTCGCCCGGCTTCAAACTCCCATGCACTGTTAAATCCGCCAAAAACCGTCCGCGGCAGGAACGCGTAAAACGATTCCCCCAGGCGAGCGGTTGCCGGGTCTTCGGGAGTAGCCACCCGATTGTGATGCCCCACAACATGTTCCAGTCCGAAATGGATGTACAATGCTGTACCGTACAGGATTTTAGAAAGCATCGGCTCGAATTTTACGTTTATTCGATGGGCCAGTTCGTGGGCAGCGCTTAGTCCCAGAACGTCGGATGATACGCCGACAGAGAGGATTAAACCAATTATTTCGAGGGGCGACAAGTCGCCATAGCTGACCACATAAGCGCCCCAGAAAAAAACTGCCAGCTGAACCGGCACGCAAAAAATGGTCAGCATTTTATACCGATTGTCTGATTCAAGTTTTTTTTCTTCTTCTTCAGATGGGTTGCGCGTATATCTTCCGATAATAAAATCCAGAACCGGTCCAATTCCAAAAACTAAAAAGGGTGTTGTAAAGGTGTAAATCCCTCCCAGCCAATAGCCCAGATAAACGGTGATCGGAACCAGATATACCATTGAGAAGGATAGAACATTCATCCTGACGTCTTTTCCTTTTTCTGAAACCGATTATTATGAAAATCTGATTATTACAGGGATTCAGCCCCTTGTCCACCCATGATATTTCCCCAGCCATTTCAGGACCTTTTCCGGCGCATGGGCTTTTTTCCAGACACCTGCCGCGTATTTGTTGGCTTCGGCCATGGTGGGATAGGTATGAATGGTGGCAAGTATTTTGTTCAGCCCCAGCCCGTGTTTCATGGCCAGCACATATTCCGCAAGGATATCGCCCGCATGGGCCCCCACGATGGTGACGCCCAGAATTTTGTCCGTGCCCGGTTTTGTCAGCACCTTGATAAATCCGTGATCTTCGGAATCCGCAATGGCGCGATCCAGGTCATCGAGATTGTACCGGGTCAGCTCATACGGAATGTTTTTTTCGGCGGCATCGGTTTCATTGATCCCGACTCGGGCGACCTCCGGGTCGGTATAAGTGGTCCAGGGGATCACCCGGTAATCCACCTTAAAGGATTTGAATTTCCCGAACAATGCGTTGACCGCTGCAAACCACGCCTGATGGGCCGCCACATGGGTAAACTGATAGGGGCCGGCCACATCGCCGGCGCAATAAATGGTGGGGATGCTGGTTTGAAGAAATTCATTGGCGGAAATCGTTTTTCGCGGGGTCAGTTCCACCCCCAGTTCTTCCAGCCCGAACCCGCTAATGTTGGCGGCTCTCCCCACCGCCACCAGGATTTCGTCAAATTCCACAAATACGTCCCGGCCGTTATGGTCGCAGACCAGAATTTTCCCGTTATTTTCAATCCGGATCTCCCTGGCCCGGTGCCCGGTGAGCACCCGGACGCCTTCGGTGATCAGCTTTTCCTTAATCAAACCGGACACATCCGCGTCTTCCCGGCCCATGAGCTGCGGCATCATTTCCACCTGGGTCACGGCTGACCCCAGACGGCAGAATGTCTGCGTCAGTTCGCATCCAATAGGCCCTCCGCCCAGAACCACCAGCCGCCGGGGGAGCGTTTTAAGTTCCCAGACCGTATCCGATGTCAAATAATTGACTTTGTCCAGGCCCGGAATGGGGGGAACAAACGGGCGCGCACCGCTGGCGATGACAATTTTTTTCGTGGTCAGGGTTTTGCCGTTGACCAGAACGGTATACGGGGAAGTGATTTTTGCATCTCCCCGTATACATTCCACCCCGAGCTGGCTGTATCGCTCCACAGAATCGTGGGGTTCGATTTTCCCGATCACCTGATGCACACGGGCCATGACCCACTCAAAATCAAATTCCATATTTCCGCTGTCAAACCCGAATTCTTTGGCCCGTTTCACATAAGACAATATTTTGGCCGACCGGATAAGGGCCTTGCTCGGCACACACCCGGTGTTTAAGCAGTCGCCGCCCATTTTGTGCTTTTCGATAAGCGCCACTCTGGCCCGGACCGCTGCCGCGATATACGCGGTCACCAGACCGGCTGCGCCCGCGCCGATCACCACCAGGTTATAATCAAATGTTGAAGGACGCGGATATTTCTTGAGCAGTTTCCCGGCCTGAAACACCGCAATGCTTTTTTTGGCGATCAGGGGGAAAACGCCCAGCAGCGCAAAGGAAAAAATCAGCCCCGGCGATAAAATGCCCGATAAGGAGTCGATTTTCGCCAGTTGTGTGCCGGCATTGACATAAACGGCGGTTCCGGCCAGCATGCCGATCTGGCTGACGATATAAAAAACGCCGACCCGGATGGGGGTGAGCCCCATTACCAGATTGATGACAAAAAACGGGAATACCGGCACCAGACGCAGGGTGAACAGGTAGAACGCACCGTCTTTTTCAATCCCCTGATTGATAGCGTTTAACCGGTCGCCGAACTTGCTCTGAACCGCGTCTTTGAGTAAAAACCGGGCCGCCAAGAACGCAAGGGTCGCGCCGATGGTGCTGGCAAAGGAAACCAGCAAGAGTCCAAGCCATAGGCCGAAAATCGCCCCCCCTGCCAGGGTCATAACGGCAGCGCCGGGAAGGGACAGGGCCGCCACCAGAATGTACACTGCCATGTACACGGCGATGGTCATGACCTGATGGTCGGTGTGATAGGAGGCAAGGGCTGTTTGCCGGGATTTAAGCGTCTCAAAAGACAGGTAGTGCCCAAGATCAAAGAAAAAAAAGACAGCCACCAGGAGAGCCACCGTCAGAACGACCATTATTTTAAAACCATTTGATTTCATTTTATTTATCCACTTCAAAGGTCAGTCCGGCATTGGCGGTCAGGCGGTCAATCAGTTTCTGTCCCATAGCGGTGGCCGGTGTCCAGAACCCGCCGCTTAAATCTTTTTTTGCTATATCTCTGAGGAGACAAACGGCAGTTTCACCCAGCATTTTGCAGGTCGACCCGTAGCCGGGGTCCCGGTCGCCGGCCACCTTCACCTGCAATTGATTGGCTTCGGCATCTTTGCCGATCAGGAGAAGCTTGTAAAATCCGGTTTCCCGCTGCTTGAATGTCGGCCCCTCGCCGGGTTTCGGCAGCAGCGTCTTTTTCAGGACAAACCGGGTGGGCGCAAAATAACTTCCCATGAGGAAAGCCCCCAACATCCCGGCAAAGGATGCAGCGCGAAGGCGTCCCGTCAATCCGTCCCCCATCATCATGGCTTCGTCGTACTTAAACGTTTTGCCCCAGGCATGCCCCATCAAGGCGTTTGACCGGTGCACCACCCGGGTATTGACGGCGGCCATCACAAACGGCGCCACCCAGCTTTTAACGTCCGTGTCATATTCGAAGGCAGACACATTGGGCTGACGAATCCCGCTGCGCATCCCTTCCGGGGCCAGCGCGTAGGGATTTTTTACGATTTTGGCCACTTCCGGATCACGTTTGATTTCTTCGACCACATTCAGCATACTGGCGACCGTGCCGCCGCTTATGCCGCCCCGTATGGTTTTGACCCGCAGCTTCACCTGAGTCATCGGATGCCCGAACCGTTTTTCCGCTTCCGTCTGCAAAAACAGCACGCCCAAATCCGATGGGATGGAATCAAATCCGCAGGAATGAACAATGTGCGCACCGGAGGCTTCGGCTTCTTTCTGATGCGCATTGATCATGCGATGCATCCACTGGGTTTCTCCGGAGAGGTCGCAGTAGCTGGTGCCGTTGGCGGCGCAGGCGGCCACCAGGTTTGAGCCGAATTTGGCGTAAGGCCCGACGGTGGACACAATCACTTTGGCTTTTCTGGCCAGCGCATCCAGGAATTTCTCATCAAAGGCATTGCCCACAATCAGCGGCAGCCGGTCATCGGCTTTCAGGTCCCTGTGCACCGCTTCCAGTTCGGATTTTTCAAGTCCGCCCAGGGCAAACCGGATATCACCGGTGGCGCCGTATTTCGGCCACAGGTAGGCGGCCAGCAGCCTCCCCACAAAACCGGCGGCGCCCCATAAGACAATGTCTGTTTTCGGAATATGGTTATTTTGCTTTTGGCTCATCAGAATCTCCTTTCCACAAAAAGTTTTCCGCCAGATGGCGAAATCAAAGATGATGTTTTACGTTTAAGCAATTACAGAAAAATTGTTCCGGTGTCACTTCCAGCGAGACAGATCGGTTTCCAGAAGGCCCTCCAGGTTTTCTATTTCTTCCTTAAAATACCCCCGCAGGTGCTGCTGCAACTCCGGATCGAGCGGAGTGGCCCGGCCGCTTTTCCGGGCGTTCACTGTGTCGCGGATGTATTCGGCCAGCGGGGTGACGCCGGTTTTTTTGAGCAGCGGCAGCAGACATTGCAGGTTGTTCTTGTGTATCCGGGCGCGTATTTCCTTCAGCATGCGGTTGACCCACTCGATTCGGACTGTTGTGGTTTCATTGGATCGCTGGCCGAGATTATCGGGGTAGAATTCTTGCACCCCCAGAAAATTCTCCACCGCCTTTATGAATTTTTTACTGTCGCGCTTTAAGTCTTCATAATACAAAACCAGGATGTTTTCGCGGGGGAACAAGTCGAAATATCTTTTGAGATGCATGTAATAGCGGCTGTTGTCGAGCAAAAAAGGCGCTTTCTCAATGGCTTCCCGGAAGGCCGGGTACTTAATATAGGATTTTTGCCGGTAAAACCGGTACAGGGAATAGGCTTTCTCAACCGGATCCCGCAGGATGACAATGAGTTTGATGCCCGGATGGTAGTTGTAAATACCTTCCGCCGAACTTTCCATCTCCAGATAGGAAGGCGTTATTTCCCCCTTGATTTGCGCGGATCCGGCATCCTTGAAAAATCCGTGATACCATTGCAACGGCTTTCCATAACGGTAATTTTTAATAATATCATAGGTGTTCTGGTGAGAGTTGAAATACATCAGCTCTTTTTGCTCAGGCACAAAAATTTGCGGATGCCGTCGCAGGCAGTCGGCCAGCCAGGTTGTTCCGGATTTGGGCGCGCCGATGCCGATGAAATCAATCCGGAAATCCGGGTCCATCACGGTTTTGCCCTTTGGCGGAAGCGTTTTTTCAATGGCTGTTTGGGGCATTTTTAATTCTGATTCCGAAGGGTTAAATTTTATTTCCGTATAAATCCCTCATGATTTCCATATACAGGGTATCCGCAAGGGGGTAGGCATTGTATTGCGGGAGAAAGTACGCCAGATCGTGAACGGTGAGGACGGTTCGGGCTTTTATAAAAAACGGGATGACGTTTTTGGGAAACCAGATCACATCCAGATTGCGCCGGTTCATGGCGCTGGGTGCCAATATATAATCGCAATACAGAATGCTGCCGGAATGGAGACGGATTTCGGTGATCCGGGGGGCCGGGGCGTCGAAAAAATTCTTGCTGAGATTATGGAAAATAAACAATTCGTCGTGAGGGCCGAGTTGATGCGCGATGGATTCGCACATCAACCGGATGACTTCTTTGACCCCGCCCAGTTTCCGGGATAGCCCTCTTGCATAAATGCCGATTTTCATAACAGCGTCCGCGATGGTTGCCTGTTGACGGCCGGCATCGCAAGTTACCGCCTCTCGCCGGGGTTCCGCTGATGAATAGAGGAGGCTCCGCCCGGCTCAACGGCTGCGATTCCTTCCATATCCCTTATGGGTAAATAAGAAGGAAAAGTCAAGTGGGTCAGGCGTCCGGGAATTCGGAAGGCCGTTTTTTTTCACTGTTGGATTGGGAAGGCGCGGCGATGAATGTTGTTGCGGCTTGATACCGCGCCCATTCATGGATGAAAGGAATGAATGGGCGCGGAAGGGACGGAACCGTTCTTTTGGGAAAGGGTTCTCAACGATTAATAATTCCAGCCGAAAAAACCGAACGCCAGCACGTTCATGACAATGGGCACCGAATAAAAGAAAACCAGGAGGCTGATCTTTGCCTTGATGGTCTTCCGCGTGATCATCCAGATGGCCGCGCAGAAGAAATGAAAATAGCCGATAAGAAAAATCAGGGGGACGCCTTTGACCGACCGGAACCAGAAGGAATATTCCCATACCAGGTGGCCGCCCTTGTTCAGCAGGCACTCCACAAAGACGCAGAAAACCGAATAGCCGATGGCCCAGAACCACATTTCCGGAAGCCCCAGGATATTCACTTTCCGGTTTTCGGTCAGCGTGTGATAAAAAATAATGCCGACAAGAGAGAACATGAACATGATCTCGATGTTCCAGCCCACCATGGTGCGCAGGGCCGTGTCCCCCGGCGTGGTCCAGAATGCGCTGCGCTGGGTGAAGTGGAGTACCCATCCGTTCCAGGTTTCATTAAAAAAATCCACTCCAAAGACGGTCAGCCCGGAAAATACCGCATTCCAGTTGCCCGACTCCTTGGCCAGCTTAATCTCTTTGACGTAGATGTAGATCACAATGGCCAGCAGCGGAATGACATACCATTTGATCATGCTCAGATCCCTGAGCCCGTTGAGTGCCTGCACTGTCGCCTCGGTCATGGATACCCCTCCTTATTTTTAAGTTTTTTTATTCCTGCTTTTACAAATAGTTATGCTAAACATGCCGGCGGTGTTGCGCACAATCCCCGCAGGATAATCGTCATACCCTCTTCGTACATGCGCGCAGCGGAAACCCCTTCGGACTTCACATAGCGCTTGATGAGAAACATGATGTAAATGGAAAACAGGAGTTCGGCGGTGGGGTCGACATCCACGCTCCAAAACCGGCCCTCTTTGATCCCCTGCTTGAGGATGTCTTTGATCAGCTGCATGGCGCCGAGGTTGATCTCATAAAAACGGTCCTCCCGGGGCGTCAGACTGAAGATGCTCTGGTCCATGGTCAGAATGCTGCGCAGTTCCTCCTGTCCCACAAGATATTCAAAGGACAGGCTTGCCATGATGGAGAATTTCTCCACCACATCATCAACTTGGGCCACGGCTTCGCCGACAGTATCACGCCATTTCTGCAGTGCGCTGCTCACCGTTTTTTCGTAAAGATCCCGCTTGCTGGACACGTAAAAATAGACATTCCCCTTTGTCATACCGGCCTCGGAAGCCACGTCATCCACGGTGGTCTTCTGGTACCCGAAACGGGCAAACACTTTCAGGGCTGCCTGAAAAATTTCGTTCTTCTTTTTGTCTCTGTCCATGAACACCCTATTTATTGACTTATTGATTCAATTAGTCAATTAGATGAATGTTCATTTTCTGTCAACTAAAAATAAAATGCAAAGCTTGCGCTTCCAAGAATTTATCACATAATCATGCGGGCAAAACTGCGAGCAGATTCATTCACGATAAAATTTGCCAGCAAATTTCCGGCAGCGTAATTTCATTTTTGCGTTGTTTTTAATAATCAAACCTTTTACGGTTGTATAGACAGATTTCCAGATCTGCCTTATTATCTTAAAAGTAATGCTTTGACGGCGAAACCATCACCGCATCCCAGGCCATGAGGCCCGGAAATTCTTTAAAAAACGTCATATCATCCTCCTTCGAAAAAAACGGCGCTCTTTGATATGATCTGTCTAAATTGGAGGAGTTGTATGAAAAAAATACTGAGCCTTTTCCTTGCGAGCATCTTTCTGGCCGCCTTTTGTATATCGGATGCAGTGGCAGTTTCCCCAAAACCCGGCAGCAATAAAACAGCCGCCCCCAGCCATTTTCAAAAAGATCCGCCTCATGCCAAAAACAGGATACTGATCCAGTTAACGGAAAATGCGGCAAGCTCCTCCGCTTTCCAAAACAACGCCGCAGGCCAGAATGGTATTCTCACCGGGCTGCCGCTGCTGGACAACAAAATGATCAATTTCAATGTCAAGGCCCGAAAACGGGCCTACCATAATGTTAAAAACAGAAGGATGGAAAAAAAGTTAGGTGTGTCGCGCTGGTATACGCTTGACGTGCCGGAAAATTCAGACATCAAGATACTGATTGACCAGTTCAAATCAGACAAGGACGTTGCCGACGCATCGCCGGACTGGATCGCCTATCCGGCCGACGCCGCCAACGACCCCAATTATTCAAGTCAATGGGGTCATCACAATACCGGCCAACTGAAGAGTTATTGTTGGAATTGCGGCGGACATCCCAGCGGCACAGCGGTAGGAACCCCCGGTTTTGACGGCAACGTCGAGACCGCCTGGACGGCATTGGGCGGTTATGGGGATCCGAATATTGTTATCGCCATCGTCGATACCGGAGTGGACATTGACCATCCGGATCTGACCCTTGTGACCGGCTATGATTATGGAGACAATGACGCAAATCCGGATGACAACAGCGCAGACCCGGGGCATGGAACCGCCTGCGCGGGTGTTGCTGCCGCCACTGCCAACAATGGAATCGGCACGGCAGGAGTGGCGGGGGGGTGCAGCATCATGCCCCTTAAAGTCGCTAACAGCGATGGCACCATGTATTTCTCAGCCATTCAGAATGCGCTTTATTATGCCGCCGACAATGGCGCCGATGTCGTCAGTATGAGTCTGGGCGCTGCTCTCAGCAGCGACGCCGCAACTGATACCGCCATAGCTTATGCCCACAACGCCGGCGTAACCATTTTGGCCGCCACGGGAAATGAGAATGCCAGCGCCATCAGCTATCCGGCCAACAACCCATATGTCATCGCCGTGGGCGCGGCAAATCCCTGTGACGGCCGGAAACGAAGCAGCAGCAATAGCAGTGAAGTAAACTCAGGGGTCAGTACAGATCCCAACGGGTATACCTGCGATGGTGAACGCTGGTGGGGTTCAAATTACGGCCCATCCACGCCGGATGCGAACAATGCGGTGGACATCCTTGCTCCGACTATTCTGCCAACGACCGATATTGGCGGTTCCGGCGGCTATGATGCCGGCGACTACAGCATGTGGTTTAACGGAACTTCCTGTTCCACGCCTTTTGCCGCCGGGGTGGCCGGGCTCATCAAATCTCAGCACCCCGGATGGACGCCCAGTCAGGTCCGGCAGCAGATCGTGCTCACCGCCCGTGATGTCCAGAACGTGGAATCCGGAGCCGGATGGGACAAATACAGCGGCTACGGGATGATTGATGCAGGTGCTGCGCTTGGCAGCGGCAGTGGGAACCTGTCACCCACGGCCAATGCCAACGGTCCCTATACCGGCGACCAGGGGGCCGCCATCAGCTTCAGCAGCGCCGGGTCTTTCGACAACGACGGCACCATCATAAGTTATGAGTGGGATTTCGGCGATGGAAATTCCAGTTCTATCCCAAATCCATCCCACACATACGCGAATGCCGGAGATTATAATGTTTCCCTGATCGTCACCGATAATGCCGGAGCAACGGGGACAGACTATACAACTGCAAAAATTGCCGGCATATGCGCCACCCATCCGCTGGTATTAACCATCGTTCTGGATAGATACCCCGGCGAGACCACCTGGGTAATAAAAAATGCGGCCGGATCGACCATCGCCAGCGGTGGTCCTTACAGCACAGCCTCTGCCACCATAAGCGAGGATTTTTGCCTGCCGGACGGCAATTACTCTTTTACGATTTATGACTCATATGGCGATGGAATCTGCTGCGCTTATGGAACCGGGTCCTATGAACTGGCAGAAGGCGCCGTCGTTTACGCATCCGGCGGATCATTCACCCGCTCGGAAAACACGCCATTTACTCTGGCCACTACAGTCAATCATCCGCCGACAGCCAATGCCGGCGGCCCATATAGCGGCACGGCGGGGCAGGCGGTTGTTTTCAACGGCAGCGGCTCTTCCGACACAGACGGCGATACATTGACCTATGCCTGGACCTTCGGTGACGGCGGCTCCGCCACCGGCGTGAATCCTTCCCACACATACGCAGCGGCCGGAACTTACACGGTGACATTGACCGTTGATGATGGCCGCGGCGGGACTGACTCTGATCAGGCATCCGCCAATATTGCCAGTGTGCCGGTGAATCATCCGCCGACAGCCAATGCCGGCGGCCCATATAGCGGCACGGCGGGACAGGCGGTTGTTTTCAACGGCAGCGGTTCTTCCGACACAGACGGCGATACATTGACCTATGCCTGGACCTTCGGTGACGGCGGCTCCGCCACCGGCGTGAACCCTTCCCACACATACGCGGCGGCCGGAACTTACACGGTAACATTGACCGTTGATGATGGCCGCGGCGGGACTGACTCTGATCAGGCATCCGCCAGTATCTCCGCAACCGGCGGATATACGACACTGGTCTATGATGATTTTGAAACCGGCTGGGGCAATTACACCAAA